>NZ_DATENY010000012.1:0-75651 GCF_035274705.1 Mycobacterium sp. | reverse complement strand
GGGGCGCGCCGAAAAGTCCGATATCGAATGCGAGTGACGTGAAGCGGCCGCGCGAAGCACTGCTCGCACACCCTCGTGCAGTTGATGTAAATCCGCCCGGCAGCGGGCGCGATTCACGTGGATCACACTGTCGCACAACGTAAAAGGCTGTGCCTTAGTCTTCGCGAGGGCACCTGCGCGTCCCCGGAATCAGCCCGCACCGACGCGAATGACCCGGCCGCAGCGATGGCAGAAAACGAGGAGTAGTTGTCATTGCCGCCACGTGCGCGGTGCTCCTACGCTCGAAGTCGACGCTAAAAAGAACGGACGCTGTCATGATCACCGACATCTCGGCACCCAACAGCACCATCGCCCAGCAGGCCGAGAACCTGGCACGAAGCGTGTCCAGCGACATGCTGTTCAACCACGCCATGCGCAGTTACTGGTTCGCCGAACTTTTCGCGCAACAGGAAGATATCAAGGTCGACAGCGAGCTGATGTTCCTCTCGGCAGTCCTGCACGACCTCGGCCTCACCGAGCACTTCGTGGGCAGGCACCGCTTCGAGATCGAAGGGGCCACTGCGGCGCGCACGTTCCTGCTCGATAGGGGGGTCTGTGAAGAGCGTGCCCAAAGCGTCTGGGACAACATTGCTTTGCACACCGGGGACGTCAACGAGTTTCGCGGTGACACAAGCCGCATCATGCAGCGGGGTGTCGAATATGACGTCTCCGGGGTGCAGGATGCCGCACTCGATCCCGCCGACGTCGGCGAAGTCCTGCGGCGCTACCCGAGGCTGAACTTCAAGCGCGCGTTCAATGACGTCCTCAACCACGAAGTCGACCGCAAGCAGCCATACCGGCACTGGTTTCACATCTGTACGCGTGTTGCCCACAACAGATCACCCCTCACCATCGCCGATGCTCCCATCGCGCTCGACATGGCGCCCTTCGACGAATAGGAGACACCCGGCCACGCGGCGACCACACGTGTCGGCGCCGAAACACCATCACGAACCATCTGACGAGTAAAGAGGAAATTGTGGATCTCAGCAAATACGAATTCCGAACCCAACCTTGGTTCGACGCCTCCCAGTTCCAGGGGTTCAATGGCGCAATTCCCATGAAGACCTTGGTCATTCATTGCTTCGACCCCCGTGCCGCAGACATTCCGGACGCGGTGGCCAAGCACCTGCCAGACGAGGTGTACCCGGGCGAAGACATCCTCGACGGCGCCGGTAACAAGGTCGGTTCCACTAGAACGCTGTTCACCATGGCCAACGGCGGCGGACGTGCCGTCGATGCGCTGCTCGCCGTCGCGACACTGGATTACCTGTTCCGCGTGCAGAACGTCGTCGTGGTGCATCACTCCTTCTGCGGCGCAACAGCATTCACAGCAGAGCAGCTCACCGAATGGCATAAGGAGCGTCACGGTACTGATCTCACGGAGTTCTTCGATCGAGAGAGCCTGGCTGTCACTCACTTCGACGAGTCGATCAAGTACGACGTGGATCTGCTCCGTAAGAGCCCCGTCGTACCCAAGACCGTCAACCTGTATGGCTTCTTCTATGAGATCAACAGCGGTGAGCTGACTGAGATCGTGCGCGACATTCCCGCGTAGAAACCGCCTTGGGCGGCACTGCCGGCGCACCTTGTGAAGGCCGGGCATGCCTTCGGACGTGGCCGAGGTTGTGGGTGAGTGTGTACAGATTGCACAGCGGTGTGCGTGGAGTGCACGACGCGCGCAAGGACGCCTATTACTGCCCAGGGCTCTCTAGGGTCGAGGTATGTATCTGAAGCGACCGCAGCAGATTTCACGACACCGCGCGTACCCCTGTCGGGTCGGGCGACGACGAAAGGTAGGCCCATGCTGAGTTTTCCGCCTGTCGCCTTTCAAGGCGCGCTAAGTGCCCAAGACCGCATCGACGCCATAGATTTCGTCAACCGGCTCAACTGGCTGTTCGAGGTGTGGGATGTCGATGCGATGGTGGAGTCGTTTCTGCCCGAAGCCGCGGCATTCCACTTCGACGGCTCTTTCCGCGGGCACGAAGAAATTCGCGTGTTCTTCGAACAGGAGTATCGCTATCTGATTCCCGGCGTGGCACGCCACGCCACCAATCACATCGTCGACGCAGATGGCCCCGATGGTGTGGCGGTGCGCTACCACATGATGTTGGTGCGCTACGCATTCCCCGACACGGCCCCGGGCGTACCCCTCGAAGAAGGCATCGTCAACAGCCCGTATGGCGTGCCGTCCATCTGGCTGTACTCGCCGATGCTTGATCGGCTGCGCCGCACTGACAACGGCTGGCGCGTCTTCGAGCGCTACCTGGGGCCCTCGGTTTTCGACCAGCGCTTGTCGCCGCCGCAGAACTAGAACCGAGCGCCCGACTGCGACCGCGGCGGCCGGAACGCTCGGCGGTACGCGGCCGGCGAGGTCCCGAGGGCCGCCGTGAAGTGATCGCGCAGCGCCGCCGCCGACGCATGCCCGGTGCGCTGAGCGACATCGGTCATGGGGATGTCCGTGGTTTCCAACAGTTGGCGGGCGCGGTCTAGTCGTGCCTGCGACAGCCAGCGTTTGGGGCTGGTGCCGATCTCTAATCGGAAGCGGCGCAGCAGGGTTCGCTCACTCACGTTTGCGCGTCTTGCCATCTCGGCCAAACCCAGCGGCTGATCGAGGTGTCTCAACGCCCACTGGCAGAGCGAGTCCATCGAGCTCGCCGAGGTATCGGGAGGGGCCGTGGCGATGAACTGTGCCTGCGCGCCGTCGCGGTGCGGTGACAAGACGTTCCAGCGCGCAAGTTCGGCCGCGGCATGGGCGCCGTGATCGCGACGAGTCAGGTGCAACGCGAGATCCAGGCCACTGGCCAGACCGGCCGAGGTGAGGACATCCCCCTCATCGACATAGAGCACGTCGTCGAGGACCACCGTGTCAGGGAATTCACGCTTGAGAGAGTCAATGCCAGCCCAGTGCGTCGTGGCTCGGCGCCCGCGCAGCAATCCGGCATGGCCGAGCGCGAACGCACCGATGCAGATGGACATCATCCGCGCCCCGCTTTCGGCCGCCTGCCGCAGAGCCTCCAGCACCTCGTCGGACGGCGCGGCATCCGGTGCCGAAGCGTAGCCGGGAACCACGACGGTGTCCGCGTTCTCGAGCGCACCGAGATCACGGGGTAGCCGCAGGTCGAACCCATCGCACGTGGAGATGTGCGATCCACCTGGCCCGCAAACCACCAGGTCGTAGAGAGCCGACGGGGCGAGATTGGGGCCATGCCCGAACATTTGCAATGCGCAGGCGAGATCGAAGGTCACCAGACCGGGTAACGCCACTGCCACTACACGATGAGCCATGACGTACTTTTTCGCGAAGATGGCGGGAAAACAAGGATCAATGGCGATCTGCCATCTCGCGGGCAGGTCGGCTGCGGCGTCACAGTGTGACGACAGCGCCCAATCGCCACGCACCGGGGCCCGCCCTTAGCGTCTGTAGAGGAGGTGGTGGATTTGTCCTTCATCCTGAACACCGATGAAGTCGCCGCAACCGACCGCGCTGAATTTGTCCACGAAGCGCTCGGGACGACGATGGTGCCGATCGAACTTCACTGGATCGGCGACCGGCCCGGCGCCACAGCCCACGGCGTGATTACCGACCTGGGTGACCTCACCGTGTGCTCAGGTCAGACCACCGCTTTCCGAGTCGACCGCACGCCGTCTCTGGCACGCGACGATATGGAACCCAGCATCTTCGTCAACCTGCAACTGTCTGGCACGAGCATGGTCGTGCAACACGGGCGCGAAGCGATACTCCATCCAGGTGCACTGGTCATCTACGACTCCACCGCGCCTTACACCCTGCTCAATGACACCGGCATGACCGGCGAGTTCTTCCGCATACCCCACGCCTCACTGGCGATGCCCCACGATGCCATCCGCCGGGCCTGCGCCGTCTCACTGAGCCCGCAGCATCCCGTGACGTCGCTGACCTACGACTATCTTCGTCGCCTGGCGGCAGACCCAGCACTGCGGACGGCTTCCCACGCCGAGTCGGTCGGCCATCCCAGCGTGGAGCTCGTCCGCGCGGTCATCGCGACCCACCTGCGCAACGACGGCGCCGCCGATCCGTTGGCCTCCACCCTGGCGCTGCGAATCCTAGAATTCGCCCGCGCCCACCTCGCCGACCCCGACCTGGGTGCAGAGATGATTGCCGCCGCGCACTACATCTCTGTCCGGCACCTGTACAAAGTCCTCGCTGACGCCGAAATCAGCCTGTCCGAATGGATCCGCACCCATCGACTGGAGGCGTGCCGCCACGATCTGTCGAGGAATGCCTACCCGACGATTGCCTCCGTCGCCCGCCGCCGCGGGTTCACCGACATGTCCAGCTTCAGCCGCGCATTCCGCGCCGAATACGGCGTCAGCCCAAAAGAATGGCGCCGACACCACAACCGTCAGCCGTGGGAGGCGGAACCAGCGGCCGATTCCGCCGACCAGCCCGGCGACCACGATCTGCGGGCTGCGGCGCCGCGGCGTAACACGCCGCCGGCTGACGGTGCTGCGGAGCAGAGATCCGAGCAACCGCTCGGGCAACTGCTGGACTGGATGCATCGCAACTCCGCTGCACCCCTTACCCTCTCGACGATGGCCGCACGCGCCTCGGTGAGCGTGCGCACCCTCAACCGGCAGTTCCGCGATCACCTCGACACCACACCGCTCGGCTACCTCACCCAACTGCGGGTCGACCGGGCGCGGCAGCTCTTGGACACCACTGACCTGACCATGGACCGCATCGCCGAACGCTGTGGGTTCGGTTCCTATGACTCCCTGCGCTATCACTTCATCCGCACCGCTGGAGTCACACCAGGTGAGTACCGAACAGGCGACACCATGCAGACGGCAGACCCTGGCCAGTCCACCCCGTCGTGAATATGTTGCGCTGCAGGGATAAATGGCCAGATCTTCGTGTGCGGTGACCATCTGAACCCTGGTGGCCCCCGGCGCAGTTGAGCATGGTGAATGCATGGGCACGAAGGGACGACACCCCATGACCAATTCACTCGACCTCGCCGCCCAGTGGCACTTCCCCGACACCGAAGTATCCACCGCCGCACTGCGACTGCTGTACGAGGTGTCACCGCAGTTCGTCGCCAACCACACCGTGCGCTCCTACGTTTTCGGACGTGAACTGGCCGCCGCCAAAGGGCTGCGCAGCGGCACCGACTACGACGACGAAACCGTCTTTCTCAGCAGTGTTCTGCACGACCTTGGACTGACCGAATATGGCGGCGGAGACCAGCGATTCGAGGTCGACGGTGCCGATGCGGCCGCGCGGTTCCTGCGTGAACACGGGGTAGCAGAGGGCAAAGTCACCACCATCTGGCAGGCGATCGCCGTCCACACCAGCCTCGGATTGGCTCACCGCTTCGGCCCCGACCACTCCGTCACGCATTTCGGCATCTCGCTGGATATCGACGGCAACGAAAAGGGACTGCTGCCACCGGGGTTCGCCGATCGCGTCCACGAGGCATGGCCACGACACAACCTCGACTACGCGATCGCCGACCTCATCGCACACGGAATCCACGTCAATCCCCGCAAGGGCCCACCGTTTACCTTCCCCGCCCACGTGTATCACCTGCGCGGCGGGACACAGCTCACCTTCCTTGACGTCATCAATAACTCAGGCTGGGGCGACCAGCCGACCTGCTAGGCGCTTGCGGCATGGCATAAAATTACACATGCCCTCAAAATCAGCCACAGCACGCCCGCAACGGCAACGCCTGCGCAAGGTGGTGCTCGTCGCCTACGACGGAGCCAAGCTGATGGACATCTGCGGCCCGATGCAGGCGTTCAGCGAGGCACGGTTCGACGACGGTCGCCGCGCCTACGACTTGGTCCTCGCCTCCGAAGCCGGCGGGCCCATCACCACCGACACCGGCGTCACGCTGCAGACCGCGGCATTGGACACCACGGTGCTGCGGGCCGTCGACACATTGCTCGTCTCTGGTGGGGTCCTCGACCTCCCGCCCGCAACGACCGAAACCCTACGCACCTGCCTGGCCAAGCACGTTCGAAAACCGCGTCGCCTCGGTTCCATCTGCACGGGAGCGTTCATCCTCGCCGAGCTCGGGGTATTGGATGGCCGGCATGCGACGACGCACTGGGCGTTCTGCCAGAAACTCGCGCAGCACTATCCCGCCGTGACCGTCGACGCGGACGCCATATTCGTCACCTCCGGCCATGTCTGGACGTCTGCCGGGGTGTCAGCGGGAATCGACATGGCGTTGGCGATGATCGAACAAGACCTCGATCACCGGACCGCTCTCGACGTGGCGCGTGGAATGGTTCTGTTCTTGAAGCGGCCCGGCGGACAATCGCAGTTCAGCGTCGAACTGAGACAACAGATTCGAGATGCCGATGGCCGGTTCGAGCAGCTGCACGACTGGATCCGCGCCAACATCGACGCGGACCTCTCCGTGCCCGCGCTCGCCAATGCCGCACACATGAGCCCGAGGAATTTCGCTCGCGTCTATGTCCGCGAAACCGGCGAAAGCCCCGCGCGTGCGGTGGAACGAATCCGTGTGGGAGCAGCCAGACGTCTGTTGGAAACTGGGCACGATCCCGTGCACACCGTCGCGCGCCGTGCTGGATTCGGAGACGACGAGCGCATGCGCCGGGCCTTCGTCAAGGTGCTCGGCGTATCACCGCAGGATTACCGCAACCGCTTCGGTCGAACCGGAAAGACTCGACGAACCGCATGAGACAAACCATGGTCTAGCGGCGAGCCGACGACATCCACGCTGCGCTGGCGCTTCTGCGCACACGTTCCCGGGGCAGGACCGCGGCGGTGGTGCTCACACCGCCGCGTGTTGCACCGCACCGCCAGGCGCACGGAAGTTGCGTCGATACGTGGTGGGGGCGGTGTCGAGCCTGCGGCGGAAGTGCGTCCGAAGGTTCAGGCCGGTGCCGAATCCGGCGCGCTCGGCAACATCGTCGATGGGTAGATCCGTGGTCTCCAGTAGTCGCCGCGCTTCATCGATGCGCATCGTCAGCAGCCACTGCAGGGGCGTGGTGCCGGTGGCATCCCGGAAGTGTCGCGTCAAGGTGCGTGGCGACATCGCACACCGAGCGGCCAGATCCTCCAACGTGATCTGCTGGTCCAGGTTTTCCTTGGCCCAGGCGCATAATTCGCCTATCGGACCGGTCCCGGCAACCTCGAGCGGACGTGCGATGAATTGGGCCTGGTTGCCGTCACGGTGGGGAGCTGCGACCAACTCCTGAGCAATGCGGCGAGCCTCCTCCACTCCGAGGTCCGTGCGCACCACGTGCAGGCACAGGTCAAGGCCAGATGACACGCCCGCAGACGTCAGCACGTCACCGTCGTCGACGTAGAGCACATCAGCACGCACATCGATCGCGGGGAATTGCTGTGCAAGCTCGTCGGTATTGCGCCAATGCGTTGCCGCCGGCCGCCCATCGAGGATTCCGGCCTGGGCAAGGGCGAAGGCGCCGACGCAGATCGAAATCATGCGCGCTCCACGTGCGTGGGCACGTCGAAGCGCCGCCAACACCGCTGGATCGAGCGACACATCATGGGGACGGTATCCAGGTACCACCACGGTATCGGCACGCGCCAAGGCGCGAAGGCCCCGATCGGGATTGATCGTAAATCCCGCGGTCGTGCGCACCGGCGACGTCGGGGCGCACACTTGCGTGCGGTAGGGCGGGTGGGAGAAGACCTCGACCGGTAAGGCTAGGTCAAGCGGGATGACGTGGTTGAGCGCCAAAACAGCCACGCGATGCGTCTTCATGACGAGATTATATCGACTATGACAATCCAGCCAACCAGCGAATTCGTCAGCAGATTGTCTTGAATATATCGAACAATGACTTATAGACAGCGGCGGCGCACGTCTACACGGGTGATTATCGGACTATGACAACGACCAACCACGACGCCTTGCTCGCAACTCCGGACGTGCCGTGGGCCGCGGCCGCAATGGAATTGGTGTTCAGCCAAGAGAGCCGCTCCGTGGCCAATCACAGCGCTCGAAGTTGGATCTTCGCCCGTATGCTGCGTGATCATCTGAACTTGACCAATGAGGTGGACGAGACACTGCTGTTTGCCGCGACACTGCTGCACGACATCGGTTTGCGTCGCGACGTGCGCGATCCAGTTCGCTTCGAGATCTGCGGGGCTGATCGTGCCGCTGAATTTCTTACCGCTCAAGGCCTTGGCGCTGCCGAGGTCGACAAGGTGTGGGAGGCTATCGCGTTGCATACCTCGCCCGGAATTCCCGAGCGCCGCGGGCCGCTGACCTTCCTGACCCGCGCGGGCGCAGGGATGGACTTCGGCGAGTTCACCGAGTGCATCAGTGACGACCAGGCCGCCGCCATCCATGTGGCCTACCCGCGACTGGCATTCGCGCGCAGCATCGTCGACGACATCGTCGAGCAGATCCGGGCCGTCCCCGAGCGCGGACCGATGTTCTCGATCGGACACACGCTAGTCAGCGAGCGCTCGACACCGCCACACGTCACGCAGCTGGAGCGCGTGACCGCCGCATCACGCTGGGGTGAATGACGCATGACCCCCGTCGCCGAATTCTCCGCCACCGCCGTCGAGTTCCTGTCCGCAGGCACCCGGACCGGAATGCTCGGATTCCTCGCCCAAGACGGACGCCCGCTCCTAGCCCCGGTCTGGTTTGTCGTCGACAACGGTGATCTCGTCCTCAACACCGCCAAAGCCTCCGCCAAAGGCCAAGCGCTGACGCGGGACCCACGTGTCGTGCTGTGCGTCGACGACCCTCACCCGCCGTACGGCTTCATCCAAGTCCAGGGCATCGCCGCCCTCTCCGAGGACCCCGACGAACTCCTCGACATCGCAACACGCACCGGCGCCCGTTACATGGGCCCTGACCGCGCGGAAGAATTCGGCCGACGTAACGGCGTCCCCGGCGAGCTCGTCGTCCGGATAAGGCCCACCAAAGTCATTGCTGCCTTCGACCTCGCCGAATAACCAGCCAACAGCTCATCAGTGCTTGTGCAGCGCGCAGAACTAGGACACGAGTGGTCACTGTCACCGTGAAACAAAACGGCCCGTATCGGTCAGCTGATGGGCGAGTCGTTCGGTCAAGGCGGCAGGGAGCCGTCATCGCGCCGACTTCTCGGGAGTGAACGTGATCGGCATCGACTTGATGCCGTGGATGAAGTTTCCGGCAAGCATCGCCGGCGTACCGGCCTGGAAATCCGGTATCCGGGTGAGCAATTCACGGAACAGAGCGCGGAGCTGGGCGCGCGCGACCTGGCTGCCGAGACAGAAGTGGCTGCCGCCGCCACCGAATCCAAGGTGCGGGTTAGGATTTCGCGACAAGTCGAACCGCTGCGGGTGCTCGAACACCGTCGTGTCCCAATTGCCGGATGCGTAGAACATGACGATCTGGTCACCGGCTTTGACCGCAACGTCCGCGAGGACGTAGTCCTGCACGCAGGTGCGCTTGAACGTCATCACCGGCGAGGCCCAGCGCACCATCTCCTCGACGGCGACCCTGATTCGCCCTTCGAAATCCTCGGCCAGCCAGAGTCGCTGGGCCGGGTGATCGGTCAGCGCCTTGGCCGCGTGCGTGGCAGTCTGCCGCGTCGTGTCGGTGCCCGCGACGCACAGCAGCGTGAAGAACGCCGAGATCTCGACATCGTTCAGCCGCTCGCCGTCGACCTCGGCGTTGACCAGCGCCGAGATCAGATCCTCACGCGGCTCGGCGCGGCGCTCCCTAGCCAACTTGCGGGCCAGAGTTGTGAGGTACCAACCGACTTCGGCGAGCGCCGGACCACGTTCCCGGCCACCCCGAACATCCGGATCGTTCCATCCGGTGATTACCTCGGCCGCGTGCGCGACTTGCGACTGGTCCGCTCGGTCAATGCCGATCATGTCGCACACCGTGCGCATCGGCAGGATTGCGGAAACTTCCTTGACGAAGTCGGCTTCGCCCTTGCCCGCTATACCGTCGACGATGTCCTTGGCATTTGCCTGGATCTGGTCCTCGATGAGCTGCACCTGGCGAGGGGTGAACGCGGCTCGGAGGAGCTTGCGGATCTTGGTGTGTTCGGGGGGATCCATGGCAAGAATCGACTGTGAACCACGCAGTACGTCAGGAGGCAAGTTCTCGAACGTGACGCCCTTGCCCGAGATGAACACATCGCTGCGCTTGCTCACCTCGACGATGTCGGCGTGCCGGACGACGGCCCAGTAGCCGGGGTTGTCGTCCGGCATCCATGGGTCCTCGACCTGGGGTTGCCAGGTGATCGGACGTTCCTCGCGGAGGAGTGCGAACGATTCCTCACGTTCGGCGGCGGTCTTCGCCCAGAAGGCCTTCGAGGAAAGTTCGACGTCGTCGAACGTACGGATGGTCACTATTGCTCCGGAACGTAGACGGAATTAGTTGTCGGGTAGGCGGACGGAGCGCGTTTCGGCTTCGCCGAATGGCGCGCTCTACATCGAGCCCCCGCCCATACTCAACGCATCCAACCATAGAGCACGTTATGGTTCTTCGGGAAGATAGACTCCTATACGGTGGACGAATGACGCGAGTGGTCAACAGGGATCAGTACTTTGAATACGGACTCCAACTCCTTGCCGAGTCTGGCTTCAAGGGTCTTACCGTCGGCGTGCTGTGTAGCGGGCTCGGCGTGACGAGCGGTTCGTTCTACCACCACTTCGGAAGTTGGAAGAGCTTTGTCGACGCACTTCTCGACTACTGGGCAAATCGGCAGGTCGTGATCCTCAGGGAAATGTCCTTCGGCAGAGGGGGTCCGGACGACGTGGAGAAACTACGCCAGCTGACCTTGGACTTGCACCACGAGGCCGAAGCGGCTATTCGAGCGTGGGGAGCCAACGACGAATCCGTGCGCGCGGTCCAGCGCCGCGTGGACGATGCACGGCGAAAGACGGTGCAGAAGGCGATCGCCGACGTCGTCGGAGACAAGGCGCTGGCAAAAGCGCTGACTTCGCTGGGCATGTCGATGTTGGTCGGCTACCAGCAATTGTCGGCCGCCGGGCATCGTGACGACCTCGCCGTGCTGCTCGACGAGTTCATCCGCCTCATCGACTCGCACGTAGGGGAACGCGTGTAATCAGCCCCCTACCAAGGGTCCCGGTGTCTTTCGGGCCTCTATCGCACCATCGCCTACGTTATGGTTGGCGCACCATAGACAACGTTATGGAAGGTGCGACATGCATCGCGATCATGTTTCCCGCCCCATGGACGACTTTCGCGTCCTTGACTTCACGCAGAACGTCGCGGGCCCGCTCGCCGGTCAGGTTCTCGTCGATCTGGGCGCCGAAGTGATCAAAATCGAGGCCCCAGGCGGAGAGGCTGCGCGTCGCATCACCTCGCTACTGCCCGGCCGCAAGCCGCTGGCGACCTACTTCCTGCCGAACAACCGCGGAAAGAAGTCGGTGATGGTCGATCTGTCCACCGTCGACGGCAGGGAGGCAGTCCTGCGGCTGGCCGACACCACCGACGTCGTCCTGGAGGCCTTCCGGCCTGGCGTGATGGAGAAGCTCGGCCTCGGGCCGGAGGAGCTGCAACGCCGCAATCCACGGCTCGTCTACGCCCGGCTGTCTGCGTACGGGGGCAACGGTCCGAATGGCGGGCGACCCGGGATCGACCTGATGGTGCAGGCCGAGGCCGGAATGACGACCGGCATGCGCCGGCCCGACGGCAGCCCCCAAATCGTGCCTTTCCAGCTCGTCGACGGCGCGAGCGGTCACGTTCTCGCCCAGGCGGTGCTCGCCGCGCTGCTCAACCGCGAACGCCACGGAGTCGCGGACGTCGTGCGCGTCGCGATGTATGACGTGGCAGTGAGCCTGCAGGCGAATCAGCTGACTCTGCACCTGAACAATGATCCGAAATCGCGAGGGCTGCAAGAGAAGAAGCTGGAAATCGACCCTGGTGGAAAGTCGCGCCGGAAGGTAGCCTTCGCAACGCAGCCATCGGAGGCCTTCAAGGCATCCGATGGTTTCCTCGTACTCAGTGCATACATTCCCAAGCACTGGACCAAACTGTGCGAGGTCATCGGACGACCCGAGCTGGCCACCGACGAACGGTTCACCGATCAGCGCGCGCGCTCGATCAACTTCGATGACCTGAAGGCTGAGCTGGAATCCGCGCTCGCAGCCAAGACCGCCGCGGAATGGGTCGACCTGTTGCGTCGCAACGGACTGATGGCGACACTTGCCCACAACTGGAAGCAGGTCGTCGCGACGCCGATTTTTGCAGAGAACGAGTTGACCGTGACCGTCGGCGAAGGCGACCGCGAGGTGAAGGTGATCCGCACGCCCGCGCGGTACACGGCGTTCGAAACAGCGGGCGACACCCCGCCGCCGCAGGTTGGCGAGCACAACGCCGAGTTCCTAGGCCACTAGCCGAACACCACTGACGCAGTAGAGGACTGGCGATCCATTCCCTACTCGAGGTGTCTCAAACAAGGACAAACCAAGGGACTGCTTTCGCGGCGTCGTCGGCGTGCTGAGCTCTGCGATCACGCATCGCCGGCGGGCGAGGAAGCCGTGTCGGCAGCGAAGTACTAGATCGTGTTGCCGCACCGCGTGACTCAGTTTGCTCGCATGCCCCGTTCGACGTGGGCGCTCCTGCAAGACAATGCTTGCCAGCGCACCATAGACTTTGTTATGGTGCCGGTGACTCAGGTCACCTTGCTTTCACGGTGAGGCAGGGATCACAGTGCTGTACATAGAGATTCGCGCGGCGAACACATCGCCGCGGCCGTTCCGGCGCAACCGGAGCCGGAGCGCGTCAATGGAGGTTCAGAGTTGAACTACGGACTCGCAACTCCGCAGTTGATGCGACTGAAGGGGCGGCTGAGATTGCCAGATCTCGTCGCTGACGCCGGTCTGACGCACGATGAATCAGAGGTAGTGGTGCAGGAGTCGCGGCGGCCAGGGAAATTCGAGAAATCCGGCGGTCGACTTCGGCTCACGGCGCAGGGACACGAGGCGCTGACTCACCTGATCGCGCAGGAGCGACTCCGAATCGATCTGGTTGTGGCGCCCGGAGCGAGCCGGCGGGTAACGAGGCATCGGTGTTACCGCGCGGGCATCCGGGCGGTCGTCGTGGCGACGATGACTGCGACGATGGCCATTCTGTTGGCACCGGCGTCGAACGCGGACCCCACCACGACTTTGAGATCGGCGGCGGAGGGGAAACGTGGTGGATGCCCAGCGCTGCAAGCAGATCCCGTGCTCGACGGGGTTGCTCAACGCGCCAACGGTGAGACGCAATCGTACGCCGAACACACGGCCCGGTTCACTCCCTTCGAAGACCCGATGCCGGTGTTGCGCGAGTTGGCCTACCCGGCCGGCAAGGCCAAATTGTTGGCAGGTTACGGAGACAGCCAGGAGAAGGCCATATATGGAGCTGTCCTGTTCGGGTGGGAGGCGATACCCGACTGCACATATACGCGATACGGCGCCGACGTACTCAGCAATGCCGACCAGGGGTACAGCCTGGCTGCCGTCGTATTAGTCGGCGGCTAGGGGGTTTAACGAAATGACGGTTAAGCGATGTCTTTCGCCGCCCACCAAATTTGCGCGCGGTGACCAGCACGGCGCTTGGAAGCGCGCGATCGCGCCAGCCTACTGGCGGGTGCCAACCGACCTCGCGGCGAGACCGCCGACCGCGACGCATCGTTGGGAATTGCCAACCGATCACGCGGTACCCGTCGCCTGCACTCCTTTGACACTCACAGCAAACATGGCTGACCCAGACCGCTGTCCCGGACCGACAAGCCGTCGTCGAAGCCACGAGACCATCTCGACCCGCCTAGTGTTTTCGACGCACGGTTGGCTGTTACATGGCCGGATCGGATTGCTCGGCGGGTTGCAGACCGATATACCTTCCATGCCAGAAAAGTGCGGAGACTCCTTGGAACCAAACATATTTGGTGCTTATTCGGACTTATCGATGACTTCGGAAAAGTATTGACCGAATAACATGACAGCCATATAAGACTCGCGGCAGCCACTGAGACCGTCGTCACGGTTCGTTGGTCTCTACCCCGCCTGAGCGCACCCAGTGCAACGTAGTCACCAGACCAAAATGATCGAAAGCAGCAAATAGATGAAACCTACTCACAAGCCTTGGGCACCATGGCGCCGATGACATGCATCGAGTACGCCGCGGTGGGACCTTGCAACTGCTTTCCTGACTGCCATCTGGGATTTAGTGGCCGCGGATTGGGGGAGCACCGGTGACGACCACTGCCCGATGGTACCGAGCGGCAAGGTTGCCACAACCAAGTTTTGCCCTCCCGCGGGCAGCAGCCCACCTAGCTGCGACGGTGCCATTGAGAAGCGCAGGAACCATCGGTCGTGCCGTAATGCTGACCGGGGCGGTGCTGTGGTACTCGGTAGTCGATGTCATATCGCTGCGACTGAGATTCGGCGAAGTCGTCGTCCAATGTTGGATGCTGTACAAGGTCACCGCTCTGCCGGCCATTCTGATGGCCATACCTTTCGGCGGCATGGTTGCTGTGCAGGCGTCGGGTTTGATCAACCAGGTCGGGGCTTCCTCCCTCGTCGGGGCGGCGAGCGGGGTCGGCGTCGTGCGCCAGGGAGCGCCAATTACGGCTGGTCTGCTCATGGGCGGTGCCGCCGCTTCGGCTATCGCATCCGATCTGGGCGCACGGGCAATCCGAGAAGAACTCGACGCGCTTCGCGCGCTGGGGGTCGATCCAGTTCGTTATCTAGTTGTACCGCGGTTCCTCGCACTGATAGTTCTTGCGCCGGTACTGTGCTCAATCATCATCGCCTCAGCGGTGATTGCGTCGTTCATTCTGGCAATCACTGTGAGCGACGTGACGAGTGGCAGCTTCTGGGCGTCGTTCGGCGCGTTTGCGACGATAGTCGACGTATGGTTCGCGATCGGCAAGGCTGTTGTGTTCGCGGCGATAGTGGCGATCGTGTCATCGCTCAGAGGCTTTGAAGCCAAGGGCGGACCAAGAGGCGTGGCCGACGCGGTGAACGCGGCCGTAGTGTTGAACGTAGTCGGCATCGTCGTTGCGAACCTAGCTATCACGCAGCTGCAAACGATGTTCTTCCCCATGGCGGTCGCTTGATGGGCACCGCAACATCAGGTCAGCAGGCGGCGCCAGCGCGATACCACCACGTACTGCAGCGGATTACGGGACTTCTTCAGGCACCCTTGCACACGATGGGGCAGGCGACCCTTTTCGTCTCCCAAGTCCTGTACCTCCTCCCCGTGACTGTTCGTAGCTATCGCAAAGAGACGCTAAGCCGAATGAACAGCCTGGCGTGGGGCCGCGGCTCACTGGTTGTCGATGGTGGCGTGGTGAGTGTCCTGATAATTCTCGGCATCGCGATCGGCGCGTCTATCGCGATCGAAGCTTTCGCGACGTTGAACATGCTGGGAATGGGTGCGCTATCGGGAATTGTTGGTGGCCTAGCCAACGTTCGCGAGATGTCACCCCTGGTCGCCGGCATCGCGTTCGCCGCGCAGGCCGGTACTCGAATGACCGCGGAGATCGGAGCGATGCGGATCGCCGAGGAGATCGACGCCACTGAGGCCATGGGGTTGCGGCCGATACCGTTTGTGGTGGGGACACGCTTGGTCGGCGGAATGCTCATCGTCATACCGGGGTTCGCGCTCACTCTACTGGTCAGCTTCTTCACCTCGAACGCAATGATCACGAAGTTCTACGGTCAGCCCACCGGAACTTACGGTCACTATTTCGTTCAGTTCCTCTCCCCGGCGGATCTCTTGTACTCCACGCTGAAGGCCGCAGTGTTCTGCGCATCTGTGACGATAATCCACTGCTACTACGGCTATTTCGCATCTGGTGGTCCGGCTGGCGTAGGCCTGGCGTCTGGCCGCGCAGTCCGTGCGAGCCTCGTGTGCATCATGACGGTGGACTTCATTCTCACTGTCATCCTGTGGGGTCTTAAACCGACATTCGTGTTCAAGGGGTAGAGGATTCACTAGTGACGATGCTGCTCAGGGTGTCCGAAAAACGGTACACACGCATTCTCACGATGATCGGTGCAGCCGCCGCTCTCGGGTTGGTAGTTTCCCTTGTCCTGTACGCCGTGCTCAGCCAGTCCGATCATCCGGCTAAGACCGTCATCTCTGTCGGTATCGATGCGTCATACGTAGGCCAGGGTGTCGACGATGGCACCCCGGTCATCATGCATGGCGTCAAAGTGGGTGAGGTCAAGGCGATTTCGAATTTGCCAGGCAGTCGCGTGCGGCTGAGGGTGGACCTGCAAACCGGACCAACGACAGGCTTGACCGATGCCGTGGGAATCGATTTTCGGCCATCCAATTACTTCGGAGTGACCGGCATAAATTTGATTCCCGCCGACCATGGGCAGCCCCTTCGGAACGGCTCCTCGCTCAAGATTACGCCCGAGGGCAACTTCACCCTTCAAGCGTTGTTGTATCGTCTCGGCGAGTTGTCGCATCAAGTCGTCACCCCGCGGCTGGTCAATGTGATCGAGCGCGCTACCCGTTACACGGATGCGCTGAATCCGCTCTTCGAAACAATGATCGTCGTTTCCAAGACCGTTGCCGACGTGCAGACAGTTAGCACCGAGCAACTTCTGAAGAACGCAGCCGGGATCAGCGTCGGCTTCCCAGCGCTTGCGGACGGGGCGATCAGCACGGGCGACTTGTACCTGAAGACCTACATTGGCACGAACTTCGACCCCGCCAAGGACAGGGCCAAAAATCCGTATATCGACACGTACGACGACGTGCTCTTGAACAACTACAACGCTACATCTCATGAATTGGCCACGAACCCTGACAAATTCGTCTTCGGTCGGTTTCAGGAGTGGTTGGACGGAGCCGAGTTCGACCTGTTCAGCAAGGTTGGGTCGCTGCTGTCATCCCATACCTACGAATTGTTTCCGGTTGTGGACCAAATCCGCGTCATGACCGACGTTGTTCCTCGACTGCTAAACCCCGAAGACCTCGGTAACAAGCTCCGCGAACTACGTACTCGGCTGGAGCGCATGTATGCAGGATCAGGGGACCAGCGCGCGTTGCAGGTACGGGTCCTACTTGATCAGCTACCGGGAGTCGCGGCACCACTCGGAATTGCGCTGGGGGCCGCGGAATGACGAAACCCTTTGGTGCATTATGGCGGTTCACGATCGCGTCTGCCATCAGCGTCGTACTGCTGATCGTCATAGCCAACGTGATCATGCAACCCGTCGCTAGCCCTCTGAGTAACTACAGTGCGGAATTCATCGATGTGTCGGGCCTGCACGAGGGGGCAGATGTGCGGGTTCGCGGCGTGCAAGTCGGCAAGGTCGAAGCGCTTCAGCTAGAACGATCGAACGGACGAAGCATTGCAACCGTTCACTTCACTATGCAGCGCGAGTACAGCATTGTGCCTGAGAGTCGTGTAGCGGTGAAGTTTCAGGCGCTAACTGGGTTGCGTTACCTCGACATAACCGGTGCGGCCAAAGGTGCAGTGCCGCCCGCGGATCGGATTACCAGCGTGCCAACCACGATGACCCAACCATCGTTCGACATCACCGTGCTCTTCAACGGACTGCAGCCGGTCCTGGAATCGTTGGATCCCAACGAAATCAACACGTTCACCGACAATGTCGCAACATTTCTCGACGGTGACGGTGATGGCCTTGGGTCAATGTTCGCGAGCATCCGCAGGCTGACTGCGTTGGTCACCGACCGCGAATCAGTCATCGCGACGATCGTAAGCAATCTCAAGGTGCTCGCCGAAAACGTGCACGGGCGCTCCGACTCGCTGATCCGGATCCTGGACCAGGTCAAACTGCCGATCGACTCGGCGATGACCGTCCTCGACGAGTTCCGGAAGTCACATCTCTACGGTCCCGACTTCGTTGGTCAGGTGGTGCGACTGCTGGACGCCGCAGGACTCGCACCCGGCTGGAATCCCGAAACGGCGCTCGACAAAGCGGTTACCAACGTCTACAACGAGATCGACGGAATCAAGCGAATTCCGGTGGTATGGGAGAACATTCAACCGCCGCCCATCGCAGGTACCGCGACACCTTGTTCCAAGGGGCGTGCCGAACTGCCTTTGCCCGTGGATGTGCTCCTCAATGGCCGCAAGGTGGTCGTATGCAATCAGTGATCCGTTCCGCACGCAATCCCATGTTGTGGGGGATCGCGAGCATCGTCATGGCGACTGTTGTTGGCGTGGTCGTTGCATGGGTATATGTCGCACCGCCGAGTCAAGAGCTCGTCACCTTCAATACTGACGATGCGGCCGCGGTGAGTACAGGCGATACGGTCCGAGTCGCGGGCATCGTCGTCGGCAAGGTCAAGGATCGTGCCATCGACCAGAACCATGTTCGGGTGCGGCTTAGCGTGGACAAGCACGTGTTTATCGGCGACCAAACGCAAGTCGAAGTCCGAATGCTCACTGTGATCGGGGGTTATTACGTGAGCCTGATTCCGCTCGGCGACGCGCCCTTGGGTTCGCGTCCGATTCCTGTGGAACGGGTCACGATGCCATACAGCCTGATTCGTACCCTGTCGGACTCGACGAAAATCACCGACAATGTCGCAACTAAACCGATCAACGAATCGCTGAATCAGATTCAGCAGGGTCTCACGGGAAGCAACACTGAAACCCTGACCGAGCTTCTCGACGCCGGCAACACCGTCAGCCAGGTTCTGGAGCGTCAGGGGGGCCAGCTGACCAGCATTCTTGAGATGTCCAATGAATACATTCAACGATTGAACGACAACCGCGAACTGCTCGAGCATTTGATTTCTCGCGTCGCCATCTTGGAAGAGACACTAGTCCTTTACGGCAAGGGCTTCGGCTCGGCCATCGACGGGCTGGGGAAGATAATGACTCGGCTCGAACCTCTCGGTGACTTCTACATGCATCACAGGCAGGACTTTCTGAACAAGGTCCGAGGCATCCTTGGCGAGTTTCAGACCATCGCCGACCGAAATGGCGTCATAGTCCGCATTCTCGGCCGCGTACGTCAACGAATGGAAACGACATTGGAGGCCCAAAACGCCGGCACGCCACCGGAATTGTTCGCCACGGATCTTTGCTTCCCGACTGAGGGAAGTCGCTGCTGATGTACGGTTACTCTTCGGGTCGTTCGATTTGTGCGATGGCTCTTGCGGCATTGATGGTCATCTTCGGCGCGGCATCATGTGGTCGCCCCGAAGCAGAAGATGCTGAAAACCATTGCGCCATCATGTCCGACAGCGTGGGTCTGTACGTCGGCAATCCCGTGACCACGATGGGATACCCGATCGGCGTCATAAAGGCCGTCGAGCCGCGAGCCCTTGACGTCAAGGTCGTGTTCACCATAAACCCCGGAGAGCACGTGCCCGCTGACGTTAAGGCAGTCACTCGGTCACCATCGATCCTCGCCGACCGAGCGCTGGAACTGGTCGGTAACTACAGTGGCGGTCCACAACTCAAGCCTGCCGAATGCATCCCACTGAGTCGCACCTCCACACCGATGAGCATCTCGAAGACCATCGGTTCAGCAACTGACTTCGTCAACGCCGTCAATCCAAAGGGCTCAACGAACCTGCAGGACTCCTTGCGCGGGATCGATGAGGCGTTGACGGGCAACGGAGTAAGCGCCAATGAACTCCTCACCAGATCGTCACAGCTGCTGGACAACCCAGACAAGACGATTTCGGAGATGGGCGAGATCACCAGGAACATGGCTGAGTTGACTTCGATGTTGCGGGCCAACAGAGAACCCCTGAAACAGATCGTGCGCGACTTGCCGGCGACCGGCCCGGACCTGATAAAGGCCGCGGCGGCCTTCCCTCCCTTTGCATTACCCCTGCCCGAGCTCCTCACCGCCATCACCGACCTCGAACTCGAGCTGGGACCTGAGATTCAGAACGCGCTTGATGCAACGAGTGAACTACTGCGGATCGCCAGTCCGCACTACAAGGGGATCGCGGACATACTCAATCCATTGCCGCGGTTTATCAGCGGCCTCAACGGCGAGCAGCCCGGCGCACTCGCCGGCGGCCTGGCAAAGCACATCAACGGTCACCTGTTCGACTTGTTGACATGGCGCCCGCCGCTGTTCCGCATACCCACACCGAACGGCCTGCTGGCATGTGGCGCCATGAACGCGTCGCTGCCGGGCAGTTGCGCCGACATCGGGGGCAGACCGTACGCGGCGGATGTAGCTCTCCTGCAATACGTACTGACGGAGGCCCAGCGGCGATGAACGTTCGAGTGCGAGCGCTGATCTGTACCCTGATCTGCGGCCTCACCGCGACGGGATGTGCGTCGCTGTCCATCGATGCCATTCCGGCGCCAGGCAGCGATTATCGGGACGGATACGAGATCGTTGTGGAATTCGCCAACGTCCTCAACCTCCCTGATAGAGCCAAGGTGGTCATGGGCGGGAAAACAATCGGGGTTGTTACCAACGCCGATGTGGTCGCTGATCATGTCAACGTCACGGCCCGCGTGGGCAGTGGCGTCGAAGTCCCGTCCAACAGCGCTGCGGTGCTGCAGCAGGCAACTGTTCTAGGCGACATCTACCTCGCACTTGAGCGTCCCCCAGGCGAGGAACCACTGGGACCGCCGCTCGCGCCCGGAGGACGTATTCCCCTGGAGCACACGGTCTCGCCGCCCCAGATTGAGGACACCCTTGCAAATATGGCGAACTTCATCGGTAGCGGGTCGATCCAGCGTGCACAGAACACCATCATGCGGCTCAACCGCATCACTCCTCCGAAGGACGAAGTGCGCAGGGTGGTTTCCCAGGTGACCACCGACCTCGTCCAATTGTCGGACAACATTGACACAGTCGATGTGATGCTCAGTGGGATCGAACAAACCTCGACGATGCTGGGTGCGCGCGCGCCCCAGCTCAACTTCTGGTTTTCACCCGAGGGAGTGCGCGGGTTTGAGCGATCCACGGTTATAGCAAAGAAGTTCGGCAAGTTGTTGCCGTCGATTGGTTCGATCTACAACGGCGGATACTGGTTGGTCCCGATGATGACTTCGGCCGCGACCGCCCTGCAGGCTCTACAGGGATCGAAGCAGATCGTTGAGGAGGAGTACCCCGCCTACCGACGATTCATCAATGAGTATTTCCTGCCGCAGGACAAGTATCCGGCGATCAACGTCACATCAATCATCGGTCCGGACGGGCGGGAGCTGTCGGGAAATGTGGAACAGGTACTGCGGATGCTAGGAGCGGTCCCGTGATCGCCAAAACTACGGCGACGTTCGTTGCGTTCTCAGTGATGATCGTTGGATTCCTTGTCTACGTCGCAGCATTGGGCTTGCGCGTTTCGCCGCCCTCTGCCCGGGCCAACCTGACTCTGGAAGTGCCCGATGTAAACAACCTCGTCGTCGACTCCAGCGTCCTCCTTCGTGGAGTACCCGTGGGGAAGGTAAGTCGCATCGACACGACTATCTCGAATGCAACCATCCACTTCTACATCGATAGCAAGTTCAAGGTTCCCGCCGACAGCCTGGTTCGTCTCGAAAACCTCTCGGCGCTCGGCGAGTCGTATATCGAACTCGAGCCACAGAAGTCCGAAGGGCCCGCGTTCATCGATGGTCAGCATGTCGCGAGCGACCTAATCAAAGCGCCGCGGTCGATTTCGGAGTTGGGGACGAGCGTAGTTCGGATGTTGAACCAGCTCGACCCAGGCCAGCTCGAGAACGTCATCAAAGAGGCAGACGCTGGTCTACCGGATCCCTACGCGGTCCTACCCAACCTGGAGCGTGCCAGCAATCTACTCCGCAACACTACTGCCGGCCTCAACGGTCACGGCAAGATGGCGCTGGAAAACCTTCAGAGTCTGTTGGAGAACGCCGGCTTTGTCGGCTCGCTACTCGCCGACGCTGCGCCATACGTCCGAGAGCTTGGGCCGTACGTTCACGACCTGTGGGATTACGGGGCGAGTATAAATCTGCGCCTCGATTCGCCGGGAAACGTCTACATCATCGGCAAGTTCATCCAACGCATCCAGAAATTGCTAGACGACCGGGCACCTGACATCAGGGTGCTCACCGAACCCCTCACGCCGAACATTCAGGCCATCGCGAACAGTCTTGGCACCATCGACAGCGGTCAGGTCCTCACCAACCTTTTGGCGGCGGTGCCGGAAGACGGCGCGATCAACCTGCATGTGACCCTTCCGGAAAGGCAGGCTGGTAACTGATGTGCCCCGTGGACGGAGACGCTCTGGACGAGGATATGAAAGATGGTGAGGCCGTGAACATCACTGAGCTGGACACAGGCACGAAGGAGTCGGTTGCTGCCGACTCGGGCGCCTCGGAGGAGGCGGCGGCTGAGCGGGAGACGCCTAAGGAAGGAAGTGCTCGCGGACAACGGCGCATCTCCATCTCGCTTCGAACCTTGGCCCTCGTGTCCATTGTCGTGGGATTGATCGGTGCGGTGGTGGTCATGACATGGCTATACGTGGGTACGAATACCAAGCTCGATGCGCAGGCGCAGCAAGCACGAGACGAAACCCACGCTGAGCAAATAGCTCTCGACTATGCCGTGAGAGCAGCGATCATGAATCATCAAGATTTGGGACCATGGAAGAAGGCGTTGGTCGAGGGCACTACTCCGGAACTCACCAAGAAGCTCTCGGAAGCTGCGAACGCAATGGAGCAAATCCTGCTTCCGCTGCAATGGACTTCCACTGCAAAGCCCCTTGCCGCCAAGGTGAGGTCACACGAAAATGGCGTTTACGTTGTCGACGCTTTCGTTAGCGTCATGACGAAGACCGTCCAGGCCGCTGAGAACTTGCAGTCGACCGCGACTTACAGCGTGACCGTCGACCCCGCCAATGGCTGGAAGATCAGCGATGTCGGGGGCATTGCCCAAATCGTGGGGGACAAGTAGCGCACGTTCCCAGAGAGCATGGGCCAATGTCCGGCCGCGGCGTAATGAGTCTGTGTCAGCTCAATTTTGGCGCGCAACACTCGCGACAACACCACTCGGAGGAGAGAAATGACGGTCATGATCCGACGGGCCGTGAAGCGCTACCTGATGGTGGTGATGGTTTGTCTTGCGATCGTGACTTCCGGTTACGCGGTTGCGGGCAGTGGGGCCAATGCAGATCCGGCAGATCCACCTCCTCCGCCTCTGCCGGTGTTTACGCCCACCGCCAGCGCTTGGACACCCACGTTCCCTTACCCCTACGACCAAACACGCAAGAACGTTACGGACGCCGACATCAATGCCGAGAGGGAAATGTGTCAGTGGTTCAATGCGCAGTATCTTCAATTGCGCCGCCAGATGGACGAATTCGGATTCAATCTACTCCAGGCGAGTAACGATTGGACGGTCCCCGTGATCCAATTGCAGGCCGATGCCGTAGCCGCCAACATCGAACAATCGGTCGCGTTCCTTGCCCCGCGGGCGGAGTCCCTGACACAGAGCCAGGACTTCGCCGGCGACGTCTACTTCCCGCTCTACCAAGGGGAAAGCTTCTATCGGCTGTGGCAACACCTGTCGAATACCGCGGTTGGGATCAGAGCCCGCAACACCGCCTGGGTGTACGGTCCATCAGTGCAGAGGGTCAAGCACTGGGGCAGCAAGATCGAGCGATCACACATTTGCGATTGATTCGCCGACTTCAGTGCGACGGGTAGTTATGAGTGGCGGGCAGAGGCGAAGCGGATGCAGCACAGCCGGTCGACCATCCATGCCCGGCCAGCACTTCGTCGATCAACGCCAGTGTGGTGGTGGCCGCTGGTCGCTGGAGAAGGCTACGAAACGCCACCGGGAGAACGAAAGCCCCGCGAGAATAAGAGCAACCCGCGCAGCCGCTTTCGGTCCAGTCGATCACCAGATACTCACTCGGCGACCCCCACACCGGTGGCCGCCGAACCCGGTGATTTTCGCTGCGCCCCAACGCTTTCACATGGGGCCGAACTGGATGGTGCTGACGAAGGACTTAAGCGTTCACGTTCGTTCGGCCATTCGGCGCGTATTGATGCGTCCGCTGGATAGGGTGGGTAGGGTTGACATTTCGGGTACGCAGCGGTCCGGCGGCACGCCTGCTCCGGGTCAGACCCAGTCGGATAGGAGTCGGGAATGTCTCGCAACTTGCGTACGTTGGGCGTACTCGGCGCGGTGTTCGCGATTGAGGCGACTGTCTTGTCCACCATGGTCGGCATCCCCGCCGCGAGAGCCGACTCCACTTCTTATCTTCAAAAACTGCACGAGGCCGGGATCAATCCGCCGCGCGGCGACAACGAGTTAAAAGAGTGGGGCTGGGAAGTGTGTTTGCTCTTTCTGAGAGGCAAATCTCCAGTCGAAGCGGTCGAGCAAGCCGTATACAACTCCGCCGCGAAGCCTCTTTATGGGATGACGGAAGAGCAAGCTAATACAGTTGTCGACATCGCGGCAAGCGATCTGTGCACTGACCGTCAGTAGCTGATTGTGACGCGGCGTTCGCTCCAGGTCGGCCGCTTCTTTCCTTCACCTACATCGAAAGGTTGCGCCGCACACGCGAATCGACCGCAGAAGCCTGCCCATCCCCGCCCGAAGGCCATGCAAGCGGCGCGACACTAGGCAATCTGCCAATTGCCCTGTCCGTCTCGGTAGAAGTAGTAGGCCGGGCAATACCGCGATTGGGTTACTCCGGCGCACGACGTCCCGTTACGGGTATTGGTGGTTTCGACAGGACTGGACCGTGCAAGCGAACTGGATTCCAGTCCCTGATTGATTTTGACCGTCACAAGCGCCATGACCGGGTACATGGGACTGGTGCCTTGGTCTGGATAGCCACAGCGGACACACCAGGGATCAGGCGGCGGGTTCGCGTGTTCCGTAGGCAAGCCCACCAGCGGCGTGCCATCGAGATGAACATCGACCGATGAGCCCAAAGGCTGCCCCGCGCTATAAAAATCAGCAAGGGCCTGCCTGATCTCGGAATCCGCGGGGGGCGGCCCCAGATCGCCGACGTCGCCGATGGCTTGGCTTGCGCCCACGGCGCCCATGAGGCTATAGCATCCGAAGAATAAAAGCCCCACAACCAAAAGCCGCGTGGTGGAAAGCCAGCCCCGATTTGCCCGCTCCCGGTGCGAGAGCTGGAGTGCTCGTCTCACGACTCCTCCTGTGAGGTCGAATTGCAAAGCGCTGCACAACGATTGTGCGGTGTCGTAACCGCGGCGGTATGTGCCGTCGCTGGCCCTGTCACGCAGGCTGCAGATCCGATACTTAGACGTCGTCAGTGTGCTCGAATCTGGCTGAGGCCCGGTCGACGACCGGTTTCGAGGCAATCTCGGCATCTTGAATCGGTCACCACTTTATCCGACCGGCACGTCGGGCCAGGCGGCTTTTGCCGACACCGATTGGCCCGGTTAGGACGATTCCTCTGCTGGTTCGGTCGACAAGAAATCGGGATCTGTGCCGTACCGTGCGGCCCACCCGTTGATATCGGCTCTGGTTGTGGCGGCCCGTCGCTTGAATGCGCCACCTCGATTTCTACGAGACCTGGGGCAACCTACTTCCAGAACAAGGCTTGCAGGCACACCATAGACTTTGTTATGGTGCGAGTGACCGGGGTCACCTGGCATCCACGTTGAGGCGGGGATCATAGTGCGGCACATACGGATTGATCGGCGAAGACATCGCCGCAGCCGTTCCGGCTCAACCGGATCCCGAGCGCATCCATGGAGGTTCAGAGTTGAACTACCGGCTCGAAATTCTGCAGTTGGCGCGCCTGAAGGGACGGCCGACGGTGCCGGATGTCGCCGCCGGCGCCGGCCTGACGCCCGATGAAGCAGAGTCAGCGGTGCAGGAGTTTCTGCGGGCAGGAGATCTCGAGGAATCCCGTGGTCGAGTCCGGCTCACTGCGCGCGGACGTGAGGCGCTCGCTCACTTGATAGCAGAGGAGCGACTCGGGATTGACCAAGAGCGTCTCGCGTCGGCGTACGCGCGATTCACACTCATCAACACTGAGTTCAAACAGCTGGTGACCGACTGGCAGATGCTGGACGGGTCGCACCCGAATGACCACACAAATCCGGATTACGACGCTTCGGTCATCAGCCGACTCGCTGAGTTGCACAATCAGTGCACGCCACTTCTCGGCGAACTCGCCGAGATCGCTACCCGCCTCGCGAACTACCCGGCGCGGTTCTCCTCCGCCCTGGCCAAGATTCGCGCGGGAGACCACGCGTGGTTCGCCGGTCCACTGATCGACAGCTACCACACCGCGTGGTTCGAACTGCACGAGGACCTCATCGGACTGGCTGGCCTCAGCCGTTCGGAAGAAGCGAAAGCCGGGCGGGCACAATGACCGCCCTCGCGAATCGTTGTGTGGTACTGCTGGACGGCACGACGGGCCTGGACGCAAATACGTTGGGCGGCAAGGCTTGGAGCATTGAACGCATGCGCGCCTTGGGTATGCCGGTGCCACCGGCCATTGTGCTCACCACTGAGGTCTGCAACCAGTATTACGCCAACGCCCGCACACTTCCCGACGACGTCGCCGTCGCCTTGCCCGCCGCCGTCGCCGAACTAGAGCACGCCACCGGTCGCCAGTTCGGTCGAGGCGAACAGCCCCTACTGCTTTCGGTTCGGTCTGGAGCAGCGGTGAGCATGCCGGGCATGATGGACACGATTTTGAATCTCGGATTGAACGACGCTTCCGAGCGGTCGCTGGCCGGCCATACCGGAGACGTCTTGTTCGCCCGGGACACTCGGCGGCGGTTCATTCAACAGTTCGAGCATGTCGTAGGCACAGAGCCGCCGGACGATGCCTGGCAGCAGTTACGGCAGGCCATCGACGCAGTTTTCGAATCATGGACCGGCCGGCGGGCCGCCGAGTACCGACAGGCTAGAGGCATCTCCGACGCGTGGGGGACAGCCGTCACGATTCAGGCGATGGTGTTTGGCAACCTTGACGACTGCTCGGGCACCGGGGTGTTGTTCACCCGTAATCCGTTGACGGGCAACCCGGCGCCGTACGGAGAGTGGCTGGTCCGAGGTCAAGGCGAGGACGTCGTCTCCGGTCGGATCGACGCCCGTCCGATCGAGCAACTCGCTCTCGACCTTCCGGATGTCTACCACGACCTGATGGCGAAAGCCACTGTCCTGGAACGAGACCGGCGCGATGTACAGGATATCGAGTTCACCGTGGAAAGTGGCCGGCTGTGGATGCTGCAGTCGCGCAACGCAAAAAGGTCACCCGAAGCGGCGGTTCGGCACGCCGTCCAATTGCAGCGGGAGGGGTTGATCACGCCGGACGAAGCCCTGGACCGCGTTACGCCCGAGCAGGTCGAGTCTTTGGTCACGCGTCACGTCGACTTCGGCGCCGCGGGTGCCGTGGCCGCGATCGCGAAGGGGAAGCCGGCTTGCCCCGGGATCGCGGTGGGCGTCGTCATGACCGATGTCGCGGAAGCCGAGCGGCGGGCCGACGCCGGTGAGGATGTTGTCCTCGCCCGGCCCACGACCGATCCCGACGACGTCGCGACGATGGCTCTGGCAGTGGCGGTGCTCACTGAACTCGGCGGCTCCACGTCCCACGCCGCGGTCGTGTGCAGGGAGCTGGGAGTGCCCTGCGTTGTGGGGTGCGGCGAACAAACCGTCACCGAACTCGCCGGGCAGACTGTCACCGTCGATGCCACGGCCGGCGTTGTCTATCCCGGTGCGTTACCGGTCACCGCCGCCAGTGAGCGCGACGATGCGGACCTCTCGCAGCTGCTCTCCTGGACACAGTCGGACATAGCCGCCGCGGAAGTGTCGCTGGCGGAGCGACTGCGTCGCAGAAGCCGCGGTGACCGCGGCGGAAAGGCAGTCTCCCATGACAATTGACAAAGCAGTCTCGGCCTCGGCCGCTGTGTTCACCACAGACGGAGTCGAACTCGATCCCTCCGACGACCAAGTCCACGAACGCCCGCAGGGAGTCGACCGCTGGGCGGAGAACATCCAGTGGAACGTTCGCGACCAAGCCGGACTGGGGGTGGTGTGGCACATGGGCACCATGCTCGACGACCCCCAGCTCTGGCACGTCGTTGTTGTCGTGACGCTGCCTGACGGCCAGGTCTATTCGACCAAGACCGTTGCGCCCGGCGCCGGCCAATTCGGCCCGCCGCACGCCCAATTGTCGGTTGTGGATCCGTTCCGCAAGTGGGCGTTCCGCTTTCACGGCGGAATGGTCGACGTGACGGGTGCGCAGGGCGCGACCGGGCTCGTGACGGACGAACGACACGCACCGGTGGAGATCGCCCTCGACCTCGACGCCGCCTATCCGGTCTGGATCCCCGAGGGATCAACCCATTTCGGCGACTGGGGCCGATTCCATCACGAGCAGACCGTCGAGGTGTCCGGCACCGTCACGATCAACGGCGCCGCGCATCGGCTCGCGGGCATCGGCCACCGGGATCACTCCATCGGTCCACGTGACATGAGCTTGCTGCGGCGCGGCTTTTGGGGCAATGGCGTTTTCGAATCCGGGTGGGCCTTCGCCACCATGTTCGGTGAGTACACCTCCGGTGAGTTCCAGCGCGCGGCGGTGTTCGAGCCGGACGGGGCTCGGCCCGCCACGATGTTGCGCTGGACGGATCTCGACTCGGCAAGCGGCGAGCCGCTTTTGGTGACGCTCCAGCTCGATGTCGAGGGCACGAAAAAGACCATCGAGGGCCGGATACGCCAGGGCATGGCCTTCACCGTCGTTGATGGTGCCGAGTTCGCGATGGGCACGGATCTGCGCAGTCCGGACCGGTACATGTTGACCAACCTGTTCGTCGACTGGAAGTGCGAAGGTGAGACCGGGATCGGCTATCTCGACCGCGGCGCGCTCATTCGCCTTCTGCTGGAGAAAAGTCAATGACACTAGCCGATTCCGTGCGCGGCACCGCTGCGCCGTCGGACAACGATCCAACCCGGGGGAACAGCAACCCAGACACCTACTGGACCACCGCCAACATCGGCGAGGCGGCTCCGTCAGTCATGACACCGCTGTGCTGGAGCCTTTGGGGACCAGGCAACGAACTGGCGGTGCTGCGCTGCTGGCACCGGTTCGGTCTACTCGGTCCCGATCAGGTGTACGTCGACCCGGATCAGAACAACCGCCTCACCGGAGTGTTCTACGGCCGACAAGCGATGAACGTCGATGCCATCCGCAAGTGGGTCGACCGCTTCCCCGGGATCACCGCCGACGACTTCGAGTTCGGACTGGCCGGCTCCGTTCATCCGAACCCCAAGCCATTCCCCCGCCTCAGCGACGACCAGCAGGCGCTGGTGGCCGACGTCGTCGAACAAGTACGGGGCACTCACACCGAGCGGCTCGCTGCCATGGTCGAGCGGCAGGACCATTGGTGGCGGCAAGAAGTCCTGCGGCCACCGTCCGGTGCGGATCCGGTTCGGCGCCTCGGCGTGGCCTTCGAGCGATTCGTCTGGTCGATCGGTATCCACAACGAGACGCGGCTGCTCAGCGTCGTTTCGATGGCGAACGTCTATCGGATCGCAGCTGGCGCCGAGGCGCTCGACCTCGTGCCCAGCGTGACCTCGGCGTTCGGGGACGTCGCAGAGCTTTCGATGGCGGCGGACCTGTGGAGCCTCTCGCGAGGCGAACTCGCCATCAACACGTTCATCGAGCGACACGGATTCCACGGCGAAAGTGAAGGCAACCCGGCCGGCCGCTCCTGGCGGGAAGCGCCATCCCTGCTGGAACCAATCGTCTCCGCGTTGCGTAGCCGCGACTCCACCGAACATCCTGAGCGACGAGCCGAGCACGCCGTCTCTCGTCAGCGAGCCGCGCTGGCTGAACTCGAAAGCAGACTCGACACCACTGAGGTCGTCGAGTTGCGGCAGGCACTCTCCGAGATCGCCGTCTCCGTGCGTCAGACCGAGCTCGGCAAGGCTGCTTTCCTTCGGGCGATCGACGGTTTTCGTGCTGCCGCAAGGGATCTGGGTGCTCAGCTTGTCGAGGATGGACGCATCGCCGCTGCGGACGACGTCTTCCTGTTCACGCTTGATGAACTTCGCACCGACCGTGGTGCATCAGTCAGCGGGGGTGTTCTGGCCCAGCGAAGTGAGAGCGTTTCGGAGTACCGCGGCTACACCCTGCCGACCACCTTCACCGGAATGCCCGAACCGATCGTGAAGAGCGCAGCTCGCGTCGTCTTGGGTGAAGTCCTCACCGGCGTCGGAGCCAGCGGCCGATCCTACGAGGGCACCGTCCGGATCGTCCGGCGCACTGAGGACGAAGACACGCTCGAGCCCGGCGAGGTCCTCGTCTGCGAGGCGACGGATCCCAGCTGGACACCACTTTTCATGCTGGCCGAGGCGGTTGTGATCGACATTGGCAGCGTCGGGAGCCACGGTGCCATCGTGGCCCGTGAGCTCGGCCTGCCCGCAGTCGTCAACACGATAGACGGCTCACGCCGCTTGCGCACCGGCGATCACGTCTTGGTCGACGGAGCCGCAGGAACAGTCACCGTTCTCGCTCTCGCCGCGGAATGACGGTGCCAACACAGCAAGGCAACCGAGTTCAGAACAAGCGAAGGATCACCCCCTGACCCATACCCCCGTTCGGGTGTAGGGGAGAACCCGTCGGTCCTGGCAGGATGCCGACATCTCCCATCGACGAGAGAAACGAGGCCGATCAGTGCTTGATGTGACGATCGAACATGACGTCTGCGCAACTATGCGGGACGGCGTTGTGCTGCGAGCGGACGTCTACCGACCCATCGGCGATGGGCCGTGGCCTGTGCTGTTGGCCCGAATGCCCTACGGCAAGCAGGTTCCGGCGATCCTGGCCATGCTCGACCCAGCCGGTATCGCCCGACGTGGATTCATCGTGGTCATCCAGGACACGCGGGGCCGATTTGCTTCGGACGGTGAGTGGGAGCCATGGACGTTCGAGACGGACGACGGCCACGACACGGTCCGCTGGGCCGCCGCGCTCCCTGCTTCGAACGGCTCCGTCGGGATGTTCGGGCCCAGTTACCTGGGAAACACCCAGTGGATGGCGGCGCTGTCGAAGCCGCCTGAGCTGAAGGCCATCGCACCGGCGGCAACTTGGTCCGAGCCGAACGATGGCCTCTTCTCCCGGGGCGGCGCCGCCGAGCTGGGGATCAGCTTGCCGTGGTCGCTCATGCAGGGTCTGGATCGTGTTCTACGCCGTTACGCCGACGACCCGATGGCCAAAGGACAGGCACTTGCGGCGCTGATCCGCGACTTCGACGCGGTCGCGGAGATGGGTTATCGCGAACTTCCGGCCGGCCGTCACCCCGCTTTCGTGCGACATGACATCCCGGAGCTCGGCTTCGAACGGTCGCTGCGAGATCCGGCGTGGACTGCGTCCTGCCGGGTCGCAGGCCGCCATTCGGAGGTGGATCTGCCGAGCCTGCATATCGGGGGCTGGTACGACATCTTCTGTCAGGGGACGCTCGACAACTTCATGGCGATGCGAGCAGCCGGTCGTCCGGCAAACCTGATCGTCGGGCCGTGGTGTCACAGTGACCGGAACGGCCACGTGGGTGACGTCAACTTCGGAATGGGCGCGAACGGCGAGCTCGTCGGCTTTCGCGGCAGCCTTACCGACATTCAGGTCGGGTGGTTCACGCGCTGGCTCGACGCCGGCGACACCGCTGGCGAGCCTGATTCGCCGGGGACGGAGTTGCCACCGGTGCTGCTGTTCGTCACCGGAACCAACGAGTGGCGGGAGGAACAGGAGTGGCCGCTCTCCCGCGCCGTCGACACAGAACTCTTCCTGCGCGCCGACGGCCGACTCGCCCACGACCCGCCGGGTCCCGCCGAGGGAACCGACACCTTCATCTACGACCCGGCCGACCCCGTGCCGACCACCGGCGGCGCTTTGCTCATGTCGAGCGAGTTCCGGGCGGGTCCGCTGGACCAACACAAGGTTGAGGCCCGGCCGGACGTGCTGGTCTACAGCACTGAGCCGCTAGCCGAGGACGTGGAAGTCACCGGGCGAATCCGCGCCTTCATCCACGCGACGACAGACGCGCCGACAACCGATTGGGTCGCCAGGCTCTGCGACGTCGACACCGAGGGCGTCTCGCGGAACATCGTCGACGGAATTGTGCGCGCGGTTGCGACGCCAGGCGAGTTCGTCGAGCACGTCTTGGATCTCTGGTCCACGTGCCACGTATTCCGTGCCGGTCACCGTATTCGGGTGCACATCACATCCAGCAACTTCCCCCGATGGGAACGGAACCTCAACACCGGTGAGCCCAGCGAACGCGGAACGAGCTCCCGCCCGGCCAGGCAGTTGGTCGCACACGACGCGACACGGCCCTCCCGTGTCGTGCTGCCGATCATTCCAGCGTCAACTGACTGACGGCGGGTAGCGGCAAGACATGCGGATGAACTCGGGCGCGCGTTGAGCCAAGACCGCGACGTCCGGGTAAGACGCGCGCTCGCAAGCGCTTTGGGTGCTGGCGCTGGGAATGCTCGGCCGTATCCGCAGCTCGTCGGCGCTACGACGAGGCCACATCAGCAACATATGTCGACACGCCGAAGTCTTGTCAAAGTGGCCCGCCGAGTCCGGTCAATCTCCACCGCATCTCGACAGCCACCGCCGACGACAGCAGCGGAATATGTTGTGTGGAGCCGCGACAAGTGAGCTGATGCGCCTGTGATCGTCTCGCCCACTCCATTACCCGCAGACAACTAAACGGAACACAGTCGGCACGGCCTTCTTATCGCCGTGATCTATCAGCGCACCAACGCCAGCTGCTGTCGCCGACGTCGTCGGCCACGGCAGCCGACGCTCGACCTGAAAGTTCCCAGATTCGGCCCGTATTCTCACTTGTCGTCGCGGAGACTGGCCCAGTGTTGTGGGGGGCCGGTCTCGTGTCGTACGGTCAACCTAGTTGATTAGCCATCCTATGGAATTCACTACCGTCCGCGCCTGTCGCCGCTCATGAAAGGGTCACGGATGCAGCGGGTTTCGATCAGACGGCGACTCAGCCAACGCTGGATGCTACTGGTGGCGGTGGCTGTGCTCGCGGTGGCTGGACTCGCTGTGTATCGGCTGCACGGCATCTTCGCCTCTCAGGATGTCACGTCGACACCCAGCGGCTCCGAGAACGACATCGTTCCGTTCAATCCCAAGCATGTGGTCTTGGAGGTATTCGGCCCGCCGGGCACAGTGGCAACCATCACCTACCTGGACGTGAACGCCCAACCGCAGCGCGCCGACGCCGTCACGCTGCCCTGGGCCTACGACACGACCACCACCCAGCCGGCGGTCTTCGTCAACGTGGCGGCGCAGGGCAACAGCGACTCGATCGGCTGCCGAATAAAGATTGACGACGTGGTCAAGGACGAGAGATCGGTGAACACCTTGAACGCCTTCACCTACTGCCTGGACAAGTCCGGATGAGCACCCAGCGGGTTCCGGACCTCATCCGGCGGTTCGCGGTGCTCATCGCGCTGTTTTGGCTGGGCCTGGCGGTGGTGACGAATGTTTTCGTGCCGCAATTGGAGACCGTTGCCGAAGCGCACAACGTGTCGCTGAGCCCACAGGATTCGCCGTCGTTGCAGGCCAGTAAACGTATCGGCAAAGTGTTCGGCGAGTTCGATTCCGACAGTTCGGCGATGATCGTCCTGGAGGGCGATCAGCCGCTCGGTGCCGACGCGCACCACTACTACGACGGCTTGATTGACAAGCTCTCCAAGGACACCAAGCACGTAGAGCACATTCAGAATTTCTGGGGGGATCCGCTGACGGCGGCCGGCTCGCAGAGCTCCGACGGCAAGGCGGCATTGGTGCAGGTGTACCTCGCCGGCAACCAGGGTGAGTCGTTGGCCAATGAGTCCGTCGATTCGGTGCGGAACATCGTCGATCACACACCGCCGCCGCCGGGTGTCAGGGCCTACGTCACCGGCGCCGCGCCCCTGGTCACAGATCAGTTCGAGGTGGGCCGCCACGGAACCCTGAAAACCACACTGATCACCATCGGGGTGATCACAGTGATGCTGTTTTGGCTCTATCGGCGTCTCACCACAGTGTTTCTCGTGATTTTCACTGTGATGATCGAGTTGACCGCCTCCCGCGGCGTCGTCGCCGTCCTCGCAAACGCCGGCATCATCAAGCTGTCGACGTACTCGACCAATCTGCTGACGCTCCTGGTCATCGCGGCCGGAACAGACTATGCGATCTTCCTTCTCGGCCGCTTTCACGAAGAACGTTACGCAGGGCAGGATCGCGTGTCGGCGTTCAATACGATGTACCACGGAACCGCGCACATCATCTTGGGTTCGGGTCTGACGATTGCCGGCGCGGTGTTGTGTCTGACCTTCACCCGGCTCCCGTATTTCCAAAGCCTGGGCGTTCCCGCCGGTACCGGCGTCCTCGTCGCCGTGGTGGCGGCGTTGACCCTGGCACCGGCGTTACTGACCATCGGCCGCCATTTCGGGCTGTTCGAACCCGCCCGCCCCATGCGCACCCAAGGCTGGCGGCGGATCGGCACAGCCATCGTTCGCTGGCCCGGGCCCGTGCTGGTGGTGACGATCGCCATTGCCCTCATCGGTCTGCTTGCCCTGCCGAGGTACACGACGAGTTACGACGCGCGGCCCTACATGCCTGCCGGTGCCCCGGCCAATGTCGGTTACGCGGCCGCGGAACGCCACTTCTCGCAGGCGCGGCTGAATCCCGAACTGTTGATGATCGAAGCCAACCACGATCTGCGCAATTCGACCGACATGATCCTGCTGGAGCGCGTCGCCAAGGCCGTCTTCCACACCGACGGTATCGCACAGGTGCAGTCGATCACCCGGCCTCTCGGCACGCCCCTGGACCACACGTCGATACCGTTCCAGATCAGCGCCGGAAGCGCGTCTCAGATCAACAACCTGCCCTTCCAGCAGGCCCGCGGCGCCGACCTACTCAAACAGGTCGACACCATCAACAACTCGATCGACATCCTGCGGCAGCAGTATGCGCTGCAACAACAATCCAGCACAGCCACCGACGAGCAGACCAAGGCATTTCAGCAGACGGTCGCCACGGCCCAAGACCTACGCGACAAGATCGCCAACTTCGACGACTTCTTCCGGCCGCTGCGCAACTACTTCTATTGGGAGCCACACTGTTTCGACATCCCGATCTGCTGGGCACTGCGATCCCTCTTCGACGCACTCGACGGTATCAACGCACTGACCGACCAGTTGAGCAACGTCTCGGCGAGCATCACGAAGTTGGATGAGCTGCAGCCGAAACTGCTCGCGCTGATCCCGCCACAGATCGCCACTCAGCAGACCAACCGCGACCTGACACTGACGAACTACGCCACCACCTCGGGTATCAACGACCAGACTGCGGCGGCACTGCAGAACTCGACCGCCCTGGGCCAGGCCTACGACGCGTCGAAAACCGATGACTCGTTCTACCTACCGCCGGAGGCGTTCACCAACCCGGAGTTCCAGCGCGGGCTCAAGCTGTTCCTGTCACCAGACGGTAAGGCCGCCCGCATGATCATCACCCATGACGGCGATCCCGCTACGCCTGAAGGTATTTCGCACATCGACGCCATCAGACATGCCGCGCAGGAAGCCGTCAAGGGCACGCCCCTGGCCGGGTCCAAGATCTTCATCGCCGGCACTGCGGCCACCTACAAGGACATCCAGGACGGCGCCAAATACGATCTCATGATCGCCGGAATCGCTGCGCTCTGTCTGATTCTGCTCGTCATGATGTTCATCACCCGAAGCATCGTCGCCGCGTTCGTCATCGTGGGCACCGTGGCGCTGTCGTTGGGTGCCTCCTTCGGGCTTTCTGTGCTGATTTGGCAGGACATCTTCGGTATCGAGTTGTTCTGGATCGTGCTGGCGCTGGCCGTCATCCTGCTGTTGGCCGTGGGGTCTGACTACAACTTGTTGCTGATATCGAGGTTCAAAGAGGAGATCGGCGCCGGCTTGAATACCGGCATCATCCGGGCGATGGCCGGATCCGGCGCGGTGGTGACAGCCGCCGGTTTGGTCTTCGCAGCCACGATGGCCTCCTTCATATTCGCCGACTTGCGGATACTCGGTCAGATCGGGACCACTATCGCCCTCGGTCTGCTGTTCGACACGCTGATCGTGCGTTCATTCATGACTCCGGCCGTCGCGGCGCTGATCGGCCGCTGGTTCTGGTGGCCGCTGAAGGTGCGTCCCCGCCCCGCCAGCCGAATGCTTCAGCCCTACGGATCACGCCAATCGGTTCGTCAACTACTGCTGTGGGAAGACGACGACCCGGCGGTCTCCGGAGCTCAACCACGCTCTCAAAAGTGAGGATTGAGAGTCGGATGTGTTGAACAGCAACCGCTTTCGCTGATCAGACGCACGGCGACGGGATCCGAGGCGTGACGAGTCGCGCAGCTCGACTCGGTCATCGGTCGCCTCCTCGGGTCAGGCCCTACCAACTCCGGTCAGCTCGTCAGACGGCTCGAGCTCCGTCACCGAAACGTCCCGCAGTTTCCCTTTCAACCGTGCGACCCTGCGCAGCTGAGCGGCCATGTTCATCGAGGTCAACATCGGGATGCCTCCGATGAACGTTCGAAAGGAGGGATGACCGCCATCTATGTGGAGCATGTACAGGCAGCCGACCACGTAGAAGAATCCCGTCGTGAACAGAGCCGCGGGTATCGCGTACGCGAGCGGTGATCGGGCGTCAGCGACCAATTCGGTCGCATAACCCACTTCTTCTTGCGACATCGGTTCGCGCTTGCGGAGTTTCGCTAGCACCGCTTTATGGGCGCCCACCTTTTCACCTAAAGGATGGGATGTCCGATTCTCCAGCCGGCCGATGTACACGAACACGAAAGTGGCGAAGACCATTTCCAACACGGCAGCGAGGATCGTGAGATCACCCCACGGACCGAGATTCACCCTGCCGCTCCTCTGTTCGCCGTCGACCTTTGCAGCACGCATGAAGTGCAAGAGCCCGCCCCGTCAGTTGCGCGCACTCCTGAAACGCTACCTGAACTAAGTATTTTGTCAGTTCTCACCGGAACGAGACAGGAGTAGGAGTGAAGCCGCTCCACGCCGTCACCGCCAGGGTCAGCGGAAGCGGACGTTCAACGTCGCCAGGCCGAAGATCTTCCGGCCACCGGACTTCGCGGCGACAATGACGACGCCGGTGCGGGTCACCGGGTCCAACGACTTGATCCGGCCGCTGTACTCGATGTCTATGCCCTCGGTGGCCGACACGATCGCGGGCTGGGACAGCCGCACCGCGTAGCGAGTAACGGCACCGGGGTCGCCCGACCATGCGGAGGCGAATCCGGCACCCAACCCCATGGTGAGCATTCCGTGAGCGATCACGTCGGGCAGCCCGGCCAGTTTGGCGATGTCCTCGTCCCAGTGAATCGGGTTGGCGTCGCCGGCCACGCCGGCGTAGTTCACCAGGTCGCCGCGGGACAGTCGGGTGTGATACACGGGTAGCTCGTCGCCGACCTGCACGTCATCGAAGGACGGCGTACCCGGCGTGCGGGTCGCGCCTTCCTCGGCGATCCGAACCTCGCCCTCGGGGCGCACCGTCTTCTGGTAGGCGGCATCGTTCTCGCCAATCGCGAGGATGTTCAAGTCGTGCATCATCGCGTTCTGCACGGCTGTCTTGATCGCCGGATCGAGGTCCTCGGCGGTGACGCCGACGACAGTGGTGTGCAGGGTGTGCACCCGCTCGCCGGCGGTGTCGGTGAAGGTGTTGGTCACGGTGATCAGGTCTCTGCCGGCGATCCTGCGCACCGACGTCAGTTCGACGTCGATATGCAGTTCGTCGCCGGCCACGATCGGGCGGTGCTGCTCGAAGACTTCCTCGGTCTGTAGATAGGTGTCGTAACCGACGACCACCGATTCGAACATGCGGCGATTGCAGGTCATACCCGGGACCGACGTGAACGTCAGCGGAGCCACCAGGCCCGAATATCCCAGCTCCGCGGCGGCGGCGACATCCCAGTGCGCGGGGTGATAGTCCTGCACTGCACGGGCGTACTCGCGTACCTTCTCGCGACCGACCAGGTACGTGTCGTCCGCTCGGTAGTAGTGGCCGACCCGCGATTCGAGCGCCGACGCTTCTGCTGCTGCGGTCATGAATGTGCCCAACTCTTCCATCGGCAGGTTCGCTGAGGCCGACCAAAGCACAGTAACGCGCGGACACGATAGCGCCGGCCAGGCCGGCGGCGATCATGCTCGAACTGTGAACGGCCGGTCGGCCCGCCACCTAAGCAGGTTGACGGGCCGACCATACGGTAGTCACCGAGATCCGCGGGCTGTCACCACCCGCGGTCGATCCCAAGGCCGTCGAATATGGCTGTGATCGGGTTCTCCTGCGGCAGGTTGTTCCACGCAGATGCACCAGGCACAGGCTGCGGTTGCGGCCAAAGCGGTGCGAGGGGCTGCGGATTGAATCCCCCGGTAGGACCGCCTGGGTCCGCTGCCACCACCGAACCGAGGTCCTCGTTGCTAATCGAAGGGAAAGGGGAGCAGGAAGCGTCGTAGGAGGAGCAGGGTTCAGCTTGCGCGGTTCCCGCACCGGCGAACAGCAGGGCGGGTGCCACCGCAGCGGCTGCTGCTACCCCCAATGCCGCAATGAGCCGCTTTGTCTTGGTGTTGTGGGTGGTGTTCATGACGGAGTTCCTTTTCTCGTGCGGCGGCCCGGACGGCCGCGCTGTATGTATGGGCAGCGATCGCGGGCGTGGGGGACATCTTTTGTGAAAATTTCTGCCGATGCTGGCGGCCGCCGTCGAGGCTTTGCCGCACGCACGAAACACCAAGGGGCGGTACGCAAAGCGACTCCCCCAGCCTCATTCGGCTGGGGGAGTGCGCGTATTCGAAGTGTCGGTCTTGTTCAGTCGGCAAGCGCTGTCAGAGGTTTTCGGGGGTAGTCCGTCGGCCCCATTTGTCTATCTCGCAGTGGCAGTTGGGACAGGTATGGCCGCCCCACATCGCCTGCTTACCCGAGTTCGGCATCCGCACTCGCCCGACCTCCGTTCCGCAGTTCGGGCATGCGACGCGACGGAGGTTGATGCCCCACTTGTTCTTGACGAACGTCCCGTAGACGATCAGGACCAAGCCGACGCCGAAAACCGCGAGAAATGCGATGTTTGCGTACTTCTCGAAATCCATTGTGTTCCTATCCGTCGTGCTACCAGTAGCCGATTCAGTAGTCGGAGTCGCACCAGGCCAGCGCGAAACCGCCCGTCAAGATCGCCCCAGCCAACACCCGGAAACCGAACGCGTTGCGGCGCGCCGACACGGACCTGATGTTGCTAGCGGTGGTGTTCATGCAGAGCTCCTTTTCCGATGGCCGTCCTGGTGGGCGGCAGACATATGTACGGAGAAGCTGGGACATCCGTGGGGACACTTTTTCGCAGACCAATCTTGGTCTGGGCCCGTTTCAGTTGCCCTCTGTTGTCCGCCCGCAGATCGGGTTGCCCGGCACGGCCACATGTGGACAATTCGGTCTGGCAGGCGCTTGGGGGGTAGGGCAGGACTGGCCGCTGTCAACGGTGCTCCCGTCTTGGCAGTGCTTGGCCGGAGGTTGTTGCGGTGTGTGTTGGCGCGTGGCGGCCGGAGGGCTCGGCGCCACCGACGCTGGTGCGGCGTGACTGGTTCGCGTCACGGTCGGCGCACTCGAGGGCACCGAAGCGGTGGTTTCATGCGGTGGCGGCGCCTGCTCGATGGGCGGGTTTCCCGGATTCTCGGGATTCGGGATGTCCGTGTCCACCGGACCTGAAGAGGGTCGCACCGACGTATTCGGTTCAGTCGCCGGGACATTGGGTTGCGGCGCAGCGGTATTGCTGGGTCGTTGCAAGGGAATGGTCGTCGGCGCGACAGGCTTGACCTCAACGGAAGTGACTGGCGTGACCTGCGTATCCTGCGGCGCGGGCGGCCCGGTCGACACACCCCATATCACCGCTGGGACGGCGACGACCGCTGCGGCCACCAACGTGAAGCGGCCGGTCAACGCGAACAGACGGGCCGGGACGTGCTTTGCCGCGTGACCGGCCGCTGCGGCGGCAGCGGTTGTACCGGCGAGAGGATGCGGCGCATTGCTCAGCGTCTGTTCGCGCAACCACGCGGGCGCGGGGATGAGCACAGCCGAGGTGCCCAGGAGCGCAGTTGGGTTCACCAGCCTGCCCCGATCCTCGTCGCAGTTCGGGCACGAAGTGATGTGACGCGAGATGCGCTTGCGCACAAGGATGGTGAATTGCCCGTCCCAACCCGTCATGGTCGACGCGAGGTCAGGGCAGCGGTTCTGCCCGGAGCTGGCTTGGCGGGCGATCAGCAGCGCGCCCAAGGATTGTTCGACGGTATCGCGCAGCCGTTGCACCATCTTCTTGGCCGAGGCGCCGCTGACGCCGAGCGTCTCCCCGATTTCTGCATTCGTCAGGCCGTGCCGGTATGCCAGATCCAGAACCTCGCGGTCGCGCTGTGAGAGTCCGCCCTCGGCTTGGGCGACCAACACCGCTAGTTCGTTTCGTGCCGCCTGCGTGTCGGGGCCGGCGTCGGAGGACGGTTCGTCGGGCAACTCGTCGGACACTGTCTCGCGCTGGCGCGCACGCAACGTTCGCAACGCCTGGTGGCGAGCGATGGTGTAGAGCCACGGCCGCAGTTTGTCGGGATCGCGCAGTTTCGGTAGGTCGACTGCGGCGTTGTAGAACGCTTCTTGGACGCAATCGGCGGCGTCACGGTCACCCACGATGCCGGCACAGAAGTCGTAGAGTCGGGTGGCGTAGCGGTCATAGATTTCGGCGAACGCCGCCCTGTCGCCTGCGGCGGCAGCACCGACCAACTCGGCGTCAGCCACAACGTTCCAGTCGAACTCAGCTGTCACTGACATAGGTCTCCAAACGGGGGTCGATCGTCTACCGAGCCTCACCCGGAGGCCCGGCCGACCGAGGTCGTGCCGGGCTCCAGAAGTTCTTACGCAACGGATGGCCGATCGGTTCACAAAGGGCTATCAACTTGCGGGCCACGCGGCGGCTAGCACCCGGCATATGCGGCGCGCGCAATTGATGCTGTTACTTCGGGTAACGACCGAGGCTGCACCGTCGCCGCCTCGTCAGTAGTCACCACGATGGCCGCGCCAGCCGTCTCGGTGGTAGTCGCGGCCGTGCCAGTACCCGTCGATATCTCGGTGCCAGTCGTCATGGCACAGCAGCCACTCCCAGTTGAAGCCCCAGCCAGGGTTCCAGTAGTCGCCGGGGCACCAGTGATACGTCGATGGCCGGTATGGCTCGGCCTGGGCCGTACCGCTGGCTAGCCCGAGACCGGTGAGACCGATGCCGCCGGAGATCAGCACCGCCGTCATTGCGCGTAAAGCCCGTGTCTTCATTGCTCTTTCCTTTCGATGTGAGTGCATACGGCCGTGGTAAACCGAGCCGAAAAGCTGTGAACCCGGAACAGGCTGTGCCCCAGGACAATTAGAGGTTCGACCGGCTTCCCGCGTTGTGCGCAGGCCCCGATGGCTGCGCTGTATATACGGGCGGCGACCGCCGACACGCGGGACACATTTCCGCGACTTGTTCGGAGATTCGAAAAAGTGTCTCCTGCAGGCGGGCTCAGTACCCGTACATGTGCGGCCGAAGCTCGGCCACGCGCAGGATTTTGAGGAGACACCCCATGCAAACCTGGTTCTATCGGCTGCCCGCGGCAGCTCGCGCACCTATTACCGGCGTGCTGTCGGCGGCTGCGATCTTCGGAGTGATGTCGCTCTATACCGTTTCCGCGCCCTGGGGCGACACCGGTGAGTCGGTCACTGCCCGGATCGTGGTGTCGATGATCGCCGGCATGCTCACCGGCGTCATCGGTGTCGTGTTGGGGGATCAACGCATGCACCGCATCTACGGTTCGACGGACGACGCCCTTAGGTACAAGCGCGCATTGCGGACCGGCGAACTGCCTGCGGAGATCGAGCCCGCCGTGTGGCAGGGCTGGCTGGCCGTCAGCAGCCAGTCGAACAGATGGGCGCCGGCGGCTGTTGGCGTGTTTGCGGTACTTGCAGTGCTGCAGGGCCTTGACCACCAATGGATGCTGGCTGCACTGTTCGCCTTGTTGGCGATCTGGCAGTCGGCAGTCGCGCTAGTGCTGCGCCGCCGGATTGCGCGGTTGACAGCGGCAGTCGGCCAGCGCGCCGCCGCGGCAGGCTAATGTTCGGCGGCTCGGAGCAAAGTCTCGGGCTTCCCTGAGCAGACTCTCAGTTCCGTCTCAGTCATCGTAGGCATCTTTGTGCTGAAGCCACTGGGCTGATTCACGATTGACCAACGAACGGAAGACGATGACGAACCCTCCGCGGTATCCCACGGATCTGCCCGGCAACCAACCCGATCCGAGTCAGCCTGCGGGACAGGCAAACCACGGTGCCAACGCCTACATTCCCTCACATTTGCGCTACGACTATCGCTACACCCAGCAGCCGACGGCGTCACCGTACGATCCGTATCATGCTGCACACCAGCCGATTACGACGCCAATTCCGAGGCTGCGGCCGAAAGGTCCTCGTCGCGGCGCCATCGTCGCCGGCGCTGCGGTCGCCGCAGTCGTCGGTGGTGGACTCGGTGCGGCCACCATCGGCGCTGTCGCGCTAGCCCACGACACGACCGCCACAAAGCCGCCCATCGCCCAGGCGCCTGCGCCGTCCCAGCCCGCAGCCAAGGCGCCCGCCGGCTCGGTCGAACAAGTCGCGGCCAAAGTGATGCCCAGTGTCGTCAAGCTGCAGATCGACATGGGCGGCCAAGGCGATACCGGTTCTGGCGTCGTGTTGAGTGCCGACGGCCTCATCCTGACCAACAACCACGTCGTAGCTCCCGCGGTCGGCGCCGATCAAGGAGCCCAGCCCGCCTTCTCTGACTCCACCGACGGCGGCGGGATCACCAAGACCGTGACCTTCTCCGACGGCCAGACAGCGCCGTTCACCGTCGTGGGCACCGATCCCGCCGGGGATCTCGCCGTTGTGCGCGCTCAAGGCGTGTCGGGTTTGACGCCCATCGCAATGGGATCGTCCAAAGATGTGAAGGTTGGTGAGCAAGTGGTGGCGATCGGCTCACCGCTGGGTCTGCAGGGAACCGTGACCGACGGCATCGTCAGTGCGCTGAATCGGCCGGTCGCCGCTGGCGACGGTGCCAGCGGCGACGTCACCGTACTAAACGCCATCCAGACCGACGCAGCGATCAATCCGGGTAATTCCGGTGGCGCACTTGTGAACATGAACGGAGAACTGATCGGGGTGAACTCCGCGATCGCGAGCATGGGCGGCGGCGACGGCGGATCTGGCGGCGGCCAGAGCGGATCGATCGGCCTCGGCTTTGCGATTCCGGCCGATCAGGCCAAACGCATCGCCGATGAGCTCGTTTCCTCCGGCACTGCCAGCCACGGTTCCCTGGGCGTGCAGCTCAGCAGCGACTCGGCAAAAGGTGGCGGGGCGGCAATCGGTGAGGTCGTCGACCGCGGTCCCGCGGCAGCCGCGGGCGTTCCCAGTGGTGCGGTGATCACCAAGGTCGACGATCAGGTGATCGACGGTCCGGAAGCGCTCGTGGCCGCGGTTCGATCGAAAGCGCCCGGCGACACGGTTTCGTTGAGTTACGTGGACGAATCCGGGACAGCCCAGACGACGCAGGTCACACTCGGCAAGGCGTAACCAACAGTCGGCGCCGTGTGCCGACGTCCAGATCCACTGCTTCGTGGGTGATTGGCGCTCGGTGCTTCCAAGCACTAACTTTCCCGGGGTGATGTCCTCAGCTGCCAGCGCAGTCGCACGGTGGATCGCGCCCTTCCTCACTCTTGCGGCCGTTGCCTGTCTGGGCCTTCTTGCCGACCCGGTGCACGCCGGTCCTGCCCCGGCGGTACGGCTGGCCGCCGATGAGGCAAACCCGTTGGCTGGAGTGCCGTTCTACGTCAATCCGACGTCAGCTGCCATGCGCGCCGCGCAGAGCGCCGATCCGCCGAGCCCTGAGTTGACCGCCATCGCGAACACGCCGCAGGCGTACTGGATCGTCCCGGGCTCTTCTGCAGCCACGGTCGCGAAGTACACCGGTGACGCGCAGGCAGCCGGCGCCATGCCGGTGCTGGCACTCTATGGAATCCCACACCGCGACTGCGGCAGCTTCGCTGCGGGAGGGTTCGCGACGGCCGCAGACTACAAGGGCTGGATCGACGGCATCGCCGCCGACCTGGGCTCGTCGCCGGCGGCGATCATCGTCGAACCCGATGCGCTCGCCATGGCCGACTGCCTGTCGGGTGACCAGCGCCAGGAACGGTTCGACTTGATTCGCTACGCCGTTGACGCGCTGACCCGCAATCCGGCCGCGGCCGTATACATCGACGCTGGCCACTTGCGCTGGCACAGTGCCGACGACATGGCCGCCAGGCTCAAACAGGCCGGTGTGGACCACGCTCGAGGTTTCAGCCTCAACACGGCTAACTTCTTCACGACCGATGACGAGATTGGTTACGGCGAGGCGATTTCGGGGCTCACGAACGGTTCGCACTACGTGATCGACACGTCGCGCAACGGCGCCGGACCAGCGCCCGACTCCCCGCTCGACTGGTGCAACCCCAGCGGCCGAGCACTGGGCACTCCGCCCACTGCGGCTACCGCGGGTGCGCATGCCGACGCCTACCTGTGGATCAAACGTCCCGGCGAATCCGACGGATCGTGCAACCGCGGTGATCCGCCGGCGGGCAACTTCGTGAATCAATACGCCATCAATCTGGCCCGCAACGCGGGCCACTAGCGGCGGTCAGTCTGGGCGATTGCATCTCGACGGCCGCCTAGGCTTGCACGGTTGTCTGCGCTTCCTCGGGTTCGGCTGCGTGCGTTGGCCGGCAAGAACAGGTACTCGACTACTCAGGACGACCCATCTGGACAGTGACACGCTGGCGGCACCTGACAGTAACCAGTGGATGGAGTATCTGAAATGTGGCTAGGTGCAATCAGAATGGTCGTCGAAACGAAGGACTCGTTGGACGCAGGGACCGACAGCCTCGTCCAAGCCGCCGTCGTAAGAGATGGTGCTCAACTGCGTGTGCTGAACTTGGATTATCCGACAGAGGATGATCTCGAGCGTGGCGCGATCCGCAATTACGACTACATAGGCCCCACAAGGCTGCCGCGGAGAAACGACAAGACACCCGAACTCCCGCCCGGCGTCGGCCAGAATCCGATGCCATATCCAGGGTATGGATTCGAATTCTCTAACGGACTGAACGGCCACCTCGTTCTCCGACTGAAAATTCGCGGCGACGACATGTGGATCAAGGACAACGTCGACTTGTACGCAAGATTCATTCGCGAAAAGGCCACCAGCTTCGACACTCTCGCGTGGGTGGAGGACTCCGACTGGAGCTACATCGCCAGCTGGACTCGCGACGTGCCCATGAGTACCGACTCAGATGAAGGTTCTACCACTTGGAATCTGAGGCTGACTTAGAACTACATGGGTCAGTTTCCGAAACCGGCCTTACGCAACGCCTCTGCCATCGATCCCGCGGCTGGGTTCGACGCCTGCCGGCCAGAATCCTTGCCACGGTCCGAGTTTCGCCCTTGCTTGACGGCGTCGCGACGGGGTGCGCCTGCGCGGTCGGAACGCGTGCCCCGGTCGGGCTGCGGTGTGTCGTTCAGACGCAGACTCAACCCGATCCGCTGGCGTTCCACGTCGACATCCATGACCTTCACCCGCACGACCTGACCGGAGCGCACAACCTCATGCGGGTCGGACACAAAGCGATCCGCCATCGCGGAGACATGTACGAGGCCGTCCTGATGCACACCAACATCGACGAACGCGCCGAACGCGGCGACATTGGTCACCACACCTTCCAAGACCATGCCAACCTTCAGATCGGCCACCTTCTCCACGCCGGCCGCGAATGTAGCCGTGGAGAACGCCGGCCGCGGATCACGTCCCGGCTTCTCCAGTTCGGTGAGGATGTCGGTCACCGTGGGGATGCCGAACCGGTCGTCTGCCAAGTCGGCGGGTCGAAGCGACCGCAATGAGAGCTCGTTGCCAATGAGCTCGGCGAGAGTGACACCCGAGCGATCCAGGATGCGCCGGACAACCGGGTACGCCTCCGGGTGGACACCGGACGCATCGATCGGATCGTCGCCACCACGGATCCGCAGGAAGCCTGCACATTGTTCAAAGGCCTTGGGCCCCAACCGTGGAACGTCCAGCAATGCGCTGCGATTGCGGAACGGTCCCGTTTTGTCCCGGTAGCCGACGATTGCCTCGGCCAAGGATTCTGATACCCCCGACACTCGCGCCAGCAGCGGCACGGAGGCCGTGTTGAGGTCGACGCCTACCGCGTTCACCGCGTCCTCGACAACAGCGTCCAGGCTGCGCGCGAGGATGCCTGGCGTGACGTCGTGCTGATACTGACCGACGCCGATCGACTTCGGGTCGATCTTCACCAGTTCGGCCAGCGGATCCTGCAGCCGCCGCGCAATCGACACCGCCCCGCGCAGTGTCACGTCGAGTGCCGGCAGCTCCTGCGCCGCGTACGCAGAGGCGGAGTACACCGATGCACCGGCCTCGCTCACGATGGCCTTCGCGGGGACGTTGGAGCCGGCGGACCGGATGTCGTCGATGAGTTCTGTGGCGAGGGCGTCGGTCTCGCGTGACGCCGTGCCGTTGCCGATGGCGATCAACTCGACGCCGTGCCGGGCGACCAGAGCGGCCAGAGTCGCCTTGGCCGTGTCCCATTGCTTCTGCGGCTGATGCGGGTAGATCGCGCAGGTATCCACCACCTTGCCGGTGCCGTCAACCACGGCCACCTTCACACCGGTTCGGTAACCCGGGTCCAGGCCCAGGGTCGTGCGGTTACCCGCGGGCGCGGCGAGCAGGAGGTCCTTGAGGTTGGTGGCGAACACCGCTACGGCCTCCTCCTCGGCGCGTTGGCGCAACCGGATGCGGGCGTCGACCCTGGCGGAGATGTTCAGCTTGGTCCGCCACGCCCACGCGACGGTCGCCGCCAGCCAGGGTGTCGCCGGGGCCTTCGAGGTCATGTCGACACCGAGAGTCTGGGCGATCATGGCGTGGTACGGCTCGTCGTCGCCGCCGTCGAAGGTGAGCGCAAGCGCCTCCTCCTTCTCACCGCGCATCACGGCGAGCACGCGGTGCGACGGCATGCTCTGCAGCGATTCACTGAACTCGAAGTAGTCGCGAAACTTCTGCGCTGCGGCGCTTTTCGCGGCGTCCTCCGACCAGGGCGCCGTCCGCAGCGAACCGCCCTTCCAGAACTTCTCGCGGATGGCACCGACGAGTCCGGCATCCTCGGCCGCTCGCTCGGCGAGAATGTGTCGTGCTCCGTCCAGCGCCGCGGGTGCGTCGGCGACGTCGTCGCTGAGGAACTCCGCGGCAGCTTGTTCTGGGACCAGGGCCGGATCAGCGAGCAACCGATCGGCAAGGGGCTCGAGTCCAGCCTCACGAGCGATCTGCGCTTTGGTCCGTCGTTTGGGTTTGTAGGGCAGGTAGATGTCCTCGACGCGCGATTTGGTGTCAGCGGCCATCAGGGCGGCCGTCAACTCGTCGGTGAGCTTGCCCTGCTCGTCGATGGAGGCCAGTACCGCGGCCCGACGGTCGTCCAGCTCCCGTAGGTATTGCAGGCGCTCCTCGAGGGTCCGCAGCTGGCCATCATCGAGACTTCCGGTCACCTCTTTGCGGTACCGGGCGATGAACGGAACAGTGGCGCCCTCGTCCAGTAGCCGCACAGCGGCGGCGACCTGAACCTCCTTGACAGCCAATTCCTCAGCGAGACGGGCATTTACAGATTTCACGGTTGAGCTCCGAGGCACGCGAGAACTCTACAGATCACCACTGACGGCGATGGGACCTGCCGTAGACGTGTCGCGAAGGAGATACTCGCTGAAGACGTGACAGTGAATTGAGAAAGAGTAGTCAGGCTGAACGATTCAAGAACGCGATCAACTGCGCGAATGCACGACGAGTGCGCCGAACGCGTGGCGCAGTACCGCGGCTAGAGCCGCGATGTCGAGAACTTCGTGACGGCTCCGTCCTAGGGGTGAGCGACCAACTAGGGTCGCTACCTTCGAAGGGAGAAAATGATGGCTAAGTACCTATTGCTCAAGCACTACCGAGGCGCGCCTGCGTCGGTCAACGACGTGCCGATGGACCAGTGGACACCCGGTGAGGTCCAGGATCACATCCAGTACATGAACGACTTCGCGAAGCGCCTGGAAGGCAGCGGCGAGTACGTCGACAGCCAAGCACTGGCCCCGGAGGGCGCTTGGGTCCGCCACGACGGCGAGGGCAAGCCGCCAGTGACCGACGGGCCGTTCGCGGAGACCAAGGACCTGATCGCCGGCTGGATGATCATCGACGTCGACTCCTACCAGCGCGCCGTCGAGCTGGCCGGCGAGTTGTCCGCGGCGCCCGGCGCAGGCGGCAAGCCGATCCACGAGTGGCTCGAAGTCCGGCCGTTCATGGGCTCGCCGACGACCGTCACCGAGTAATGGCCGCCGATGCGGTGGACGAGGCCCAGCTACGGGATCTGATTCCCGGCGTGCTGGCCGCCCTCGTCCACCGCGGGGCGGACTTCGCGACCGCCGAGGACGCCGTGCAGGAAGCGTTGATACGGGCCATTGAAACGTGGGGGACGTGGCCTAATAAAGTCCCCAACGACCCCAAGGGCTGGCTCATCACCACGGCGTGGCGTCGCTTTCTCGATCTGACCCGATCCGACATCGCGCGGCGCAATCGCGAGCTCCGGGTGTCCGACGAGCCGCCACCCGGACCGACCGAATCAGCGGACGACACGCTGCAGCTCTACTTCCTGTGCGCACACCCGAGCCTCACTCCCGCGTCGGCGGTCGCGCTGACGCTGCGGGCCGTCGGCGGCCTCACCACCCGCCAGATCGCTCAGGCGTACCTCGTGCCGAAAGCGACGATGGCCCAACGCATTAGCCGGGCCAAGCGCACCGCGAGCGACGTCCGGCTGGATCAACCCGGCGATCTGCGCACCGTGCTTCGGGTGCTGTACCTCGTCTTCAACGAGGGCTACAGCGGCGATGTCGACCTCGCCGCGGAAGCGATTCGGCTGGCTCGGCAGCTGGCCGCGACGACCAGCGACCCGGAGGTCGCGGGACTCCTCGCCCTCTTCCTGCTTCACCACGCGAGACGCCCGGCCCGGACACGCGCCGACGGCAGTCTCGTTTCGCTGGCCGATCAGGACCGCGGCCTGTGGCGGCGCGACCTGATCGCCGAGGGCGTTGCCATGCTCCAGGCCGCGCTGGCCCGCGACCAGCTCGGGGAGTATCAGGCCCAAGCTGCGATAGCTGCCCTGCACGCCGACGCGCAGACAGTCGACGAGACCGACTGGGTGCAGATCGTCGAGTGGTACGACGAGCTCGTCCGCATCACCGACAGTCCGATTGTGCGGCTCAATCGCACCGTCGCCGTCGGTGAGGCAGACGGACCGCAGGCGGGGCTCGCCGCGCTCGCCGAGCTAGACCCGACGCTCCCGCGATACACCGCTTCGGCCGCTCACCTCCACGAGCGTGCCGGCGACATCGCCACGGCGGCACAGCTTTACGTACAGGCCGTCGCACAGGCGCAAACCCTCGCCGAGCGCAACCACCTCACGCTTCGGGCGGCCACCCTTCGCGAACGCCTCTCAGCGGAAGGTGCCTGAGCCCAGTCGAAGGTTTGATGCCACAACGGTGAACACTCGAGCGGCGATGCGGTCACTGCCGCCGCGACGCCATCGCCGCAGAATCACACCCGCTGTCAAGCCACAGAAGAAGCCGAGGACGAAGATCCCGCGCGCGCCGCTTGTTACGCCTCGCGACAGCCGCTCCGACGAACGTGCACACCACGGCGAGCACTGCGATCGCGGCGAGCAACCACAACAGATGCATCGGTTGGACCGCCGGCATTTCGCAACCTCCCGCTGCCCCAACCGGCAACGACGGCGGCGCCGACACCCAATGCGACGGCTAAGCCACCTACCCGACCCACATGCGGCTCGCACCGCATCCGGTAGGTACGGCGCCCCTAGCGAATCGGCACGCCGGGAATGCAAGAAAACGCAATTGGCCTGACGCAAATGTCGATTCGCTTACGGCCGAGTGTTTCTGGGGACTGACTCAGGTTCCGCAGAACGTTCGGTAGGCGCCGAAATCCTCAGGGGCCGGCTCGGCATAGCGATCTAGACCGGGCCGTTCGTCGTACGGCGCCGTCAACGCCGTCAACAGCCGCTCGAGCGGTTCCAGCTCACCCTCCGTCGCCGCGGCAAGCGCCTCTTCCACGAGATGGTTTCGCGGTATGTACAGGGGATTGACCCGGTCCATCGCCTCGGCGTCGGGTCCAAGTGCGCGCCACTGCGACAACCACCCGTCAAACGCCGCGAGGTCGATGAACAGGCCGCGGGCCGGCTCGGCGTCACCGCGAGCCGCGCGACCGAGCAACCGGTAGAACGACGTGTGGTCAACATGGCTCTGCTGAAGCTGGTCGAGAAGTCCAGATACCAACGGCGCCAACGCATCCTGCTCGACCTGAGCCAACCCGAGCTTGTCGCGCATACCGGAGGACCACGCGTCGTTGTACTGCTGGCTGAAGCGGTCGAGCGACTCCTGCGCGAGGGCGAGCGCTTGATCCTCGTCCTCGGAGAACAGTGGAAGCAAGGCCTCTGCGAATCTCGCGAGGTTCCACGCTGCGACCGCCGGCTGGTTGCCGTACGCGTAGCGACCCCACGTGTCGATCGAGCTGAACACCGTCGCCGGATCGAAGGCCTCCATGAAGGCGCACGGCCCGTAGTCGATCGTCTCGCCGGAGATCGTCATGTTGTCGGTGTTCATCACCCCGTGGACGAAACCGACAAGCATCCACCGCGCCACGAGCGAGGCCTGGACCGCGATCACCGCCTCGAACAACGCGCGATAGGGATTCTCGGCGGCACCCGCGTTCGGGTGATGCCGCGTGATCGCGTGGTCCGCGAGGCGCCGCAACAAACCGACATTGCCGCTGGTCGCCGCGTACTGGAAACTGCCCACCCGCAGATGGCTGGTCGCGACGCGGGCCAGCACGGCGCCCGGCAGCACCGTCTCCCGTTGCACCGGACGTCCCGTTGCGACCACGGCAAGCGACCGGGTCGTGGGGATACCGAGGGCATGCATTGCCTCGCTGACGATGTACTCGCGCAGCATCGGACCGACCGCCGCGAACCCATCCCCGCCGCGCGCAAACGGCGTCGCTCCGGAACCTTTGAGGTGGATGTCGCGCAGACGTCCGTCGGCATCGGTGATTTCGCCCAGCAGAAGCGCACGTCCGTCACCCAGCCGCGGAACGAACCCTCCGAACTGGTGCCCGGCGTACGCCTGCGTGACGGGGTTGGCACCGCTGGGCACCTGAGTGCCGATCAACAGCTGCAGCCCGTCGGAAGTCCGCAGCCATGCCACGTCGAGCCCGAGCGCAGCGGCAAGCCGTTCGTTCAGCACAAGCAGTTTCGGGTCGGGTGCGGCCTCGGCCCGCCAGCGCACGGCCATCTCCGGCAATTCGCGGCGGAAGTGATCGTCGAGCAGGATCGCCGTATCGGGTGCAACGCTCACTTCACCCAGCGTACGGCGGTGGCATCCTGGCTGAATGGGGCTGCTGATCCGCTTGATCGAGCTGCTGATCGTCGTCGGTCCGCTGATCGGTGTCCTTGTCGCCGGCATGAGGGCGTTCCGTCGTCGCCAAGATGAGGCGCAGCCCGAAGCGGCCACGCCCCGCCAGCCCGGTAGCAATAACCAGTGGCGGATGATCGCGCGCACCGTCAAGGAACACGACCGCACCGACACCCGCTGGCTGGACTACGAACTCGACATCGCCAAGCTCCTCGACTTTCCGTTGATGACCGATATGCGTAACCCGCTCACAGAGCGGTTCCATCGGGCCAAGCTTCGGGCGGACTTGCTTCGGCCCGCCCAAGCCGAAGATCTTCTCGACGACCCCGACGCCGCGAGTCGGTATCTGGATGCGGTGGAGAGCTATGTGACCGCATTCGATGCTGCCGAGTCCGAGGCGATTCGCAGGCGCCGCAAGGACTTCTCAAGCGAGGAACAACAGCGTCTCAGCCGGGCGCAGAGGTCGCTGCGAGTCGCGGTGGACAGCGCGGCGACTCCGCAGGAACGCGAGCGCGCCTACGGCCTTGCCCGCCGCGAGCTCGACGGGTTGGTCGTTCTGCCGGAGCGTGCTCGTACAGCCATCGAGCGCGGCATCGCCGGTGAGCTCGACAGATGACGAGGTGCCGCCCGACAAGTGTCGGACGGCACCTCGAACTCGTGTGTTAGTGCTGCTGTGCCCACACGCCGAACGGCACGTAGGGGTCGACGCCGAACGGTGTGTACGGGTTCGTTCCGCCAGCTTGCGGGTAGACGCCTACCGGTCCGCTCGGAGGCAGCGCTACGGTGCCGTCGCCCGGGTCGGCGAGTGCCGTGCCGGCCAGGCCGATGGCCATTGCGGCCAAGACGCTCGAGGCCAGGGTGGCAAAGGTGATCTTCTTCATTTGAATGCCTCCTGTGAAGTTCTTCGGCGGGAGGCTCGCGGACTACACGTCCGCGGCTCTGACGCTCGATGATGAGCTTTTGTGGCCCGTCTATCGGGGAAAACCAGCAGGCAGAGCGGTTTGTTTCGGGTTGGCAGGATGTTGACCAGGCTTGGCCGAATCGCGGCGGCAGGCGGGTGGATACGGGCTACCAGCAACACGCCCGGCCGCACAGCCGTCGACCCCGGCCGGTATCGTAGGGCTCCCGGCGAAGTGCGATACGTGGCTAACCTAGCCGCGCCCGGGAAGCCAATCGTCCAATGAGGAGTAGCCGGTTGACTCTCAACACCGTCGCGTTCGAGCTCGTACCGCCGAACGCGGAACACGGTCGGGAGCAGGCGCTGGAAGACGCGCGCAAGCTGCGGCGGTTCTCCGCCGAAGCCGGCCTCGACGGCCGGATCGGGCACGTGATGATCCCCGGCATGATCGAAGAGGACGACGACCGTCCCGTCGAGATGAAGCCGAAGATGGACGTCCTGGACTTCTGGACGATCATCCAACCGGAGCTACCGGCGGTGAAGGGACTGTGCACCCAGGTCACCGCGTTCCTGGACGAACCGTCGCTACGCGGGCGGCTGACCGAGCTGCGCGACGCTGGATTCGAGGGCATCGCCTTCGTCGGCGTGCCCCGCACCATGAACGACGGTGAAGGCGCTGGCGTCGCGCCGACCGACGCCCTCTCCATCTATGACCAGTTGGTCCCGAATCGCGGCGCGATCCTGATTCCCACGCGCGACGGCGAGCAGGGCCGGTTCAAGTTCAAGTGTGATCAGGGCGCAACGTACGGCATGACCCAGCTGTTGTACTCCGATGCGATCGTGGGCTTTTTGACCGAGTTCACGAAGACGACCGACCATCGGCCCGAGATTCTGTTGTCGTTCGGTTTCGTCCCCAAGGTCGAGACCCGGGTGGGTCTGATCGAGTGGCTCATTCAGGACCCCGGCAACGCAGTCGTCGCGGACGAGCAGGCATTCGTCAGACGGCTTGCCGAAACCGAGCCTGCTCAGAAGCGCAAACTCATGGTCGACCTGTACAAGCGCGTCATCGACGGCGTCGGCGAGCTTGGCTTTCCGCTGAGCATCCACCTTGAGGCCGCGTACGGCGTGTCCGCGCCGGCCTTCGAGACGTTCGCGGAGATGCTCGACTACTGGTCGCCACCAAGCGTCTAGTGCCTGGATCGTCCACCGACGAGCTGCGCGCGCTGCGTAGCCGCCTCGACGGCCTGACGATCCGCGATGCCGCCCGCCTCGGCCGTCGGCTCAAGAATCTCCGCGGCAACGCCGCACCCGAGAAGGTTCAACAGCTCGCTGAGCAGGTGGCCGTCGCCGAGGCGCTGATCGCCACTCGTCAGGCCGCCCTCCCGACGATCACCTATCCGGACCTTCCGGTCAGCCAACGTCGTGACGAAATCGCCAAGGCGATCAACGAGCACCAGGTGGTCGTGGTCGCCGGTGAGACCGGCTCGGGCAAGACCACGCAGCTGCCCAAGATCTGCCTCGAACTCGGCCGCGGCATCCGCGGCACCATCGGCCACACCCAGCCGCGACGTCTCGCCGCCCGCACGGTCGCTGCGCGCATCGCCGACGAGTTGGGAACGCCGCTCGGTGACGCAGTCGGCTATACCGTCCGCTTCACCGACCAGGCCAGTGACCGCACGCTGGTGAAGCTGATGACCGACGGCATCCTGCTCGCCGAGATCCAGCGCGACCGGCGCCTGCTGCGTTACGACACACTGATCCTCGACGAGGCACACGAGCGCAGCCTCAATGTGGACTTCCTGCTCGGCTACCTACGCGAGCTGCTGCCGCGCCGACCCGACCTCAAGGTGGTCGTTACCTCAGCGACGATCGAACCGCAGCGTTTTGCCGCGCATTTCGACGACGCGCCGATCGTCGAGGTGTCCGGGCGCATATACCCGGTCGAGATTCGTTATCGCCCACTGGAAGTCGTGGTTTCAGCTGGTAACGACGAGGACGATCCCGACGACCCCGACCACGAGATCGTTCACACCGAGATGCGTGACCAGACCGAGGCGATCGTCGACGCGATTCACGAGCTTGAGCATGAACCTCCGGGTGACGTACTCGTCTTTCTGTCCGGCGAACGTGAAATTCGCGATACCAGTGAAGTATTGCGCGATCTCAAGCACACCGAGGTCCTGCCGCTCTATGCGCGACTTCCCACCGCCGAGCAACAGCGAGTGTTCCAGCCGCACACCGGCCGTCGCGTGGTGCTCGCCACCAACGTCGCCGAGACGTCGCTGACAGTGCCGGGCATCCGCTACGTCGTCGACCCCGGCACCGCACGCATTTCGCGCTACAGCCGCCGAACGAAGGTGCAACGCCTGCCGATCGAACCGATCTCGCAGGCATCCGCCGCGCAACGCGCCGGCCGATCCGGACGGGTGGCACCGGGCGTGTGCATCCGGCTGTATGCGGAAGACGACTTCGCGTCGCGGCCCCGCTACACCGACCCAGAGATCCTTCGCACCAATCTCGCAGCGGTGATCCTGCAGATGGCGGCCTTGCAGCTCGGCAACATCGAAGACTTTCCGTTCCTCGACCCGCCTGACAATCGCAGCATCCGTGACGGCGTGCTGCTACTGCAGGAGCTGGGTGCTTTCGATCAGCAGGGCGCCATCACCGATATAGGTCGGCGCCTTGCGCAGCTACCCGTCGACCCGCGCCTGGGCCGGATGATCCTTGCCGCCGACGCCGAAGGCTGTGTCCGTGAGGTGCTCGTGCTTGCCGCCGCGCTGTCGATCCCTGACCCGCGCGAGCGTCCAACCGACAATGAAGAAGCTGCACGACAAAAGCACGCCCGGTTCGCGGACGAACACTCCGACTTCATCTCGTACCTCAATCTCTGGCGCTACCTCAGTGAGCAACGAAAAGCTCGCTCGGGCAACGCGTTCCGGCGAATGTGCCGCGAGGAGTTCCTGCACTACCTACGCATCCGCGAATGGCAAGACCTCGTCGGCCAGCTGCGCAGCATCGCGCGCGACCTCGGCATCCGCGAAGCCGACGAGCCCGCCGACCCCGCAACCGTGCACAGCGCGCTTTTAGCCGGACTGCTGTCGCATATCGGTGTGCGCGAAGGGGATTCGCGCGAGTACTCCGGCGCACGCAACTCGAAGTTCGTGCTCGCTCCCGGTTCGGTGCTCACAAAGCGGCCGCCGCGCTGGGTCGTCGTCGCCGACCTCGTCGAGACCGCCCGGCTCTACGGGCGGATGGCGGCACGTATCCAACCGGAGGCCGTCGAACGCGTCGCCGGGCATCTTGTGCAACGCAGCTACAGTGAGCCGCACTGGGATGCACAGCGCGGCACCACCATGGCCTACGAACGGGTGACTCTCTACGGCCTGCCACTCGTGCCGCGCCGCAGGGTCAACTACGCGCAGATCGAACCGGCGCTCGCGCACGACCTGTTCATCCGCCATGCCCTTGTCGAGGGCGACTGGCAGACCCGCCACCACTTCTTCCGCGACAACGCCCGGCTGCGTGACGAATTGGCCGAGATCGAGGAGCGCGCCCGTCGCCGCGATCTGCTCGTCGGCGACGACGAGATCTATGCGTTCTACGACGCCCGCGTCCCAGCCGAGGTCATTTCCGCAAGGCACTTCGACGCATGGTGGAAAAAGCAGCGGCATCGCACACCCGAGCTGCTGACGCTCACCCGCGATGACCTACTTCGGACCGAGGCGGACGCCGACCAGCCCGACGCCTGGCGAGCGGGTGACCTGTCGCTGCCGTTGAGCTACCGCTTCGAGCCCGGCGCCATCGACGATGGTGTCACCGTGCACGTACCCGTCGAGGTGCTCACGCGCCTCGGCGGCGACGAGTTCGCCTGGCAAGTTCCTGCCCTACGTGAGGAACTGATCACCGCGCTCATCCGCGCGCTGCCAAAAGACCTGCGCCGCAACTTCGTTCCCGCACCGGACACGGCTAGAGCGGTTCTTGCCGAATTGCACCCGGAACAGGAGCCACTCTTGGACTCCCTGCAGCGCGCCCTTCAGCGACGCACCGGTGTGCTTGTCCCGATCGATGCGTTCGATCTCGACAAGCTGCCGCCGCATTTGCGGGTGACCTTCGCCGTCGAATCCGCCGACGGGACCGAGGTGGCCCGCGGCAAAGACCTCGAGTCGTTGCAGGAGCAGCTTGCCGGGTCGGTGCGACGCGCCGTCGCCGAAGCGGTCGCGGGAGACCTGGAGCGAACCGGACTCCGAGATTGGCCGGACGACCTCGACGCGCTACCGCGGACCGTCGAGCGCAGCAGCGGCGGACACACCGTGCGTGGCTTTCCTGCGCTGACCGATGCGGGCGCAGCGGTGGACGTGCGCGTGTTCGCAACAGAAGTGGAGCAGAACGCCGCGATGCGGCCCGGCACGCGGCGGCTGCTACGGCTGGCTGTCCCGTCGCCAGCCAAAACCGTTGAACGCCAGATCAACCCGCGGACACGGCTGATGCTTGGCACCAATCCTGACGGGTCGCTTGGCGCGCTGCTCGACGATTGCGCCGACGCCGCGGTGGACACGCTGGCCACGACGCCGGTGTGGACCCGCGCCGACTTCGCGGTGCTGCGCGCGAACGTCGCCAAAGCTCTCGTGCCGACGACGCTCGACATCGTCGGCCGCGTCGAGAAGGTGCTGAACGCCGCACACGAGGTCGAACTCGGTCTTCCCGCGACGCCATCGGCCACCCAGGCCGACGCGATCACCGACATTCGCGAACAGCTCGCCAGGCTGCTGCCGAATGGCTTCGTGACGGCGACTGGGGCCGCCCGGCTGGCCGACCTGACCCGCTACCTGACCGCGATCGCGCGGCGCCTCGACCGTCTGCCTCACGGCGTCGCCGCAGACCGCGATCGGATGTTGCGGGTACACGCGGTGCAAGACGCGTACGACGACCTCGTGCGTGCCCTATCGCATGCACGTGCGGACGCCGCCGATGTCCGCGACATCGGCCGCCAGATCGAGGAACTGCGAGTGAGCCTGTGGGCCCAGCAGCTCGGCACCCCTAGGCCCGTCAGTGAGCAGCGCATCTACCGGGCGATCGACGCCGTCCACGTCTGAAGCCATCTTTCTGGCCGCGAACGTTCCGTACCGCTCGAAATTTCGCCCGATTCGTCGAGCGGTAAGGAACGTTCGCGGGTGCGCGACAACCTATCGTCAGAGCGTGGATTATCAGGGTCCCGAACAGCTCTCTGAAGACGACGCTCGCATCCTCAGCGTCGAATCTGACGTCATCACCGGCCACACGCTCAAGCTGATCATCCTGGAACCCGGCACAGCGCTCGATATCGACGGGCTGAAACGCGCAGTGGCGAAGCGGCTCGCGACGCAGCCCCGGGCAACCCAGCGAGTGGATACCTCTGGGCCGCAACCTCGCTGGGTGAAAGCGGCAGACTTCGATATCAGCCACCACATCCGGCGACCGACGACTCCGGAGTGCGTGTCGCAAGAAGACTTGTGGCGGACCGTCAGCGGCTTGATGTCCGAACACCTCGACCGCGCGCGACCGTTGTGGACGTTCGACGTCATCGGGCCGCTCGGCGATGGCCGGGAAGCCATCGCGGTTCGCATCCACCACGCGATGGCCGATGGCATCGCTGCCGTCCGCTTCCTGCACGCGGTGCTGTGGGATCCACACCCTGAACCTCCGCCTCGTGCGCAACCGGGACTCCGACCCGCGTCGCCGGAACCTGACCGGCTGGCCGAGGCGTGGCGGATGCCGGGCGCGATCTTGCGTGAACTCGGCCACCCCGGCTCCCGCTCGCCATTCGACCGCCCCATCACCGGGGCGCGCGAACTGGCATTCACGGTGGCGCCGCTGGCCGAGTTGAAGGCGATCGGCGCTACGCGGCCTGCCCACGCGACAGTCAACGACGTGCTCCTCGCGACGATTGCAGGCGGGTTGCGCGACTGGCTCGGTGTCAGCGCGGCGACAACACCACACCTGCACGCTCAGGTTCCGGTCAGCCTGCACCACCGCGACGAGGCTGCCGGCGACCTGGGCAACCGTGATTCGTTCATCAACGTGGATCTGCCATTGGCCGAGGCGGATCCGCTCGCGCGACTCGACCGCATCAGTGCCGAGACCAGTCAACGCAAGGAGCTCGGTGACGCTGAGGAGCTATTCGACCTGTTTCACGCCCTCGGACGGCTGAAGCACATCGGCGACGCGGTGCGACGCCTTGCCGGCAGCGGGCGCGAGTTCAGTGTCTCGATATCGAACGTCCCGGGCCCCGCCGTTCCCGTCGGCGTCGCCCGGGCGCCGGGTGCAACACCTGTTCTCCTCATCGGAGCCCGCCGTTCATCACGCGCTGCGCATCTCGGCGATCTCGTGCGCAGGCGACCTCGGGATCGGGTTGTGCACCGATCCGCAGGCCCTACCCGACGTCGCCCGGCTGGCGCAGGCCATCACGTACGCCTACGACGAACTGCGCAGCGCAGCGATGCGACCGTTTGCGTGACTGTTGCCTCGCGCACACCGCAGAGTGCGGTTCGAGTGACTGATTCCTGCCAATCGCCGATCAATTACTGCCATCGGAATTAATGCTCTGACCTCTGTGTTTGGACACGCATACCGGTTTGGAAAACCACCAAACCGGCCGACATGCCATCCGAAGGACAGAGAAAGAAGAAGGCATCAAATGAAGAAGTTCGGATTTGCCACCATCGTCGCCAGCGGTCTGGCCGCCGCGATCGTCGGCTTCGCAGGCCCCGCTCAGGCGGGCATCGATCACCACGATTGGCTGCACGACATCCAGCCGCAGGTGACTGTGCCGCAGGTCGACACCAGCGTCCAACAGAGCCGCTGACACAAGGCATGACAAGAGGGGCGCCCGCAGCGGGTGCCCCTCTTCTCATGCGTGGACTACCTCAGTCCGACAGACAGAGGTCGAAGAGGCACAACCCCGGTGCCGGCGCTCCCCACGGCGGAGGAGGCGGTGGGGGCGGCGGACCCCACGCCGGTGGAGGTGCCCAGCCGACCGGCCCACCCCAGCCCGGCCCGTTCCACGGTCGAGGTGGCGGCGGTCTCCAATCAGTGGGTACGGCGGCGATGCCCGGGTCTGCGTTAGCCACACCGGCACCGAGTGCCAGTCCGCCGGCGGCGAGACCACCGGCAATCGCAACGCTTGCAATAACTTTCGTGGATTTCATTGCCTCAACTCCGTTCTTCGTGGTCAACCCCAAGTTATTTAGCGGAGTTAAGAATCGGCTATGCGTGCTCGTAGGGTTGGCTGGCGACCAACTATGCCGAATCGCATTGCGCGGCCGCCTCATAGACCTACGATTGGTCGTCAACGATCGGGTGCCGGGGCGGGGGGATCGTCATGATGAGCTTGACGACTATCGCGTGACCGAACAATCTGAGGGCCCACCGTCACCGGAGAACCCTGGCGAGCCGCCGACGGGCCGGGTTAGTCGGCGGCACCTGCTCGGCGGCGCGGGCCTACTCGGTATCGGTGCCGCCGCGGGCGCTTTGGCCGCCACCGCCATCCATGGCAGCGGCGCTAGCGACAAGCAGCAACCCACCACCGGCGACCACGGCAGCGGCGGTCGGAGTGGCCCCGCGGAGGGTCCGCCCCGCAGCGGCCCGTTGAACGTGATTCTGATAATCCGCGACCAAACACGATTCGACTTGCCGGTCGCGGCTGGTTACACCACCCCCGCACTGGATCGATTGGCGAAGCAAGGGATCAGCTTTCGCAATCACTACGTCGCCTCAGCGATGTGTACGCCGTCGCGGGCGGCGTTCTTCAGCGGGCAGCCGCCGCAGGTCAACGGGGTGTTTGATCAGATGGAGACCGGCTGGGTGCCGAGCTTGCGAAAAGATGAGCCCAACATGGGTTCGATGATGAAGAAGCTCGGTTACCAAACCGCGTTTTTCGGCAAATGGGAAATGGATCTCGACTTGATCCCGCCGAGGCCGACGGTCAACTACAGCGAAGCGTTGAAGCCCTATGGATTCGACATCTATCAGCCCGACGGCGACAAAACGGGCCTTCCCAACCAGGGCTACCACACCGATGTATACACCGGGAGCGAAAGCGTGCGCTGGCTGCGAGCCAACGTGCCGAAGCTGCGCGAATCCGGGCAGCCATTCTTCATGGTCGTGAGCTTCCTGAATCCCCACGACATCATGTACGCCGACGCCAACGTGCCCGGAACTCCCCAAGTGCAGAAGGCCGTCTCGAACGATGCAATCGTGACGCCCCCGAACAATTCGTTGTACAGCACGCGGTGGAACACCGATCCTTCAGCGACGATCCACGAATCGCTGTCAGCGCCGGGGATGCCAGCGGCGTTGGCGGAATACCACATCGGTTGGGAGGGTGCGCTGGGCACCATTCCCACCGATCGTCCCGATATGTGGCGGGTGTTCAACGACTACTACCTGAACATGATCCGGGACACCGATCTCAGCCTGCAGCAACTCGAAGATGGTCTAGACGAGTTGGGACTCTGGCAGGACACGGTCATTCTCTTCACCGCAGACCACGGCGAGATGGCCGGCGATCACGGCGGCATCCGCGGCAAGGGTCCGATGGCATATGAGGGCAACGCCCACGTGCCGTTGATTGTTGTTCATCCCAATTACCCCGGCGGCCAATCATCAGATGTTGTCACGAGCCACCTGGATCTGATGCCGTCGTTACCCGGGCTGGCGGGGGTGCCCGAGAGCAAGCGGCGCGAGGCCGTTCAAGGATTGCCAGGCCACGACTTTGCGAGTGTCCTGGCTACAGCTGAGACCACCGATGTGCACGCCGTGCGGCCTGGGGCCCTGTTCAACTACGTCGGTCCCTTGACGATCGATTCAAACTACTGCCTGGCCGCGATGACACAATTGCTCAAGGGAGATCCGGCGCCGCCGTTGACCGACCTTCAACCGAAGCTCCACAAACGCGGATTCATGAGTTTTGTCTTCGACGGCAGATATAAGTTTGTGCGCTATTACGCGCCGGCGACCTTCAATACCCCAGTCACGCTCGAACAAATTCTGCGCGACAACGACGTCCAACTCTTCGACCTGAAGAACGACCCGCTCGAGACGCACAATCTGACGGTCGATCCGGATAAGAACAAGGATCTGATACTCCGCATGAACGCGTTGCTCAACGACCTCATCGCCAAGGAGGTAGGCAAGAACGACGGCGCCTTTCTGCCAGACGCGATCCGGCCCGAGATCCGGTGAGGCGGAATAGCCGCGACGCCGTGTCGGGTTGGCCACGACATGACCTTCGACCCGCACACATTGCTTGCCGAGACCCGGCTCGGTGTCCTCGCCACCATCAAGAAGAACGGTCTGCCGCAGCTGTCGCCGGGCAGCGTCACGCTGACTGGGCCGGCCGCCGACCCGCACGGTCCGGAAGTGGAAGCGCTGGTGGACTACTACCGCAGTGCGGCAGGCGAGCATCCGGACTGGGACGAATACCGGTCGGTGATGGTCTCCGACCGCCGCGTGCTGATGGCGCTGACGGTCGACCGCGTATACGGCGAAAAGATCCGCTGACGCCAGTTAGTGTCCTAGCGGCGACGAACGTATCCGGGAGGTCGGCGGTGAACCGAAAGCGCGTCGTCATCGCCGGTCTGGGTGACAGCGGCCTGCTCACTGCGATCCGGCTGGCCCGCCACTTCGATGTTGTCGGAATCTCGGTCAAGCCGGCTCTGGTCAGCGGTCAGGAACTGGGCTTGCGAATCTCGCGCCCCAACGACTGGGCCCGCGACAACTGGATCCCGTTCGACAGGTTCCGCGGTCTCGATCGTGTGCGCACGGTGCATGGCACGCTCACGGGCCTCGACCTCGCAGCCCGTGAGGTGTTTGTGGAGCAGGCGGACGGCGCGACACGGACCGAGTCTTATGACGCCATGATCATTTCCACCGGCGTGACGAACGGGTTTTGGCGACGACCCACTTTGCAGTCGGCCACAGAGGTCGGCGCCGACCTCGCTTCCGCGCACGACCGCCTGGCCGCCGCCGATTCGGTGATCGTCGTCGGCGGCGGCGCCGCAGCGGTAAGTAGTGCCGCCAACATCGCGATCGCCTGGCCCGGCAAGCGGGTGGACTTGTACTTCCCCGGCGATCGCGCCCTTGCGCAACACCATGCCCGGATATGGGCGACGATTCGAAAGAGACTCACCGATGTCGGCGTGGTGCTCCATCCCGGGCACCGCGCACTGCTGCCCGACGGTTTCGCCGGCGACGAGATGACCGGCGAGCCCGTCGAATGGAGCACCGGGCAGCCGCCGTCGTCCGCCGAGGCTGTGCTCTGGGCGGTCGGACGGGTACAACCGAACACCGGGTGGCTACCACTGGAGCTTCTCGACGAACACGGATTCGTCCGTGTGACACCGGAATTGAGCGTGCCCGGTCACCGGGGTATCTTCGCGGTCGGTGATGTCGCCGCGACGGACCCGCTTAGAAGCTCAGCCCGCAACCGGGCAGACGGCGTTGTTGCGCACAACGTCCGTGCAGAGTTCGAAGGGCGACCGCTGCGCAGCTTCCGTGCGCCGAAGCGTCGCTGGGGTTCGGTGATCGGCATTCAGTCCGACGGCCTTGAAGTGTTCGCGCCCAACGGCCGCGCCTTCCGGTTCCCCGCATGGTCGATTGACCGGGTGCTCATGCCGTGGGTTGTCAGATGGGGTATCTACCGCGGAGTGCGCGAGAACCGCCCGGACGTCCGGCCAGTCAGTCGCGAACGTTGACCGTGATGTAGCCGATCGGAATGCCGGTTCGCGCGGCGATGTACTTGCGCGCCACGACCTCGACCGTGACCCGTCGGCTCGCGCGCGTCTCGCCGCCGATCTCCGGGATCCGGATAACCCAGCCGCTGACTTCCGGGCTGATGTCGATGTCGAAGCACTGACCGGCAGTCAGACCCGGCACATTGCGAACGGAGCGCGCTGTTCGGCCGATGCGGTGTGACTGCGCGGAGAACGTCCTGGAAGCGGACTGCGTGGGCATTGATTTCTCCTAGGCGCGCCGACGAACCGCGCGCAAGCGTACTGCTGTTCGGGTCTCAACACCTAATCTGTGGAATCTCGGCTGCGATGCGGTCCAGCAGCGCGGGGTAGCGATTGGCCTCGCGATGCCGGCCGGGCTTGCCGCTGCTGATCAACCCAGCCGCGAGCTGCCGATCCGGGTCCGCCCAGACCGCGATGTTGACCAACCCAGTGTGTCCGAAAGCCGCTGCTGCATCGCGACCGAACGGCCCGAACCGCTTCGATCCCAGCATGTATCCGGTGCCCCATCGCAGCGGCGCCAGACCCGTCGCGAGATCCGGCCGCAGCCGTCTGCATTCCCTCGTGGCGGCGCGCAGGGTGTCCGGGCTCATCACCCGAACCCCGTCGAGCTCGCCTCCGCGGCGCAGGATCTCGGCAAAGCGCGACAGTTCGTCCGCGGTCGACACGGTGTTGGAGGACGGGACGACACCTGTGAGGAACCGGGCGGTGTTCGTGAACGGGATGATCTGGTGTGTCGTTCCGCCGATCGCCGTGCGAAAAGCCGCCGCGATCGGCGGAGGCAGTGGCTTACCCGTCGCATGACTCGGCGCCACCTGAGACACGTCTTCCTCGGCCACGCCGTAGTTGGTCCACCGGAAGCCGAGCGGGTCGAGAATCTCGGCGGCGAGGATGTCGCGGATATTCTTTCCCGTTGCGGCCGAGACGATTTCGCGGACCAGCGGGCCCCACGTCAGCGCGTGATAGATGTGCACCAGCCCCGGCCGGTAAAGCGGCTTGAGCTGACCGAGCATCTCGCGTGCGTACTCGCTGTCATCCATCCGCTTGAGATCCGGGCGCGGCCCCGTGGCAAACGGAACGCCCGCGCTGTGCGTCATCACGTGCCGGATCGTGGTGCGGTCCTTACCGTGACTGGTGTAGCTGGGCAGGTAGTCGCAGACGCGATCGTCGAGTGAGAAGCTGCCGCGTTCGACGAGCATGTGCACGACCGTCGTGGTGATCGCCTTGGCCGCCGAGTACACGCAGAACGGCGTTTCGGTTGTGACAGGGACCTTTTCCGCGTCGGGCGGGTCGGTGGGTCCGTTACCCCAGCCGTGTCCGATCGCGCGGTTCAGCACCACCTTGCCGTTGTGCCGCAGGCACAGCTGGATCGCGGGATGCATCCCCGCCTGATACCAATACCGCGCCGCCTGCCAGATCCGCTCGATCACGGCCGGGTCGATGTCCGAATGGTCTTCTTCGCTCACCGCTGTCACCGCGTCGAGGTCGGTCGGGACGCGGATTGTGCCGTCCTCGGTCATGCGGGCATCCTGTGCAACGTCGCGCTGAGGTGGTGTTGCAACGGACGGCCTACCGCCGCCATCCTCAGCGTGTAGGTCAGTTCGTCACCGTCAATGCGAATCGAACGGCACAGGGCCGAAACGTGTTTGGCGGAATCCGACAGACCGATCACCGATGCCATCAAGTCCATGTTGATCGTCGTCTCGCCGACGGAGAATGTGCCCTCTTCGATTTCGGTGACACCGGTTGGATGAGCCAGAATCCATTCGACCCGGCCCGGCGACGGGACTCGAACGTATCCGGTCTCGCCGTGCAGGGGACGGCCGTCATCAGTGGCTTTCGTGCGTTGGCTATAGGTCAGGAACGGCTTTCCGATATGAGCGAAGATGATCTCCTCGACGTAGTCGAAGGGCTCGATCGTCGGGTACTCGCCGGCGCCTTGACCCGACCACGTGCCCAGCAGTGGAGCGAGAAGAGCGACATCGGGATGGAGGTCGGCCACGCCCCTCAGATTACGGCCGCGCACCGACGGCTGGGATCCGCACATCCGCATCCCCAAACGCGGCTAGGGCGGTCTTGCCGGTCTTATCGTGGACATTTGGCCGCCCGAACCGGAGGTCGGATGCGGAGTGCGACGTTATGCCCGACTTGCGCACCGCTAGGGCTGGCGTCACGAGCGATGAAACGGTCTCAGCTTTTAGTCGAGTGTTTCCCAGAACCGGGTGAGCGCCGCGGCGCCGCGAGCCGGGTCTTGCACCAACCACCAGTGTTCCAGTCCGTCGAGCACCTCCGTGTGGGCACCAGCTCGTTCAGCTGCGCGACGCCGGATTTCCTCGGATCCGACGTATGAATCCTCGCTGGCCAGCAGTGAAAGGCCGGGACGGGCCCGAGCGTTCTCCAGCGCGCGTCCGACTTCAGCAGCCATCTGCCGTGCCGAGCGGTACAACGAGAGGACAGCCCGACCCATCTCCGGCCCCTGGGCTTCAGCCATCGACGTTGCGATGTCCGTCGGTAGGTACGCGGACCACTGGGCGGCGCGATCCTCGACTGTGCCGCCGAACATCGCTTCGACCAGCTGCTCTCCCTCACCGGGGGTCTGCCATACCTGGGCCAGATCATGCCAGACGTAGTCGGGGTCGAAAATTCCGACGACGTCGCTTGCCCAGCTGCGCACCAGCTCGGGTCGATGCATCACCACGTTCACCACATGGAGGCCGCCCCAGTCGTGCCCGACGAGATCGACCGGTTCATCGATGCCCTCCAGCTCGCGTTCGAGCCAGTCACGGTAAGCGAGGTAGGTCGCCGGGAAGCCGTCGGGCAGTGGGGCACCGAATCCCGGCGGGGACAACCGCAGCACATCGTCGCGCCCGAGAGCTTCGACGATCGGGCCCCAGATCGCGTCTGTCTCCGGATTGCCGTGCACCAGAACTACAGTCATGAACGATATCCTCGCACCGCGTCACGGCAGGCCGGGCGGAGTGGTGCCCGTGGGAGATGATCGCGACGTGGCTCCGGCGGGCTGCGAGCATCGGCTGCGCCGCGCGTCGCCGATCGCTTCCTCGTTCGACAACGCTGTGCCTTCGGCCCAGGAGGTCTCGAACTCGTTCTTGCTCAGGGTATCTCGACCCGCGAAGATCTTGACCTCGTCTTCATCTTCGAGAACCTTCAAGCGCACGATGCCTCTGCTAGCCAGCAATTGGACTAGTTCCAGTGACCATCCTCGTTGTCCCGACTAGCGCGGGCGAGCGCCGCCGCCTGGGCCCGCGTGCTCACACCCAGCTTGGTCAAAACACTGTGCACATGATTCTTGACGGTGTGAATTGCAATGCATAGTTGAGCCGCGATATCCCGATTGGATAGGCCGAGTTCCAACATCGTCAGGATCTCGACCTCACGGGCGGTCAGATCGAGTTCCTTCATCGGTTGCCGAGCCGATGCGAGTGCCGACAGCCTCCGCAGCAAGATTGCAGAGACGCGCGGCGAACATGGCGAGTCGCCCGCAGCAACCCTTCGTACCAAGAAGAGCAACTCTTTCACGGAGTCTTTGCGCATGTGATAGCCGGCCACACCCGCTTCGGCACAGGCCACGATTTCTGATTCGTCGTCCTCGGACATTCCCAGCACGATTACCCGCACGTTCGGGCTCAGGGCCAATGAGTGTCGCAGCAGCATTGCGTAGTCGCGGGCCGCCATGTTGAGCAGGATTACTCGTGGCATGGTGTTCTCGATCGCCGCGATCAGCGAGGATAAATCCCACGCAACGCTGGGGACGTGCGCCCCATGCGCCGCGATCACGCCGGCCAGGTAATCGCGTGAGAGGGTGGAGTCGTCGACGATGAGTACTTGCGTGTCACCGATGATTTCTTGACTCACTGCGAGGTCGCGGGCCAACTCGGATTTATCCCCATTGGCAACAGGTGGGTCCCAAACAAGCGGCTGGCGCCCGGCCGGCGATGACGTTCTCCAGTCTCGCGGCCCGCGTTGACCTGCCCCGCCGACAGGGAAGGTCGCTTCACCGACTGAGTCGACGGGCAACCCCTCGCTGCCAGCGATCGGCGGACCACTGCCCTTATCAAGCACAAGTGTGCCGGCGCGATGCTGGTCTACCACGACACCAGCCGGCTTGAGCCCCGGTGGCGCGTGACGGCAGACCACTCGCGCGCGGCAGCGCAACAGGCTGCCCAGCCACGTCGAGGAGATGCTTTTGAATGCGCGTTGATCATCTGCGCCACGGCTGGACTCCCGTCTGCTGCTCAGCGATACCGTTGGTCAGCGCTGCAGGCAAGGCCGGTGATCCGTGTGCTGACCGCCCCGTCGTCCCTCGTAAGTTTCCTACCGCGCGATTCTGCTTACGTGAGCGTAATTGTTTGCCATAAAACCCACAATTTGAGGCATCAGCAACCTACGGACAAGCTTGCGTTTGAAAGTAGATTGGTTTGCCGGTAGCCCTCGCACCCCAGACGCGCGAACGACATGTTCTACCTAAAGCGCTGGTTGCTATGCCCTGCAAGTGGATTTCTATGCGTTTACTCGACTGTGAAGTTTCGCCTTGTGGCCTATGGTCTCTCAGCAAGACAACACTGATGTGGTATGGCATGGACCTTGCAGAACGGCCCTATGCTGCTGCTGGCAATCAAATTAGTTAGCGTTGCGAAAGTTTGCCAAATTTGCAGCTGGTGTACAGGTAGCGGTCAGTGTGGGCCAAGGATCAAAGCCGACGGGGCATATCGCTGGGTAGCGGAGATCCGTCAATCTCATTTTTGTGCTGCACCACTTCATGGTTGGTGGTCGGTCTCGGCCCTCGACGTCGTCGCGGGTTCGCGCCGCGTCGCCGACGTCCAAGGTCGACCGGCCGTCCGAATCTGCCGCACCGTCCGCCGACGAGTGGCCGGCACGTAGGCCCGGCATCAGAATCCGGCGCTGGCATTTGCGCCGCGGCACCGAACTCTCCCCGTGGCAGTCAGTGGTACGACTCACGGGGCGCAGTACCGTTCGGATCGCCTCGGGCTACCGCCCATATCGGTCGCCTGATTGTGCGTGTGTACGACGATCAAGTCCGCGAAGTTGTTGCGCTCGACGAAATTGCCGAGACTTGAGAACTTGCGCTACGGCCACACTGCCGCTGCGGCCGCGCTATCGGAGCGGTGACTGAAGTGCCGAGTCAAACGTCCGTGAGCGCACGGCCGACTACCCCGTGCCCGGCGCGGGCGGTGCCGGGGGCGGCCGGAGGATGAGCTGCCCGAGCTGTCCGAGGATGCTCTGCGGGCCGGGTTCGGCGGGCAGGGGAGCGTCGGTCTTCTGCCACGCCTGGCACTCATTGGTCGTGAACGCCGTGTCGGTGGCCTCGATCTGCACGACTTGCGGCTTCTTGGAGAGCGCGTTGTCGACGATGGTGCTGCCGTTGACCCGCTTCCAGTAGCAGGCTCCGTCGCCGACAGGACCGGCCGAACTGTAGACACCCGGTTCGATGTCCTTGCCGACGGTGTACGTACCGTCGGCGTCGATGGTCGTCTTCGGCGCGGGCGGTGGCGGCGGATCGGCGTGAGCGATCCCGGCGGACGCGACGCAGCCAGCGAGAATCACCGTTGCAGCGGTTACTCGCGTCGCCCTCATAGACACCAGGGTAACGCTAAGGCTGACTAACGAAAACCCGCCGCCACAGCACGGGCTGCATCGGCGGGCCATCGTGGCGAAATCAGCCGGCCATGAACTCGTTGTAAGCCGACTGAAGGTCGCCGGGCAGCACCGCGACGTTGCATTGGCGCTGAACGTCGCCGATCGGCGCCAGGATCCCGCGCAGGGCGTCGTACTCCTGAGGGTTGGCGGTGAAGTAGCCGCGCAGAGTGGCGGCCGCCTGCGGACGCGGTTGCGCGAATGCCGCCGTCACTGCCTGGTTGGCACCGGGGTGGCCGTCCAGATAGGCGCGCGCTGAGCCGGTCGTCGAGCTGACGGTGTTGGCGAGCGCGCTGGCGGTGCATTGCTCGGGTGCCGCCGACGCCGTCGGTGCGGCGATGGTTGCTACGGCGAATCCCCCAAGCAGTCCGCTGGCACAGACGCCGACGATTGCCCGGCGCGCAGAGATACTGCTGAATGTCATGATCATTCTTCCTTCAAATTGCGAATCGGTCGCTGTTTCCCCGTCCCGAATTCCAAAGTAGCCGAGGACAAATGGCTACCCGCCGGCGTTGAAGCAGAGGCGAACGTAGAGGCAGAAGCGTTACACCCCGTTGTCGTGATTTAAACCTCAAATCCGCCGAATTCCGCTGAGCGGTCGAACAGATCGTCGCCGAGATCTTGAAAACTCTCAGAATTCGCTGTGGTGCCTTAATTGATCGTGATGTCGATGGTGATCGAATAGTTACGAACGCCGGCCGCAACATGTCCATCCAACGAAGGACATGCCGGCGCCGACCGCCTGACGTAGTGCCTCGGCGCAGTCCAGTGATACTCATAGGCCAGACACCATCAACACGAGATGAGGTGGCCGTGCGGCTGGATCTGCTCACCCCCGGCGTGGAGGTCGGTTTGGTGACGACGAACCTCGATGCGATGGTCGCCTTCTACGAGGGCTTCCTGGAACTCGAGTTGCAGGGCGACGTCGAATTCCCAGGCGGTTCGCAACGCCGCTACACGCTGGGCAGCGGGGTGCTGAAACTCGTCACGTACGACCCACCTCCGGCCGAGCCCGTTGCGGCCGGCGGCGGGCGGGCTCAAGCGGGCATCCGGTACTTCACCATCGGGGTGAAGAATCTGCGCGATGTGGCCGCCGCCGTTGACGCCTCCCACTACCAGGTGGTCGAGCCGGTCACCGAGTTCGCCCCCGTGCCCGGTATGGGCTGGATGTTCATCGCCGACCCGGACGGCAACTGGATCGAACTTTTCGGAACGCTGTGACGACCCCGACAACGCCGGCCTGCTACCGGCATCCCGACCGGGCGACGTATGTGCGGTGCACACGCTGCAACCGCTACATCTGCCCGGAATGCATGCGCGACGCGGCCGTCGGCCACCAATGTGCTGAATGCGTCAACCATGGCGCCAAGACGGTACGGCAACCGCAGACCGCCTTCGGCGGGCGTCAGCGATCGGCTCCCGCCGTCACCTATGGGCTGATCGCCATCAACGTCGCGATGTTCGTACTCCAGACGGTGTCGACAAACGTCCAGGGCGAGCTGGTGCTGTGGTCGCCCGGCGTGGCGCAAGGAGATCTGTACCGACTGCTGTCGTCGGCGTTCCTGCATTACGGCATAACGCATCTGCTGTTCAACATGTGGGCGCTTTATGTGGTCGGTCCGCCGCTCGAAATGTGGCTGGGCAGAATACGATTCACGGCACTGTACGTGATGAGCGCGTTGGGTGGCTCGGTGCTGGTGTACCTGTTGTCGTCGTTGACGGCGTCGACGGCGGGCGCCTCGGGCGCGGTGTTCGGCCTTTTCGGCGCTTCCTTCGTGGTGGGCAAGCGACTGAATCTCGACGTCCGCTGGGTCGTCGGGCTCATCGCGATAAACCTGGCCTTCACATTCGTGATCCCGTTGATCAGCTCGCAGAACATCAGCTGGCAAGGCCACATCGGTGGGCTGGTCACCGGCGCGGTGGTTGCCGCGACCTACGTGTATGCGCCACGGCAGGGCCGCAACCTGATCCAGGCGGTGGTGACGGTGGCGATCCTGGTTCTGTTCGCGGTTCTGATCTGGTGGCGGACAGACCAGCTGCTCGCCTTATTCGGCCTGAGCTGAATCCGCGCCGGACGTTTGCCCGGTGCTCACGGACCGGAAACCTGATCATGTCAGCGTGGCTTGTGCGCGTCGACTCCCGGCCACGTTCGGTCGAGCGGTTCCATGACTTCTGCGTCGTTGCGGTCGCCAGGTTGCCGTTCGGGCTGAATTCCATTGTCGCGCCGACTTTCCTGGGCTTCGCATTGCTCAACGGCGCCACGTTCGCGTTCGATCTGCTGCTGCTGACGGGTCTGCGCAGCGGGCTGGGACTGCCGTTGGCCGTCGCTGTGACATTGGCCTACGCATGCGCCTTCACGCTGAGCTACTTCCTCAACCGGACGCTGAACTTCCGTTCACACGCCGCCGTCGGACCGCAGTTCGCCGTCTACGTCGGGGTGGTTGTGGTGAACTACCTGGCGTTCATCCTGGGCGTGTCCAGCGTGCTGTCTGCCGTCGGCGTCGAATACCACCTCGCGCGGATCGTGGCCGGCGCCTGCGAGGCCGTGTACATGTACAGCGCGATGCGGTGGGTGGTCTTCCGGCGCTAACGCGTCGCCGGCGAGTGGCGAGACCACCGCGCGTACACGCTCACCAGTGCAGGCCTGTCCCGTTGGGCCTGAGCGAGGGCAAGTGGACCATCTTTGTGTCACCTGGTCACTGGGCGACGATCGAACTGGTTGCGGGCAAGGCGCGCGATGGCGACGACGACTAGCCGGCGTGCCACGCCCCGATCGTCATGCCGGGCGGGCGTGCCCGTCCATGCCGAGCTTGGCGCCGGGCGTCGGCTCCGGCGGTGACAAACTCACCGAGGATCGAAGCGATCTGACGGGGCTCGTCGCGCAAGGCACGGGCGGTCGCACGCAGCGCCCGCAACGGCGTCATCAGCTGCGATGGGCGGACCTCGTGGTTGAGCACACGGAACAGCGTCAGCGTGGCCGCGGCGTCGGCGGCAACGTCCTTCATCAGGCCCCTGGTCAATGGCGTCGCGAAGCCCGGCGCGCCCATAGTTGTTGCAAACCAATACATCTCGTAGGCATCATGGTCGCGCCACCGCCACCACCGATGCATGGCCGTGTCGGGATCAGACTGGCCGAGCCCCTGTTCGATCGCCGACGCCAGCCGCTCGGCCTGCCGCAACGCATCGGCGATTCCCTGGCCCGGCGAGAAGTCTTTGAAATGACCGGCGTCGCCCACGAGCACCCAGCCGGGTCCTGCGGCCTGCCGGAAGTACCCATACCAATTGGTCAGCACCCTGATCGGGCCGATGCGGCGCGCACCTGCAACCACATCGGCGAGCTCTGGCCACATGCCGATGCCGGCGGTGAAGTTGGCGTCGCGGTCAGCGTGGAATGAGGCTTGCTCCGAGAAGTTCAGCGTGACGGCCGCCATGTAGAGATCTCCGTCGGTCGGGCTGGCAAGGTAGGCCAGCTCTCCGACGCGGCCGAGCATTGCGCGTCCGCTCTGCTCGGCGACGCCTTCGTAGTACGCCCACGCCGGCATCCGGCCCGGCGGCGTTACGTGATATTCGGCGGCACCGACCGATGAGGCGACCGTCGAATGGCGGCCATCGGCGCCGACGACCAACTGCGCGGCGATCGGACCCGCGTCCGTCTGAACGCCCGTCACCTGCCCGTTGTCGGTGATCAGACCTGTGACACGCGTCCCCGTCCGGACGGCCGCCCCGGCTTCCGCGGCGGCCTCGACCAGCAGCACGTCCAGCGTCACCCGTCGCATGCAGATCGCCGGCCGCTCGCTGATTGTTTCGTCACCCGGGGTCTGGATGCGGACATCGTCGGTGACCAGGACGACTTCGTCGAGCTCGGCCGCCCCCGCCGCCAGGATGGTGTCAAGAACGCCAAGCCGGGCCAACACGTCCACGCCACACGGCTGGATGATATGGGTCGACGGGGTGTCGGAGGGAAACCGCGCGCGGTCGAGCAGGCACACGCTCAAGCCTCTCCGCGCGAGCATCGCCGCCAGCGGGGATCCCGCGCAGCGGGCACCGACGATCACGACGTCGAATCGCTCCATGGTCATTAGATCTCGATCCGCGAACCGATCATTACAGTGCGGTCGAGCGGCAGGCCGAAGTAACCCGCGGCGTCAGCGGTGATGTAGGAGGTCGCGATGAACAGCCGCTTGCGCCAGGCGGGCATCGTCGGTTTGCTGCCCGCGCACAGTTCGAGCTGAGACAGGAAGAACGACGCCCTGTCGACGCTGATCGGGCCCTCCGTCTGTGCCGGGTCGATAAGCCCAAGTGCCCGTGGGACATTCGGCCGTTCCATGTAGCCAAAGCGAGCGACGACATGGAATATGCCGTCGCGGGAGTAGCCCAGGTCGTCGACGGTGATTCGATCGGAGTCCGGTACCCGCGGCACGGGTTCTGTCACAAGCCACACGATCACCGCATGCTTGGCCAGCGCATGGTTGTGTTCGACGTTGGCGCGCATCGCCAACGGTGTGGTCCGCTTGCCGCGGTTCAGGAACACCGCGGTGCCCGGAGTTCGCACCAGCGCAGGCTTTCGGTCGCGCAGGCTCTCGACGAACCCGCGTAGCGGACCTTCAGCCTTCTCCCTTGCCTCGGTGACGATTTCGCGGCCGCGCTGCCATGTCGTCATCACGACGTAGGCAACGATCGCGATCAGCAGCGGCAGCCACGCGCCGTGCACCAATTTGGTCAGATTGGCCGCGAAGAACATCAGGTCGACCAGCAACAGCACTCCGCCGCCGCCGAGCACCAGCCACAGCGGCCACGCCCATCTGGTGCGGGCGTAATAGAAGAACAGCGTGGTGGTGATGGTGATCGTGCCGGTCACCGCCATGCCGTACGCATACGCCAGAGCGGCCGAGCTGCGGAACGCAAAGACCAGGATCAACACCGCCACCATCAGAAAGCCGTTGATCCACGGCACATAGATCTGCCCGATCGTCGAGGCTGACGTGTGTTCTATTCGCAACCTCGGCAGGTAGCCGAGTCCGGCCGCCTGCGACGCCACGGAGAATGCTCCGGTGATCACCGCCTGTGACGCGATGACTGTGGCCATGGTCGCGAGCAGCACGATGGGAATTCGCGCCCACTGCGGAGCGAGCAGGAAGAAGGGTGCGCCCAGCGCCGACTCGTCGCGCAGCACAAGTGCGCCCTGTCCGAAGTAGTTCAGCGTGAGGGCAGGCAATACGACGCCCAGCCAGCCCAATGTGATTGCACGGCGGCCGAAATGGCCCATATCGGCATAGAGTGCCTCTGCGCCCGTGACGGCAAGTACGACCGCGGCCAGGGCGAAGAATGCGAAGTGAAAGTGCTCGACGACGAAAGTCAGTGCACACGTCGGGGAGAGCGCCTTGAGTATCTCAGGGTTGTCGACGATGCCGTTCACGCCGCACGCCCCGATGGTCACAAACCAGGCGATCATCACCGGCCCGAAGAATCTCCCGACGGTCGCGGTGCCGTGCCGCTGGACGGAGAACAGTGCGACGATGATCACCGCCGTTATCGGCACGACGAAATCGGCGAAGCCGGAGTCGACGACCTTGAGGCCTTCGACGGCGGACAGCACCGAGATCGCGGGAGTGATCATGCTGTCACCGAAGAACAGTGAGGCGCCGAACAATCCCAGTGCGGACAACACCATCGTGGTGCGGCGTCCCCGCTGCCCGGTCCACCGGCGCAGCAGCGAAATCAGCGCCATGATTCCGCCCTCGCCGTTGTTGTCGGCCCGCATGACCAGCGTGACGTAGGTCAGCGTGACGATGGTCATCACCGACCAGAACAGCAAGGAGACAACGCCGTACACATTGGCCGGGGAGACTGGCACCGGGTGCGGGTCGTGCGGATTGAAGACGGTCTGGAGCGTGTAGATCGGACTCGTCCCGATATCACCGAAGACCACACCCAGCGCGCCGATCACGATGGCCAAGCGCAGGGGAGGGGTTTGCATTCACTGATCTTCGCCGAGTGCACGCTTGTTTGCCGGTGATCTCGACGGATGCATACAACAACCGTGGATTCGGTTTAGATGAGTTGTGCGGTTACTCGCGACGCTACTGATTGTGCCGGTTGCGCTTGGCGTCATCGGCACGTTCCTCTACGACGTGCCCTACGTCGGCCTGGCGACTGCGTATGTCGCGTGGTACCTGCCGTGGCTGATGGTTGTCACGCTCGTCGGCGCGGGCATCGCCCTCTACCGCTTGTGCCGGCGGCGAGATCGCTTCTCGGCCGCATTGGTCATCCTGGCCGTGGCGACACTCGTCGGCGCATCAGTGATCGTTGCGCGCATGACAGTGGCGGTGGAACGTGCAGGTGCCGACATCGATCTACTCGACACATTCGGTATCGGGCAGACGAAATGGGCGCCGCCCGACGCAGAGCCGATTTACTCGACGTTCGACGGAGAACCGTTGCGGCTCAGCGTCTATCGACCGCGAGGAACGTCATCGCACGCCCCCGTGCTGGTGTACATCCACGGCGGCGGTTGGATCGCGGGCGACCGAAGCGCCCACGGTGCCGACCTGCGGTGGTTCGCCGATCAGGGGTGGCTGACAATCGGCGTCGACTACGCGCTGTCCTCCAATGAACGTCATCTGTGGGACCTGACCCAAGACCAGATCGGCTGTGCGCTGGCATGGATCGCCGATAACGCGTCGACGTACGGCGGAGACGCCTCGCGGCTGTCGTTGTCCGGTGACTCCGCGGGCGGAAACCTGGCCATCAA
>NZ_DATENY010000011.1:0-10031 GCF_035274705.1 Mycobacterium sp. | reverse complement strand
CAGTATTGCCTGCTCGCGGTGGGGGATGTTGGCTGCGGATGGGCGTTGTAAGACTTTTGATGCGGCTGCGGATGGCTATGTGCGTGGTGAGGGCGCTGGGGTGGTGGTGCTCAAGCGGCTCGGTGATGCGCTGCGCGATGGGGATTCGGTGTTGGCGGTGGTGCGTGGTTCGGCGGTCAACCAGGACGGTGCGAGTAGCGGGCAGACGGTGCCCAATGGTCCGGCTCAGCAGGCGGTGTTGCGCCGGGCGTTGACGGCGTCACGGTTGCGGCCGTGCGATATCGACTATGTCGAGGCGCACGGGACCGGTACGGCGTTGGGTGATCCGATCGAACTCGACGCGTTGGGTCAGGTGTTTGCTGAGCGGGATGGTTCGGCGCCGTTGGTGTTGGGTTCGGTGAAGACGAATTTGGGTCATCTGGAGTCGGCTGCGGGTATCGCCGGGTTTATCAAGACTGTGCTCAGTGTGCAGCACGGGCGAATTCCCCAACATCTGAATTTCAGTCAGCTGACTCCGCATGCCGGTAAGGGTGCGTCGCGGTTTACCATCGCCGCCCAGCCGATGGCGTGGCCGGTGGTGGGGCGGGCGCGCCGTGCTGGGGTGTCGTCGTTTGGGGTCAGTGGCACCAATGCTCATGTGGTGGTGGAGCAGGCTCCGGCTGTCGAATCGGTTGTCGGGCAACCGGAGCCGGTGGTGAGCACGCTGGTGATCTCGGGCAAGACTTCGGCGCGCGTCGCCTCGATGGCGGCGATGCTGGCCGAGTGGATGGCCGGCGAGGGCGCCGAGGTGGGGTTGGCTGATGTGGCGCATACCGTCAATCATCACCGCACCCGGTACAAGACGGTCGCCGCGGTGTGTGCGCGTGACCGCGCCCAGGCAGTGACCGGGCTACAGGCGCTCGCCGCGGGAGACACCGGCCCCGGGGTGGTGGGTCCGCATCAGGGGCCACCCGGACGGGGCACGGTGTTTGTGTACTCCGGTCAAGGTTCGCATTGGGCTGGGATGGGCCGGCGGTTGCTCGCTGATGAGCCGGCGTTCGCCACTGCGGTTGACGAGTTGGAGCCGATTTTCGTTGAACAGGTGGGTTTTTCGCTGCAGCAGGTGCTCACCAACGGCGAAGAGGTGAGCGGGGATGCGCGGGTGCAGCCGGTGGTCATGGGGTTGCAGTTGGCCCTGACCCAATTGTGGCGCTCCTACGGCGTGGAACCCGATGCGGTGATCGGGCATTCGATGGGAGAGGTCACCGCGGCGGTGGTGGCCGGGGCACTCACGGTGGCCGACGGGCTGAAGGTGATCGCCACCCGGTCGCGGCTGATGTCGCGACTGGCAGGACAGGGCGCAGTGGCGCTGCTGGAACTGGACGCCGAGGCCACCGCGGCGGTGATCGCCAACTACCCCGAGGTGAGTCTGGCAGGTTACGTCTCGCCGCGGCAGACCGTGGTCGCCGGGCCGCCCGAGCCGGTCGATGCGGTGATCGCCGCAGTGACGGCGCAGGAACGCTTCGCCAGGCGGGTCAACATGGAGGTCGCTTCGCACACCGCGCTGATGGACCCGATCCTGCCCGAATTAGGTGCGGCACTAGCCGATCTGACCCCCGAACTGCCCGCCATTCCGTTCTTTTCCACCGTCACCGAGGCCACCACCGCGCCACTGCTGAATGCCGAGTACTGGGTCAACAACGTGCGCCAGCCGGCGCAGTTGAGTCAGGCCGTCACCGCCGCAGCTCAAGATCACGTCACCTTCGTCGAGATCAGCGCTCATCCGATACTGACGCATGCCATCACCGAAACCCTGGAATCCACCCACCACCACAGCATCGGCACGCTATGGCGCGACGGTGATGACACGATCGGCTTTCACAGCAGCCTCAACACCATCCATACAAGCCCACCGCCGCAGCCCCCGCATCCGGCGGAACCGCATCCGGTGCTGCCCGCCACGCCCTGGCGCCACACTCGTCACTGGATAACCACCGAGAATCGGGTGGAGGTAGCCGGATCCAAACCCAGGCCCGGCACCCTGCTCGGCCAGCACATCGCAGTCGCCACCACACCACCGGCGCACCTGTGGCAGGCGCGACTGATGCCGGAGGCCACGCCGTATCCGGGGCATCACCGTATCCACGGCACGGAGGTGGTACCGGTATCGGTTCTGGTGCAGACACTTTCGGCCGCAGCAGCCGAAGTTGACGCATCAACACTGGCTGACATCCGATTCGAGTATCCGATCGTCGTCGACCAGCCGCGGGTGATTCAGGTAGTCGTCGAGAACGAATCGGTCACCGTGTCATCGAGTCTCGCGACCGGCACTCCCACGCACCGTTGGGTCAGGCACATCAGCGCCCGAATCTCACGCCAGCGGGACGGCTTGGCAGCCACGTGCCACGGCGACGATCACGATCTGCGCGAGGACGCTACTTTGTCTGTCGAGTCGGTTGCTTCGCTGCAGCAGGAGGCGGGCATCGAGGGACAGCCGTTCCCATGGTCGGTCGTCTCATGCCGGTCGGCGCCGGGTAGATTGCACGCCCACATCGAGCTGCCCGAAGTGTCGACGGTGGCGCTGCTCGACGCCGCCGTTCACGTCGGCCGCCTGGTGGACGGTTCCAACTCACAGCCGATGTTCCCGGCCGGCATCGAAAGCATCCGGTTTAACACCGAACTCGTCGATGAGCACGGTTCTGTCGAGGTATATCGACGCGGCGGCAACGATGATGAACTGATCGTCGACATCGCGGTGAAGGCGCTCGACGGCAGCACCTGTATCGACATCCGCGCACTGCGATACGCCGCTGTGGAGTCAGGTCCGGTACCGGCGAGCCCTCATGATGACCCCGGCCGGTTAGCGCACGCTATCGAATGGCAGCCTTGGGGCGAATGTGCCGACGCGCATGTCGGTTCGCAACAGGCGCCCGCTGAGAACCGCGCCCCGTGCACGGTCGCGGTTATCGGGGCGGACCATGCCGCTTGCACTCTCCGCGATGGGCTCACCTCCGCCGGTTACCTGCCTGCCGACGTCGCCGAGGCACGGTGTGTGCTCTATGTCGCCGAACAAGGGCCGCTGGAGGCCGTTGAGACCGACATCGATTGCGCGGTCCGTGTTTCGGCGGAAGTGGCCGACCTCATCCGCCGCCTGGCCGCGCGGGATGACGACCACCCGGCCACGCTGTGGATCATCACTCGCGGTGTCCGCGAGGGCATCTCAGACGCGGCAGTGCGCCAGAGCTGTCTCTGGGGAATAGCCGGGGTCATCAGGGCCGAGCAGCCGCAGCTATGGGGCGGGTTGGTGGATATCGAGGCTGGCCCGGGCTTGGACGAAGACATCGGGGATTGCGTATCGGCGCTGTCCGCGATACTACAGACACCAGCGAAGTCGCTCCTGGCGCTGCGCGACGGCGAATTCCTCGCGCCCGCCTTGATGCCGGTCACCGGCCAACCGGTGCGAGAGCCGTTCCGGTGTCGTGCCGATGCGGCATACCTCATCACCGGCGGCATGGGCGCTCTCGGTCTACTGATGGCCGCATGGCTCGCGGACCGCGGTGCACGTCGTCTGGTACTCGCCGGTCGCACTTCGTTGCCGCCCAGGCGCGACTGGGACAGCAACACCAACGAAACAGACGTGCGCCACAAGATCGCCGCCATCCGGGCATTGGAGATGCGTGGCGTGTCCGTTGATGCCGTGGCCCTCGACATCGGCTCGCGCGACGCGCTGCTGTGTCTGCTCGCCGGGCGAGACAACGAAGGAGCTCCACCAATTCGCGGTGTCATACACGCTGCCGGAGTCACCGAAGGCCAACTCCTGACCGAGATTTCGAACGACCGCCTTCGGCGCACCATGTGGCCGAAAATCGCTGGCGCACAGGTGTTGCACGAAGTGTTCCCGCCGGGCAGCCTCGACTTCCTCTTCCTGACGGCCTCGGCGGGCACGGTGTTCGGCGTCCCCGGACAGGGTGCCTACGCGTCGGCGAATGCCTACCTCGACGCTCTGGCCCGAGCGCGTCACCGGCAAGGCTGCCACACCGTCAGTTTGGACTGGGTGGCCTGGCGGAGGCTCGGGTTCGCCACCGACGCGGAAGTCGTCTTGCAAGAACTTGAACGGCTGGGCTCGCGGCCGGTTACCCCGGAAGAAGCGTTTCCCGCGTGGGAGTACGTGGACACCTACGACATTGCGCAAGCGGTGATGGCTCCGATGCCGTCCGATCAACCGAATACCGGCGCAGATGGCATATCGGCACCGGTGCGGGCGTGGTCGGAGATGGCCGTCGACGACCTGCTGAGGGAACTCGAAGCCGGGCTGCGGACAATCCTTGCCCGCGAACTTCGACTACCTGAAGCAGAACTCGATGTCGACCGGCCGTTCGCCGAGCTGGGCCTCAACTCGGTGATGGCGATGTCGATTCGGCGACAGGCTGAGATGCTCGTGGGTATCGAGCTGTCGGCGACGATGCTCTGGAACCACCCGACGATCACGTCACTAGCGGAGCACCTCGCGGGAAAGGTCTCACCACAGCAAGATTCGGAAGGCGACGAGCATGTGCTGACCGACTCCTCCAGCAGTGTGCTCGATGGCTTGTTCGACATCATCGAAGCGACTTCCGCGAGCGTCGAGAGCGGGATCCGATGAGTACGTCCTTCAGTTGCATCCCGGCGGGGATACGCGCATCGAGCTCGTTTCAAGCCGGCGCGCGGATGGTTGGGATGCGACATCGAAAAGCGCGGGGCTGAACCGGAAGTCGAAAAGGAGGCGGACTCATGATCGGTATCCCGTCAGATCTGAAGGATCTTGTCGTCGAGACACGGTCCAGTATGACGCAGATCAACGCCAACCTGGAGCGTGTCATCGGGCTGTTAGAGCAGCTCATCGAGATCCAGCACGACGAGATTCGGAGAGTGTCGTGAAGGTTCTTCACGAACTCAAGCAGCGCGGCAGCTCGGACGAGAAGGTGCCGGACATGCTTCACACCGTCAAATGGGAAATGACATCGGCGATTTCGACATCGCACATCTTGCCAGTGGTGAAAGGCAGTCTCGTGCAGCACGTTTCCATGTCGATGACCACCAGCGGCAAGGGTCGACGTTCGGCGTGCGTTGAACCTTACCGGCAGGATGTCTTGGAGCGTTTGGATGTTTCGGTATGACCGCGAGTTCTTCTGCTGATGTGTTGCGTAATTGGCTGGTCGACTATCTGATCACCAATATCGGCTGCGATATCAACGAGATCGACCCCGATTCATCGTTCTCGGATCTGGGTGTGGGCTCGCGTGATTCGGTGGTGCTGGCCGGCGAACTGGCCGAGTTGTTGGGCCGGCCGGTGTCGCCGGTGGAGTTCTGGCAGAACCCATCGATCAACACCCTCGTCGAATATCTCACGGCACCCGAGTCGGATCGTCAAGCTGACGCGGCGCTGCCGACCAGCCGCGGCTCGGTCGACGAGCCGATCGCCGTTATCGGATTGGGTTGCCGGTTCCCGGGCGGAATATCCGGGCCCGAAGCACTGTGGCGGTTCCTGTCTGACGGGCGCTGCGCCATAGGACAGATTCCTCCTGATCGCTGGGCTCCGTTCGACGATGGATCTCCCGAGGTCGCGGCAATCCTGGCCCGCACCACGCGGTGGGGCTCGTTCTTGAACGACGTCGCCGCGTTCGACGCAGAGTTCTTCGATATCTCGCTCCGCGAAGCGATCAAGATGGACCCTCAGCAGCGACTGCTGTTAGAAGTGACTTGGGAAGCGTTGGAGCACGCCGGGATTCGCACGATTTCTCTGAGTCGCTCGCAAACCGGCGTCTTCGTCGGGGCGTGTTGCAGCGAGTACGGGTACTTGGCGTCCACCGATCTGGCCGGTGTGGACGCGTGGAGCAACGTCGGCGGCGCACTGAGCATCATCGCGAATCGACTCTCATATTTCCTGGACCTGCGTGGGCCGTCCGTTACGGTCGACACCGCTTGTTCGTCGTCGTTGGTCGCCCTGCATTTGGCGTGTCAGAGCCTACGGATGCAGGACTCTCATGTGGCGATTGCGGCGGGCGTGAATCTGCTGTTGTCGCCTGCGGTGTTCCATGGGTTCGACGAAGCCGGTGCGCTGTCGCCATCCGGTGTGTGTCACGCGTTCGACGCGGATGCCGACGGTTTTGTGCGTGGTGAGGGCTGCGGAGTGGTGGTGCTCAAGCGGCTCGGTGATGCGATACGTGACGGCGATCGGGTGCTGGCGGTCGTACGCGGTTCGGCGGTCAATCAGGATGGCCGGTCCAACGGCCTGATGGCTCCCAACCCGTCCGCTCAGATGGCGGTGCTACGCGCGGCGTATGCCAATGCAGGCGTAGCGCCCCAAGAGGTGGATTATGTCGAGACGCACGGGACCGGAACTCTGTTGGGCGATCCCATCGAGGCGCGTGCGCTCGGCACAGTCTTGGGGCGCGGACGGCCGGAACAGGCACCGCTGTTGATCGGCGCGATCAAGTCGAATCTGGGTCATCTGGAGGCGGCGGCCGGGATCGCTGGCTTCATCAAGGCGGTGCTCGCGGTGCAGCGGGGGACCATCCCGGGGAATCTCAACTTCCGCACCCCGAACCCGCATATTCCCTTCGACCAGATTCGGCTGGAAGTAGTAGCCGAACAACAACAGTGGCCGTCGGTGCGGAGGCCGAGACGTGCCGGGGTGTCGTCGTTCGGGTTCGGTGGCACCAATGCGCATGTGGTGATCGAGCAGGCGCCCGATCCCAATCCGATTGAGCGGGAGTCGGAGCCGGCGGTGAGCACGTTGGTGGTCTCGGGTAAGACCCCGGAGCGGATCGCGTCTATGGCTGGGGTGCTCGCCGACTGGATGGATGGTGACGGAGCAGATGTGGCGTTGTCCGATGTGGCCCACACGCTCAACCATCACCGGACCCGGCACGCCGAATTCGCCACGGTGTGTGCCCGCGATCGCGCCCAGGCGGTGACGGGGTTGCGGGCGCTGGCCGCGGGCCGGGCGGCCGACGGAGTCGTGGGTCCGCATGGGGGGCCGTGCGGTCCCGGCACCGTGTTCGTGTACTCGGGTCAGGGTTCGCACTGGGCCGGCATGGGGCGGCAATTGCTCGTCGACGAACCGGTGTTTGCCGCAGCGGTCAACGAGTTGGAGCCGACTTTCCTTGAACACGTGGGATTTTCGCTGCGACAGGTGATTGCGGGCGGTGAGCCGGTGAGCGGCGATGCGCACGTGCAGCCGGTGCTGATGGGGTTGCAACTGGCGCTGACCGAATTGTGGCGCTCTTACGGGGTGCACCCGGACGCGGTGATCGGACATTCGATGGGCGAGGTGTCCGCGGCGGTGGTGGCGGGGGCACTGAGCGTGCCCGAGGGACTGCGGGTGATCACCATCCGGTCCCGGCTGATGTCACAACTCGCCGGACAAGGCGCAGTGGCATTACTCAAACTGGACGCCGAAGCCACCGAGGCGTTGATCGTCGACTATCCCGGCGTGAGTGTGGCGGGGTATGTCTCGCCCCGCCAGACCGTTATCGCCGGGCCCGTGACGCCGGTGGACGCGGTGATCGCCGCCGTGAGCGCGCAGAACCGGTTCGCCCGGCGGGTCAACATGGAGGTGGCCTCGCATACCGCGCTGATGGATTCGATCCTGCCCGAATTGCATACGGCCCTGGCGGATCTGACCCCCGAGATCCCGACTGTTCCGTTCATCTCCACTGTCGCCGACGACACCACGCTGTTGGATGGGCAGCCATTGCTGGACGCCGAGTATTGGGTGAACAATGTGCGACAGCCGGCGCGGTTGAGCCAGGCCATCACCGCCGCCGGTCAAGATCACGCCACCTTCATCGAGATCAGCGCACATCCGATCCTGACGCATGCCGTCGACGACACACTGGAATCGGTGACCCATCACCACAGTGTCGGAACGCTGTGGCGCGACGGGGATGACACGGTGAGCTTCCAAACCAACCTCAACGCCACCCACACCAGCCATCCGCCGCAGACCCCGCATCCTCCGGAGCCGCATCCTGTGCTGCCCACCAGTCCGTGGCACCACACCCGCCACTGGATCCCGTTCGGAACGGTGCAACGTCCGACCAACCGGGTGGCGTTAAGTGAGGATTCGCCGCTGATCCCGGCGGAGTGGTGGTGCGAACTGACCTGGCCGGCCCGTGAGTTGCGCGGCGCTGAGGTCGATACGGATGGTTCGTGGCTGGTGATCGCCGATGCCGAGCTGCGCACCGAGATGAGCCTGATGCTTGGCGGTTCAGTCACGGTGCTGGCCGAGGATGCCGATAATGCCGCGCTCGCGGAAGCCCTCGCCGGAGTCACCCATGTGTTGTATGCGCCGCAGGTGTCGTCCGGCCATTTCGAATCCGAATCGGGATATGCCCTGTTCAATGCCGCGCGAAGGCTGACCACAGTGGTGGCGTCGATGGCGGTGCCGCCGAGGCTGTTTCTGCTGACGCGCAATGCTCAGCCCGTCGGTGAAGGCGATCGCGCCAATCCTGCCCATGCGGTGTTGTGGGGTTTGGGTCGCACGGTGGCGTTGGAGCATCCGGAAATCTGGGGCGGGATCATCGATGTCGACGAATCGGTGCCCGGTGGACTGGCCGCGAAGTATGTGGTGGACGAGGCCCGCGGTGGCGACGAAGAGGATCAGGTCGTCTACCGGGCCGGTCTACGCCGGGTGCCACGCCTCCAAAAGGGTTACCCACCAACAGCCGCTCCAGTCGAGCTCGATAAAGACGGCTGCCACCTCGTCATCGGGGCGACCGGCAATATCGGACCGCATCTGATCCGTCGGCTGGCTGGCATGGGTGCAGCCACTATCGTTGCGGTGTCGCGCAATCCGGGTTCGCGCCTCGATGAGTTGGCTACCAGCCTGTCGGCGACCGGGTCGACGTTGGTGACGGTCGCCGCCGACGTATCGGATGAGACGGCGATGAGCGCACTCTTCGATCGCTTTGGCGCAGACCTTCCACAGCTGCGCGGTATCTATTTGGCCGCCTTTGGGGGCGGTCCGATGACGCTGCATGACATGACCGACGACGACGTCACCGCCATGTTCCGACCGAAGCTCGATGCGGTGTCGTTGTTGCACAAATTGTCGTTACGGCATCCGGTGTGCCAGTTTGTGGTGTTCTCGTCGATCTCCGGAGTGACGGGCTCGCGCTGGCTGGCCCACTACGCGGCAACCACTACCTTCTTGGACACCTTCGCCTTTGCGCGGCGAGCAGCGGGGTTGCCAGCCATGGCGATCAACTGGGGTCTCTGGAAGTCATTGACCGACAGCCAATCAGACCAGGAGCGTCAGGTCACTCTTGAGTCGGGACTCGAGCCCATGCCCGACGAAGTCGCCATCCAAGCGTTGCGTTCGGTGACCGGCCCCGGCGCCCCGGTTCGGTCCATCATCGTCGCCGCCGACTGGACTCGGCTTGCCACCGCGTATCGGACCCGTGCAGCGCTGCACATCGTGGACGACCTCCTGCCAACCGACGCGGACAGCGACAGCGCATCGATGCTCAGAACCGCCTTCCGCGAAGCGTTGCGCGAGTCTGAACCGACGCGACGTCGTGACCTTCTGGTTGATCACGTGAGCGCACAGGTCGCGGCCGCCATGGGGCTCGCTGCAGGGCAGTTGCTCGATCCGGCGGCGGGTTTCTTCCAATCCGGCATGGATTCCCTGATGAGCGTGACTCTTCAGCGGGCCCTCAGCGAAAGCCTCGGCGAAGCGATACCCGCATCTGTGGTGTTCGACTATCCGACCGTCGACGCGCTCGCCGGTTACTTGGCCACGATTCTGCCCGAGCTGGTCGACGTTGCCGATCAGGAAAGTTCGGACGCCTATGAAGACCTCACCGACGACGAGCTGCTGCAACATCTTTCGGAAAGGCTGGGTTGAGTGCGATGAGTGCTGCATCGCCGGATCGTCGGGTGGTTATTACTGAGGCGTTGCGCAAGATTGATGATTTGAGTGCGCGGTTGCAGATCGCTGAGAAGGGTGATGTTGAGCCGGTTGCGGTGGTGGGGTTGGGGTGTCGGTTTCCCGGTGGGGTGGATACCGC
>NZ_DATENY010000010.1:0-10063 GCF_035274705.1 Mycobacterium sp. | reverse complement strand
GATTGGCAGGGCGTTTCCACCTGCGGCTTCGATTTCGGCGGCGGCGGTGTGCACGGTGCCCGGGATGCGGGGATCGGGGGTGTCGGTTTTGGCGATGAACGCGATGTTCGCGCCGTCGCGTGCGGCGCGCATCGCGATGGCCAGTCCGATGCCGCGGCTGCCGCCCGACATGAGCAACGTCCGCCCGGAAAGCGATTGGTTGGTCATGAGTTGCATTGTGGCGAAGGAATTTTGGGGAAATCTGGCGGCGCGCTGCGGTAGACCGGAGGTGTCGCGGACAGGTTGATCGGGTTTCGACAGAGCGATACCGAGCCGCCGTCATCGCGGGGGAGCGTAACGATGGGGTCGAGGCCGAGGTTGTCGGCGAGTTCGAAGGCGCCGGCGATGTCGTTGACGACCCCGGCCGGTACGCGGGCCTCGGACAATACCTTGGTCCAGTCGCCAGCCGTCTTCGCCGCGAGCAGACGCTCGAGTTCGGCGCGCAATTCCTTCCGGTGCTGCACACGGGCGGGGTTGGTCGCGTACGACGCGTCACTGGCGAGCCAGGGGGCACCGAGCACTTCGCACAGGGCGGCGAATTGGCGGTCGTTCCCGACGGCGACAACCAGGTTCCCTTCTGCGCAGGCGACCAGCTCGTAGGGAGCGATGCTGGGGTGTTGGTTGCCCATTCGCGTGGGGACAACGCCCGCCGACGTGTAGGCGCTGGCCTGGTTGGCCAGGCCGGCGAGCAGACAGGACAGCAGGTTGATGTCGACGCGCTGACCCTCGCCGGTCGCCGTTCGGTGCTGCAGCGCGGCCAGGATGCCGACCGTGGCGAACAGCCCGGCCAGCACATCGACGAGCGCCACACCCACCTTCTGCGGCTCGCCCTCGGGAGAGCCGGTGATGCTCATGAGGCCGCCGAGCGCTTGAATCAACAGGTCGTAGCCGGGCAGGTCGGCGCCAGGACCCCGGCCGAAACCGGTGACCGAGCAGTAGATCAGCCCAGCGTTGTCGTGTTTGAGCTGGTCGTAGTCGAGGCCGAACTTCGCCATCAAGCCGGGCCGGAAGTTCTCGACCACGATGTCGGCGGAGACAGCCAGTCGTCGCGCCTCGGCGCGATCGCGCTGATCGGTGAGGTCGAGGACAATCGTGTCCTTGTTGCGGTTGACCGCCTGGAAATAGGTGGCCTGCCCGCGGGCGTCGTAGGGCGGTCCCCAGCTGCGCGTGTCATCACCGGTGAGTGGGCGTTCCACCTTGGTCACGGTGGCACCCAGGTCGGCCAACTGCATCGTTGCGAACGGACCGGCCAGAATCCGGGAGAAGTCGAGAACACGGAGGTTGTCGAGCGCCGCCACCATATGCCATGATTCCAATCATCGATTTTCGAAAATCGAAGATCACGCTAGAACACCGGTACCCCTAGGTCAAGGAGACCCAGCCATGACTGTCGCTGTGGCCCCGCAAGATTTCCTCCTCGTGGACAGTGTCCTTTCCGACGAGGAGCGCGACATTCGCGACACCGTTCGCGCCTTCGTCCGTGAACGCGTGTTGCCGTACGTCGGGGATTGGTTCGAGGAGGGGCGAGTGCCCCGTGAACTCGTTGGTGAGCTGGGCAAGCTGGGTGTGTTGGGAATGCATCTCGACGGCTACGGTTGCGCGGGAACGAGTGCGACCGCCTATGGACTGGCCTGCCTCGAGCTGGAGGCAGGTGACAGTGGCATCCGCAGCATGGTGTCGGTGCAGGGGTCGCTGGCAATGTTCGCCATCCACCGCTGGGGGTCAGAGGACCAGAAGCAGGAGTGGCTGCCGCGTCTGGCCGCCGGCGAAGCGGTGGGGTGTTTCGGGCTCACCGAACCGGATGCCGGCTCCGATCCGGGCGCGATGCGCACGTACGCGCGTCGCGACGGCGAAGACTGGGTGCTGCGCGGTCAGAAGATGTGGATCACCAACGGGTCCGTGGCCGACGTGGCCGTCGTATGGGCGCGCACCGAAGAGGGCATCCGCGGGTTCCTGGTGCCCAAGGGCACCAAGGGTTTCTCCGCCCAGGACATTCACAAGAAGCTCTCACTGCGGGCGTCGATCACCTCCGAATTGATTCTCGACGAGGTTCGGCTGCCTGCCTCGGCGATGTTGCCGGAGGCGACATCGCTGCGTGGGCCGCTGTCGTGCCTCAACGAGGCCCGTTACGGAATCGTGTGGGGCTCTGTGGGTGCCGCGCGAGCGTGTCTGGAGGCTGCGATCGATTACAGCACGACGCGCGTAGCGTTCGGCAAGCCGATCGCGTCCTTCCAGATTCAACAGCAAAAGCTTGCAACGATGGCTCTCGAGGTCAACCGCGCGACGATCCTTGCACTGCACCTCGGTCGGCTCAAGGACGCAGGGAAGTTGCGACCTGAACAGGTCAGCATGGGCAAGCTGGGCAACGTCAACGCCGCACTGGACGTTGCCCGCACGGCCCGACAGGTGTTGGGAGCGAACGGAATCACACTCGAGTACCCCGTCATTCGCCACATGAACAACCTCGAGTCCGTGGTCACTTATGAAGGCACCGCCGATGTGCACTCGCTGGTCATCGGCAATGCGCTGACGGGAATCGACGCCTTTAGGTGATCAGGTCACAGATAGAGTCGGCGCGATGAACGCGCGCCACGATGGCCCGGGAACGACTACTCAGCACACGCTGGACGAGCTCCGGCGGGCCATCGTGGCTGGCCAGTACCGGCCAGGAGATCGGGTTCGTCAGGAAGACATCGCCGAGCGGTTGGGCGTCAGTCTTGCCCCGGTCCGCGAAGCGCTGCGCGCCCTCGAACAGGAAGGGCAGGTCGTCTACCGGCCCCGGCGCGGTTATTCCATCACCGAGTTGCGTGTCGAAGACCTTCAAGAGATCTACGCCCTACGGCGTCTCTTGGAAGAACGTGCGTTGCGTTCGGCGCTTCCCCACCTGGACGACGACGCCATCGAGCGAATCGCCCTGGCCGGCGGCGAGTGCGCCGAAGCCGCGCGGCGAGGCGATGTCGCCGCGGAACTAGAGGCAAACCGACGGTTCCACTTCGGCATGCTCGAGGCGCCGGATCAACCCCAAACCATGCGTCTGATCCGGCTGCTCTGGGACTCCACCGAGTGCTACCGAGCCATGTACTACAACTCACCCGAGGAACGCTCGGCGACCGTTGCCGCGCACGACGAAATTCTCGACGCAGTCCGTCGCAGAGCAACCGATGAGGTCGTCGCGGCACTGGATGAACACCGCGGGCGTGCCCTGCGGGTACTCAGCAAGATCCTTTCCACCAACTGACCTGATCGCCCTTGGTTCCATCACACGGGACGAAAAATTTGGCGGTACCCGCCCGCGGGTGATTCCGTTATGTGTGAACGCAATTGCGGCGACACGCAATCCGCGCTAGACGAAGAAGACGAGGTGAATTGTGGCCAGAGTTCCGTACTTGCGCCGCGCTGAGGCCGGCGCGGACGCACAGCTGCTTTTCGATCGGCTCGAGTCCGAGCGCAGGACGCCGACGCCGAACATTTTCTTGGCACTGACACATGCGCCCGACCAACTGGACGCCTTTTTGTCCTACGCCAACACTCTGCGTGCAGCCGAGCTGGGACCTCGATTGCGGGAGTTGCTCATCCTGACGGTCGGGCACGAGACGGGTTGTGAGTACGAAGTGGCCCATCACCAGTCTTACGCGCTCGCGTCGGGCTTGACCGCCGAGCAGGTGGCCGCTGTGCCGCAGTTCGAGACAGCCGATGTGTTTGACGATTTCGAAAAGGCGGTCATGCGGCTGGCCAAACAATTCAGCAGCGGTTCAGATGTGCCGCAACAGATGTGGGACGCTGTCGCTGACCATCTCACGACTCGTCAGATGGTGCAGCTGACTCTGACGCTGGCATGGTATGTCTCGGGAGCGCTGATGATGCGCATGCTCGACCTTGATTTGGAGGAGGGCTACTCGACGCCCTAGGCGTCGGGCGTGGGCTACGCGCTAGGGAGCACGACCACCTTGCCGATTACCGCCCCCGACTCCAGCAGGCGGTGCGCGTCTGAAATTTGTGCAAGGGGATAGGTAGCCTCGATACGCACCGTCACTTTGCCGCGGTGCATCGCATCGAACAGCTCTGTTGCCCTGTACATCAGCTCCTCGCGGGTCGCGACGAAATCTGCCAGCCGCGGGCGCACCAGGCGAACCGAGCCGGCACTGGAGATACGGAACAGGTCGATCGGCGGCACCTGGCCGCCGGCGCGGCCATACACAACCAGAAGGCCCCGCCGCCGCACGCTGGCAAGGCTCACATCGAAAGTCGGTGCGCCGACACCGTCGAAGACCACGTCGACACCCGCGCCGTCCGTTAATTCTTTGACCGCGGCCGGGACATCGGAACCGAGGACGGCCCGTTCGGCACCCGCCGAGATCGCGGCCTCGATCTTAGCGGGGCTGGAGGTCGCGGCGATCACACGCGCACCCTTGGCTGCGAGCATCTGAGTCAGCAGCCGGCCGACACCGCCCCCAGCCGCCCAGACCAGTGCGGTGTCCCCTGCGGTGATGGGCTGCAACGAGTTTGAGAGGTAATGTGCGGTGAGCCCTTGGGAGCATACGGCTGCAGCGTCCACGGCGTTGAGCCATGCCGGCACCGGAATCGCCACATCGGCCGGCACCTCCACAAACTGTGCGTGACTGCCGGGCACGGCAGCCCATACCACACTGTCCCCAATCGCTGGGGCCGAGACACCTGTGCCGACTGCCGCCACGGTGCCCGCGCCCTCCAAGCCGGTCCGCATCGGCGGTGGGTCCTGACCGGGATAGCCACTGCGGCGCTCGATCACGTCATGGAAGTTCAGCCCGGCCGCCGCGACCTGCACCACCACATGTCCCGGCTTCGGCGTCGGTACTGGAAAGTCCTGCACCGCAAGGCATTCGGGACCGCCGTGGGCGGTGATGACGGCGGCGCGCATGAGAGGTGTCTCAGGCGTTGCCATTCCGATCAGCGGTCCACGGGAGAGACCGGCAGGTCGTCGATTTCGCCAAACAGCGGGTAGTCCGGCAGCCATTTCACGTCGATGTGCCGCTCACTTTCGAGCAGCCGCTCGAGCGACGGTGGCTGGGTGGGGTCTAAGAATTCGACGATGTGCTCGAAACCGCCCGGCGCGATGATGCCGAGATGGCGGCTCTTCGGTGTCGCGAATTTCCATGCATGAATCCAATTTCGCGGGAGCATCCCGAATTCGCCGGCCTCGAGGTCGCGCACGATCTTCGTGCCGTTCTGGTCATCGAGCCACACCCGGATCTTGCCGTCGAGGACGAAGACGGCCTCGGTTGTGTTCCGGTGAAAATGAGGCATCGTCGGTCGCGTCGGGTCTCCCGAGCTCATCATCACCGAGACATCACCATGCGTGTCGTCGGCCCGGGCCAGCAGTGTGCGCAAGGTGTTATTGGCCAACGAGTGCTGTCCTTCGCCCGGCCCGAGGATGTAGGCGGATCCCTTTCCGATCTTGTCCAGCGACACGTGGCCGGGCAGTGCTAAGTGGTCAGTCATATTCGCTCCTCCATCGGGTGCGCGCGATCCGTTCGCCCTCAGCACGCCCAAGGGCGGCATTTGCCGAACATATGGTGTGTGGTTGCCCAAGCCCAAGGCGCTGGTCCCGCCCAACGGAATCAATGCGAGTCGGGAGTCCGGTTGTCGCCGTCGATCGCATCGCGCGAGTCCCGGTAGTCGTCCTCCAGCTCGATGCGCAGCGGGACCATGATCCGCGCGGATGCGTTGTACCAGGCAACCTGCAACACCAACTCAAGCACCTGCTGACTTGATGGAAGGTGTGTCGTCAAGGCATCCCACGTCGTATCGCTCACCTCCAGCGCGACCGTCGCCTCGCGGGCATATCGCATGACGGCCCGCTCCACATCACTGAACACCGGGGCCGTCTCGAACTCGTCGAGAGCATCGAGCTGCTGAGCTCGTACGCCGATGGCCAAGGCCATCCGGCGATGGTGCGCAAGCGCGTAATGCGACGGTGCTGAGTTCACGACAGTCAGGACGGCGAGCTCGCGAAGCCGCGGGTCCAGGAGCGAATCATTGCGCAGTGCAAGGGAGACGGTCCTGAACGCGTCGGCGAGAAGTGGCGCATGTGCCAGCACGCGATACACGTTCGGGACACTTCCGCGTTCCTGTTCGAGCCGACGCACGATGTTCGGCAGGTTGGCGGGAATATCCGCGCCACTGAGAAACGGCAGGCGCGCCATCGACAGCTACAGATCCCCGGCGCGTGGCGCCGTGGCGTCGTCTTCGTCGATGACATGGTTCTGAAGTTGCCCGATCCCTGAGATCTCAACCGTGACAACGTCACCGGGCGTAAGCCAACGTTGCGGGTGCCGGGATACGAACGGGCCTGCGGGCGTACCGGTGAAGATCACGTCGCCAGGAAGCAGCGGCATGAACGCTGTGATGTGCTCGATCAGCGCCGGTACATCGTGGACCATGAGCGCGGTGTCACTGTCCTGCATGGTCTCGCCGTTGACCTTCGTCGTCAGATGAAGCGCGGCCGGGTCGCCCAGCTCGTCGGAGGTCACCATCCACGGCCCCAGCGCACCGCTGCGCGCGAAGTTCTTGCCAGCGGTCGGCGTCGGCGCCTGACGCTGCCAATCGCGCACGCTTCCTTCCTGGCCGATCGTGTATCCGGCGACCACGTCGAGAGCTCGCTCGCGCGGGACCGCACGGCATCCCTTGCCGATCACGACGACTAGCTCGCCTTCGAAGTCGAGCTGCTCGGAGATTCGGGGGCGCACGATCGGCTGGAGGTGACCGACCACGCTGGGCCAGTACCGAGAGAACACGGCCGGGTGTTCACCTGCTTTCACGCCGTGCTTCTTCGCCTCCTCTGCGTGGTCGGCGTAGTTCACCCCGACGCAAAGGAGCGCCGCGGCACCGAGCGCCGGGGGCAGCCACGATACTTGCGCGATGGGCACCCGTTCCCCGGTGAGCGGTGGCAGGTCATCGGCCGCGCGGGCGAGATAGGCCGCCAGTGGGCAACCCCCTAGCGGGCCGACCCAGTCGGTCAGGTCGACCAGTTCGTCACCATCCACAACGCCGACGCGCGGACCCCGGCGATTTGCTTCGAAGAGCGCGATTCTCATGTTCTGCTCCAACCCGCGTTGGGCCGGCGAATGGCCCGCCGCCCAGCCTCGCCTCTAATCACAGACCGACGCGCTTGAGGTCTTTGTAGAACGACGGATTCCACCAATCGGGCGGGTCCAGCGATGGAGGCGGCGGAAAGTCCTCTTCGTGCTGTCGCATCCAGGCTGCGACGTCGCCGCAACTGGCGTGCCAGATTCGCTCGTCGGCCGTGATCCGCCGTACGATCTCGCCGATCGCCTCGATCCGAGCCGGGTCGGTGCTCTCGGGAGTCGGCGATTGGTAGATCGGATGGCAGACGGCGGACATGAAGCCTCCCGCCGCGACCGTCTTCTCGACTTCGGACATGAACCCTTCCACCATGTCCTCGGGCGTCAGGGCCTCTGGACCCGGCTTGTAGTGGCGGTACTTGGCGAAGTCGGCGTTGTAGAAGGTGACATCCGTCGCGGCCATCTCAACCGTGAGTACCGCGACCCCGGAGTCGAGTACCCCGGCCGGCACGCCGATCGGAGAGATATACGTCATCCCCAGCTCGGCCAACGTCTTGGCCGAGCTCGCCGCAGCGATTCCGCCGGGAGGGCGAAGCCCGATGATCTCGATGTCGTGACGGGCGAAATCATCTTGGCAGCGCTTGAGGTGGTCGAGTTCTTGGTCGGCCGTCAGATTGCACCAGATCTCATGCCGTATCCCGTGGGAGCCGATCTCGTGCCCCGCCTCCGCCACCGCACGCACCGCGTCGGGATAGACGTGGAGATTCCAGGCTTCGAAGAAAAACGTCACTTTGGTGTCGAGCACATCGAGAATCGCCGGCAGGTCTCGCAAGGCGCTGTGATGCGAACCGACGGCGCGATCCTTGGGCCACCGTCCGAATTCGATGTCCGACGCCTCACCCAAGTTGTCGAACGTAAAGCTCACTGCCGCTTGCTTTCCGTCCGGACCCCATCGGCTGGACATAACTCACTCGCTCTCTGCGTGGTCAGGTGAACAAAGAATTTGATGCCTACCAGCCAGCCATGCCGTCCGAGTACCGGCATTCACGGCGAACGTACGTGGGGCCGTCAGCGGTCCCAAAGCACCGAGTCCCACACAGCGGAATCGGATCATGCAGCAACAATGCGCCGATTGAAGGTCGATCTGAGTGGACTGATCGGCGGTCAGGTCCCGTTCAGCGGAACCGACGGCGGGGCCTGACGATAGCGCGGTGTGAACTTCCCGGCGTTACGAGACGTGCGAGCTGCCAATGGAATTCGGGATCGAGTTCAGGCGCACGTCGCCCAGAGGTAGCCGCGTACGTTCGGGCGTCGGCCTTCAGGCCAGCGCCTTTTGCAGGGCAGCGGCAGCGGCAGCGACGGCGACCGGTGCATTGCGCAGCGTTGGGCTGTTCCACGCCTCGACGACTCCGATCGCGGCTGCGCCGCCTTCGCGCAGCCGAAATCCCGCGGCCACGGATTTTATTCCGGGTAGGAACTCTCTGTCGGCGACCGCGATTCCGGTCTCGGCGACCCGTTGGAGGTGCCGACGCAACAGTCCTGGCTGAACGAGGGTGTCCCGGGTGGCTCGCGGCAGAGGACCCTTGCTGAAAAGGAGCCGGTCACGCTCTTCGGGATCGAGCTGTGCAGCGATCGCCTTGCCGACCGCCGTGCAGTGCAGTGGCAGAGCATGCCCTATCAGGCGTGGGACAGGTGCGCCCTGCGTATACAGACCGTCGACGACCAGGGCCTTACCATCGCTCAGGATCGCCAGGTTGGTCATCGCCCCAGTCTGTCGTTGGAGCTCGACCAGGTGAGGGATTGCGGCGATGCGTAATTCGCTGATTCGCGGGTTTGCCGCAGCGAGCGAGAACATCTTGCTGCCGACAGAGAAGCCATCGGGTGTGTGCTCGAGGAGCCCCAACTCGACCAGCATCCAGCACATGCGGTGGACTGTCGTTTTGGCGAGCCCGGTCGCCTTGACGAGCTCCATGATCGTCATCGCCCCGGTGCTGGAGGCGCAAGCCTCCAGGGTTAGGACTATCCGCTGGGCCACCGGCTCACGCGTTGGTCCCAGCTCTGCGAACGGACCATCTGAAATCGCTGCCCACGCCGTATCGGTGTCGGCCACGGGCGGAGGATCTTGTTCGCTCGCCATATGCTCCGTCCTCCGCCAGGCGACCGTGGCTGCTGTGTCCGTGCGCCTCCGCCAAGACGATCACAACTCTACGCCCAGCAAGCGGCGACGAAGCGTCACTGCCCGGGCATGCCGCGGTGGATGCTGGCGGGAAAGAATGGGCCGGCACTCACGGGGTAGTGAGGCGGCGGCCGATGACTTCTTTCATGATTTCTGTGGTGCCGCCGAAGATGCTTGAGGCCTTCGTCTCCCCAAGCGGCGCGCCAGAACCGCGGCACATGATCGACGGACCATTGCCGCAGCGCGGCGTAGTCGCCGTTCGCGCCCATGCCGTTCGGCCGCGTCGACTGCAAAACGCCGTAGGACGCTCGCCGTCGATATGTCGGGAGATCCCGACACGCCGTCGGTGTGTTGTGTCACAGCCTCTACTGCGCGCTGGTTAATCCTGATTAACTCAGATATGTTAGTCACGATTAACTGAAGTGTATTTGGATCGGTCCACCCAACGGAAACGTTGGCCTGGGATCTGAATGGCCGGGTGAGGTACGGTGCGAAAACCGGGGTGTGCCTTGGGCGTTGCCGGACTCCGCAAATCTCTTGGAGGTAGCAAATGACGACGTCGGTGATTGTTGCTGGGGCGCGTACTCCGGTGGGCAGGCTGATGGGTTCGTTGAAGGATTTTTCGGGTAGTGATTTGGGTGGGGTTGCGATCAAGGGGGCGTTGGAGAAGGCCGGGGTGGCGGCGTCGCTGGTGGAGTACGTGATCATGGGTCAGGTGTTGACTGCGGGTGCGGGGCAGATGCCGGCTCGGCAGGCGGCGGTGGCCGCTGGTATTGGTTGGGATGTG
>NZ_DATENY010000009.1:0-2925 GCF_035274705.1 Mycobacterium sp. | reverse complement strand
ACAAGCGCGGCTCCCGAATAGCCACTCCGGCCCCCGTGACCGACCAGCGCTCGAGACGCCGGAGCGTGCTGGTCAATGCTCGTTGGCGGGCGGGTTGTCAATGGCCGGTCGAATGTAGCCGCTGGTGGCCTGTTGTGTGTCATCACTAGCGGCCAGATGAAAGTCCCCGCGTGGTGCGAGACGTGGCCAATGCAAAGTCTGCCCCGGGTGTCGCTGTCGGAACCTGAGCATCACCTCCTGTCGACGTGGGGTACGGGTCATTACTCATGAGGACCAACGGTTCGCGGGTCGCGGTGCGCTCGAGCTTCCTTCATTCGGAACGACTCACCAGACGTGACGACGACGATCGCGTGATGCAGGAGTCGATCGAGGAGCGAAGCCGCGGTTGTCTGGACCGGCAAGAAGTGACCCCATTGCTCGAACGGCCAATGACTCGCTAGGCCCAGGCTGCGGTGTTCATAAGCTGCAGCAACAAAGCGGAACAGCAGCTGAGAGCCGGTCTCGTCGAGGGGAGCAAAGCCAAGCTCGTCGATCAAGACCAGGTCGTTGCGCAAGACGGTGTGGATCAGCTTGCCGACGGTGTTGTCGGCCAAGCCGCGGTAGAGCGCCTCGACCAGATCGGCGGCGACGAAATAGCGCACGCGGAGTCCGCGCTCGACCGCGCGATAGCCAACCCCGATGAGGCTGTGGCTCTTGCCCGTGCCTGCCGGGCCCACCAGCAGTAAATTCTCGGTGGCGCGAATCCACTCCAGTGAGGCCAGGTAGTCGAAGGTTGGGCGTGGGATGGACGAGGCGGTGACGTCGAAGCTGTCCAGCGTTTTGGCAGCTGGGAAGCCTGCCTGTTTGAGACGGATCTGGCGGTTGGCCTGATCACGACCAGCTATCTCGGCGGCGATCAGCGTACGCAGCACATCCTCCGGTGGCCAGCGCTGGGTGCGTGCCGTCTGGAGCACCTCGGCTGCCTGCTCGCGGATGGTGGCCAGGCGCAGGCGACGCAGACCGTCGATCACGTCTTGCGGGACCGGGTCGGCGGCGGCCATCACAGCAACGCTCGCTGCACCAATGCGTAGGCGCTGAGTGGACGGATCGGGACCACCGGCAGGTTGAGCGCGAGCTGCTCGCCCGCGCGCACCGGCGTGGGCAGTCCGCGGCCAGCATCGAGGATGGCGCGCACATCGGCGGCTTTGAAGCGTCGGAAGCGCGTGGCGCGACTCAGCGCTCGCACGACGGCGGTGTGGCCCCAGATCGGGACGAGTTCGACGATGGCCGCCAACTCACTCTCGAGGCGCAACGTGCCCGCCGCAGCGGCACTGCGCAGGAACGCCTCGGCGCTGGGACCCAGCCCCAGGAAGGCAACCTCAGCGGTTGTGCGTGGACGGATACCGCGCGTGGGCCGTCGCGCTGGATCTGCCAGATCACCGAATGCGACCTCGCCCGGTCCGACCGGATCGTGCCGCACGATCTCGGCGCCGCCGTGATGGATGACGACCTTGTCCTCATCGGCGGCAACTTCGACGTGCTGGCCGATCAATGACTCGGGCACCAGGTAGCGGGCCGAGCCGAAACGAATGCTGCCGCGACGATCCACGGTGCGCTGGGTTGCACCTCGCAGCGGAGGACGCAGCGATGGCAAGGGTCGCAGGATCTGGGATTCATTGGCCAGCCGCTCACTGGGTACCGCGCACGTTTCGCTGTGAACGCACGCGTTGACTTCGGCACACCAGCTCCGCGCGGCGGCGTTGGCCACGGCCAGGTTCGGCCAACCACCATCCGGGATGGACGGGATAATCAGGTCGGTTTGCGCGTACCCGGCGAGGTGCTCGACGATGCCTTTCGACTCAGGATCTGCCGCTTCACAGAAGTCTGGACGGCACCCATACCGAGCGCAGAATTGCACGTACTCCGGGTGCGGCACCACCACGTTGGCCACCGTGCTTGCCCGCAGACAGGCCATGCGATCAGTGAGCAGCACGTTTGGGACGCCGCCGAGTTCCTCGAAGCATTCGGCCAGCAGGCTCAGCGTGGTCAGCCGCGTCTCGTCCAGCGCGAAGCGAATGAATCGATACCGACTCCAGGCCAGCACGGCACAGAAGACGTGCCAGCCGGCCTCGGTGGCCCAGTCGAACACCAGATGCTCGCCCGGCACCGGGACCCAGGGTCGATACGTTCGTCGCTGCTTGCTCCAGGTGGCTTTGGCAGTAGCGACCGCACGACGGAAGTTCCTCGACGAGCCGTCATAGCCACCCGTGCGCGCGACGACCAGCAGCCGCTTGGCTGAAATCCGGCCATCGGTGGCCCGGACGCGGTCGGCGATCAGCTCCAAAACAGCTTCCGTGTTGCGCACCCGTGGTGGCGGCGGGCGACGACCCACCTGACCGACTGCCCGCCGCTCGAGCACACGCTTCACCGTCTTGGCCGTGGTGCCGCACAACGCGGCCGCGCCGCGGTACGTGCCGACCAATTCGAAGGCGTTGACAATCTCCATCTCATCCCTCAGACACTTCATGGGCGTCCCCTCCCGAGTCGACCTGCTGTGGCTTGGTACCTCCAGCATGTACTCGCCCGGGTGGGGGCGCCTCTTCGCTTAGCTCACGTGAGGGCGTGGACTTTCAAGTGGCCACCGGCAATTCCATCGTTGGCCACCAACGACGACTTTCAACCGGCCACCTGTGTGTACATTCGCATGGCCAGGGACAACGCTGGCTGAGGCGATCCGTCCACTGGCCGACGAGGTCAACCGCATTGGCCTGCAAATCGTCGCGACCACTGCCGCCGAGGAGGTGATCGCGCAGACCGGCGCGCAAAGGCTCTTCTTACGAGGAGCAACTGGTGCACCTGCTTCAGCTACGCGCCGGCCATGGGCGCCGCCTTGCTGCATGTTGGTCCCGACAACCGCCCGGGCGACATCCTGCTCGACTTCGGCGA
>NZ_DATENY010000008.1:0-9121 GCF_035274705.1 Mycobacterium sp. | reverse complement strand
ATTGCGCTGGAACGCGGTAAGGCGTTCGGTGGGTTCAAGGAGTCGAAGTACGCCTCCGGTGAGTTCTTCGACAAGTACACCGACCGGGTGTGGGAGCCGGCCACCGAGCGGGTGCGCCAATTGTTCGCCGACGCCGGCATTCGCATTCCGACCCAAGAGGATTGGACGCGACTCAAGGAGTCGGTGCAAAAGCACGGCATCTACAACCAGAACCTGCAGGCGGTCCCGCCGACGGGGTCGATCTCCTACATCAACCACTCGACGAGCTCGATCCACCCGATCGCGTCGAAGGTCGAGATCCGCAAGGAAGGCAAGATCGGACGGGTTTACTACCCGGCGCCGTATATGACCAACGACAACCTGGACTATTTCCAGGACGCCTACGAGATCGGCTACGAGAAGGTCATCGACACGTATGCCGCGGCCACGCAGCACGTGGATCAGGGTCTGAGCTTGACGCTGTTCTTCAAGGACACCGCGACGACGCGTGACGTCAACAAGGCGCAGATCTACGCCTGGCGCAAGGGAATCAAGACGCTGTACTACATCCGGCTACGCCAAATGGCGCTGGAGGGAACAGAAGTCGAGGGCTGCGTGTCCTGCATGCTGTAGGACCGCGCCTTCGCCGAGTGTGGACTTGATACACGCGGATGCGGAAGTGACCGTGTCGTATGTCCACACTCGGCTGCGCCAGTCGCGCTATCCCATCGCGTAGACAGGAAGGCGGTCCACCCGCGTCAGCACCGGGTGCTTCGGCGGAACGCTGGGGCCGGGATTGGCCTCCTCTAGCTTCGCCTCGTCGTCTATCCAGCATTCGCCGGTTCGCTCGTCGTAGTCGCCTCCGTAGAAGACGCAGCAGACGCCGATGTCGTCCGGATGGTCGGAGGCGCACTCCCAGAAGTCGTCTCCTGCGGCGCTCACGGGTGCCGCATTCGCATTCGCGGCGAGTCCGATGGCCAGGCCCGCCGTCATCGCGGCGGTGGCCAGAAGTCGTTGGATGTTCATGCCGATAAGCGTCGCGTGACGCCGCGATCACCAAAACGGGGCACGGGCCGGTGTCTGGCGCGTGCGCCCCAGGGATGTGTCCGCGCGTCCCGATAGGGGATTAGGGGCTCGCCGCGCTAACAGCTCACTTGACGGTGTGCTGCGGGCCTTGGGCCTTCTTGTACAACGCTTTCAGCATCCGGTCGCGGAACTGCGCATTGTCGATCAGCTTGATGCCCGCATTGGCGACCTTCGGATAGCCGAGCAGCTTGTGGAAGTACCGGCCGCGCCGATACTCCCTGCCCCACGCCTCTTCCATCCGCTGCGCATAGTTCGTGAAGTCGTCCGGCCCGGCATTGGTTAGTGCCGCGATCGCGCACTCACCCGCGGCGAGTCCGGACTCCAGCGCCTTCGAGATACCCGCACCCGACGCCGGCTTGCCCGCGCCCAGCGAGTCACCCGTGAACAGCACACCCGGCCGCCACGGTGGCCATGCGGTGAAGCCCATCGGCAATCGCCACGCCCGCACGCTCTTGTTTTTCTTGAGCTCCTCGATCGGCGGCAGGTCCCATTCGGGCGGCAGCGTGCGCAAGAACTCGCCCAGGAACTGTGTCGCGTTGATCGACTGCCAGTTCTTGTAGCTGTTGACGTAGCCCAGGCCGATGTTGAACCGCCCGCTGCCCATTGGGAACACCCAGCCGTAGCCGGGCAGCTGGTCACCTTCGAACACCAGCTTCAAATAGATGTCGAGGCTGTCGGAGTCGGGGCGGTTGGCGTGCATCTCCGAACGAATCGCGATCGCCGAGTAACCGTTGTATTCCGAGTCGATCTTCAGCGCCCGCTTGATGGGGGAGTAGGCGCCGTCGGCGGCGATCACCGCATCGCCGTACACCTTCTCGCCGCTCTTGAGCGTCACACCCACGACCCGACCGTTTTCCATGATCGGCCCGGTGACCTCCGCCGACTGCCGGACTTCGGCGCCCGCCGACTCGGCGTGCTTGAGCAACAGCGCGTCGAGCTCGGTTCGGCTGACGGTGTGACCGTGGTCGGGCATGCCGGGACGCTTCGGGAACGACAGCTCCCACTGGCTCGGGCTGAACACGGTGACGCGATTGACGCGGTGGAACTTCGACACCTCCTCGGCCAGACCCATCTTCTGCAGGTAGCTGACGGCCCGCGCGGTCAGGCCGTCACCACACGGCTTATCGCGCGGGAACTCGGCCTTATCCAGGACCACAACCTTCGCACCGGTCTGCGCGGCCTGCCACGCGGCGGCCGAGCCGGAAGGCCCGCCACCCGCGATGACCAGGTCGTATCGCTGGGTCATAACTCTCGTCTCGTCGATCGGCTGTCGCTGCAATATTACCGAAGCTGACGTTGCTCAGCTCATCGGCCAACTGCTGGCCAGAGCGCTCGATGGTCGTGTTGCGGCACGGTCTGGGCAGGTCAGCGCGGTTCGGGCGGTACAGTGAACGCGTGCGACGAGTGTCGAGGCCACGCCCCAGCGGCGAGCCGGGCGTCAAGGTGGACGCCCGCAGCGAACGCTGGCGTGAACATCGCAAGAAGGTGCGGTCGGAAATCGTCGACGCCGCCTTCCGCGCGATCGACCGACTCGGCGCCGAGTTGTCGCTGCGCGAGATCGCCGAAGAAGCCGGCACGGCCAAGCCGAAGATCTACCGCCACTTCACCGACAAGTCGGACCTGTTCCAGGCGATCGGCGAGCGACTGCGCGACATGTTGTGGGCGGCGATCTTCCCGTCGATCAACCTGTCGTCGGACCCGGCCCGCGAGGTCGTCCGCCGCAGCGTCGAACAATATGTGCGGCTTGTCGACCAGCATCCGAACATCCTTCGCTTCCTGATTCAGGGTCGCTTCGCCGAACAGAGCGAGTCGACGATGCGCGCGCTCAACGAGGGACGCGAGATCACCCTGGCGATGGCCGACATGTTCGACAACGAGCTGCGCGAGATGGAGCTCGACGCCGCCGCTCTGGAGCTTTCCGCCTACGCAGCATTCGGTTCCGTGGCCTCGGCCACCGACTGGTGGTTGGGTCCCGAGCAGGACAGCCCCCGCCGGATGCCGGCCGACGAATTCGTCACGCACCTGACGACCATCATGGTCGGCTCGATCAACGGCACCTGCGAAGCGCTCGGCATCAAGATCGATCCGGATCTGCCGCTGCACGAGGGTGTGCGCCGCCGCGAACACGTCGCCTGAGACGTAAGCCGGCGGGATCACAGTTCGGTAGTAACGCCTTACGTACCGAGGACGAAGGCGTCGATCGGCTGCTCATGCCCCCGCAGGTTCAGCGTGCGCCGCGTCCTCGTCGCCGTGAGCTCATCGGCCACCCCGGATGCGACGAGCAACTCCCCACCGGCGGCGTGTTGTTGCATCCGCGCCGAGACGTTGACCGGGTCACCGAGAGCAGTGAAGTCGACCACCGAGCCCCCAACGTTGCCGACGTATGCGACGCCCGCATTGACGGCCACGCCCAACTCAAGCCAAGGCCCCTCGTCGCTGCCGTAACCGACCGCTTTGAGCAGCTCAATCCCGGCCCGAACCGCACGGCGTCGGTACTGGGGACCGCTGATGCCCCGAACAAAGAAGGCCATGACCTCATCGCCGATGAGCTTGTCAATCACCGCGTCATGCCGCAGAAGAGTCTGCGTCGCAGTGATGTAGAACCGGTTGAGCAACGCGGCGAAGTCTGTCGCAGCGCCGCGCTGTCCCAGCGCGGTCGAGCCACGAACGTCGGCGAACAGCACTGCGATATCCACCTCTGCGCCGCCCGCGGGAAGCGCATCACAGCAACGACTGCACAAATTGGGGTTCTTGCGCGACGGGCTGAAGCCGGCTGCGGCGAGAACACGTCCCGCGGGCCCGCCGAACGGGTTGTTGCATACCTTGCATCGCGGCGCCGACGGCAGATAGCGAAATACCCGTCGCGCCCTCACCAACGACGCGTGTCCTTCCGTTAGCACCTTGTGCCACGGGTCCCGTGGAATCGCCGGAGCGGAGTCGCTTGGGATGTTGACGACGACCATACGAAAATGGTTGACCTAACGGCCATTCGGCACATGAGGCATCCGCCTCAACTTCAGCCGGCCGTGATCCAGATCGACGATAATGCCCGATTTGAGGCATGTGCCTCATGCGCGGTCCGGGCGCGACGTCGAGTATTGCGGCGTGACCACCCCGGCGGCGTTGAATGCCGGACGTTATGCGCGCCGGCCTCAGGCTCGGATGAAGGGCCGGTTGCCTCGTCGTTCGCGCAGACATCGTCCTGTTCAGGTGCAGAATGGGGGCGTGCACCCGACCCGGACGCTGCACGGCTCGAAGAAAGGCCTACGCAGAGCCGAGTTGTTGGCGGCCATATCGCTGGCGATCGACCTCGGTCTGGGCCAGCCGATGGAACACATGCTTCGGTCGTCACTGATCGCGACACGCATCGCCGAGCGGATGGGCCTCGACGACCAACAGCGGGCGACGGTCTACTACGCCAATCTGGTCGGTTGGATCGGTTGTCACGCCGATTCCCATGAGCTTTCAGCGCTGTTCGGCGACGACATCGCCTTCCGGGCCGACACCTACGGGGTGGACATGACCGGATTGCCGTTCCTGCGGCTGATGATCAGTCACGTGGGACGTGGATTGCCGGGCTGGGAGCGCGGCATCCGCTCGGCCGCCTTCCTGCTCAGTGCACGTAATCAGGTCGGCAAGCTGATCCAGTCGCATTGCACTTCTGCCGGCGTTCTTTCCGATCGGATGGGCCTGGACCGCGAGGTTGGGGAGGCGCTGGCGTACATCTTCGAGCGCTGGGATGGTCGCGGGATGCCGAACGGCGCTCGCGGGCAGGACATTCCGGTCGAAATCCGCATCGTTCGCCTGGCCGATGTCGTCGAGGTGCACTTGCGGACTGGTGGTCTGGGGCGGGCACTCGAGGTCGTCCGTTCCCGGCGTGGCACGCAGTTCAGCCCGGAGGTGGCTGAGGTATTCGAACGTGATGCCGCCGCGATCGTCGACGGGCTGCTCGAAATGGATGTTTGGACTGCGGCTTTGGCGCAGGCGCCGGATCGTGACCGTATTCTCGACGGTGACGAGATCGACGAGTTGCTCAGGGCCATGGCAGATTTCGTCGATCTCAAGTGTCCGTGTTCTCCGGGATACTCGCGCAGTGTGGCGGATCTGGTGTCCGCGGCCGCCAGACACCTGCGCATGCCCGCGGTGGACATCACCTGGCTTTACCGCGCAGGCCTCGTGCACGGCCTCGGCCGATTAGGGGTGTCCAACCAGATCTGGGAGAAGAAGGGGTCGCTCAGTACGGCTGAATGGGAGCGGGTACGGATGTACCCGTATCTAACCGGTCGGATACTGAGCCGGGTTGGCGGCTTGGAGTCGGTGGTGTCTCTCGCGACCAAGCACGAGGAGCGGATCGATGGTTCTGGCTTTCCGCGAGGGCTCGCCGCCGCGGAATTGACTGCGCAGGACCGTCTGCTCGCCGCGGCGGTGGCTTATCAACAACTGCTCGAGCCACGTCCGCTTCGAGCAGCCCTCGATCCTCCTGCTGCCGCGAGCCAGCTGCGCCAAGAGGCGCGCGCCGGACGTCTCGACGTCGAGTCGGTGGAAGCGGTGCTGGCGGCGGCCGGGCATCGGGTGTCGAGGCGGACGTCTTGGACTGCGGGGCTTACCGCCCGGGAGGTCGAGGTCCTGCGGCTCGTCGCGCAGGGCCGCTCGAATCGGGAAATCGCTGCGGAGCTTTTCATCGCCGAGAAGACGGCGCGCAACCACGTCGAGCGTGTCTATGCCAAGTTGGGCGTCAACAACCGAACTCAGGCGAGTCTCGCGGCGATCGATCGGGGTATTGCGGCATTCGCGGTCGATGCGCCGTAGCTCTGTCAAGTCGTTGTCGCGCTTTTCGTTTCCCTCTCGGCGTTTGGCGGGCAGCTGTTGCGGAGTCTGAGATTTGAGGCAAACGCCTCATGTGTCACGGCGGCGGCCGACCGAAGATCAGGGCATGACGAAGCCAGTCCAGAAACCAGAGAGGTTGCCCGTCATGACCGAATTGACATACACGCCAACGGCAATCGAGGACAGTTCGCTCCCCACAGATCAGGCACCCGCAGCGCCGAGTGGCGGGCGGGTCGATGCAGTCAACGTGAGCCGGCGGGTCGGCACGCGGCAAATCCTGCAGGAGCTGTCGCTGTCAGTCGAACCAGGCGAGTTGGTTGCCATTGCCGGCGGTAGTGGTGCAGGAAAGACCACGTTGCTCGAGATCCTCGCGGGACTGCAACCGCCTTCTGCCGGGGAGGTTCGGCATGACGGCGTCGTTCGTGGTGCCCGAGTCGGCACCGATTCACGCATCGGCTACGTGCCTCAGGACGACATCATCCACCTCGAGATGCCCCTGCGCCGCACGCTGCGCTACGCGGCGCGGTTACGGCTGCCAGCGGGCACATCAGCGGCCGAGGCGAACCGGGTAGTAGAGGAGACCATGCGCGACCTCGACCTAGCCGATCGGGCCGAGGTGCCGGTCCGTGCGCTGTCCGGCGGTCAGCGCAAGCGCGCCAGTATCGCCGTGGAGCTACTCACGCGGCCACACCTTTTCTTCCTTGACGAACCCACCTCCGGGCTCGATCCGTCGACCGCGGCCGACGTGATGCGCCTGCTGCGCCGGCTCAGCCAGCGCGGGGTCACAGTCGTTCTCACATCACATGAGCCCGAGGGCATCGAGAAGTGTGACCGGGTGGTGTTCCTGGCTCGCGACGGCCACCTCGCGTTCACCGGCAGCCCTACCGAGGCTCGGCGCTACTTCGGCGTGGTGAGTCTCGCCGCGGTGTACGACCGGCTGGCTGGTGAGCACACGCCTGCGGTATGGGCGCAGCGATTCACGGACAGTCGTGAGACGTCTGAAGGCCGGCCCGGCGCGGCTCTACCTCCAGTCGCGGCTACCCGTTCAGACGTCAAGCGCACGGGCATGGTCCGGCAATGGTGGCTACTCACGCGGCGCAACGTCGACGTTCTGGTTCGTAACTGGCTGACCCTTGCGGTTTTGCTGGGTTCACCGGTGCTGGTCACGGCGATGATGGCGACGCTGTTCAAGCGCGGCGCGTTCGATCCGGGGGGCGCAGCGGACGTCGGGCCCGCCCAGATCGTGTTCTGGATCGCATTCGACGGCTTCTTCTTCGGCCTCACATACGGGCTGCTCCAGATCGTCGGGGAGATGGCCGTCTTCCGGCGGGAGCGCCTGGCCGGGCTCAGTGTGGGCGCCTACGTGGCCTCCAAGGTCGCAGCATTGCTTCCGGTGCTGGCGGTAGTGAGCGCGGTGTTGCTTGCCGTCCTGCGGGTGCTCGGTCGGCTCCCCGACGTCGGATGGGACGTGTATGCGTTCCTGTTCGTGACGATTGTGATCGAGGCGACCTCGGCGCTGGCCCTCGGCCTGCTCGCCTCGGCCGCGGTGTCCAACGCCGCGCAGGCCGCCCTTGCCCTGCCGATGCTTTGCTTCCCGCAGGTTCTGTTCGGTGGCGCCATCGTTCCGGTTGACAAGATGGCCATCGCGGGACGGGTGATGAGCTTCGGCCTGTCCAACCGCCACGCATTCGAGGCATTGGGGCGTGGCCTGGATCTCGACCGGTACACCGCCACGTTGCCTGCCATGTCCGCCTACCGCGACACCTTCCACGGAGGCACCGGCGCCAGTCTCATTGCACTGGCCGCGTTTGCCGTTGTCCTCACGCTGACCACGGTGTGGGTGCTGGACCGGAGGTCCCGAGCCGGCGCATCTCAGCGATGACGGTCTAGCGCGGTGGGCCCGCGGGATGTCTCAACGGCGTCTCGCGGGCCGTCGCGCGCGGCAGTGACGACGTGCCGCCAAGTGAGGACATTCGGACCTAGGCGATACCGCGGGTACGGGGTACTTTGGTCGTCATGACCGTTGCTGATCCGACAACCGAAGGCACCGCCCAGCAGGGGCCTGTGCACACCCGCGCACTGATCATCGGCACCGGATTCTCCGGTCTCGGCATGGGCATCGCGCTGCAACAGCAGGGCGTCGACTTCTTGATCCTGGAAAAGGCCGGTGACATCGGCGGAACGTGGCGCGACAACAGCTATCCGGGGTGTGCATGCGACATCCCGTCGCATCTGTACTCGTATTCCTTTGAGCCCAAAGCGGATTGGAAGCATCTGTTCTCGTTGCAGGACGAGATCTGGGACTACCTTCAGGGCGTCACCGACAAATACGGCCTGCGGCGCTACATCGTCTTCAATTCATTGGTCGAGCGTGCCCATTGGGACGACACCGAGTTCCGCTGGCATGTCTTCACCGCCGACGGCCGCGAATACGTCGCGCAATTCCTGATCTCCGGCGCCGGCGCGTTGCACATCCCGTCGATACCCGAATTCCCCGGTCGCGACGAATTCGCCGGCGCCGCTTTTCATTCCGCGCAGTGGGATCACAGCGTGGACCTGGTCGGCAAGCGAGTCGCGGTGATCGGCACCGGCGCCAGCGCGATCCAGATCGTCCCCGAGATCGTCGACACCGTTGCGGAGCTCCAGCTCTACCAACGCACGCCGCCGTGGGTGGTGCCGCGCACCAACGAGGAACTCCCGTCACCGCTGCGCCGCGCACTGGAGAACGTTCCTGGTCTGCGGCTGGGCCTGCGTTATGGCATCTACTGGGCGCAGGAGGTGCTCGCCTTCGGGATGACCAAGCGGCCGGCCATGCTCAAAGTCGTTGAGCTGCTTGGCAAGTACAACATCCGGCGCTCGGTCAAGGACCGGGAACTGCGCCGCAAGCTCACCCCGACGTACCGCGCCGGCTGCAAGCGAATCCTGAACTCCAGCAACTACTACGCCGCCGTCGCCGACCCGAAGACGTCGCTCATCACCGAGCGGATCGAGCGGATCACCCGCGACGGCATCGTCACCGCCGACGGTGTCGAGCGCAAAGCCGACGTGATCGTCTACGCCACCGGCTTCCATGTCACCGACTCCTACACCTATGTGCAGATCAAGGGGTTGCACGGCGAGGACCTCGTCGACCGTTGGAACCGTGAGGGACTACAAGCGCACCGAGGGATCGCCATAGCCGACGTCCCCAACCTGTTCTTCCTTCTCGGGCCGAACACCGGCCTCGGCC
>NZ_DATENY010000007.1:0-102971 GCF_035274705.1 Mycobacterium sp. | reverse complement strand
GCGGTGATCTGCACGACGGATGGCTCGACTGCGGCGGCGGCCGCGTCTGCGGGAGCGGCTGTCGCCGGCGATACCGGCGCGACCAGGGCGAAGACTGCGGCGAGAGCGGCCAGCATTGTCGCCAGTGGGCGACCGAGGCGGGGTTTACCCATGAGCCCATAGTGCCCGAACTCAGGATTGTTAACCCTCCACCGGGGCTGTCTAGGCCTTGCGGACGAGCAGCGTGGCCCGGTAGTCCTCGAACGGGATCGGGTCTTCCGGGCTTTGTGGATACGGGTCGAGAGACTGCAGTTCAATGTTGTATCCACCGATTGCGACGACGTTGACGGTCTGACCGGGCGCGGGATTGGTATTGAACGTCACCGTCTCGGGGCCGCCGCCGTTTGGCTGCACGTCAACCGCAATCCGGGCCTGTCCTGTCCAAAAACAGGCAACCCGCGCGGGACAGCGCGAGTCCTCTAGGACCTGGTCGAAACGAAGTCGCAGGTTCTCGTTCGCGTTCACCGCTTCTTGGCCGCCGCCAAGCGTGAATGCCTCATTCAGATTGAATCCGGGCGTATCTGCCCGCGCCTCTCGGCCCGTGTGGCAGCCCATCAACGCGAGGCCGAATAGCGCTACGAAAGCCCACATCCACTGCTTGTTCAAGATTGGCTCTCTTCGCTATCGGCGGCAGGTGATATCGCATGTGATATCAGGTTTTGGAAGAGAGTTGTCCCACTTGGCGATGCTGATGTGGCAGCTGTGGTGGCCAGGCGGGAACTATTTGCCCTCGACGGCGACGCCACCTCGCAAGCGCCTGCGCCGACGGGGGGTTTCCTTGCCGGACGGCCTGCGGTTGCGCAGCTTGCCGTTGGCTGACTCGCCTTCTGCCGTCGTCGTCACCTCTTCGGCGGTCGACTCAGGCTCCTCAGCGGTGACCTCGGCCGGCTTGTCCTCGTCCTCGGATTCCGTCTCCTCGGGTTCCGCCGTCTCTTCGGATTCCGTCTCCTGGCCCGCGGCCTGCTCTTCCTCGTCGGCCTTGCGGCCGCGTCGGCGCTGCCTCTTCTCCTTGGGCTTCAACGGTTTCGGCGGAGGCGGCGGAAGCTCGGCCACGAACGCAAGGTGAAAAGCGAGAATGCCGAGCAGGGCGATCGCCGCGGCTGCGCCGTAAATGGCGAACAACCATTGGCCAGCGTTGTCCAGCGAAAGCCAGATCTCGCTGATCGCGGTGCCGACTATCAGTACTCCGGCGAGTACGTGCAGCCCGATCGACGACGTCCGAAGCGTCAGGGCCAGCTGCGGGGTGCGAAACTCTGGCCGGCGAGTGCGCAGCAGCGTGAACACCACCGGAAGCGCGGCCAGGCCGATCAGAGCACCGGTGACGATGCGCAGAGCCGTGCCCAGCGTGTGGGAGGTGTCTCCGATCAGCTCGGGCCAGCGCGGCAACACGAAGAAGAAGTACAAGACACCGGCGGCGATACAAGACGACGCGTGCCAAACCACCGCAACGGTGCGGCCCATACCCCTCCTATTGCTTTTGGCCGGAGTACGACCAGGCCGTTGGGTCAACTGGTCGCACCCCGGACCGAGTGCGGAGGATGCGGGATTTGAACCCGCGAGGGCTGTTAACCCAACCCGCGTTCCAGGCGAGCGCCATAGGCCACTAGGCGAATCCTCCGCGGGCCATGGTAGCCGACCTTGCTGATGCGCCCGTCGAGATGCTCGCGGGCCGGGTATTAGACTCGCCGTGGACCCCGCGCGGCGTCTATCCTGTGAACTCCCCCAGGGCCGGAAGGCAGCAAGGGTCAATGGGCTCTGGCGGGTGCGCGGGGTCCCCTTCTTTTTCTTATATCCGGTCTGAAGTGAAAGGCGCGCGGTGTCGTTTCAGTCGCTCGGCCGTGACGAGCTCCAAGCCGAACACGAGCAGCAGCGGCGAAATTACGCCGACCTGAAAGCCAAGGGGCTGAACCTCGACCTGACCCGCGGCAAGCCCTCACCCGCCCAGCTGGACCTGTCCAACGAGCTGCTGCGTCTGCCGGGAGATGACTTCCGAGACGGTGAAGGCACCGACACCCGCAACTACGGCGGCCTTCACGGGCTGCCTGAACTGCGCGCGATTTTCGGCGAGCTGCTCGGCATCCCGGTGCCCAACCTGATTGCCGGCAATAACGCCAGCCTGGAACTGATGCACGACGCCGTGGCGTTCTCGATGCTGCATGGCGGGGTGGATTCCACGCGGCCATGGATCCGCGAGCCCGCCGTCAAATTCCTCTGCCCGTCACCCGGCTACGACCGTCACTTCGCGATCACCGAAACCCTGGACATCGAGATGATCACCATCCCGATGCGCGAAGACGGTCCCGACATCGACCTGATCGAAGAACTGGTTGCCGTCGACCCGGCCATCAAGGGCATGTGGTGCGTCCCGGTGTATTCGAACCCGACCGGCATCACCTATTCGTGGGAAATCGCGCGTCGACTGGTCCAAATGGAAACAGCCGCAAAAGATTTCCGGTTGATGTGGGACAACGCCTACGCGGTGCACACGCTGACCCACGATTTCGACCGCCAGATCGACGTGCTCGGGCTGGCCGAGGCGGCGGGCAACCCGAACCGGCCGCTGGTGTTCGCGTCGACATCGAAGATCACCTTCGCCGGTGCCGGCGTCAGCTTCCTCGGCGGCTCGTTGGGCAACATTGCCTGGTATCTGCAATACGCGGGCAAGAAGTCCATCGGCCCGGACAAGGTGAACCAGCTCAGGCATCTGCGATTCTTCGGCGACGCCGACGGGGTGCGTCTGCAGATGCAGCGTCACCAGCAGATCCTGGCGCCAAAGTTCTCGCTGGCCTTGGAGATCCTCGACGATCGGCTCGGCGAATCCAAGATCGCGTCATGGAACGAGCCGAAGGGCGGCTACTTCATCAGCCTCGACGTGTTGTCCGGCACCGCCCGGCGCACCATCGCGCTGGCCAAGGACGCCGGTATCGCTCTCACAGAGGCGGGGTCGGCGTTCCCGTACCGAAATGACCCCGAGGACAAGAACATTCGCATCGCGCCGAGCTTCCCGGCGCTGCCGGAGCTGCGTGAGGCGGTCGACGGGCTGGCCACCTGCGCGCTGCTGTCGGCGACCGAGGCCCTGTTGGGGACCGAATGACCACTCGGCTCCGGCTAGTCGGACCGCGTCGGTAGCCTGCTGAGCGTGGCGCTCTACCGCAAGTACCGGCCGGCAACCTTCGCCGAAGTCATCGGGCAGGAGCACGTCACCGAACCGCTGTCCACGGCGCTCTCGGCGGGCCGCATCAACCACGCCTACCTGTTCTCCGGGCCGCGGGGGTGTGGAAAGACGTCGTCGGCGCGCATCCTGGCGCGCTCGCTGAACTGTGAACAAGGCCCGACGGCCACGCCGTGCGGCGTGTGCGACTCCTGCGTGGCGCTGGCGCCGAACGGACCCGGCAGCGTCGACGTCGTCGAACTCGACGCCGCGAGCCATGGTGGCGTGGATGACACCCGCGAACTGCGTGACCGCGCGTTCTACGCACCCGCCCAGTCCCGATACCGCATCTTCATCATCGACGAAGCACACATGGTCACCACGGCCGGTTTCAACGCGCTGCTGAAGATCGTCGAGGAGCCGCCGGAGCACCTGATCTTCGTGTTCGCGACGACGGAGCCCGAGAAGGTCCTCCCGACGATCCGGTCACGCACCCATCACTATCCGTTCCGGCTGCTGGCACCGCGGACCATGCGGTCGCTGCTGGAGCGCATCTGCACCTCCGAAGACGTGGCCGTCGACGACGCGGTGTATCCGCTGGTCATCCGCGCTGGCGGTGGCTCGCCCCGCGACACGCTGTCGGTCCTCGACCAGCTGCTGGCCGGTGCGCAGAGCAGCCGCGTCGAGTACCGGCGCGCGCTGGCGCTGCTGGGAGCGACCGATCTGGCGTTGATCGACGATGCGGTCGACGCGCTGACGGCCGGGGACGCGTCGGCACTGTTCGGCGCCGTCGAGGCGGTGATCGACGCCGGTCATGACCCGCGGCGGTTCGCCACCGATCTGCTGGAGCGCTTCCGCGATCTGATCGTGCTGCAGTCGGTGCCTGACGCGATCGCGCGTGGTGTGGTCGATGGGCCGGAGGACGTGCTGGAGCGGATGCGGGAGCAGGCGACGCGCATCGGCACCGCGACGTTGACCCGCTACGCCGAAGTCGTGCACGCGGGGCTGGGAGAGATGCGCGGTGCGACCGCGCCGCGGCTGCTGCTGGAGGTGGTGTGCGCGCGGCTGCTGCTGCCATCGGCCAGCGACACCGAGGCGGCACTGCTGCAGCGGGTTGAACGGATCGAGACGCGGCTGGATCTGTCGATTCCGGCGTCCGACGAAGTGCGTTCGGCAGAGCCGGCCGCGCCATCGAAGCAGTACGCCCGCAGGAGCAAGGTGGAGGCACCGGCCTCTGAACCAGCGCCGGAACCCGTCCCCGCGCCGGAGCCCGTCGCCGCGCCCAAGCCGGAGCCCGTCGCCGCGCCCAAGCCGGAACCCATCGCCGCGCCCAAGCCCGAACCCAAGCCCGAACCCGCACCGGAGCCGAAAGTCGTTGAAGTACAACCCGAATCGCAGCCGTGGGCGGAGTCAGCGGCGGGCCAACCTAACGCCGCCGCCGTGCGTAGCATGTGGACGACGGTGCGGGAGAAGGTTCGTCAGCGCAGCCGCACCACCGAGGTGATGCTCGCCGGTGCGATTGTGCGGGCCGTCGAAGGCGACACGCTGGTCCTCAGCCATGAATCTGCCCCGCTGGCGAAACGGCTTGCAGAGCAACGCAATTCCGACGTCATCCGGGAAGCGCTCAAGGACGCACTGGGTGTGGACTGGAAGCTTCGATGCGAGGCGGGCGGTGCGGCACCGGCGGCCGCGCCCAAACCGGAAAGCGTCGCCCCGTCGCGGCCGCCGCGCGACGAGGAAGAGGAGAGCATGCTGGCCGAGGCCGGCAGCGACACCTCCGAGGTGACGCGCCGCGACCCCGAGGAAGCCGCGCTGGAACTACTGCAGAACGAGCTCGGCGCCCGCCGCATCGACGGCTAGGGAAATTCGGCCTCGATTCCGATGGGGGGTCGAGAGTACCGTGCATAAACATGGCAGCGCGTCTGTCAGCGATCGGCGCGGTTTGGTCAGTGATCGTGCTGGTGGCGGCCTGCGGAGGTAACCCCGCCCCTGCGCCGAACCCCGGCGCCTCTTCCGCGCCTTCTAGCAGCGCGCCGATGAAGATCACCGATCCGTATTCGCCGACAATCGACCCTGCGGCATTCTCGACCACGATCGACAATCCTTATCTCCCAATGACTCCGGGTACCCGCACCGTCTATGAGGTGCGTACGCCCGAGGGTCTGCAACGCACGACGACCGAGGTCACCCGCGATACCAAGACGATCATGGGCGTCAAGACCGTCGTTGTTCACGACACGGTCACCGTCGACGACAAGGCGGTGGAAGACACATTTGACTGGTATGCCCAGGATCACGACGGCAATGTCTGGTATTTCGGCGAAGGCACGAAAGCGATTCACGAGGACGGCACCGTAGACACGACCGGGTCGTTCGAGGGCGGCGTCAACGGCGCTTTGCCAGGGATCGCAATGCTGAGCCGTCCTCACGTCGGCGATCAGTATCGACAGGAGTACGCAAAGGGTGTGGCTGAGGATACCGGCGATGTGGTCAGCCTCACCGGTAGCGAAACCACCCCGGCGACGGGACGCGTCAGTGAGCTACTGGTCACGAAGGACGCCGATCGTCTCGACCCCACGGCACCGCCGGAGAACAAGTACTACGCGCGCGGGATCGGGCTCATCCTCACTGTCGAACCCACTGGGCGAGACGAAGCCGTCAAAGTTGAAAAGTCCTGAGCTCGCGTATCCCGTGGTCGCGGATGGGAAACCCGCGGGTACCCCTCCCCGCGGGCGCTGGTTTGGAACCAGTTGGATCGGCGCGGCCGCCGTCGTGGCGTTCGGGGTTATCGCGGTGGCGGTCGTCATATCGGCGATAACCGTCGTGTCCCGCGCGCCGTTCGGCGACACCGGTGTCGTGCTCCCGACGGCCTCGATCACCACCACGACCGTTGCGCCGCCCCCGACCAGCGCGGCCCCCGTTCCTCCTCCCGCCACGCGGGCCCCGTCTGTAGTGACCCCGAGCGGACCGCCATCACTCGCGCCGACGACCATTGCGCCGAGCGCACCGCCTCCACGGCCGAGCACTACGCATTCGTCGAGCATTCGTTCCGAGCCCAGCAGCGTCCGCCCGACGAGCCATCAACCCTTCCCGCAGGAGACGACCGATTTTCTCGGCCCTCCGGGGACGAACAACTGACGCTAGGGCGTCCACCACGGCCGAAGCGGCAGGCCGCCGTCATGGCCATGTGAGTCCAGCTTGACCGCCAGAACCTGGTGCAGCTGAACGACATTGGTCTCGAAGCCCAGCCGCGAGCCCGCCATGTAGAGGCCCACACTTCGATCACTCGATAGGGCGTAACCCTCGAATAAGTTGAACTGGGAAATGAACGGTATCTACGGCCTCGGTGAATTACGGCTTAGTTCTTGAGCTCAGCCAAAGCTCGCTTGCCTTCGTCGCCGAGTCCGTTAAGCAAGCGTTCCGCGTCACCATGGTACCGGCCGCTGCCTTGGTAATACTTGATTATGTCCTTAATAAGCTCAGTTCTTGTGCGGTCATCTTCAATGTAGCGACGAATAAATAGAGCACCCGACTTCCTGAACTCGCTTGATTCACCTCGGGCATTGAATTCCTTCTTCGCGAGATCAGAGAGCTGTAATCTCCTCTGATCCGTGAGTTCCCATTCGCCCACCAATGAAGTTGATGTAAGGGCCCACGCCGCCTGACGGGAGAGATGAGTTTTGCGCGAGCCTGCCCATATTTCGACGATCCTGAGCTGCAACGCATTCTCTTTTGACGGAATAACTTCACGGCCATTCAACGGAAGCCCCCATACCAATGCCCACATCATTGCGTACGTAAGGGCGTTCCGCCGTATCGGATTGGTAAGTAACTGGTCGACAATAGCATCTACTAGCGGCAGCAATGGCGCCGCAGCATCGTTTGACTCCTCGGAATGTTCTTCCGCCGCTGCGTTGTAGGCCAATGCCATCAACGTTAGTGAACCAGTTATCTGTCGCGCTGAATCTCCGCTATGGATGTTCTCTGACACCCAATTCACAGTGTCACTAATCCGCTGACGTGATTCGGAATCAGCCAGCGCTATGTTTGCGATCGCGCTGCCGAATCCGGGTATCTCTTCGTCGTCAAGCGTGAAATATGCATAGCTGATCTTTCTGAGTAGCGAATCGTATCGCCCACCGTGAAGGCTTTTGCATAAGACAGATTCGGCAACGGCGAGGGGTTGAGTCGCTCGAATGCATAACTCGATCGCCTCCTCTGCTAGCTCTGGTGTTATTGCTGCCTCATCTCGCAAGCAGCCGACAAGATTCGCGTGTAGTTGCTCGAATGGCACGCTGTCGCTAGCGGTCCCTCGCTGGCCGCCGTTTCCTGCGACAGCCGGGCGAAGGCGTGAGATCAGCGTCTCGACTACGGTACCGGCGCGGGAACCGCTGAGCACCGTGGTTAGACCCACGACCTCTTGCCACGTCTCAGAACCAAACCTTTCCTCCAGTATGTTCACTATGTCGAGGCCGCGCGATTCAGAGTCAATCCAGCCGTTAGCTATCCCCAACGCAGCCAGGTACTCCTGGAAGGTCAAATGTTTGAACTCGTAGGTGGCCTCCAACTTGCCGTTAACTACCTGATGGCCGCTTAAAGTCATGAGGCTGCTTCGCTCCTCTACGCGGTCCACAAACTCCCGGGTGGACATCTGCGCATAGCTCAGCACTTCGGGGAGATCGCGACGGGCCGCCATTAGCAAGTTGGCAAGCTCCTCGGAAGTGACGCTTGTTACGCCACGAGACATCATCGAGTATGCGGTGTAAGCCAATTGTGGAAGTGCTTCGTCAGGATCCAGAGGTTGATGACCCTCGGCGTTCCAAGTCATGAGAAGGACTTCAATCGCCTTCTGATATAGGACGGTCCGTCGGCGGGGGAGTTGCCCGATCCACCGCTGAACAAGCAGCAGCGTTGTCAATAAGAGCGGATTCGTAGCTAGGCTGCGCAAGCGGTCATTCGCAATGATGTCGTCGGCCAGGCTTTCCGCTTGGCTCTGGATATAATCGGACGGACCGATCACCTCTTTGCGCCATGATGTAACCAAGGACCTTATCGCGTCATCGCTCAGTCCCGAAACCATCGTCCGATGGCATATGGAGTTAACTGCAGCGGCAACCGATCGGAAGCCAGCTTCACGCGAAGTTACGACAAGTCTGCACGTCGGGTATACCCCGATGAACGTACGCAATTGTGATACAAAAGCTAAACGATCGCTTGCCGACGGTATCTCATCTAACCCGTCGATGAGAAGTAAGAGATCGCCGTCTTGGAGCTTCCTGGCCACGATGTTCGCGAAGGATTCTCGGAGCTCTGGCATCTCGGCGCGTTCAACTTGATCGACAATAACTTGAAGAATCGGATCTCGGGACCGGTTGGCCAGATGTCTGCATCGGATTACGACCGGAAACCATGACTCATCGGGAAGGCCGTCATCACTGTCATGTAATCTCTGTTTGTCGGCGTACGCGACTGCGAGTCGTTTCAGTGCTGTCGATTTTCCCGATCCCGGTAGGCCAAGAATTGCAACATGGGCATGCTGACTGATGACCTCGCCTAAAGTCTGACTGGACGTTTCACTAGTGCCTGTGTTCGGTGTGGTGACTTCAGTTTCCAGTTCGCTGGGCAGGACCTCGTCGGCGGTGGCGGTTACATTGCGTGTTTTTGAACTCCCCTCCTTTAACCGCAAAGGCACGTATAGATCCTCCAGCTTAAATTGCCGCGAACCTACCGATTGATCAGCCGGAAGCCCCTCTAGGGTAATGCCGCCGAACTCCTGGAGGATAAAGCTTTGATACCGCCGCGCTACTAGGGCAGCGTCTTTCGGCTTTGTGTTTTTGTTTAGGAGCCTTAACGTGGCGATTGGATCATCACTAGTTCTCGCCGTCGCTATAACTTGATTCGCCGCTGACAGGCTTAGGGGACTGCCGTCGGCGTGTATGAAGCAAATGCGAGTGCGTTCACGCTGCTCGGTAACGTAGACTGCCCATATCCAGCCGATGCTGTGGCCGACGAGGTCGGGATCGGGGTCTACTTCAAATTGGCTATCCGGCGGGATGAGGTCCTTAGCCGCTAAGGCAGCTTCCGCAGCCGTTACAACCAGCTTGCAGTTGATCAATTCTTCTTTCACGCGTTGGCCGTCTAGCAGCGTGACCCGACTGCCCCCTAATTCACGTTCCTGCTCTATCGCGGTCTCACGATAACCGGCAAGTGAAATGTAGTAGCCGTGCACCTCCTTTCCGCTCGATTTCCGTCGATGCCCGTCCAATACGCCCACAAATTTGTTTATGTCTGCACCGCCAATTGGTGCTATGCCGCTCTTCATTTCGGCAATGACTTCGCGAGACTCGTACCTGTGGACGGCCATGAGGTCTATTTCGCGTCCCGTTTTGTGGACGTTGACTCGGCAATTTTCGTAACCCAGTGCCAGGAACAAGTCTCGAGCTAGTCGCGAAAGAAGATCGCCCTGGTCGTTGGTATCGCGGGCAACGATGCGAATTGGCATTTCCACAGTTGTCCCCTGCGTGTCATCTGCGAAGAGCTCCGGCGATTTTGCTCACGTAGGACCCTACAGCCAGATCTCAGCTCGACGTATTGGTTCGCCGGCGCATCGTTGAGTCTCGAAGCCAGTGTTGCCAAACGCACACTGACCTACCCCTTCAATGGCGGAAGAGTCGGGGACGAACAACTGACGCTAGGGCGTCCACCACGGCCGAAGCGGCAGGCCGCCGTCATGGCCGTGTGAGTCCAGCTTGACCGCCAGAACCTGGTGCAGCTGAACGACATTGGTCTCGAAGCCCAACCGCGAGCCCGCCATGTAGAGGCCCCACACCTTCGCGGTGGGCAGCCCGACTTCCTCGACCGCCTCGTCCCAATGCTCGACGAGATTGCGGCACCAATCGCGAAGCGTCAGAGCGTAGTGGTGTCGCAGATTCTCTTCGTGGACCACCTCGAGCCCGATGTCCTGGGCCTCCGTGATGATGCGGCCCGACCCGGTGAGCTCCCCGTCGGGGAACACGTAGCGGTCGATAAAGCCGCCAGCAGCCGCCCCCGTTCTGTTGTCCGGCCGGGTGATGCAGTGGTTGAGAAGCAGAGCGCCCGTGCGCATCTTGGACTTCAGGAAGCGGAAGTACGACGGGTAGTTGTGCACGCCGATGTGTTCTGTGAGCCCGATCGACGACACCGCGTCGAACTGGGTCTCGCGGATGTCGCGGTAGTCGCCGTGGCGGACCTCGGCCAGATCGGACAACCCCTGCTCGGCGATTGCCTTCTGCGCCCAGGTGGCCTGCTCGCGCGAGAGCGTGACACCGACGGCCTTCACACCGTGACGGGCCGCGTAGCGCACCATGCCGCCCCAACCGCAGCCGACGTCGAGCAGTCGATCGCCCGGCTTCAGCCGCAGCTTCTCGAACACCAGCCGGTACTTGTACTCCTGCGCCTCTTCCAGCGTCGCATCCGGATGCGGATAGCAGGCGCACGTATAAGTCATCGACGGGCCAAGCACCCACTCGTAGAACGTGTTTGACACGTCATAGTGGTGATGGATCGCTTCCGCATCACGGATCCGGCTGTGCCGCAGCCCTTCTGCGATACGCCGCCAGCGGGGCAGTACCTCCTGCGGGGGCGGCGCGATCGGCTTGAGATGCTCGAAGCCGATGGAGCGAACGATGTTGGCCAGCACCCGCGCCGGCGGGCGCTTGAAGTCCATCTTGTCGGCGAGCGCCTTGAGCAGCTCGTAAGGATCGCCAGGGTGCACCCCGTGCGGTTCCAGGTCGCCCGACACGTAGGCGCGGGCCAGGCCGAGATCGCCGGGCGCAGTGGCCAAGTATGTCGTGCCACGCGGCGTCAGCAGATCGAGGCCGAGCTCGGCGTCGTCGGGTCCGGCCGTGCTGCCGTCGTATGCAGTGAACTTCAGCGGCAGTTGACCGGCCGCGAAAATCTCCAGAATCTCGGCGAGAGTCAACTTGTGGGTGGGAGCGTGAGCGGGTTGTTCTCGGAATGTCGTCATCGTCGTTGCACCGCCTTCGCATACAGGTCGAGGAGCCGTGAGTCGGGGTCGTAGGTCTTTTTTACGGTCTTGTAGGTTTCCCCGCCATAGAGTTCGTCGAACTCGTCGGGGGAGTAATACGCATCGGAATACAGCGACTTGTGGCCTTCGAGGTCGCTGACCTTACGCTCGATCAACTTGTTGGTATGGCCTTCCTCGGGACCGATCGGCACCGACGACCAAAAGCCGATGTTGACGTAGGTGTGGTTCGGGCGGATCGGGTACAACGGCCAGGCCCCACCTGTCCTTGGGTCATCGCGTAGCCGCAGAGGACACAGCCAGATCGGCTCGATCGGGACGTTGTCGAGGAACCAGGTGAGGAAGTCTGCCGTCCGTCCGATCGGCACTTCGACGTCTTGTACGACGCGCTCGCGGGGTGGGCGGCCGTTGCGCTTCTCGATGCGATCGGCGATGTTGAACCGCTGGTCGTAGGCGATCAGCTTCCAGTAGAAGCTGCTGCGACGGTAGCGCCGCGGCCAGAACCGGCGGATTCGCGGCTCCTGCGCGCCGAACGCCCGCGAGCACCAGAACCAGTCGGTGTCCCAGCGCCACAGATAGTCGTGGATGGTGAGCCGGTCGTGTTTCTCGCCGTCCGGGTGCTGGATCGAGCGGTAGTAGATCTGCTGGCCGGTGTAGTCGCTGACCGGCCCTGGCGTCGTGGTTTGGAAGCCCAGAGTCAGGTAGCTCTCGTCGGCGCTGAACACCACGCCGTCGAGGTAGTCGACCCGGGTGCCGTCATGACCGCCCGTTTCGATGATGCGATCCATCGCGGCGACGAGGTCGTCGAGCGAGTGAAACCTCAGATGCTTGAGCGCGACAAACGGCTTGACGGATTCCAGCTCGATCTTGAGACGGACGGAATAGCCAAGGGTTCCATAGGAATTCGGAAACGCGCGATATAGATCGGCGTGTTCGTCTGGCGATGCGGTCAGCACCTCGCCGGTGCCGGTCAGGATGTCCATCTCCAGGACCGACTCGTGCGGCAACCCGTTGCGGAATGACGTGGACTCGATGCCGAGACCGGTGACCGCGCCGCCGAGGGTGATCGTCTTCAGCTGCGGCACCACCAGCGGCGCCAGCCCGTAGGGCAGGGTGGCGGCGACGAGATCCTCGTACGTGCACATACCGGCGACATCGGCGGTGCGGTGCTCGGGGTCGACGGCGATGACTCCCGTCAGGCCCGAAACGTCCAGACCCTTGCTCTTTGTCTTGGCACGCGCCCGGAACAGGTTGGACGTGGGTTTGGCAAGCCGGACCGTCGCGCTCGGAGGAATCGCCCGGTAGCTGGCGAGAAGCCGCTGCACGCCCACAGCGTGAGCAGCACGTGCGTCGCTCCCCTCAACAGACACAGATATACGCTAGTCCGCGGCCGCAGCCGATGCGACCGCACCAACAGGACAGGAGAGCTATCTCATGGCACAGGTCAGCGCGTCCAGCACCGTCTTGATAGACGCCGCGCCGGAGACCGTGTTGGCGGCGATCACGGATTACGAGACCGTTCGCCCGAAGATCCTGTCCTCGCACTACAGCGGCTACCAGGTGCTCGAAGGCGGTAAGGGCGCCGGTACCGTCGCCACCTGGAAGCTGCAGGCCACCAAGTCGCGTGTGCGCGACGTCAAGGCCAACGTCGACGTCGCCGGCCACACCGTCATCGAAAAGGACGCGAACTCGTCGATGATCACCAACTGGACCGTCGCACCGGCAGGGCCGGGGTCGTCGGTCACGGTGAAGACGTCGTGGCAGGGTGCGGGTGGCATCGGCGGCTTCTTCGAGAAGACGTTCGCGCCGCTGGGTCTGCGCAAGATTCAGGACGAGGTGCTCGCGAACCTGAAGAGCGAAGTCGAGAAGGGCTAGTTGGTCCGCGGCGGTTGGGTGGCCAGGAAGCCCGCGATACCGCGGACGACGGCGTCGGCGTACTTCTGACGGCCTTCGGGCGTCTTCATCAGCCCCGAGTCGACGGGGTTCTTCATGTTGCCGCACTCGACGAGGATCGACGGGAATTGCGCCAGGTTGAGGCCCGCGATGTCTGAACGAGGGTCGAGGCCGTTCGAGCCGGTGTAGGTCGACGGCACGAAGCCTGACGCGGTCAGCTGGTCGCGCATGGTCTGCGCGAATTGCACGGACGGCCCGGCCTGGACGTCGTTGAGCGGCGGTGCGGAGTAGAGGACGTGGAAGCCGCGCCCGGTGGGCGGGCCGCCGTCGCCGTGGATGCTGACGATGGCGTTGGGTTTCAGGGAGTTGGCCATCGCGGCGCGTTCGTCGACGCAGGGGCCGAGGCCCGTGTCGTTGCCACGCGACATCGCTGTTCGCACGCCGAGCGCGGTGAGTTCTTGGCGGATGCGCAGCGTGGTGTCCCAAGTGAAGGTGTGTTCGGGATAGCCGTCGTCGGTCGTGGTGCCGCTGGCCTGGCAGTCCTTGGTGCCGCCGCGGCCGGTTGGCACCTGGCGGCCGATCGACGAGTCATTCGAGCCGTTGTGGCCGGGGTCGAGGAACACGATCATGCCGGCGATGTTGGCCGGCGCGGCCGAGGCCGGGGTTACGGCCGTCGATGCGGCGATGAGCAGTCCGGCGGCTATCGCGGCGCCGACACGCAGGCTGGCAGGCACGGGCGCCACCGTAGCCGTCTTGACGACTAGGCTGAAAGTCCAAACCGCCGCATGTGGATGAGCGCAACCAAGTCGATACCAAGACGCAAGGGGACTGTCATGCAACCCGGAGGCACGCCCGACATGTCGGCACTCCTCGCGCAGGCGCAGCAGGTACAGCAGCAGTTGATGGAAGCGCAGGAAGCGCTGGCCAATTCCGAGGTGCATGGGCAGGCCGGCGGCGGGCTGGTGCAGGTCACCATGAAGGGCAGCGGCGAGGTGGTAGCCGTATCGATCGACCCGAAGGTCGTCGATCCCTCCGATGTGGAGACGCTGCAGGATCTCATCGTCGGTGCCATCGCCGACGCCTCCAAACAGGTCACCATCCTGGCCCACGACCGGCTCGGGCCGCTCGCCGGCGGGATGGGTGGGCTGGGTCTGCCGGGGATGTGACTTGTTCGAAGGCCCCGTCCAGGATCTGATCGACGAGCTCGGCAAGCTGCCCGGCATCGGGCCGAAGAGCGCGCAGCGGATCGCTTTTCATCTGTTGTCAGTCGAGCCTCCGCAGATCGACCGGCTCACTGGTGTGTTGGAACGGATTCGCGACGGGGTGAAGTTCTGCGCGGTGTGCGGCAACGTCTCCGATGAGGATCGCTGCCGCATCTGCTCAGACTCGCGCCGAGATGCTTCGTTGGTATGTGTGGTGGAGGAGCCGAAGGACGTGCAGGCCGTCGAGCGCACGCGCGAATTCCGCGGCCGCTACCACGTATTGGGTGGAGCGTTGGATCCGCTGTCCGGTGTGGGGCCCGAGCAACTGCGAATTCGTGAGCTCCTCAACAGGATTGGCGAGCGGGTCGATGGCGTCGACGTGACCGAGGTGATCATCGCGACGGATCCGAACACCGAGGGCGAGGCGACAGCGACGTATCTCGTGCGGATGCTGCGCGACATCCCGGGGCTGACGGTGACGCGCATCGCGTCGGGTCTGCCGATGGGCGGCGACCTGGAGTTCGCCGATGAGCTGACGCTGGGCCGCGCTCTGGCGGGCCGCCGCGCGATGGTCTAGCCCTTTTACGCGAGACTGCACTTGTTGCGCGCCTCACTCGAACTTGGTCGCGATAACTGCAGTTTCGCGGAGGTGTCGGCCCTCGCTGCGAGCATCCCTACATGCGGAAGGTGTTTCTCGGCAGCGAGGCGGTGGAACAGGGGGCGCTGACTGCGTACGAGTTGCGTCGTTGGCATCAGCGACTCTTCCGCGACGTCTATATGCCGATGCCGCACGACGTATCACTTCGCGATCGGATCGAGGGCGCCTGGTTGCGATCTGGCCGCCAAGGCGTCATCGCGGGCCTGGCGGCCTCGGCACTGCATGGAGCCCAATGGGTTGACGATGACATCCCGATCGAGTTGATCTGGAACTACGGCCGCTCGCCCAGCGGATTGCTGGTTCGCAATGAGACGTTGGCCGACGACGAGATCGCAAGAGTGGCAGGGCTCCCCGTGACAACGCGGGCACGCACGGCGTTCGACCTCGGCCGCTACCTACCGCGCGAAGAAGCCGTCGCACGGCTCGACTCCCTCATGCGGGCGCAGATCTTCTCGGTTGAAGACGTGCTGTTGCTCGCCAAGCGCCACCGCGGGGCCAGGGGGCTGAAGGCACTACGAGCTGCCCTTCCACTTGTCGACGGCGGCGCCGCGTCTCCGATGGAGACCTGGTTGCGATTGCTGTATATCGACGCGGGATTGCCAAGACCCACGATCCAAATCCCGATCTGCGAGGACCGTGGACGACTCGTTCGGATGGCGGACATGGGGTGGGAGGAGTTCATGGTCGTGTCCGAGTACGACGGGAGCCAGCACCAAACCGACCGCAGTCAGTACGTCAAGGACATCAAATCGCTGCGCAAGGCCAGAAGTCTCGGGTGGATCGTCGATCAGGTAGTCAAGGAAGACCGGCGAACCGACATCGTCGAACGTGCGCGGACGGCACTGATAAGTCGAGGCTGGAAGCCCTAAGCGCGCCGCGGCGCCGCCAAGCGTTCCCGCCGCAGCTGCGTGACCTCGTCGATCCCCAGCGGCGCCAAATCGCCGACCACCCGGCTCAGGAGATGATCAGCGAGTTCGGGATTGCGCGCCAAGCATGGGCCGTGCAGATAGGTCGCGATGACGCTGCCCTGCACCGCGCCGTCGACGCCGTCACCCGCGCGGTTCCCCGCCCCACTGACGACTCGCGCCAACGGCTTCGCTGACGGCCCGAGAACTGTTCCGCCGCGATGGTTTTCGAATCCCGTCAATCGCTCGGACAGACCCGGCAGCAATGGCTGGGACACCACCTCCCCGATCGTCCGCTCGGGCTGCGGCGATGTGGTCACGTCCAAGAGCCCGACTCCGTCGACTCGTTCACCCGACGATGTCTCGTACCAGTGCCCCAGCACTTGGATCGCCGCGCAGATCGCCAGCACCGGACCCCCACGCGCGGCCGCCTGCTGTAAACCGGGGTAGCGGATCAAGTGCCTGGTCGCCAGACGTTGCGCGTAGTCCTCGGCCCCACCCAGCGTGTAGAGGTCGAGTTCGGCGGGCACCGGATCCGACAGCGTGATCTCGACGATCTCGGCGTCAAAACCGCGAAGCCGCAACCGTTGCCGCAATACGACCGAATTACCGCCGTCGCCGTACGTGCCCATCACATCGGGCAACACGAGCCCGATCCGCACCGTCGACTCACGCATGTCGTGCCATCGCCCGCTGAAGGTTGAGGAACGCGGTGTAGTTGGCGACCACCTCGACGTGGCCGGGCGGGCACGACGTGATCGCCTCGACGGCGTTGTGCACCAGCGTGTGCTCGACACCCGCGTATCCCAGGCGCACGGCCAGGTCCGTCCCGCGCTCGCCCGCCGCCACGACCGGCTTGTCGACGAAATGCTCGAAGTTGACATCCCACAACCACGACAGGTCTTCGCCGTCGGGCACCTGACCGTTCACCGAGATCACCACCGAGCCGGCGTCGGTGTCCACCATCGACAGCGCTTCCTGCCAGCCGGCGGGATTCTTGGCCAGCAGCATCCGAACGGTATGGGCGCCGAGTTGCACTGTGCTGTACCGGCCCGCCACCTCGTCGACACCGGACACCGCCGCCACGGCCGCAGCCGGATCGGCACCCAGCGTGACCGCCGCTGCCACCGCCTGCGTGGCATTGCCTCGGTTGACGGCCCCCGGTAGCGCCAATGCCATGGGTAGCGAAAGCCCGTCGGGTCCATAGATATTCGTGTCGTCGAACCACCAATTCGGGCTGGGCCGCTTGAAATCCGTTCCAGTCGAATACCAGTCGGATCCCTCCCGGACGATGATCTCGCCGGACCGCGGACAGCTCACGGAGTCGTTCGCCCAGCCGCCGCCCGCCGCGACCCATACGACGTGTGGACTGTCATAGGCCGCCGACGTCATCAGCACGTCGTCGCAATTGGCCACCACCACCGACGACGGATGCCGTGTCAGGCCACCCCTCAAAGTCCGTTCGATGTGGTTGATCTCACCGACCCGGTCGAGCTGATCGCGGGACAGGTTCAACAACACGATCACCGCGGGGTCGAGAGCATCCGCCACATGCGGCACATGCATCTCGTCGACCTCCAGTGCCGCAAGCGACGCGTCACGCGCACCTGCCAGCGCCGCCACCAGACCCGCGTCCATGTTCGCGCCCTCGGCGTTGGTAGCGACGGTCTGATGTCGCCGCCCCTGCGGCTGCGAAGGCCCCAGCGTGCCCAGCGCCGCCGCGGTCATCCGGGTGGTCGTCGACTTGCCGTTCGTCCCGGTGACGACGACCGTGCGACGGCCCTTGCCAAGCTGGCGGAGCACGGACTTGTCCAACGCCAGAGCGACCAGCCCGCCGATCATCGCGCCGGCGCCGCGCCCGGTGACGCGCGACGCCCAGCGCGCGCCGGCTCCGGCCGCGAGAGCCGCACGTCCGCGAGTGGTGACCATCCCCGGCATTTTAGGTAGCCGACACGCTGTCGAGCGATCCGGTGATGTCGGGGCACCGTGCCATCCTCGAATCGTGAGCCAAACCTGGGGCCGGCCGGCAACCGAACCCGGCGCGGGCTGGGCCGTCGTCGACGTCGAGACCTCGGGCTTTCGCCCCGGACAGGCCCGGGTCGTCAGCGTCGCCGCTTTGGCCCTCGGCGACGACGGCAACGTCGAACAAAGCCTCTACACGCTGCTCAACCCCGGCGTGGATCCCGGCCCGACCCATGTTCACGGCCTGACCTCCGACATGCTCGAGGGCCAGCCCTGTTTTGCCGACATCGTCGACGAGCTCGTCAAGGTGCTCAAGGGCCGCACCCTGGTGGCCCACAACGTCGGCTTCGATTACTCCTTCCTGGCTGCAGAGGCCGAGCTCGTGGGCGAGGAGCTGCCCATCGAGACGGTGATGTGCACGGTCGAGCTGACGCGTCGGCTTGACCTGGGCACCGAGAACCTGCAGCTGGGCACGCTGGCGCGGCACTGGGGCATCACGCAGATGAAGCCGCACGACGCGCTCGACGACGCGATGGTGCTTGCGCAGATCCTCAAGCCGGTGCTGGTCCGCGCTCGCGAGCGCAAGGTCTGGCTGCCCACGCGGCCGGTGTCGCGGCGCCGCTGGCCCAGTGGCCAGGTGACGCACGACGAGCTGCGACCGCTGAAGATGCTGGCCTCGCGGATGCCGTGTCCGTATCTCAACCCCGGCCGCTTCGTCGCTGGGCGTCCGCTGGTGCAGGGTATGCGGGCCGCACTATCGGCGGAGGTCAACCGCACTCATGAGGAACTCGTCGAGCGAATCGTGCACGCCGGCCTGGCCTACACCGACGCCGTAGACCCAGAGACGTCGCTCGTCATCTGCAACGAGACCCAACCGGAACACGGCAAGGGGTATCAGGCCAATGAGCTCGGCGTGCCCTTGGTCCGCGATACCGACTTCATGCGTCTGCTTGATTTCGTCGTCGGTGGCACCGGGATCGAAGAGTTCGCGGACAGTGCGCTCGCGGGCGAGCAGTTCGCACTCTTCTGAGGGATCGAACTGCTTCCGGATACCTGGCTAGCCGCTCTGCCGCCTCGTCCGTAGCGCCTATTGCGCTCACTACGAGCGTAGTGGTAGCGTCGGCACCATGACGACCACTACGAACGTAGTGCAAAGCGAGCGGTCCCTGTGGGAGACCTACCGCTGCCACGGCTACTTCTTCCGCGAGGCCGCAATGCTCACCATCGCCATGGGCGTGTGCCTGCACCTCTATCGGGTCATCTTCGGCGACGAGCTCGCCCTCAGGTACGTCGTGACGGTGGCGACGGACAGGGTTCTTCTCATCCCGATGACCTATGCGGCCATCACGGGCATCGTGGTCTGGCACCGTGTGCGGTTCGCGAACAAGCGGCAGCGGGCGTTCTTCACGGCCTCGCTGGTTTACATCGCCGGCAGCGTGCCGCTGCATGTCTACTGCTCCTACGTCATCAAGGACGTATCGCTGGCGATGTGGTTCCCGACGTGGTTCAGCTACGTCCTGCTGCTCCTCGTGTATCCGGCGTTCCTGACGATGTTCTGGCGGCTGCGGTATAAGAGCTGATGCCGCCCAACCCGGAACGACGGACCCAGATCCTCGACGCCGCGATCGACATTCTGTGCGACGACGGCGTCGGGGGTCTGACGCATCGGCAGGTCGACAACCGCACCGGCCTGCCCGCGGGCACGACGTCGAACTACTTCCGCACCCGCCAGGCGCTGATCGAGGCGACCGCCGCACGGACGGTTGATCTGCATTGGCAGCGCGTCGAGGCGCTGCAGAAGGCGATTGGGCCTCTGACACGAGATGCCTTGAAGGCGTTGATGATTCGCATGCTCGAACCCGACGAGCAGTTTCGCCGATGGACGCTGGCACGGTTCGAGCTGTTCATGGAAAGTACCCGGCGCGAAGAGCTCAAGCCGCTGATGAAGGAGCTCCAGGCGGCCGCGGTGAAGTCGGCGACACTCATCATCGAGGCCGCCGGCTTCACCACGACACCGGATCGGATGGACCAACTCAGCAGGCTGCTCAACGGCTTTGTGTTCAGCAACCTCACCATCGCGCCCGAGCCGGGCTCTCAAGATGCCGCCGGTCTTGTGGACCGACTGCTGAGCGCCTTCCTCGATTAGCGGCGCGCGCTGGTCTAACGCACGGCTCGTCGTGCCGAAGCGCGGTTGACCGCCGACACGACTGCCCGCAGCGATGCGGTGGTGATCGATGTCGCGATGCCCACGCCCCAAATCGTCTGGCCGTCGACCGAGGCCTCCACGTACGCCGCCGCCTGCGCCTCTTCGCCCGACGACATCGCGTGCTCGGAGTAGTCCAGGACATGAACCTGAATGCCCACGCTGCACAGCGCGTCGACGAACGCGGCGAGCGGGCCGTTGCCCGAACCGCGGATGTCGGTCTCGACACCATCGATCTTGACGGTCGCCTCGATGCTGTCGGTGCCGCCGTCGGTCTCAGATGCGCTGACCTTCTGGCGGATCCGCTCCAGCGGCCGCACGGGCGCCAGATACTCCTCGAAGAAGACGTCCCACATCTCCTTCGGCGACACCTCGCCACCCTCGCCGTCGGTGATCTTCTGGATCGCCTGGCTGAACTCGATCTGCAGCCGCCGCGGCAGCACCAGGCCGTGGTCGGCCTTCATGATGTAGGCCACGCCGCCCTTGCCGGACTGCGAATTCACCCGGATGACGGCCTCGTACGTGCGGCCGACATCGCGTGGATCGATCGGCAGATACGGCACCTGCCACAGGATGTCGTCGACATCCGCGTCCTGCTCGTCGGCGGACACCTTCATCGCGTCCAGACCCTTGTTGATCGCGTCCTGGTGACTGCCCGAGAACGCGGTGTACACCAGATCGCCGCCGTACGGGTGGCGTTCGTGTACCGGCAGCTGGTTGCAGTACTCGACCGTGCGACGGATCTCGTCGATGTTGGAGAAGTCGATCTGCGGATCGACGCCACGGGAGAACAGGTTCAGGCCCAGCGTCACCAGGCAGACGTTGCCAGTGCGCTCGCCGTTGCCGAACAGGCAGCCCTCGATGCGGTCGGCACCGGCCTGATAGCCCAATTCCGCTGCGGCTACTGCGGTTCCGCGATCGTTGTGTGGGTGCAGGCTGAGGATGATGCTGTCCCGGCGGCTCAGGTTGCGGCTCATCCACTCGATCGAGTCGGCATAGACGTTGGGCGTAGCCATCTCCACCGTTGCGGGCAGGTTGACGATCAGCGGCCACTCGGGTGTGGGCGCAATGACGTCGGAGACGGCGTCGCACACCTGGATGGCGTACTCCAGTTCGGTGCCGGTGTAGGACTCCGGCGAGTACTCGTAGCGCCACCGCGTGCCCGGGTACTTCTTGGCTTCCTCCAAGCACTTTCTCGCGCCCTCGACGGCGATCGCCTTGACCTCTTCACGGCCGGCGCGGAATACCACGCGGCGCTGAAGGATCGACGTCGAGTTGTAGAAGTGCACGATCGCGCGCGGAGCGCCCTGGCACGCCTCGAATGTCCGCTCGATCAACTCGGGGCGGCATTGGGTCAGCACCTGGATCGTGACGTCGTCGGGGACTGCGCCGTTTTCGATGATTTCGCGGACGAAGTCGAAGTCGGTCTGGCTGGCCGACGGGAAACCGACCTCGATCTCCTTGTAGCCCATGCGCACCAGCAGGTCGAACATGCGGCGCTTGCGGGCTGGGCTCATCGGGTCGATCAGTGCCTGGTTGCCGTCGCGAAGGTCGACGGCACACCACATGGGTGCCTTGTCGACGACGCGGTCGGGCCAGCTTCGGTCAAAAGGAACGGGCGCTGGGCTCCCGCCCGGCACCTCCGCGGCGAAGGTGCGATACCGGCTGACCGGCATCGACGTGGTCCGCTGGGTGTTCCAGACGGGCTGGCCGGAGTTCGGCGGGCCTTGGGGCTTGTTGATCGTGCGCGCCGACGTGAAGGCGTCAGACGAATCGGGTTTCGAGAAGGTGGTCATGTGAGGTTGCTCCGGGAGTTAGACGGGACTCGACCGGCGCATCGCGAACACCCGCGACGGGAAGCCGGTCTGGTCAGACCCCGTCGCGGCTGCCGAGAAGGAGCACCCGCTGCACGTCGACCACTGTAGCAAGCGCAGCTGGACGGCCGAAACCCGAGGTCTCGCGTCACTCTGAGCGCACAGCGCAGAGTGAACGGACAATAGAGCGATGAGGCAGCTGGCCAGCCTGGTCGTGATACTGCTGGCCGCCGTGCTGGCGCCCACCGGATGCAGCCGCGAGGTTCAAGGTGCCGCAGCGATGACATCACGCGACGTCGATCCCTCGTACTTCTTCGCCGGCGATGTCCCGACCTACGGACAGTCCCTCAGCGCGGATGACGTCACATCGCTGGTCTACCTGCGCGCGATGCGCCGCATCGATCCCTGCGGGCTGGTGACCCGCGAGTCGCTGGCCAAGATCGGTGAAATCGGTTCAGTCGGGACGCTTTTCGCACTCGACGAGTGCGACATCGACATCAAGGTGCCGGGTGAGGCCGGCCGGCGTTACGCGAGCATCGAGGTGATACTCAACCGGATCGCGGGCCAGCCGGCCGCGTTCCTGCTCGGCGACCTGCCCGTGTATGAGACGTATCGCGGTTCGTGTGATTACCTGTTGCCGCTGAACCTGTCGCAGCTCCCGGGAGCTCGGCCGTTGCGCACGCCTGACCAGCCGTTCGTCAGGGTTGGACTGATCACCGAGGACAACTGCAACTTCGCCCAAGGACTCGTGCGCGCCATAGCGCCGCGGGTGGAATCGCTGCAACTACCCGTCCGTGACGCCGTCGGCACATTTCCGGTGCGACTGGCCGAGCGTGACCCGTGTCAGGTGATGTCGGTCATCGGCGCCGACGTCGAGAACTGGGACGTTGGCCGATCCCGGCCCTACGAATGCGACTTCCGTATTTCCCGCGGCGGCGACACCGTACCGATGCGGGTGGCGCTGAAACCCCAGACGTTCGACATGACCACCGAGACGCGGCTGCACCGTACACAGGATGGCATCGAACTGCTCGTCGATCAGACCTACTGCTCGGCGTTGGGGTTCGTCGGCGACAGGATGCAGCGCAAGCTGTTCGGTGGTGATTTTGTCGACACCGGTGACGTCGTCATCCGGCCCGCGGTGGTCGTCGACAGCGGTGGCGAACATTGCGACGCCGTGACGGATGTGGCGGCGGCCGCCGCGAAGCTCTACACCTGAGAGTCGGGGAAAGCGATCACCGACAGAAACCTGATCGGCAGTTCGACGAGGTCCACTGGCCCATGCGCGCCCTCGCCGTCGATTTGCAGCGAGTCTCCCGGGTGTAGCCGGTACACCGAGCGGCTGTGGCTGTAATCCATGACGCCCTCGAGCATGTAGATGAACTCCGTTCCGGGGTGCTGGAACAGCGGATAGGTCTGGCTCTTCTCCGACAGTGTGACGTGGAGGCACTCCAGCCGCTTGTGCTCGCCTCGCAGCGAGCCGAGCAATTCGTATTCGTGCCCCTCCTTGGTGCCGTTGCGGACGATGTGCGCGCCGGTCCCGGCCTTGACGAATGCCGCGGGCCGTTCGACGTCGGCGCCGCGGAACAGGCTGGTGACGGGGACATCGAAGCCCTTGGCGAGAAGTGCCAGGGTGCTCAGGCTGCACGACGTCTGGGCGTTTTCGATCTTGGACATCATCGCCTTGGAGATACCTACTCGATCCGCCATCTGCGCGACCGTGAGCTGTTGCTGTTGACGTAGTTTGCGCACGTTGCGCCCTATGGCAGCCTCGAATTCGAGCTCCTCGACGGGCTCGTGCGGGTCGCGGTCGCGGGCGGTGCCGGACTTGTTGCGTAGAAGCGGGACGTCACTCATGTTTCCTGACAGGAATCATCGCATCTCCCCGGCGCCGACATAGGGATACGGGCTCTTCAGCAAGTCGCCCTCGGCGAACCGCGACAGCAGGAAGTCGGTGTGCGGTATGCGCGGGTCGCTGCTGCGCCCGTCGACCACGAGGTCGGCGACCAGGCGGCCGACCGCGGGCGCGATCTTGAACCCGTGCCCGCTGAAACCCGCTGCGACGATCAGTCCGTCCAGTCCGGTCGTGGAGATGACGGGGTTCCAGTCCGGCGTGACGTCGTAGCAGCCTGCGTAGCTGCTGCTGATCGCCGCGTCGGTGAAGCCGGGGAATCTCGTGCTGACCTTGTCCACGGTCAGGTCGACGAATGCGTCGCTGGCGCGGTTGAGGTAGTTGTCCGGGTCGGCGTCCTCGGCGTCGGCCAGGTCGCTGTTGCCGAACAAGATCTCGCCGCCGATTTCAGGCCTGACGTATTGCAGCGAGACCAGATCGGAAAACACGGGAACACGGCCGGTTTCGACACCCGGCTTGATCGTGACGATCTGCTCGCGCACAACGCGGATCGGAACGTCGACGCCATATGGCGCCAAGAACGGTCTGGTCCACACGCCGGTGGCAACGACGACGGTGCCTGCCGAGACTTCACTGCCGTCCGCCAGCCTGACCCCGGTGACCCTGTCACCATCGAGCAGGAGCCCGGTTACCGTGGTGCCCTGGCGGATTCGCACGCCCGCGGCGCGCGCCGCGACCGCGAATGCCTGCGCCGTCTGGTACGCGTCGCCGTAGCCACCGCGGGCCTCCCAGCCGAACGCCCCGAATGGCGATAGGTCCGCGAACGGCCACATCCGGGCCACCTCGGAGGCGTCGATCTCCTCGGTCTGCACGCCCACCGCCCGCTGCGCGGCAAGGCTCTTGCGCAGTGATTCGACGTTGGGTTCGCCGACCCCGACGACGTAGCCGGTCTGACGGAAGCCGATGTCGGTGCCGAAGATTTCGTCGGCCTGCTCGAACACCTCCAGCCCGACGGTGGCCATTGCCGCCAGCGAGCTGACGCCATAGTGGCAGCGCACGATGCCGCTCGACTTGCCCGTCATGCCGGACGCGACGGTATTGCGTTCGGCCACAAAGACATCGGTGATGCCACGCTGGCTCAAGGCCCATGCCGCGGCGGCGCCCTCGATGCCGCCGCCGACGATGACGACGTCCGCGGTGGTCATGAGCCGGGAATCCATGACGTGCCGGCCAGTGGCACCCGCGCCATCGCGGCCGCCTCGATGGTGACGGCGACGAGGTCCTCCGGTTCCAGGTGCAGCACATGCGCCTTGCCGCAGGCACGCGCGATGGTCTGTGCTTCCATCGTCAGCACTCTCAAGTAGTTGGCCAGCCTGTGACCGCCCTCAACGGGATCGAAGCGGGCGGCCAGCTCTGGGTCCTGGGTGCTGATGCCGGCCGGGTCGGCCCCGTCCTGGAAATCGTCGAAGAAACCGGCTGCGCTGCCGAGCTTTTCGTAGTCGGCGGCATACCGCGGGTGGTTGTCGCCCAGCGCGATCAATGCGGCCGTGCCGATCGCGACCGCGTCCGCTCCGAGCGCAATCGCCTTGGCAACGTCGGCGCCGGTCCGGATCCCGCCCGACACGATCAGCTGCACCTTGCGGTGCACTCCGAGCTCCGCGAGTGCCTGCACGGCCTGCGGGACAGCGGCCAGCGTCGGGATGCCGACGTGCTCGATGAAGACCTCCTGTGTGGCCGCTGTGCCGCCCTGCATGCCGTCGACCACGACGACGTCGGCGCACGCGTGGACTGCGAGCTTGACGTCGTAGTAGGTGCGGGTGGCGCCGACCTTCACGTAGATCGGTTTTTCCCAGTCGGTGATCTCACGGAGTTCGTTGATTTTGATCGTGAGGTCGTCGGGGCCCGTCCAGTCGGGATGGCGGCAGGCCGAACGCTGGTCGATACCTTCTGGCAGCGTCCGCATTCCGGCGACCCGTTCCGAGATCTTCTGGCCGAGCAGCATGCCGCCGCCACCGGGTTTGGCGCCCTGCCCAAGCACGACCTCGATAGCGTCGGCCTTGCGCAGGTCGTCGGGGTTCATGCCGTACCGGGACGGAAGATATTGGTACACAAGGTACTTACTCTGGCCGCGTTCCTCCGGGGTCATGCCGCCGTCGCCGGTGGTGGTCGACGTGCCGACCTCGCTGGCGCCCCGGCCTAACGCCTCCTTGGCGGGGCCGGACAGGGCGCCGAACGACATGCCCGCGATCGTGACCGGGATATCAAGGTGCAGAGGGTGTTTGGCGGAGCGGCCGCCGAGGACGACGTCGGTGCCACACTTCTCGCGGTAGCCCTCCAGCGGATACCGCGACACGGACGCCCCGAGGAACAGCAGATCGTCGAAATGGGGTAGCGGGCGCTTGGCGCCCCAGCCGCGGATGTCGTAGATGCCCGTGTCGGCGGCGCGTTGGATTGCGGCGATGGTCTGCCGGTCGAAGGTGGCGGATTCGCGTAGGCCCAACCGGGCGCGGTCGTCTTGGTTCATGTCAGTAACTCATCGTGTTGTCGACGTGGAAGTGGTAGAGGTTTCGAGCTGACCCGTAGCGGGTGTAGGCCGATGTATCGTCGCCGTCGAAACCCGCTGCCTTCAAGAGGAGTGCGAGCTCTTGATGGTGCTCGTCGCGCATCTCCTTGGCGATGCAGTCGGCACCCAGCGACGCGACGTCGCCGCGGACGTAGAGGCGCGCTTCGTAGATGGAGTCACCGAGCGCCTCGCCCGCGTCGCCGCGGATCACCAGCCGGCCCGCCTGCGCCATGAACGCACTCATGTGGCCGACGTCGCCGCCCACCACGATATCGACGCCCTTCATCGAAATGCCGCATCGCGCAGCGGCGTTGCCCTCGACAACCAGCAGGCCGCCGTGTGCGGTGGCGCCGGCGGACTGCGAGGCATCGCCCTTCACCCACACGGTGCCGCTCATCATGTTCTCGGCCACGCCGGTGCCTGCATTGCCGTTGATGGTGATCTCGGCCCGCTGGTTCATGCCCGCGGCGTAGTAGCCGACATGGCCCTCGATCGTCAGGTTCACCGGGGAGTTGATGCCGACCGCGACGTTGTGCGCACCCGCGGGGTGTTCGATCACGAATTCGCCCGACAGGTCCTGGGCGTGGAGCGCCGCGTTGACCTCGCGCAGCGCAGTCGACCGGAGATCAAATGAGGACACTGTGGCTGTCACCTTTTCCATGCGTAGATCACCTCCGGCTCGGGCTCCCAGATCTTGGCGGTCTCGACGCCGGGAAGGCCTGCCAACGCGCGGTATTCGCTGCCCATCGCGACCCAGTCGTCGGTTTCGGCGATGACGGCCGGCTTGCACGCGATGGCGTCGCGCACAACGGCGAATGAGTCGCGGTTCGACACAAGCAGCGTGTAGAAGCCGTCAAACGTCGCGCACAGTTCCTTCAGCGCAGCTTCCACGTCGCGCCCCGCGGCCAGTTGCTGGGCGATGAAGCGGGCACCGACCTCGGTGTCGTTTTCACTGTCGAATTCAACGCCGGCGGCGCGCAATTCGCGGCGTATGGTGGCGTGGTTGGCGAACGAGCCGTTGTGCACCATGCACTGCTCAGGCCCGACTGCATAGGGATGGCAGCCTGCGGGCGTCACCGCCGACTCCGTCGCCATCCTGGTGTGCCCGACGCCCTGCCAGCCCTGCGCCTTGGCCAGACCCCAGGCATCGGTCAAGGCACGAGGATGTCCAACGCCCTTGAGCACGGCCATATCCGAGCCGAACCCCGCGATCAGGGCGTTGGGGTAGGCCTCCTTGACCGCGTCGAGAAGTTCTTCCGACGATGCTTCTGCCGTAAGGAGGTAGGTCGCGTCAACCCGAGTGATCGTGACGTCGAGGCCCAGGTCGGCGGCCGTCGGTTCCACTTCGAGCACTGACACGCAGCCCCGACCGGGTGGCGACCATGCTGAATCGCCGTACACCGCAACTCCGGCGGAGTCGCTGCCGCGATCGCCCATTTCGCACAACATCCCCGTCAGCAACTCCCCAAGTCGGGGATAGAGCTCCGGAGTGCGCAGGTGAAGACCCACGATGCCGCACATGTCTTTTCGTTCCTTTCGTCAGAATGCGGTGAGGTAGTGGTCGATCTCCCACGGCGTGACGGCGCTGTGGTAGGCGAAGAACTCCTCGCGCTTGATGTTCGCGAAGTAGCTCGCTACTCCGTCGCCCGCGGCGTCGAGCACACTCGTCACCAGCGGGTCAGCCTCGAGCTCATCGACCGCGTGCAGCAGCGTCGGCGGCAACGGCCGCGCCGTGCCCGTGCCGACGGCTCCCGGATCCGCGCTGCGTTTGACCCCGTCGATACCCGCGCCCAGGGCGGCCGCGATGGCCAGGTACGGGTTGGCCGAGCCGTCGCCGCTCCGCAGCTCGATACGCGCCGAATCGGGCACGCGGATGTAGTGCGTGCGGTCGTTGCCGCCATACGTCGGCGTCTTCGGCGCCCACGATGCACCGGACGACGTCGTCGTCGCGCCAGTTCGCTTGTAGGAGTTGACTGTTGGCGCCACCACCGCCTGCAGCGCGCACGCGTGCTCGAGGATTCCGCCGATGAACGAGTACGCCGTCTCGGACAGGCCCAGGCCACGCGAGTCGTCGTCGGCCGGGAAGACCGGCGTGCCACCGCTGGTCAGCGATAGGTGCAAATGCAGGCCGCTGCCGGTCTTGTCGGCGAACGGCTTGGGCATGAAGGTGGCCACCATGCCGCGTTCTGCCGCGATCATCGACAGCAGGTAGCGCAGCGTCACCACGCGGTCGGCGGTCGTGAGCGCGTCGGCGTATTCGAAGTTCTGCTCGAACTGGCCGTTGCCGTCCTCGTGGTCGTTGGCGTAGTTCGACCACCCCAACGTGTTCATCGCCGACGAGATCGCCGTCAGGTGGTCGTACATCCGGGTGACGCCGCGGGCGTCGTAACAGGGCTGCGCGGCGGTGTCGGCGGCATCGGCGACCGCCAGGCTGCCGTCGGGGTTGCGCTGCAGCAGGAAGTACTCCACCTCCGCCCCAACCCACGGCTCGAAACCGGCGTCGGCCGCGCGCTGGATCAGCGCCTTGAGGATCACGCGCGGGGCGTACGGCCACGGTGCACCGTTGACGCGCGGGTCGCAGTGAACGATCGCCAGGCCGTCCTTGATGAAGGGGATCGGCGTAAACGAGGCCGGGTCCGGGATGGCCATCAGGTCGGGGTCCTTGGGCTCCTGGCCCATGGCGCCGACGGCGTATCCGGCGAAACCGACGCCCTCCGTGGCCAGCTGGTCGACCGCCTCGACCGGCACCAGCTTCGCGCATGGCTTTCCCCGTAGATCGACGAACAGCGCGAGGATGAACTTCGTTCCTGACTGTTCGGCCAGGGTGGCGAGGTCGGTCATGTTCACTAACCTTGTCTCTTGAGATGAATCACCGTATCACGATATGAAACTCGATGCCGACCGGCCGGCCGGCGCGGGTGAGTGGTTCCGCGCCGGCCGGGGTCCGGGATTAGGCGGGCTGTAGTTCGTACGCCGCGTCCCGGTGGAACTTGGCGTCGATGCCCTTTTCTTCTTCGTCGGTCGAGATGCGAATGCCCATCGTCTTCTTGATGACAAAGGCGATGATGTACGCGACCACAAACGAGTACGCCATCACGGCGCCGGCTGCGATCGCCTGCTTCCACAGCTGATCGAGGCCGCCGCCGTAGAACAGGCCGTCGGTCTTGTTCGGCATGCTTGCGCTGGCGAACAGCCCGATCAGCAGGGTGCCGATGACGCCACCGACCAGGTGCACGCCGACCACGTCGAGCGAGTCGTCGTAGCCGAACCGCGACTTGAGGCCCACCGCCAGTGGGCAGATCGCGCCGGCGATCAAGCCGAGGAAGATCGAACCGATCGGGGTGACCGCGCCGCAGGCAGGGGTGATCGCGACGAGTCCGGCCACCGCGCCGGACGCCGCGCCGACACCCGTGACGTGCCCGTCCTTGATCTTCTCGACGCCGAGCCAGGCCAGCGTCGCCGCGCAGGTGGCGGTGAACGTGGTGACCATCACGATGGCTGCAGAGGTACCCGCGGCCAGCGCCGAGCCGCCGTTGAACGCGTACCAACCGGCCCACAGCAGGCCCGCGCCGAGCAGCGTCAGCGGCACATTGTGCGGCTTGCGGAACTTGCCGAAGCCGAGCGACTTGCCCAACACGATCGCGACCGCGAGTGCGGCGGCGCCCGAGTTGATGTGCACCGCGGTGCCGCCTGCGAAGTCGATGGCCTTCAGCTTGTTGGCGATCCAGCCGCCCGTTGAGTCCGGCGTCACCACGCCGTCGAACGCGAACACCCAGTGCGCGACGGGGAAGTAGACCAGGATCGCCCACGCGGTCGCGAACGTCATCCAGGCGCCGAACTTCATTCGATCGGCGGCAGCACCCGATATCAGCGCCACGGTGATGGCCGCGAATAGTGCTTGGAATAAGGAGAATAGGCTCACTGGCAGGCCGTTGATGGTGGTCATCGGTTCGGTGAGGTTCTTCATGCCTGCGAACTCGGTGAAGCTGCCGACGAAGCCGCCGTAGGACGTGCCGAACGTCATCGAGAAGCCGAACAACACCCACAGCACGCCGACGACGGCTACGGCGCCGAACGTCATCATCATCATGTTGGTCGAGCTCTTGACCGACACCATGCCGCCGTAGAAGAGCGCGAGCCCGGGGATCATCATCGTCAGGCCGATGATGCAACACAGCATGAATGCTGTGGTTCCTGTATCCATATACATCTCCTGGAGTGGTGCGGCTCCGGTGAGAGCCGTTCACTGCCAGTAACCGATGTTTCTGTTACGTGGACAGGCTCGCGGTGTTGCGCGCACGTTAAGAGTCGGCCGTCCGTACAGTTCGTGCGGTGAAGCTTGATCGGCGATGGTGGGTCGCCATCGCAGTCGCGGTGGTCGCGGTCGGGGCGCTTGCCTTGCGCTACACCGTCTTTGCCGGTCCGTCAGAGGAATGCCGTCCGGTCAAGGACCTGCTGGACTTCAACCGCGCCCAAGGCGAGCACATCGCCGCGAAGTCCGGCGACGAGCAGGGCATTCCGACTGCCGCCGACGACGTTGTTTATCACGCGTGGGCCGACGGGCTGGCCGAACGGGCCCAGAAGGTGTACTCGCCAGACCTGGCCCGCACGGCTACCACGGTCGCCACGCTCGCCAACGAGTTCGTGGGCAAACTTCCGCAGGTGCGCGCCCAAGCAGAGTCACGGGCTCCCGGAGCGCCGGCACCGCCTGCCGCTTACGAGATGATGGCGCTCAACGCCCGGATCACCCAGAACCTCGACGAATTGGCGAAGGCGTGTTCGTGACAGCGGTCACCAGGGCAGCGGTTGCCCCCACCGGCTGACAAAGGCCACTTCGTCCAGCGGTAGCCGCTGCCGGCCCTTGGCGTCGCGCTCGACGGTCTCCGGAGGCGCGTTGTCGTAGTCGCCCAGCGATCCGACCGCGACCACGGCGATGGGACGCACCCCATTGGGGATGCCGAACGCCTCGCTGGCGGCGTCGGCGTTGAATCCGGCCATCGGATGGGCGATCAAACCGCGCGACACCGCCTCGACGGTCAATTGGGCGATCGCTGCCCCGGCGTCGACCGCGGCATAGCGCGCTGTCCGCTCGTCTTCGCCCTCGTCGACGCAGACCACGACCAACGCCCCGGCGGCCTTGGCGTAGCTGTTGCCACGCTTGAGCAACCCGGCGATCGTGGTGTTGGTCTCGTCACCACGCAGCCCGACCAGGAAGCGCACCGGCTGGCGATGCCCCCAGGTGGCGGCCCAGCGCGCGGCCTCGAGGATGGCCACCAGATCGTCTGCCCCGAGCGCTGCGTCCCCGTCGAACATCCGCGGACTCCAGCGGGCGGCGAGGTCGGAGTGGATCGGTACTCGGGTCTGTGCGGTCGCTGTCTGCTCTCCCCCTGCCCTTCGGGCGGGTGGTACCCCCACGTGCGGGCGCTCGTCGGTCCTCTTGACCACCTCTTGACGCTACCGGCGGAGTAAATGGAGTGCGCAGACCCCTTATTCTTAGGTGAACCCCGCCCAAGAAAGGTTTGACAGTGGCGCTCGTCGTGCAGAAATACGGCGGATCCTCGGTATCTGATGCCGAGCGGATCCGCCGGGTCGCCGAGCGCATCGTCGAAACCAAGAAGAAGGGAAACGACGTGGTCGTCGTGGTGTCGGCGATGGGCGACACCACCGACGACCTGCTCGATCTCGCCAAGCAGGTGTGTCCGGCCCCGCCGGCGCGGGAACTGGACATGCTGCTGACCGCAGGCGAGCGGATCTCCAACGCGCTGGTCGCGATGGCCATCGAATCGCTGGGCGCGAAGGCCCGCTCGTTTACCGGATCGCAGGCCGGGGTCATCACAACGGGCGCCCACGGTAAAGCGAAGATCATCGACGTCACTCCGAGCAGGCTGTGTGAGGCGCTCGACGAAGACGTGATCGTGCTCGTCGCCGGATTCCAGGGCGTAAGCCAGGACAGCAAGGACGTCACCACGCTGGGCCGCGGCGGCTCCGACACCACCGCCGTGGCACTGGCCGCCGCCCTGAACGCCGACGTCTGCGAGATCTACACCGACGTCGACGGCATCTTCACCGCAGACCCGCGCATCGTGCCCAACGCGCGGCGCATGGACACCGTGTCGTTCGAGGAGATGCTCGAGCTCGCCGCGTGCGGCGCCAAGGTGCTGATGCTGCGCTGCGTGGAATATGCCCGCCGATACAACGTTCCGGTTCACGTCCGGTCGTCGTATTCAGATAAGCCCGGCACGATCGTGACCGGATCGATAGAGGACATCCCCATGGAAGACGCCATCATCACCGGAGTCGCCCACGATCGCAGTGAAGCGAAGGTGACGATCGTCGGCATCCCCGACGTACCGGGCTACGCCGCCAAGGTGTTCCGCGCGGTCGCCGACGCCGACGTGAACATCGACATGGTGCTGCAGAACATCTCCAAGATCGAGGACGGCAAGACCGACATCACGTTCACCTGCTCCCGGGAAAGCGGTCCGGGCGCGGTGGAGAAGCTGACGTCGCTTCAGGAGGACATCGGGTTTTCCAAGGTGCTCTACGACGATCACATCGGCAAGGTGTCTCTGGTCGGCGCCGGCATGCGCAGCCATCCCGGCGTCACGGCGAAATTCTGCGAGGCGCTGGCGGGAGTTGGCGTCAACATCGACTTGATCTCCACCTCGGAGATCCGAATCTCGGTGTTGATCAAGGACACTGAACTGGACAAGGCGGTTGTCGCCCTGCACGAGGCGTTCGCGCTCGGCGGCGACGAGGACGCCGTCGTCTACGCGGGAACGGGACGGTAGATGGTAAGCGTTGGTTTGCAAATAGGGATAGTGGGGGCGACCGGGCAGGTCGGCCAGGTGATGCGCACGCTGCTGGAGGAACGCGACTTTCCGGCCACCAGCGTGCGGTTCTTCGCCTCCGCGCGGTCGCAGGGAAAGAAGCTGCCGTTCCGCGGCCAGGAAATCGAGGTCGAGGACGCCGAGACTGCCGACCCGAGTGGCCTTGACATTGCATTGTTTTCGGCAGGCGCCACGATGTCGCGGGTGCAGGCGCCGCGGTTCGCCGCGGCGGGCGCGGTTGTCATCGACAACTCGTCGGCGTGGCGCAAGGACCCCGACGTGCCGTTGGTGGTGAGCGAGGTCAACTTCGCCGACGCGCGGAATAGGTCGAAAGGCATTATCGCCAACCCGAATTGCACGACGATGGCCGCGATGCCGGTACTCAAGGTGCTGCACGACGAGGCCCAGCTGGTCCGGATGATCGCGTCGACGTATCAGGCGGTGTCCGGCAGCGGGTTGGCCGGCGTACAGGAGCTGTTCAGTCAGGCGCGCGCGGTGGTCGACGACAGTGAGCAACTGGTGCACGACGGCTCGGCGCTGGAATTCCCGGCGCCCAACAAGTACGTCGCGCCGATCGCGTTCAATGTGGTGCCGCTTGCCGGTTCGTATGTCGAGGACGATTCGGGCGAGACCGACGAAGATCAGAAGCTGCGCAACGAAAGCCGCAAGATCCTCGGCATTCCCGACCTGTTGGTGAGCGGGACGTGTGTCCGGGTGCCGGTGTACACCGGGCACTCCCTGTCGATCAACGCCGAGTTTGCCCGGCCGTTGTCAGCCGAACGCGCACGCCATCTTCTTGCCGCGGCGCCCGGGGTGAAGGTGGTCGATGTGCCCACCCCGCTGGCCGCAGCCGGTGTTGACGAATCGCTCGTCGGCCGTATCCGGCAGGATCCCGGTGTGCCCGACGGCCGTGGCCTCGCCTTGTTCGTGTCCGGCGACAATCTGCGAAAAGGTGCGGCGCTGAACACAATTCAAATCGCCGAGCTGCTGGCCGCCGAGCTGTAACCCGCGGGTGAGATCAGCCCGGCTGGCCGCCGTCGTGGCCGCGTGGATACTGACCTCCCCGCTGGCGCGTGCCGATCCTCCTGCGCCGATCCCTGAGCCGGTTCTGCCGCCGTTGGCACAGGGCCAGGTGATCCGACTCGGACCCGTAGCCGGAACAGGCACGCCAACAAGGGATTACGGTATCGGCGCCACGGACCTGTGCGAATTCATGGAGTTCCCCAGCGGCATCCTGCAAATCTGCGGAGACAGCTTCGCCGGTCAGGGCGTCGGTTTCGGTGGCTGGTACTCGCCGATCGCGCTGCACGTCGACACCGACTCCATCGACGACCCGGAAGGTGTCCGCTACGACGGCGTGACAGGCACCGACAAGCCGCTGTTGGCCGAACCGACCGCCGCCGGAACGTCGCAGTTGCCTGCGGGTGTGGTCCAGATCAATCGCGAGAACTACATGATGGTCACGACGGTGAAGGACCTAGTGCCGCAGACCTCCCGCCTCGTGAAAGCCAATCCCGCACACGGTAATTGGCCCACGGTGCCCAATTCGCAGCGCGACGCCGGCTACGAGGGTGGCAGGCAGACGCAGATCACCGGCTACTACGACCCGATCCCAACCGCTGAGTCGCCGACTGGCTGGGTCTACATCGCCGCCAACAACTTCGACCGCAGCAGCCCGGTGGTGTTGTACCGCTCCAAGCCGGAAAGCTTCACCGACCGCGCGAGCTGGCAGGGATGGTCGGCAGGACAAGGCTGGAACCATCCGCCGACGCCGTTGTGGTCGGATCGGGTCGGCGAGATGAGTGTGCGCCAGATCGACGGAAAGACCGTGTTGTCGTACTTCAACGCGACGACGGGCAACATGGAGGTGCGCGTCGCCGACAGCCCAACGGGCCTTGGGGCGGCACCGGTGACGACGGTCGCCGTCGCTTCCGAGTGGCCGGATCCGGCTGAGGATCTGCCACCCCCGGAGGACAACCGGCTGGCCCAGCCCTACGGCGGATTCATCTCGCCTGGTTCGACGCTCGACGAAGTGCGGGTGTTCATCAGCCAGTGGAACACCGGCCCACGGGCTCAAGCGCCATACCGCGTCGTCCAATTCGCGGTCAACCCATTCAAACCCGGCTCGCAGGAAAACTAGGATTCACAGCTGTTTCATAGCTAATTCATTCCACACACATGAGCACCGCTCGCATCATCGGATCATGAGCGAAACACCGACGTCTTCCGAACCAGCGACCAGCCCCGTGGCGACCACGCCGCCGCCTATCACCTATGTCGAGCGCGAGCCCAACCGCGAACCGCGTCGCAGCCGGGTCACCATCGCGGCCGCGTGGGTCGGCATCGCGGCGGGTGTGGTCTTCATCGTCGCGGTGATCTTCTTCTCTGGCTTCATTCTCGGTGCGCACTCCGGCGGCCATCGCGGTGGACATCACGGCGACGGCGGAGTCGCGGTCTTCCACAGGGGCGGCCCACCGCCGATGTTCCCGATGGGTCCTGGCGGCGAATTCCAGCGCCCCGCACCACCATTCGGCCCTGGCGGCCCTGGATTCCAGATATCGCCTCCGCAGTCACCCAGCGCACCGGCCACGACGGTGCCGTCTCGTCCGTAGCACGGAGAGATCGCCCCGGTTGCACCCGCACCGGGGCATCTTGCCGTCTGAGGTCAGGCTGGCATGATCAACGCCATGAGCATCGAAGTCGTTTTCACCGCAGAGTCAACGGCAACGGGAGGTGGTCGCGACGGCCACGTGAAATCTTTTGACGGCAGGATCGATCTGGACACCCGCCCGCCGAAGGAAGCCGGTGGAAGCGGCGAGGGCACCAACCCCGAACAGCTGTTCTCCGCGGGCTACGCCGCATGTTTTCTCGGCGCGCTGCGCCTGGTCGCCCGCAACAGCGACGTCAAGCTCGACGATGCGACCGGCATCACCGCGCAGGTCGGTTTCGGTAAGGACCCCGAAGGCGGCTTCGCCATCAACGCTCACCTGATCGGCTACCTGCCCGGTCTGGAGCAGAGCGCCGCCGACGACCTGATGAACAAGGCGCACCAGGTGTGCCCGTACTCCAAGGCCACCCGCGGCAATATCGACGTGTCGCTGTCGGCGAACGTCTAACCGTGATGCGGATCGCCGCCGCACTCGGCGTAGGTCTGGCCGTTGCTCTGTCGTTGGCTGCGCCGGCCGACGCGCGTCCGTCGGACCCTGGCGTGGTGAACTACGCCGTGCTGGGCAAAGGTTCGGTCGGCAACATCATCGGCGCGCCAATGCGATTCGAGTGGACCTTCACCGATCCGGTCCAGTCGTATTACGTCGACGATCCGGTCTGCAACAACTGGGCCGACATCGGCCTGCCCGAGGTGTATGCCGACCCGGACCTGGCGTCGTTCAACGGCGCGGTCACGCAGGAGTCACCGAGCGACATGACTCATCTCGTCAAGCAGGCGGTCGGCGTCTTCGCGACGACCGACGCCGCGGACAGAGCTTTCCACCGCGTCGTCGACCGCAGCGTCGGCTGCAATGGCCAGACCACCGCGATGCATCTGGACAACTTCACCACCGAGGTGTGGACGTTCACCGGCGGCCCGGCTTCAGCGACCGACGCCGACTGGGTCAAGCAGGAAGCTGGCACCGACCGGCGCTGCTTCACCACGACACGCAAGCGGGAGAACGTTCTGCTGCAGGCGAAAGTCTGTCAATCCGGCAACGGCGGTCCCGCGGTGAACGTGCTGGTCGGCGCAATGCAGAACACGCTCGGCCAGTAACCGGCAACCTTTCGGGGTACACGTCACGAACGCGTTAGCCAAAAACCGCGGGACTTTGTCGGTGCGCTCTGGAAGATAGAGAGAAGGCCGCGATCGTTCCCTACCCGGAAGGGGCCGGAAGATATGACCTTCGCCATCCAGTCCGAGGTGGACGCCGCCCATCCAGCGCATGCCGATCCGGCGGTGCTGACCAGCGCATATAGCGCCGCTCAGCACATCGGCGAGAGCTGTCTTGCCGACGGTCCGGTGGGGCGGGTCGGTCTAGAAGTCGAGGCGCATTGCTTCGACCTCGCCGATCCGACGCGCCGCCCTGACTGGGCCGAGCTGACGGAAACCATCGCGGGCGTGCCGCCACTGCCCGGTCGCAGCGCGATCACCGTGGAACCCGGCGGAGCGGTCGAGTTGTCCGGCCCGCCGATGGACGATCCGGTGACGGCCATCGCCGTGATGACCGCCGACCGCACCGTGCTGCGATCCGCGTTCGCACAAGCCGGCCTCGGCCTGGTGCTGCTGGGCGCCGATCCGCTGCGTCCGGCCAAGCGGGTGAACCCGGGCGACCGGTACCGCGCGATGGAGCGATTCTTCATTGCCAGCCAGACCGGCGACGCCGGCGCGGCGATGATGACGTCGACGGCGTCGGTGCAGGTCAACCTGGACGCCGGACCGCTGGACGGCTGGGCAGACAGGGTGCGGCTCGCGCACGCGTTGGGCCCGACGATGATCGCGATCTCCGCCAACTCCCCAATGCTCGGCGGACAGTTCACCGGCTGGCAATCGACACGGCAGCGGGTGTGGAGTCAGTTGGACTCGGCGCGCTGCGGCCCGATCCTGGGCGTCAACGGCGACGACCCGGCCAGCGACTGGGCACGCTACGCAATGAAGGCGCCGGTGATGCTCGTGCACCCGACGCCGGAGATGGATGCGGTTCCGATTACGGATTGGGTGCCGTTCGCGGACTGGGCCGATGGCCGGGCACTGCTGGGGGGCCGCAGGCCGACGCAGGCCGATCTCGACTACCACCTGACCACGCTGTTCCCGCCCGTTCGGCCGCGGCGCTGGCTGGAGATCCGCTACCTCGACAGCCTGCCTGATGCGGTGTGGCCCGCCGTCGTGTTCACCCTCGTCACCCTGCTCGACGATCCGACCGCCGCCGACATCGCCGCCGAGGCCACCGAATCCGTGGCCACCGCGTGGGACCGCGCCGCGCAGGTCGGCCTCGGTGACCGGCGGCTGCGGGCAGCGGCCATCCGGTGTGTACAGACCGCGGCCGAACGGGCGCCGGCCGAACTCGAGGAATCGATGCAGCGGCTGGCGCGTTCGGTCGAACAAGGACGATGTCCGGCCGACGATTTCTCGGACCGGGCCGTGAAATACGGGATCGCCACCGCGGTCACCCGACTGGCGCAAGGGGAGCTGTGACGGCACGCGAAAAGCTTGCGCGTGAGCTGACGACGGCCAGGGACCGCACATTGCGGCTCGTCGATTTCGACGACGCCGAACTGCGCCGCCAATATGACCCGTTGATGAGCCCGCTGGTATGGGACCTGGCGCACATCGGCCAGCAGGAAGAACTGTGGCTGCTTCGCGACGGCAACCCGGCCCGGCCCGGCATGCTGCCACCGGCTGTCGAGCGTCTCTACGACGCGTTCGAGAATTCACGCGCCAGCCGCGGCGACCTGCCCCTGCTGCCGCCGGCTGACGCGCGAACCTACTGCGCCACTGTGCGGAACAATGCGCTCGACACTCTCGACGCCCTACCCGACGACGCCGAGGACGCCGCGTTTCGGTTCGGGCTGGTGATCAGCCACGAGAACCAACACGACGAGACCATGCTGCAGGCATTGAATCTGCGGTCCGGGCCGCCGCTGCTGGACGCTGGGTCGCCGTTGCCGCCGGGCCGGTCCGGCGTGGCGGGGACATCTGTCCTGGTTGCAGGCGGTGAGTTCGTCCTGGGTGTCGACGCGGTCAGTGAACCGCATTCGCTCGACAACGAGCGCCCCGCACATGTCGTCGACGTGCCGGCGTTCCGCATCGGCCGCGTCCCCGTCACCAACGGCGAGTGGCGGCAGTTCATCGACGATGGTGGATACGAACAGCAGCGGTGGTGGTCGGAGCGCGGTTGGGCGCACCGGCAGGAGGCCGGGCTCGCCGCGCCGCAGTTCTGGAATCCGGACGGCACCCGCATCCGCTTCGGGCACGTCGAAGACATCCCCGCTGACGAACCCGTGCAGCACGTGACATTCTTCGAGGCTGAGGCATACGCGAAGTGGGCGGGTGCCAGGCTGCCAACCGAGGTCGAGTGGGAAAAGGCATGTGCGTGGGATCCGGCGGCTGGAAATCGTCGTCGATTCCCTTGGGGCGCAACCGAACCCACGCAGCATCTGGTCAACCTCGGCGGTGACGCGCTGCGACCTGCGCCGGTCGGCGCCTACCCGGCGGGCGCGTCGGCCTACGGTGCCGAACAGATGCTGGGCGACGTGTGGGAGTGGACGACCTCCCCGCTGCGGCCGTGGCCCGGCTTCACCCCGATGATCTACGAGCGATATTCGCAGCCGTTCTTCGAAGGTTCTGGGGCTGGCGACTACAAGGTGCTTCGCGGCGGCTCGTGGGCGGTCGCGCCGAGCATTGTGCGGCCCAGCTTCCGCAACTGGGACCATCCGATCCGGCGGCAGATCTTCTCGGGCATCCGACTGGCGTGGTCCGCGGACGGAGATGAGGCCTGATGTGCCGGCACCTCGGCTGGCTCGGTGAACCGCGGTCAATCGCGTCGCTGGTCCTAGAGCCGCCATCGGGATTGCTCGTGCAGTCGTACGCTCCACGCAGGCAGAAGCACGGCGTGATGAACGCCGACGGTTGGGGCGTCGGCTTTTTCGACAACGGCATTGTGCGGCGGTGGCGCAGCGCGGCGCCGCTATGGGGCGACGCATCGTTCGCGTCGATCTCGCCGGCGTTGAGTAGCGGCTGCATCGTCGCGGCGGTGCGTTCTGCGAGCATCGGCATGCCGATCGAACCGTCGGCGTCGGCTCCCTTCTCCGATGGGCAGTGGTTGTTGTCCCACAACGGCCTGGTCGACCGGGCCGTGCTGCCGTTGTCCGCTGAGGTTTCTCGGCTGGCGGAGTCCACCGTCGACAGCGCACTGCTGGCGGCGCTGATCTTCGACCGTGGGCTCGACAGGCTCGGCGACACGGTCATGGAGGTCGCCGCGGCCGATCCCAACGCGCGGCTGAATATCTTGGCGGCCAACGGATCTCGACTGCTTGCCACCACATGGGGCGACACTCTGTCGGTGCTGCGTCAAGACGATGGCGTTGTGCTGGTCAGCGAACCCTACGATGACAACCCCGACTGGCAGGAAATACCCGACCGGCATCTCGTCGAGGTTGTGGGCTCGGGCGTCGAGCTCACCGCACTGAAAGGATCGTGATGACCCTCTCTCTGTCGAACTTCCTGGCCGCCGACTCGGCAGCGCAGGCGTTGCGCCGCGACGTGCGCGACGGTTTGACCCAGACGCCGAAGTCTTTGCCGCCCAAGTGGTTCTACGATTCCGTCGGCAGCGATCTGTTCGATCAGATCACTCGCCTTCCGGAGTACTACCCCACCCGCGCCGAGGCGCAGATTTTGCGGGCGCGAGCCGTCGAGATCGCCGCGGCGTCGGGCGCTGACACACTCGTCGAGCTCGGCAGCGGCACGTCCGAAAAGACACGGATGCTGCTCGACGCGTTGCGCGACCGCGGATCGCTGCGCCGCTTCATCCCGTTCGACGTGGACGCCAGCGTGCTCAACGCGGCCGGCTCGGCGATCCAGCACGAGTACCCCGGCGTCGAGATCGACGCCGTCTGTGGGGATTTCGAGGAACACCTCGGCAAGATTCCGCGTGTCGGGCGTCGGCTCGTGGCATTCCTGGGCTCCACGATCGGCAACCTGACGCTGGGGCCACGCGCAGATTTTTTGTCGGCGCTCTCGGAGATGCTGCAACCCGGCGACAGCCTGCTTCTGGGCACCGACCTGGTGAAGGACACGGGCCGGCTGGTGCGTGCCTACGACGACGACGCCGGGGTGACGGCGCAGTTCAACCGCAACGTGCTCGCAGTGGTGAACCGCGAACTCGGCGCCGACTTCGACCTCGACGCCTTCGAACACGTCGCGCGATGGAACGCCGACGAAGAGCGCATCGAAATGTGGCTGCGTGCCTCGAATACGCAACGAGTACAGGTCACCGCACTGGACCTGACCGTCGATTTCACGGCGGGCGAGGAGATGCTCACCGAGGTGTCCTGCAAGTTCCGGCCTGATGGCGTCGAAGGCGAGCTCGCCGAGGCCGGCCTGCGTCGCACACATTGGTGGACCGACCCCGCCGGTGACTTCGGTCTGTCGCTGTCGACGAAATGACCGACGCCCTTGCCGAGAGCTGGCGATCCGCGCGTCCGAAGGTCGCCGGCCTGCATCTCGACAGCGCCGCGTGCTCACGGCAGAGCTTTGCGGTCATCGATGCGACGACTCAGCACGCCAGGCATGAAGCCGAAGTGGGTGGATACGTCGCCGCGGACGCCGCCGAGCCCGCGCTCGACGCCGGACGAGCCGCGATCGGCGCCTTGACGGGGATGACGAGCCGAGACGTCGTATTCACCTGTGGCTCCAACGACGCGCTCGACCTGTTGCTCAGCAGCTGGCCCGGTGAGCGCACGCTCGCCTGCCTGCCCGGCGAGTACGGCCCGAACCTGGCGGTGATGGCCGCCAACGGATTCGACGTGCGCGCGTTGCCCGCCGACGGCGATGGCAGGCTCTCCGTTGACGACGCCGCCCGCCAACTGGCCGCCGATCCTCCCGCCCTCGTGCATTTCACCCCACTGGCGAGCCACCGCGGTGTGGCGCAGCCACTGGCGGCGCTCGCCGACGTGTGCCGCAATCTCGGTCTGCCGCTCGTGATCGACGCCGCGCAGGCACTGGGACATCTCGACTGCGCGGTGGGCGCCGCCGCGACCTACAGCTCGTCACGCAAGTGGATGGCCGGACCGCGGGGCGTCGGCGCACTGGCGATTCATCCGGAGCTCGCGCAACGACTGCGGCCGCGGCTGCCGCCGCCGGAATGGGGCCTGCCGTTGACCGTCATGCAGCGGTTAGAACTCGGTGAAGCCAATATCGCTGCGCGCGTGGGCTATTCGGTCGCGCTCGGAGAGCACTTGGCGGCGGGACCTGAGCAGATCCGCGACCGGCTGGCCCAGCTGGGCCGGATGACAAGGACTGCGCTCGCCGACGTCGAGGGCTGGCGGGTGGTCGAACCGCTCGACGAGCCGACCGCGATCACGACCCTGGAGCCCGTCGGTGGTGCGGACCCGGAGAAGGTGCGAGCGTGGCTGATCGCCGAACGCGGGATCGTCACCACCTATGCCGAGGTGCAGCGAGCGCCGTTCGAGATGACGACGCCGGTGCTGCGGGCATCACCGCACGTCGACAGCACCGCCGAGGATCTCGAGCAGTTCGCCGAGGCGCTGGCCGCGGCCGGCCGCTAGCCGGCTTTGTGGGCGGTCAGTAGGTAGGCCGGCATCTTCACCCGGCCCTTCTCATCGCTCGCAAATGGCGGCATTTCGAACGGGGCGTCAGGGATCTCAATGGCGTTGGCGTGTATGAACGCCGGCAGGATCTCGTCGATGTCCCAGTATTTCGACACAGCATCGCGCAGCTCGTCCTCGTCGACTTCGTTGGGTTTGGTTTCCAGCTCGGCGGGAAACGCCCCCTTGGCGAACACCAGGATGTAGAAGCCGGCGCCCGGCGCGGCCGCTCGGTGCACCGACCGCAGATAGCCGTCGCGGCCCTCGACCGGCAACGAGTGAAACAGTGTGCTGTCGATGACGGTGTTGAAGCGGTCGTCGTATCCGGTGAACGCAGTGATGTCGGCCTGAACGAACGATGCGTTCGTCAGACCGCGCTCCAGCGCCGCGCCAGTGGCGGCGGCGATCGCGGTCGGGCTGAGGTCGATGCCGACCACGGTGTAGCCGTCGGCCGCCAGCGCGAGTGACAGCTCGGCGTGCCCGCAGCCGGCGTCGAGCACCTCACTGCGGAACTTCCCGGCGCGCTGCAGTGCAGCCAGCTCGGGCTGCGGCTCACCGATGTTCCACGGTGGCGGACCCCCGAAGAATCCCTCCCCCCGGTACGCCTCGTCCCAATTCGCCACGTCGTCAGATGTCATGGCACCCAACGTACGCAACTCAATCCCAGGTGTGGACGGGCTCGTTGCTGTGCATGCGTTGGCAGTACAACCGCAGCATCTCCGCCAGCGCCCGCGGCCTGGTCATCCCGCTGGACTGCAGCGCCTGGACGGTCGACACCTGCCACGCCGCGCCGTTGCGGCCGGTCTTCGCGCGGCCCTCGATCACGCCGAGGTATCGGTCGCGCACCTCGCCAGCCACTCCCCAGCGGCGAAGGCCTTCGTCAGCCATCGGCAGCAGCTGGCGCAACACCAACTCGTCGGGCGTCACTTCTCCAAGGCCAGGCCAGTACAGCCGCGCGTCCATCCCGCGCTGAGCTGACGCGGTGAAATTATGCTGAGCCGCAGGGAAACTCATCTTCGTCCACAGTGGCCGGTCCTCTTCGGACAGCGTTCGCAGCATGCCGTAGTAGAACGCAGAGTTGGCCAACATGTCGACGACGGTCGGTCCGGCGGGCAGCACCCGGTTCTCCACCCGCAGATGCGGTCGGCCCCCAACCACGTCATAGACCGGGCGGTTCCACCGGTAAATGGTGCCGTTGTGCAACCGTAGTTCGGCGAGCCGAGGGGTGCGGCCCTGCGCCAGTTCCGCGACGGGATCTTCGTCGGACAGTTCGGGAAGCAGCGACGGGAAATAGCGGACGTTCTCCTCGAACAGGTCGAAGATCGAGGTGATCCAGCGTTCGCCGAACCACACCCGCGGTCGCACCCCTTGCGTCTTGAGCTCGTCGGGCCGAGTGTCTGTGGCCTGGGCGAACAGCTCGATGCGAGTTTCGGACCACAGTTGGTGGCCAAAGAAATACGGTGAGTTCGCGCCGAGCGCAAGTTGCGGACCGGCCAGCACCTGCGCAGCGTTCCAGTTGCGCGCGAATTCGGCAGGGGAGACCTGCAGATGAAGCTGCATGCTTGTGCACGCCGACTCCGGCGCAATCGACGCGGCCTGCAGGCTCAGCCGCTCGGGCCCGGCGATATCGATAAGGATGTCCTCGCCGCGAGTGACGAAGATGGCATCGTTGAGCGCCTGATAACGCGTCGACTCACTCATCCAGTGGCCCGAAAGGTGTTCGGGCATCAGCGTCGGCAGGATGCCGATCATCACGATGTGTGCGCCGTCCTCGCTGGCTTTTGCCTCGGCGGCGTTCAGGCTGGCGCGCACGTCGGCCTCGAGCTCAAGCGCCGCCGTTCCGGGCAATGGCCTTGGGGGAACATTGAATTCGATGTTGTAGGCGCCCAGTTCGGTTTGATATGCCGGGTCGGCGATCGAGTCCAATACTTCCCGGTTGCTCATCGCGGGCTGGTAGTCGGCGTCGACGAGATTACATTCGATCTCCATGCCGGTCAGCGGTCGCTCGAACTCGAAACTGGACTGGGCGAGCATGGTTTCGAAGACGTCGAGGCACAGTTGCACCTTGCGCCGGTATTCGCGGCGGTGTTCGCGGGAGAACTCGGTCCGCTTCACTTCTTCGCCCACAACGCCGATGGTTCAGCGTTGCTGCCCGTCGCGCAAGGAAATCGCAGCAATGTCGCCCATACTGTCGGCATGAGGCCGACATCGGGCGATGTCGACCAGGGTGGACTCGAACAGGTATCGACCGTCGACCGCGTCGCATCGCTCACCGGTGTGCGCGCCGTCGCGGCGCTGCTTGTGTTGGGCACCCACGCGGCCTACGGCACCGGCAAGATCACGCATGGCTACGTCGGGCTCCTGTACGCGCGCATGGACATCGGCGTCGCGGTGTTCTTTGTGCTGTCGGGTTTCCTGCTATTCGGCCCGTGGGTGCGGGCCGCCGCCACGGGTGGCCCGGCGCCATCGGTGTGGCGCTATGCCCGCAACCGGGTCCGGCGACTCATGCCCGCCTACATCGTTACGGTGCTGGCGGCCTACGCCATATACGAGTTTCGCGAGCCGGGGCCGAATCCCGGTCACACGTGGGCAGGGTTGATACGCCATTTGACGCTGACCCAGATCTACAGCGGCGACTACCTGAGCACCTATCTGCATCAGGGCCTGACACAGATGTGGAGCCTCGCGGTCGAGATCGCGTTCTATGCGGCGCTGCCGCCGATGGCCTATCTGGTGCTGGTGGTGCTGTGCCGGCGACGCTGGCGGCCCGGGTTGTTGATCGCCGGCCTGGCGGCGTTGGGTGCGCTCACTCCGCTGTGGCTGATCGTGTTGCACACAACTGACTGGCTGCCAAAGGGGGCGGGGTTCTGGTTGCCGCACTATCTGGTGTGGTTTGTCGGCGGGATGATGTTGGCGGTGCTGCGGGCGATCGAATTGCGTTGTTACGCAGCGGCGGTCATCCCGCTCGCGGTGGTGGCTTATCTCGTGGTGTCCACACCGATCGCCGGCGACGCCACGTCACCATCACCCGATCTGGCCCAGGATCTGACACGGTCGATGTTCTACGCGGCGATCGCGACGCTGGTGGTGGCGCCGCCGGCGCTGGGGGATCGCGGTTGGTACACCCGCCTGCTGGGGAGCACCCCGATGGTGTGGCTCGGCGAGATCTCCTACGAGATATTTCTCGTCCACGTCATCGTCATGGAGATCACGATGGCCTCGGTGCTGCGCTGGCGGGTATACACCGGCTCGGTGCTGGGCCTGTTCGTCGTGTCCTTGGCGCTGACTATTCCTGTGGCCTGGGTCTTGCACCGGCTGACGCGACCACGACTTGCGGGCCCATCAGCCCGCCGCGCAGCTCCACATTGATCGCCGGATCGGCGTGCGCGGCCAGGGCTCGCAGCGCCGACGGGCTGTAGGTGCGTAGTGAGCTGATCACGCCGTCGTGCACAAATGGCACCACCGTTGCGAGCGGAAGCATCGCCGCCAGCCGCAGGACGTGCAGCGGTGACGGCGGCCGGGGCAGATCGATGATCAGCAGCTTGGCCGCCGCACGCGTGCCCTCCGCGAACACCTTGGACGCCAGCGCCGGTGGCAGGTGGTGAAACGAAAACGCGAACACGGCGAGATCGAAGTCCCCGTCGGCTGCGTCAATCGCGGTGGCATCCATCTCGCGCACAGCGGCTCGCGGGTGCTCGCCGAGATCGCTTGCCGCCATAGCTTTGACCGACGCCGGTTCGACGTCGGTGACGGTGAGTTCGGCGGTGGGATGCCATTCGAGCAACTTGCGAGACAGCCCGCCGTGGCCCGCGCCGAGCTCGAGGATCTTGGGATCGGGCACGTCGGCCACCTCGTCGAGGGCAATGCGCGCGAACCTCTCGGTGTTGCCGAAGAACTCGCCCGTCCACTCGAGCGCGCGAATCACGCTGCGCTTGACAGACTGGTCGACGTCGTCGCGGTCGAGGTATTCCGGCCGATCGGTCTGCAACAGCCGGTCGAGACACGAAGCGTCCGGTCCACCTCTGGGCATGCGGTCAATGTCGCGGGTCGGCAATGACATGTGATCCATCATGCGCTCGGTGTCATCCGGCGGGGTTATCGGGAACTTGAATCTGTCACCGGGATTCTTGTCGGACTTGATTCGTACGCTAGCGATGATGACTGCAATCATTGGCCCTGTTCAGATGTAAGGCATGTGGGCACACCGCGAACGCTGACGAACAAGCCGCGCGGAACATTCTCCGGGCTGGGCTGGCCCTTCACGCGCGCGCTGCGTGAGAAGAAGCTGACAGGGCGTCTATCAGCGAGTCACGATGGTCGATTGGAACGACGCCGTGAGGAGGGAGCAAGAGTTGGCCGAGTTCGTCGCAGCGATCGACCAGGGCACTACCAGCACCCGGTGCATGATCTTCGACCACGACGGCGCCGAAGTCGGCCGTCACCAGCTCGAACACGAGCAGATCCTGCCGAAGGCCGGCTGGGTGGAGCACAACCCCGTCGAGATCTGGGAGCGCACGGCGTCGGTCGTCATGTCCGCGCTGAACAGGACCAAACTGTCGGCGACGGATCTGGCCGCGCTGGGCATCACCAATCAGCGGGAGACCGCGCTGGTGTGGAACCGCAAGACCGGCAGGCCGTATTACAACGCGATCGTCTGGCAGGACACCCGCACGGATCGCATCGCCTCGGCGCTGGACCGCGACGGTCGCGGCGATGTCATCCGCCGCAAGGCCGGTCTGCCGCCGGCCACATATTTTTCGGCAGGCAAGGTGCAATGGATCCTCGAGAACGTCGACGGTGTGCGCCGTGACGCCGAGAACGGCGATGCGATCTTCGGTACACCGGACAGCTGGGTGCTGTGGAATCTGACCGGCGGCCCGCGCGGCGGTGTGCACGCCATCGACGTCACCAACGCCAGCCGCACGATGCTGATGAATCTGGAGACGCTGGACTGGGACGACGAGCTGTTGTCGTTCTTCGACATTCCGCGTCGGATGCTGCCGCAGATCAAGCCGTCGTCATTCCCGGAGTCTTTTGGCATCACACGTGACGACGGTCCCGTCGGCGGGCAGGTGCCGTTGACCGGGATCCTCGGCGACCAGCAGGCCGCGATGGTCGGGCAGGTGTGCCTGGATGCCGGCGAGGCCAAAAATACCTACGGCACAGGGAATTTCCTGCTGCTCAACACCGGCGAGAAGATAGTGCGATCCGAAAACGGTCTGCTGACCACGGTGTGCTACCAGTTCGCTGACGCCAAACCCGTTTACGCACTGGAGGGTTCGATCGCGGTCACTGGTTCGGCGGTGCAATGGCTGCGCGATCAACTGGGCATCATCAGCGGCGCCGCACAAAGCGAAGCGCTGGCGCGTCAAGTCGACGACAACGGCGGGGTCTACTTCGTGCCGGCGTTCTCCGGGTTGTTCGCACCGTACTGGCGTTCGGATGCCCGCGGCGCGATCGTCGGCCTGTCTCGGTACAACACCAACGCGCACTTGGCCCGCGCGACGCTGGAAGCGATTTGCTATCAGAGCCGCGACGTAGTCGACGCGATGGAGGCCGATTCGGGTGTGCACTTGGAGGTGCTCAAGGTCGACGGGGGCATCACCGCGAATGATCTGTGCATGCAGATCCAGGCGGACGTGCTCGGCGTCGACGTTGTGAAACCCGTTGTCGCAGAGACGACTGCACTGGGTGCGGCCTACGCCGCGGGCCTTGCCGTCGGGTTCTGGGAGGATCCCGACGATCTTCGCGCCAATTGGCAAGAGGGCCAGCGCTGGACGCCTCAGTGGTCAGATGAGCAGCGCGCCGAAGGTTATGCGGGTTGGCAGAAGGCGGTGCAGCGCACGCTGGACTGGGTCGACGTCAGTTAGGCCGCGGCGTCGAGCTGACGCTTGGTGTCCTCGTCGAGTTCGATGTCGGCGACGGCCGTGTTCTCCTCGAGGTGTGCCACCGACGATGTGCCCGGAATCAGCAATACGTTCGGCGCGAGCGACAGCGTCCATGCCAGTGCGATTTGGGCTGGCGTGCGGCCGAGTTTCGACGCCTCGCTCTGAACCGCAGGATGACCGAGCACAGGATTGTCGGCAGTGAATCCCGAGCCGAGCGGGAAGAACGGGACGAACGCGATATCGCGTTCGATGCAGGCGTCGAGCACCGGCTGTGAGATCCGATCGACCAGGTTGTAGGCGTTCTGCACACACACGATTTCGGTGCGGTCCAGCGCGATCTGCAGATGTTCGAGGCTGATACTGCTCAGGCCGATGCCGGCGATCAGACCTTCGTCGCGGGCCTTGATCATCGCGGTCAGCTGCCGGTCGAACAGCTCGAGGTCCACCGGGCCGACAGAACTCGGATCACCGGCATGGATGCGCAGATTGACCGCGGCGAGGCGGTCGATGTCCAGCGTGCGCAGGTTCTCCTCGATGTCGGCCCGCAACTCGTCGGGCTCCTGTGCGGGCAGCCACGTCCCGGCGTCGTCGCGGCGCGCACCCACCTTGCTGACCAGAGCGAGGTCTTTCGGGTAGGGGTGCAGGGCTTCGCGGATCAGCTCGTTGGAGACATTGGGTCCGTAGAACTGCGCGGTGTCGATGTGGTTGATGCCCATCTCAATTGCGCGTCGCAGCACGGCCAGCGCCTGTTCGTGATCGCGTGGTGGTCCGAACACACCCGGACCGGGGAGTTGCATCGCGCCGAATCCGACGCGGCCGACGTGGAATGAGCCCAGCGGGAAGGTTTGCATATAGATTCCGTACACCAGTCCCGCTGGGCTTATTCCGTCTTAGTCGGATTCGCCGAGGATGCCGTAGATCTCGCGGCGGGCGTTGTTGACGATGTCGACGATCCGCTGCTGTTGCTCTTCATCGGTGGCGTATGCCGATTGAGCGACGGCGCCCATCAGCTGGCCCACCGCCGCGCGCAGGTTCACGTGCCCGGGCGCTTCATCTTTCCAACCCTCGGCGATCTCCTCCCACGGCGGGGTCTCGATCTTGTCAGCGGCCGCGCGGCCCTCTTCGGTCAGCTCGAAAAGCTTCTTGCTGCCTTCACTTTCGCGTGCCACCAGCAGACCCTCGTCGACCAGCAGCTGCAGCGTCGGGTAGACCGAGCCGGGGCTGGGCCGCCAGAGGTTCTGGCTGCGCTCAGCGATCTCCTGGATCATCTCGTAGCCGTGCATCGGCCGCTCGGCCAGCAGCTTGAGGATCCCGGCACGCACGTCTCCGCGCTTACCGCGACCGCGTCCGCCGCGTCCACGGCCGCGTGGACCGTGGCCAAAGCCGAAACCGAAACCGCCGCGGGGGTCGAAGCCAAACTCGAAGCCGCCTCGGCCAGGGCCGAAGCCGCGGCCCGGTCCAAATCCGGGGCCAGGGCCGAAGGGACCGTCGTGGGCGGCGTCCTGCTCGCGCAGGTGGTCAAGCAAATGGTCGCGGAACTCGCGGCGGGCCTGCCGACGCTGCTGATGGAAGGCGCGACGGTCGCCGGGTCCGAAGCCGAAACCGAATCCGCCGGGAGGTGGTGTGAATGGGTTGCTCATGTGTGTTGGTTCCTTAACGTTTGGGACGGAACCGCCGTATGCGTTTCCGATACGTTGACGATATATCGGAAACTATCGCGATGCAACGATTATTTCCCGGCACCCTTGTCGACGGACGCGATCACCCAGCGCGCCCAGTCCGCTTCCATCGCATTCACCCGCAGTCCGTACTCCAGCGCGGCACGCCCATAGAACAGGCACTCGTCCTCGCCCCAATCGATGGAGTCGCGAAGCGCTTCGAGTCGTGTGACCTCGGCATCTGCGTGCTCGGCCATCGCGACCATGTGCTTGCGCGCATCCTCCCGGGGAATCTCGCCAAGCAGGAACACCCGCAGCAATGGGGTGCTGCGAAACGGCGGGTCGTCCTGGGGATTGGCCACCCAGCGGCGAAGTTCGGCGCGGCCGGCGTCGGTGATGCGGTACTCCTTGCGACCGCGCGGGCCGATCGCGGACACCTCGATCAGGCCCCCGTCGGCGAGCTTGTTGAGCTCGCCGTAGAGCTGACTCTGGGTCGCCGGCCAGACGTTGGCCATCGAGTTCTCGAACTGTTTGAGCAGGTCATACCCGCTGCCGGGCTGGTGCGCCAGCAGCCCCAGGGCCGCAATCCGAAGACTCACAAAGTGATCATACTTCACTATTGACATGTCACTATGGACATGTCATGTTTGACCTATGACAGAAACCACCTCAACGCTCTTCGGCACCGGCGAGTTCTTCCAGCGAGACAATTTCGCGCCCGTCGCCGATGAACTGACCGAATTCGACCTGCCCGTCGAAGGCGCGATCCCCCCCGAACTCGACGGCTGGTACCTGCGTAACGGACCGAACCCGCGACAGGCCACCGCGCACTGGTTCACCGGCGAAGGCATGATCCACGGCGTGCGCATCGAGGGCGGACGGGCCGCCTGGTACCGCAACCGCTGGGTGCGCACGGATAGCTTCAAGGAGCCTTTCCCGCTGTACAACGCCGACGGCACTCGCAACCTGCGAGCTGCCGCGGCCAATACCCACGTCGTCAACCACGCCGGCAAGACGCTGGCGCTGGTCGAGTCGTCACTGCCGTACGAGATCACCAACGATCTGGAGACGGTGGGCGCATACGACTTCGGCGGCAAGCTTGTCGATTCGATGACCGCGCATCCGAAGATCTGCCCAACGACCGGCGAGCTCCACTTCTTCGGCTACGGCAACATTTTCCAGCCACATGTGACCTACCACCGCGCCGACGCCAATGGCGAGCTGACCATCAACCGGCCGCTGGATGTTCCAGCGTTGACGATGATGCACGACTTCGCCCTGACCGCCGAGCACGTCATCTTCATGGATCTGCCGATCGTGTTCAATCTCGATATCGCTCTGAAGGGCGAATCGGACATGCCCTACCGCTGGAGCGACGAGTACGGTGCGCGGTTGGGTGTGATGCGGCGCGACGACCCGTTCGGCGAAGTTCGGTGGTTCGAGATCGACCCGTGCTACGTCTTCCACGTCGCCAATGCGTACGACCACGACAATTCGATTGTGCTGCAAGCGGTCCGCTATCCGGAATTGTGGCGGCACAGCGGTGGATTCGATGCTGACGGCGTGTTGTGGAGCTGGACCATCGACCTTGACAGGGGAGTCGTCACCGAACGTCAGCTGGACGACCTCGCGGTCGAGTTCCCCCGCATCGACGACCGGCTGGCCACGCTGCCCGCGCGCTACGCGGTCTCGGTCGGCGACCACAGCCTGGTCCGATACGACCTGAACACCGGCGAAGCGGTGGAGCACGCATTCGGCACGGCCGCGGCACCAGGCGTCCCAGGTGAAGCGGTGTTCGTGCCGGGTTCAGGCGCCGCCGACGAGAGCAGTGGCTGGTACATCGGCTACGTCTATGACCCCGCGCGCGACGGCAGTGATCTGGTGATCATCGACGCGTCCGACTTCACCGCACAGCCCGTTGCCAGAATCAAGCTGCCGCAGCGTGTCCCGTTCGGATTCCACGGAAACTGGATCAGCAGCTGAGTAACGTGACCGGCCATGGCGGTTAAGTGGCTGGACCAACCTGAGGCTCACGACTACGACGCGGCGGCGGCCTACCTGAGCATGCTCGCCGAGAAGGACTCGGTGGACAAGACCGTCGCCGCGCTCAAGGCGGCGAAGCCGGTATATCAAAAGGCCAAGGACATCTTGCGTGCTGCCAGTCTGAAGCTGTTGGCCGAGACCAACGCTCACGTGCGATCGGATCTATCCAAGATCAGTGACGGCAAGAAACTCTCGCCGATCCTGCTCGTGCGCGGCAGCGCGACTGGTGGATACGCGCTACAGATCGCCGACGGCTATCACCGCGTTTGTGCCAGCTATCTCACCGACGAAAATACCGATATTCCTTGCCATTTGGCGTCCTGGCAATAGTGCGCTGACATGTTCGGTCTCGACACGCTGGCGCTGCTCGCCGTCATCGGGATGGCGGGACCACTGCTCGCATCGATGCCGCGGTTTGCGATTCCCGTCGTCATCGGCGAGTTGATCGCGGGCCTGGTGGTCGGCAGGACGGGGTTCGGCATCGTCGACCACACCAATCCGACGTTCACGCTGCTGGCGAACATCGGCTTCGCGCTGGTGATGTTCGTGGTCGGCACCCACGTGCCCGTGCGCGACACGACGCTGCGAACGGCGATCCCGAGGGCGTTGGTCCGTGCGGTCGCCGTCGGAGCTGCCGCGGCTGTCCTCGGTGTGGTGCTGGCACAGGCATTCGATACCGGGCACGCAGCGCTGTATGCAGTGCTGATGGCGTCATCCTCGGCGGCCCTTGCGCTTCCGGTGATCGACTCGCTGGGCCTCGGCGGTGCGCCAGTGCTATCGGTGACGGCGCAGATCGCCATCGCCGACGCCACGTCAATCGTGTTGCTGCCGTTGGTGATCAACCCTGGACAAGCGCCCCGCGCGGCCCTCGGGGCGCTGGCCATCGCCGGTTGCGCGGTCGCCCTGTACTTCGGGCTGTGGACGGCCCACCGCCGTGGATGGCGAAGGCGATTACACTACTTCTCGCAGAAGCGCCGCTTCGCGCTCGAACTGCGGCTCAGCATGATCGTGCTGTTCACGTTGTGCGCCTTGGCGATCGGCACGCACGTATCGATCATGTTGGCGGGCTTCGCGTTGGGCCTGGTGGTGTCGGCGGTCGGCGAACCGCGCCGGCTCGCGCGCCAGCTGTTCGGCATCACCGAGGGCTTCTTCGGGCCACTGTTCTTCGTCTGGCTGGGCGCCTCGCTGCAGGTACGCGAGCTTGGGGAACATCCCTGGCTGATCCTGCTCGGCGTCGGCCTGGGGCTGGGCGCGGTGCTCGCGCATTGTGTGGGCCGGTTGTTCGGGCAGCCGCTGACGTTGGCGGTGCTGGCCGCCGCGCAGCTCGGGGTTCCGGTCGCCGCTGCGACGCTGGGCACCGAGCAGCACCTGCTGGGGCCGGGTGAGCCGTCGGCATTGATGCTCGGCGCACTGGTCACCGTTGCGACGACGTCGCTTGCCGGAGTGCTCGCGGCCCGGCATCAGAGCGCTCCCGTCGCATCGGCCGAATAGGCCGAGGTCGCGCGGTGCGTGTTTGGGCTGACGCCGTAAGCGCGTTTGAACGCACTACTCAATGCAAACGGTGTGCTGTAGCCGACCTGGCGCGCCACGGCGGCGATGGTGGCCTGACTGGTCCGCAGCAGGTCGGCCGCTAGTGCCAGCCGCCAACTGGTCAGGAAAGCGATCGGCGGCTCTGTGACCTGTTCGGTGAAGCGGCGGGCGAATACCGCACGCGAACAGCCAACGGCAGCAGCGAGATTGGCGACCGTCCACGGATGGGCAGGATTGTTGTAGATCAGTTTCAGCGCCGGGCCGACAATGGGGTCGTGCTCGGCGTGCCACCATGTCGGCGCGTTTGCGTCGCGGTCGAACCACGTCCGCAGCACCGCGATCAGCAGTAGGTCGAGCAATCGGTCCAGGTATGCCTCCTGGCCTGAGCCGTCGCAACCGGCCTCGGTGGCCAACAGATTCACCAGTGGCGTGTCCCATTCGTCGGCGCGCAGCACCAACACGGTCGGCAACGAGTCGAGAAGTCGCGCACTCACCTCGCTGCGGCCCTCGTAGGCGCAGATGACCGACCGGTTCGCCCCCGACGGGCTGTTGCCCCATGTGCGCACCCCGATCGACATTTCGAACCGCAGATCCTCACCGGACAGCGTCGTGCAGCGCTGCCCCGGATGAATGACGACCATCGGGGTGGTGGCCGGGTCGTCGGCGAAGATGTAGTGCTCGGTGCCGCGGGTCAGCGCGACGTCACCGGGTCGGAGCCAGATCGTTTCGCTGCTCTGGCGGACGATCGCGGCGTTGCCGTGGATCTGGCAGATCAACGTCAGCGGTGCCTCGTCGCGAATGCTCATCGACCACGGCGGATCCATCATCATCCGCAACACGAATGCGCCTCGCGCTCTCACACCGTCGAGCAGGCCGACCACGGCGTCCACGCCGGGAGCCTATCCCGTGCGTGGTTGATAGGCGGCCAGAAAGACGCGTACGCCGGCGCTGACGTAGCCGTCGACGTCCACACTCGAAAGCACCTGCGGCCCTCCGCAAAACAACCCCTGGTCGATGCACCGCCCGACGATGAGAAAAGCGAAATGCTCTGCGGCCAAAGTGGGTTGGGGCACATCTAGCAGTCCGCGGTCGTGTAACGCAGAGAAGCACTCGGCGAGCGCAGCGAGCGTGCGGGCCGGCGCCTGTTCGTAGTACTGCTGGGCCAGTGCCGGCACCCGGTTCGCCTCACCGACGACCAGTCGGCGCAACTGCACGACGGGTTCCTGCAGCACCGCGCGGAGGTAGTCGGCCGCGAGATCCGTCAGATCTGCCTGCAGGTCGGTGGTCTTCGCCAGCGCGGCGATCCGCCCGAGGAACGGTGTCACGGTGGTCTCTAGCGCGCCGTTCACGATCGCCAGCAGAAGTTCCTGTTTGTCGCCGAAGTGTTTGTAGACCGTCTGCTTGGACACCTCGGCCGACGCGGCGATCTGGTCGACGCTGGTGCCCTGATAGCCGTTGCTCAAGAACAGGTCGCGGCCCGCCGACAGGATTGTCTGTCGCTTGAGCGCCGAACGTCCGAGCACCGGTTCGGTCATGCCGCCTCCTCTATGCAGTACTAGACAGTCTAGTTCTCGGTACTGTACCGTCTAGTTCCAGTTTGACATGGAGGACGTCATGACCACCACCGATTGCCCGCCACTACCGGTGCGGATCACCAAGTCCCTGCTCGGCTACGGCGTCATCGTCGGCCCTATCTATGTCGTGGTGGTCGCGGTCCAGGCCGCGACTCGCGATGGGTTCGACCCGACGCGGCACGCGGCCAGTCAGCTCGCCAACGGGGACCTGGGCTGGATCCAGATCGCCAACTTCCTCATCACCGGCGCGATGACGATCGCCGCGGCGGTTGGCGTCCGGCGTGCGCTCGGACCAGGTCGCTTGTCGGCATGGGCGTCGGGTCTGGTCGGGGGATACGGCGCTGCGCTCGTCGTCGCGGGTTTCTTCCGGCCCGACCCGTCGGACGGCTTCCCGCCGGGCACGCCGCCAGGCATAGGCGAAGTCAGCTGGCACGGCATGGTCCATTTCGCAGTGGCGGGCCTAGGTTTCGCCTGCCTGATCGCTGCATGTTTCGTGCTGGCGGCGTGGTTCGGCCGCGCAGGGCAAGCCTCGTGGGCATGGTTCTCACGAATCACGGGCGTCGCGTTCGGCGGCAGCTTCATCGCACTGTCTTCCGGATCCGGAGGCGCCGCAACGATTCTGGTGTTCACGGCTGCCGTCATCCTGGTCTGGGCGTGGCTGACCGCCGTGTCGGTCAAGCTCTATCGCACCGTGGGACAGGCGTAGACGCACGCGTATGCGGTTCGGACGGCAAACGATGGATCATCGCGATACGGCCCGGTTGACTTCAGCCCATGAATACGAGCCCCTTCGTCATCCTGACCTCCATCGCCGCGATCCTGTCTGCTGTCGCAAGCGGAATGATGTATGTGTTCTCCACATTCGTGATGCGCGGCCTTGACCGCACCGGCCCGCTGGACGCCCTCACTGCGATGCGCGGCATCAACACCGAGGCGAACTCCAACGCCGCGTTTCTACTCACCTACTTCGGGGCGACGATTCTGGCCCTGGTGGTCGGTGTCATCGCCGTGATCCAGCTGCGACAGCCCGGCAGCGCCTGGCTTCTGGCGGGTGCCGTCTTCGCCATCCTCGGCGCGATCATCACGATGGCGTTCAACGTGCCGCTCAACAACCACCTAGACACCCTGAACCCCGTCGGCTTGTCGCCCGCCGATGCGGCACGCGAATGGCAGGCGTACTTCTCGACGTGGACGGCATGGAATCACGCCCGCAGCGCCACCGGCGTGATCGGAGCCGCGCTGATGCTGCTCGGCCTGCGCTACCGCTGATGCGGTGGCTAGCGTTGGATCACCGAGATCGAATTGTCCGTTTCGTTGACGACCCAGGCGATGTGCGTGGTCGGATCCACAGCGACGTATTGCGGACCGTTGCCAACCTCGACGGTATCGGTGACAGCCCGTTGGTTGGTATCGATCACCGATACAGAGGCGCTGCCGAAGTTGGTGACGACAACGCTGTGCGCGTCGGAATCTACTGTCGCCGCAACGGGTTGACTCCCGACCTCGATCGTGGCGATGACTGCCAGATTGTCGAGATCGAGGACCGACACCGAATCGTCGTGCGCGTTGGGGACGAACGCGGTATGGGTGGGCGGGTCCACCGCGACGTCGCTCGGACCTCGCCCGACGGGGATTGTCTGGATGACCGCCGATTTCGCGGGATCGACGACCGACACTGTGCCGTCGCCCCGGTTGGACACGTAGAGGAGGTGGCTCAGCGGATCGGCGCCCATCTTGGCCGGCGAGTTGCCGACCTTGATCGTCGCGGTCACCGCCCGGGATACCGCGTCGATCACCGAGACCGTGCCGTCAGCCACATTCGCGACATAGACAGTGTGGGTCGACGGATCCACCTCGACACCTTGCGGATCGTTGCCGACCGCGATCGTCCCCGCAACGGCGCGTGACGCGAGGTCGACGACGGACACAGTGTTTTCGCTCGTGATGTACGCGGTCTGCGTGGTCGGATCCACGGCTGCCCCAGAGGGCGCCTCACCCACCTTGATTGTCGCGGTGCGCGATTGGGCGTCGACGGCGTACAGGGAGCCGTCGCCGCTGCTCGTCACGTATGCGAGGTGAGTGGAAGGGTCTGTCGCCACGTCGAGCATCGGACCGGCGCCGACGGTGAACGTCGCTGTGACGCTTGGCTGTCCAACCGACTCGTCGGCGGAAGCGGTTCCAGACCCTGTGAGGCTCAGGACGAGCGCACCGACCGCAAAGCCGCGCATGTACACGTTCCTGTTCACGACGTCTGTCCCTTAGCTCGGCGGAATGAACCCGCCGCCGTCCGGCGAGGCGGGTGGCGGACTCCATGGCGGAGGTGGTGCGGCGGGCGGGCTCAGGTGCGGCGGTGCTGCCGGAGGTGCTTGCAGCCGCGCCAATTCCCGCCGATGCCGCTCGGCGAGCACAGCAGCGAGGACGAGCTGCGGCGGCGCGCCAGGCGGAGGTGGAGGCGATATCTGCGCGACGACTTCACCCGCGATCCGGTAGGCCATCTGGTCGCGTACGCCGGGATCCAATTGCGATGCGCGCGAAAGGAATTGACGGGCCAGCTCGGCCTGCTCGGGACGAAGGCCGGACAGCTGGAGCGAGGACGCCCACCACGCCAACTGCGGTGGCATCGGTGGCGGCGGTGCGAGCCGGGGCGCTCGCTCGCTGATCACCACCGTGCCGGCGAATATGTCGCCGATCCGCTTTCCCTTGGGCGACAACAGGCTGCAGATCACCGCAGGGCCGCCGGCGAAGGTCCAGATTTCGATCACGCCGGCCAGCGCGCGAAACAAGGCCTGCCGGAACCGTTCCGGGCCACCGTCGTCGGATACCACGCGAAGGCCGAGTGCCATCTTGCCGAGTGACCGCCCGCGCGTTGCGGTCTCGAATGCGATCGGATAGCCTACGAAGGCCAACACGGTGAAGATGATCAGCACCGCGGCCGACAGCGCATCGTCGAGGTCCAGCAGTGTGGCCGCCCACAGCAGCACGCCGATGATGTAGAGGACGAATATCACGGCGATGTCGATCATCGCCGACAGCGCCCGCACCGGTAACTGCGCGATCGCCACGTCCAGCACCACCGCGTCCCCGGTCACCACGGGTTCTTGCTGGCGGACCATAACCGCCCACGCTACTAGGATTTGCCAGGTGGATGTCGACGCGTTCGTACTCGCGCATCGCCCGACGTGGGACCGGCTCGAGGCGCTGGTGAAGCTGCGTCGGCGGTTGACGGGTGCCGAGGTGGACGAACTGGTCGACCTCTACCAGCGGGTATCGACCCACTTGTCGATGGTGCGGTCGGCGTCGTCCGACTCAGTGCTGATCGGCCGGCTGTCCGGCTTGGTGGCGCGGGCACGTTCGGCGGTGACGGGTGCGCATGCGCCGCTGTGGAGCGAGTTCATCAGATTCTGGACGGTGTCGTTCCCGGTCGTCGCGTACCGGGCCTGGCGGTGGTGGCTGGGCACCGCGGTGGTGTTCTTCTTCGTCACCGCGCTGATCGCCATGTGGGTGTCGGGTAATCACGAAGTGCAGTCAGCCATCGGAACGCCAAGCGAGATAGACGAATTGGTGAACAAGGACTTCGCCTCCTACTACAGCGAGAATCCGGCCGGGTCGTTCGCGTTACAGGTGTGGGTGAACAATTCGTGGGTTGCCGCTCAATGCATCGGGTTCGCGGTCCTGCTCGGGCTACCCATCCCGTATGTGCTGTTCCAGAACGCGGCGAATCTCGGAGTGATCGCCGGTTTGATGTTCGACGCCGGGAAGGCCGACATCTTGCTGGGCCTACTGACTCCGCACGGACTGCTCGAGCTGACGGCGGTGTTCTTGGCTGGTGCGGCAGGAATGCGGCTGGGCTGGTCGGTGGTGTCGCCCGGCAACCGGGCGCGCGGGCAGGTGCTGGCCGAACAGGGCAGGGCCGTCGTCGCGGTCGCGGTCGGCCTCGTGGGTGTGCTGCTGGTATCGGGGTTGATCGAGGCGATGGTGACGCCGTCGCCGCTGCCGACGTTTGTCCGCATCGGTATCGGCGTGGCGGCCGAAATCGCGTTCCTGTCTTACATATTCCACTTCGGACGCAAAGCCGCCAGAGCGGGCGAATCAGGCGACGTCGAGGACGCGCCTGACGTGGTGCCCACGGGTTAGAGCCGGCCGCTGGCCTTCATCGCGAGGTAGTGGTCGGCCAGTGCCGGGGCCAATTCTTCCGGCGGGGCGTCAACCACGTCGACGCCGGAGCGACGTAGCCGTGACGCGATGTCTCGCCGATCGTTGCGGGCCCGTTCTGCGGCGGCCGCGTCGTACACCTGGGCCGCGTCCGCGCGGCCTGCGGCGAGTAGCTCGACGCGCGGATCGGAGACCGCAGCCAACAGCACCTGATGCTTGGCGGATAGCTGCGGCAGCACGCCCATCAAGCCTTCGTCAAGCGCCGACGCGTTCAGGTCCGTCAGGAGCACCACCAGGGCGCGTCGCCGGATACGGCGCTGCACCGCGGCCACCATGGCGCGCGAATCGGATTCGACCAAGGCCGGCTGCAGCGGGGCCATCGCCTCGACGAGCTGTGCCAGCAGCTCCGTACGCGAGGCGTTGTACACGCCGGCCCGGGGTAGGCGGTCGTGGGCGATGAAGTCGACGTGGTCTCCCGCGCGCGCGGCGAGCGCGGCCAGCAGCAGCGCGGCGTCCATCGACCAGTCCAGCCGGGGCCAGCCGCCGGGATCGCTGGCGGTCGGGTCGACGCCGACGCGGCCTGCCGACGTGCGGCCGGTGTCGAGCACGATGACCACACGGCGGTCACGTTCGGGCCGCCACGTGCGCACCACGACGTCGGCGCGCCGTGCGGTGGCACGCCAGTCGATGGAGCGGACGTCGTCGCCGATGACATATTCACGCAGAGAATCGAATTCGGTGCCCTGGCCGCGGATCAACACCGGCGTCATGCCTTCGAGCTCTCGTAATTTGGCCAGTCGCGACGGGAGATGCTTGCGCGACAGGAACGGCGGCAGAATCCGGATCTGCCAGGGCGCTCGGTGCGAGCTCTGCCGTCCAGCCAACCCCAGTGGCCCGATTGATCGGGCGGTGACCAGCGCGGAGCGCTGATCGCCGCGGCGAACGGGACGCAGTTGCGTGACCAGTCGAACGCGCTGGCCCGGCCCGAGATCGACCGGGTGCGTGCGCGGTTCGGCGCGTGCACTCGGCGCCCACGCGTCGCGGATCTGCCCCCGAAAGCGACGGCCGCCGGGATTTTCGACGACAAGCACGGCATCGACGGGTTGCCCCAGCCGCGCCGCGGTTTCCCCGTGCCTGCTGCACACCAATCGGCGGGTGCTCGCCGCGAGCGCAACATCGACGATCACCGCCACCGTCAAGACTGCCAGCAGAACGACGAAAGTCGTTGCAGGCCAGGGTGAGAAAGCGATCGGCAGAACGCAGATCAGCGCGACCAGGCCGGTGCGGCCGGTGAGAACCACTAGCGTGGTACCGGCACGGCCGCGAGGATGCCCTCGAGCACGCCGTCGGGATTGGCGCCTTCCAGTTCGGCCTCGGGGCGCAGCTGGATGCGGTGCCGCAGAGTGGGACGGGCCATTGCCTTGATGTCGTCGGGTGTCACGTAGTTGCGGCCGGACAGCCACGCCCACGACCGTGCGGTCGCCAGCAGAGCCGTCGCTCCACGCGGCGACACACCGAGCTGCAGCGACGGCGAATGCCGTGTTGCGCCAACGATGTCTACGATGTAACCGAGCACCTCGTCGGCGACAAGCACCTGGCGCACGGCTTCACGTCCGGCGCTCAGTTCGGCGGCCCCCGCGACGGGCTGCACCGAGGACAGGTCGCGAGGGTCGAAGCCGCGGGCGTGCCGGTCCAGGATCGCGATCTCCTGTTCCCGCGGCGGCAGTGGCACATTGAGCTTCAGCAGAAACCGGTCCAGTTGTGCCTCGGGGAGCTGGTAGGTGCCCTCGTATTCGATCGGGTTCTGCGTCGCGGCGACGATGAACGGATCGGGCAGTGGCCGCGCCTCGCCTTCGACGCTGACCTGGCGTTCCTCCATCGCTTCCAGCAGCGCGGCCTGGGTCTTGGGTGGGGTGCGGTTGATCTCGTCGGCCAGCAACAGGTTCGTGAACACCGGTCCGGTGCGGAACTCGAATTCGGCCGTGCGGGCGTCATATACCAGCGAACCGGTGACGTCGCCGGGCATCAGGTCGGGGGTGAACTGCACCCGCTTGAACTCGAGCTGCAGCGCAGCCGCGAGTGTGCGTACGAGCAGTGTCTTCGCCACGCCGGGAACACCTTCGAGCAGGACGTGACCGCGGCACAACAGTGCGATCACCAGACCGCTCACCACCGCTTCTTGTCCGACGACGGCTTTGGCGATCTCAGCACGCAACGCCAGCAAGGCGTTTCGCGCGGATTCTGATGTCGCAGCGTCCTGTGTTGTTGGCTGAGTCACGACTGTGCGACCTGCCTTTCGATGGTGTCGAGTTCGTGAGCGAGGTTGACCAAGACGGGGTCGCTTGGTGGCGGCGGGCCGAATAGTGTGTGCGCCACCGCATGTGGGTTCAGCCCGCTCCGCTCGGCGACGGCCTGCACGACCGCCGGCGGCTGCGCTCCGTGCCCGAGCCCGAGGCGGGGCAGTAGCCGCTGAAGGGTTGCCGTGCGCAACGCTTCTGCGGCCCGGTCACGTGCTCGCCGCGACCGATACAGCCGGCCGCGCCCCTCGACGGTCTCCGATGCACGCACGACCACAGGCAACTGCTCGGCAACCAGCGGACCGACGCGCCGGCCCTTCCACACCGCCAGCAGCGCGACGGCCAGGCACAGCTGCCAGACAATCCAGGTGACCTGATCGGGGATGAAATCGGAAATGGATGCGCCGCCGCCTGATTCACCGCCACCTTCACTGTGCTGCGGGGCGTACCAGATCACCCTGGGACGCGTCCCCGCGAGGTTCATCGCGAGGGCGGCGTTGCCTTCCTTCAGCAGTCCCTCGTTGGTCATGAAGTCGGCGGTGCCGACGACAGTCACGTCGCGTCCGCCGTGGGAGTACCGGACCAGCGCGCCGTCGTAGCAGCGCGTCACGGGCACCTCGCCGGAAGCCTTGTAGGCGTCGCTCAGTCCGAATTGGACCCCACCGGCGCGCTTGGCCTCCCGCAGGTCGCAGTCCGGCTTTGCGCCGCCGAACGTAGTTGCGCCGTCGAGCCGGATCTCCGACGCGAGCGCCTCGCGGGTGCGCGAGACCGGTTCGACCACTAACCGGTCGCCGGGCAGGTCGGCCAACCGCCGCAGCAGGTCGTCATCGATCAAATGGAAGGTCTGCACAACCACCAGCAGCGTGCCGGGACGCGCGGCGCTCTCCACCGCGCCGATGTCGTCGGCTGCGATCACGTCTACTCCGTGGTCACGCAGCAACGTGACCAGCGCGTGTGCCCCTTCTGGCGACGTCGAGGCGGGATCCATCCGGCCGCCCGGCCGCGGGGCGGTCAGATAGGTGCTCAACGCGGCGACGCCGACGATGACGGCCACTGCCAGCAACACCCAACGCGCACTGCGCCACCGCTGGACGACGGTGGGGCCGACGGCGGTATCGACGTCGGTCATCGCACTTCGGCCCAGCTATCGGGCGGTGCAGTAGTTGCGGGAGTGGTGGCTGCCTGGGTGTGGAGCCGCAGATGGTCGTCGAGGTCGGCGATCATCCGGTAGGCCGATTCGGTCCCGGGTCGTTCGCCGTAGGTGACGTCGTTGAAAGCCTCTGCCGCGCGGAGCAATTCGGTGGCAAGATTCGGCAGCGCGCGCCCGGCGTCGCGCGCGAGTTCGGTTGCCGTTCGGCCGGGGACGGGGTCGAGCACCGCGGTCTCTTCCAATTGCCGCGCCACCGCTCTGAGCCGATGACGGATGGCCGCAGCCCAATTACCCGATGCGGCGAACTGTTCGGCCGTCGCCCGGTGCTCGGCGGCGCTGAGTTCGTGTTCGCCGAACAAACCGTAGCCGCCACCGCGATTCGTGCGCATCGTGCGCCGCGCAATCTGCACAGCGACGACGACGGCGATCACGACCAGGATCAGCAGAACAGTGAGCGTGAACCAGCCACCCGGCAGGGAGGAGCCCTTCACTAACAGCTTGTAGAGCAGTTCGCCGATCCAGTCGTAGATGCGGTCGATCAGTGATGCCTTGGGGTAGATCGGTTTTCCGAGCTCATGTCGCGCGGCTTCGTGAGCGGCATCACGGTCGATGTCGATGGTCGGCACGTCAGCCCTGGCGGGTCAGCCACAGATGGTCTGTGGAATCAGGCGGAGCACCGGACCCCCACGCGGCGCCAGTCTGCAGCACGAGGTCGAACGCTTCCGCGCGAATGCGGCGGTCGGTGTAGAGCAGGACGACGACACCTGCGGTAAACGGCGCGGTGATGATCTGGGCGATCGCGCCGCCGATCGCGAGCAAGACAAGCGCAATGAGTGCTGCGACCGTGGAAGATGCGGAGATCAAGAGGATTTGACCGCCGAAGCTGAAGGGCACCGCGACGGCGGTGGCGACAACCTCGGCGACGATAACGGCGAGTAGCCGGATGCCGAACACCCGCCAGAAGTCTCCCCTGACCAACTTGAAGGACCGCGCAATCGCAGGAAAGATCTCAAGGCGTTCCAACACGATCAGCGACGGCGTGAATGCCAGCATCGTGGCGAGATAGATCAGCGCCGCAAGCAATCCCAATACCAACGGCACCCCCACGACGGCGGCCGCGGCGCCGTTGGCGGCCAGCGCGACCCCGACGATGATGCCCACCACGACTGCGCACAAGACAACCGCGCCGATCGCTTCGAGCGCTGTGAAGCCGATGAGCGCCCACAGCCGCGGCCGAAGTCGTTGCCACGCTTCGCCGATGGTGATATTCGCCCCGAAGACGGCCCGGCCGACCACGACAGTGAGCATGCCGCTCAACAGGATCGACGACAGCCCGGTCGCGAGCGCGCCGGCGAGGCTCGATGCCGACGAGCCGAGCAGCATGCCCGTTGACACCTCGCCGCCGGCCAGTGTCGGCTCGAGCTGGCCGGTAAAGGCGAAGGGGCCCACCGACAACAGCAGCGCCGCGAGTTGGGCGATGACCACCACGATGGTGGTCAGTCCCAGCGTCGCCTTGGGATTGGCCCGGATGTACGCGACGGCGCCGTTGAAGATGTCGGACAGGCTCAACGGCCGCAGCGGAATGACGCCGGGCTTGAGCGCCAGCGGCATCACCGGAGGTCCATAGCGCGGCGCATACCCGGGCGGCGGATAACCCGGTGGCGGGTAACCGGGCGGCGGATAGCCAGGCGGCGGATAACCGGGCGGCGGGTAACCCGGAGGCGGATAGCCGGGCTGGGGTGCATAACCCGGCGGCGGGCCGTAACCGGGCGGCGGGTATCCGGGCGGCGGCGCATACCCGGGAGGTGGGTATCCGGGAGGCGAATGGGCACCGGGTGGCGGATAGCTCTGGTACGCCGGATCGCCCTGGTAGGCCGGCGGCGGATAGCCCGGCGGCGGCGGGCCGGCCGTAGATGACCCGTCGGCGTCGTTGCTCATGGCCACCATCCTGTCGATCACCGTCCAAATTGACAACGTGATGCGTGTGGGGCGTGGCGTAGCGTTTGCCTCATGGCGGAACTTAAGGATCGCTTGCGCTCAGACCTGACGACCGCAATGAAGTCGCAGGACAAGTTGCGCACCGCGACGCTGCGGATGCTGTTGGCCGCGATCCAGACAGAGGAGGTCGCGGGGAAGGAGTCGTGGGAGCTGACCGACGCCGAGGTGCTCAAGGTGCTGGCCAAGGAGGCAAAGAAGCGCTCCGAATCGGCTGAGATATACACCCAGAACGGACGCGGGGAGCTCGCCGCCAACGAACACGCCGAGGCCCGCGTCATCGACGAGTACCTGCCAACGCCGCTCACCGAGGCGGAGCTGGCCGACGTCGCCGACACCGCGATCGCGCAAGTCGCCGAAGACATCGGCGAGCGGCCCAGCATGCGGCAGATGGGGCAGGTGATGAAGGCCGCGACGGCGATCGCCGCGGGCAAGGCCGATGGCGCCCGGCTGTCAGCGGCGGTCAAGGCCCGGCTGTAGTCGTTTTCAGGGCTGAGCGTCCGGGTATCCGGGACGCATGACGCGTTTTGGCTACACCCTGATGACAGAACAGAGTGGACCTAAAGAGCTTGTCCACTATGCCGTTTCGGCGGAGCGCGCGGGATTCGACTTCGAAGTGTCTTCCGACCATTACTTCCCGTGGCTCTCATCGCAAGGCCACGCGCCCTACGCGTGGTCTGTGCTCGGCGCGGTGGCTCACGCCACCGACCACGTCGAGCTGTTTACCTACGTGACATGCCCGACGATGCGCTATCACCCCGCCGTCGTCGCGCAAAAAGCCGCCACCTTGCAGATACTCGCCGACGGACGGTTCACCCTCGGTCTGGGCAGCGGCGAAAACCTCAACGAGCACGTGGTCGGTGGCCGCTGGCCGACGGTGTCGCGGCGCCAGCAGATGCTCAAGGAGGCCATTCAGATCATCCGTGAGCTGTTCACCGGCGAGCTCGTCGACTGGAAAGGCGAGTACTTCGAAGTCGATTCGGCGCGACTCTGGGACGTCCCCGAGACGCCGGTCGCCATCGCCACCGCGGTGTCGGGAGAGCGGTCCGTGGAGATGTTCGCGCCGCTGTCGGACCATCTGATCGCCGTCGAGCCGAACAAGATGATCGTCGATGCGTGGCACGATGCGCGACGCGCTACGGGGCTGCCTCACGATGTCCGGGTGATCGGGCAGATACCGATCTGCTGGGATCCGGACCGCGATGCCGCTGTGCGACGTGCCCACGACCAGTTCCGCTGGTTCGCCGGCGGCTGGCATGTCAACTCCGATTTGCCGACGACGGCCGGTTTCCACGGTGCTACGCAGTTCGTGCGGCCGGAGGATGTGGCCGAATCCATCCCGTGCGGACCGGATCTCGACGCGATCGTCGACGCGGTCCGCAAGTACTGGGAGGCCGGCTTCACCGACATCGCACTGGTTCAGGTCGGCGACGACTCCCAAGAACTGTTCCTCAAGGAGGCGGCCGGCTCACTGCTGGAGAAGCTACACACCGAATCTCACTGAAACGAACGGCCGGGCCCGACCAGGAGCTCACCGCGTAGGTCAGGCGGCGGTGCGGCCTTCGCGGCTGCGCCGATAAGCCGCGCGACGGAAATGGCTGAGCCAGCGGGGTTCCAGACTTACTTCCGAATCGCTGTGCAATATCGGATCGACGCCGATGTCGTCGCAGCTGGGATCGAGGTTCCGAAGCGTCAATCGGGCCATCGGCGAGAAGGCGCCGCGAATTCCTGCAGCCTGTTCGATGTCGAAATCGATTCCGCTGGAACTGATTAGCTCGCGGATTGGGTCGAGCGACAAACCCGCTGCGTCGACATCGGACGCAAGCCGGGCACGCACCCACCACAGTCGGCCTTCATAGCGCAACGGCATCAGGCTTGAAAACGTCGCGCCCGACCATGACGTCATCGGAGCGAGCATCAGCCTGCTGTTGGCGACGGTCGAGGCCAGCAGCACATCCCATGGTGAGCACGACCGCAGATCCTGCGGCGGATGGCTGCGCCCAGCCGAACTGGCAACGCGGCGATCTCGGATGCGTGCACGGATCCGGTGTGCCCGCCAGGCACCGAATCAAAACCTGTAGCAGCGGTTTAACAACCGCGATACGGGGCATTAATCACGGCAGTGCTGTGACACGCAGCGAAGAACTGTCGAAAGGCCGATGTTGACAACCGCATACACCGACCTGGATATCCCAGCCATCGCAGAAGACGTCTATACCCCGCGAGAAGACTCGCAATTGCTCATCGACGTGATGGAGAAGACGGGACTGGCACGTCGAAACCGGGTTGCCGACCTGTGTACCGGCACCGGGGTGGTGGCAGTCGCCGCGTACGCGCAGGGCGCTGCAGAGGTCACCGCCTTCGACATCTGTCCCCGGGCCGTGCATTGCGCGAGGCGAAACGCTGTGGCCGCCGGCGTCGACGTCGCGGTGCACCTCGGATCATGGGCGCGTGCCGTCGAATTCGGCCCCTACGACCTCGTCGTCTGCAATCCGCCGTACGTACCGCATGATCCAAGCGTCGAGGGCGCGCAGCCTCCACCGCATATCGGGCCCGCGCGGGCGTGGGATGCGGGATACGACGGGCGGCTCGTCCTCGACCCGCTCTGCGCGGCCGCACCTCACTTGCTCGCAGACGGCGGAAGCCTGCTGCTGGTGCAGTCCGAGTTCGCGGCCCCGCGTCAAACGCTTGCGACGCTGGCGAGCGCCGGATTGGATGCCGAAGTCATTGCATGGCAGTGGATTCCGTTCGGCCCGGTGCTGTCGTCGCGCGCGCAGTGGCTGGAAGACACGGGTCGCCTCGAGCCCGGCCGCCGAGAGGAAGAACTGTTGGTCATCCGAGCGGACAAGCCATGAGTGACAACGAATCCCGCATCGTGCGAGTCGTTCCGTCCGGACCGGTGATGGTCGAGGGACCGGTGCGCATCGAGATGCCCGACGGCAGCGTCGTGGAATCCGACCGGTTCATGGTTGCGATCTGCACATGCCGCCGCAGCAAGAGCTATCCGCTGTGCGACACCAGCCACCGCTGCCGCGGGCGAGCCGAGCAGTCAGCCAAGCGGTCGGCGTAGCGACGAGCGGCCCGCGGTCCAGCAGTCCATCAGATGTGCCGCGAGGCGGTCCTCGACGACGTCACGGGCCCTGATGCCGAAGACGACGTCACGCTCCAGCCGCGGTTCCCGTGCGATCAGATCGCCGACGACGTCGGTGCGGACCACTTGTTCGTGAACCGCATCGGCTTCGACGTGTTCGAGGTAGAAGCCAACGCACGGCTGCGGTGCGCCCATCCGTTCGAGCGCTTCGGCCAGTCGCCGCGCCCCGGGCGACGAGGTGATCTCCGTCGACGCGAAATGCCCGATCGCGGCGCCGCGCAGGTCGCGATGCAGTCCGAACAGTGACATCAGATTGACTGACGCCAGCGCATCGGCGGGTACTTCGCCGATGAATGCGAGATACGTCGAGTCGAGCCCGGCGGCGTCCATCAGGTCGGCGAAGAGCTGCTGGTGAATCTGGGCTCCGCGGCCACCGCCGTACTCGTCGAATTCCACCGCCACGAACGACGCCTTGGCCTGCCCGATCAACCGCGGGATGGTGAACGCGTGGGGGTCGGCCTCCTTGAGGTGATACAGCGAGCGGTGCACGAAGTACTCCCGCATCTGCTCCCAGGAGCCCTTGTCCCTCAAGTAGTACGACGGGCCCTCGCCGTCGATCGGCTCGACCGACAGCCGGTCCATCTCGTCGGCGGCGGTTTGGCCCGAGCCGATCTCGTCGACGTCCTGACGAACCGCGCTCAGGAACGCCTCTTCGAGCCGTCCGCGCGCATGCAGCAGACCCGGATTCCACTCCCACTTCGGGTTGACCCCGGCGAATCCGCGGTAGTGCAATTCGTAGCAAACGTAAAGCGCCAGCTGTAGATCCAGGCCGTACGGGTCGGCCTCACACACCGGAACGTCGATCGGCCAGGCGTGCAAGGCGGGCCGGCCGCGTTGAAGCGTGTCGATGACTGCCGATGAAAGAGGCCCGACAGCCCGCGGGAGTTTGGGTTCGACAGACGTGGATGGCAAAGTCACGGGCCATGTAATTCCCCACTTCGGCGTGGGTCAAACTACTTTCGAGCGCACATCTCGACGGCCGCATCAGGATTGGTGATGCTGGCGTAGAACGCAATTCCGCTGCGGAATCCCCAACCGGATCCCATACGGAGGCTGTCTTTTTTCGGCTCGATACGGCAATGTTTGGGTCCGAGGCCGAAAAGTACTGGAGAAGGGCGGGAACCACCGCTTGTAGCGCAAGTCCACCTGCAAGGTCGCGAGCCTAGCGTCGTGCGGGTTGGTTTCGTTCTACAGTTGGTGGGGAAGTCGGCTCCCAGCGTTGTCGGGTCGAGGGGGTTTTACGCGTGGTCGACACATTGGTGTTGATCTACCTGTGTGGCTGGTTGCCTGTCACTTTCGTGGCGTATGCCGCGAGCAAGCGGCTGGCTGACAAGCGCTCACCCGCACCACGTCCGCTTTTCATCAGCTTGATCGCCGGTGGCCTGTGGCCGGTGCTGGTGGTCGGCATGGTTGAGCTGAGTTCGGTGATGGTCTACATGAAGCTGCAGCCCAAGCCCGGTCCTGGCGTCGGTATCTTCGCCTAACCAGTTGTTGAGCTGACGCCGAGCTCGTCCAAAAGGCCCCGAACGCGCCGTTCGATCTCGTCGCGTATCGGTCGCACCGCATCCAGCGACTGTCCCGCCGGATCAGGCAGAGTCCATTCCTCGTAACGGCGTCCCGGGATCACCGGGCAGGTGTCTCCGCATCCCATCGACACCACCACGTCGGCCGCTTCGACCATTTCGTTGGTCCAGCGGTTGGGTTGTTTGTGAGCGATGTCGATGCCCTTTTCGGCCATCGCGGCGATGGCGGCCGGGTTGACGTGGTCGGCCGGTTCGGAACCCCCGGAGTAGACCGCGGCTTGGTCTGAGGCGAACCGCTCGAAGAACCCCATCGCCATCTGCGACCGGCCTGCGTTGTGCGTGCAGAGGAATAGGACTGTCGGTTTGGACACGGTCACTCCAAAGGTTCGATGTGGGGCACGACGACGTCGTCGGCGGTTTGGCCGACGTCGGGATACAGCGCGAGAACCAAAGCGGCGCCGGCGAATCCGCCGACGAGCTGGGCGGCAATGAACGCAGGAACCGAACTGGGCGCGATGCCAGCGAATGTATCTGAGAAGATACGGCCAACGGTCACAGCGGGATTGGCGAACGAGGTCGAACTGGTGAACCAATAGGCGGCCCCGATATAGGCGCCGACGGCGGCGGCTGACAATGCCGCCCGTTCTGTTCGCGCCAACGTGAAGATCAGCGCGATCAGGCCTGCCGTTGCGACTACTTCGCCGACGAGATGGCCAGCGCTGACGCGGTCCTTCGTGGCCAGCTCGAACACGCGGCGGTCGAACATCACGTTGGCCAGCACTGCGCCGGCGATGCCACCGACGACTTGAACAACGCTGTAGGCCAACAGATCTGCGCCGCCGATTCCTGAACCCGAACGGCGGCCCAACAACCAGTCGACGAGCGATACGACCGGATTGAAGTGAGCACCGGACACCGGACCGAATAGCAGGATCAGCACCGCGAGGCCCATCGCGGTCGCCGTCGAGTTCTCGAGCAGCTGCAAACCAATGTCGTTGGGCGACAACTGCGCAGCGGCGATACCCGATCCGACGACGACGGTGACGAGCAGAGCCGTGCCGGCGAATTCGGCTAGCAGTCGCCGGCGCAACACGCGGTCTGTCGTGCGTCGGCTGGCTCCGGGGTGGCGCCGAACGTCTCGGAGTCGGCGAGCACCGTGTAGACCTCCCACTTCTCGCCGGCGGGTCCGGTGACCCAGACCTTGTCCTGGGTGGCGAAGCAACACGTGGTGTCCATCTCTTCCTCGGTGAACAGTCCTTCGCCGGCGAGGCGGGCAATCTCGGTGTGAACCGTGTCGCTGGATTCGACCTCGACCCCGAGGTGGTTGAGCGTGCCGCCCGTGCCTGGGTTCTCGAACAGAACCAGCTTGAGAGGCGGTTCGGCTACGGCGAAGTTGGCGTAGCCGTCCTTGAGTTTGGCTGGCGCAGTGTTGAACAGCTTGGAGTAGAACTGGACGGCTTCATCGAGGTTGTCGACGTTGAGAGCGAGCTGGACCCGTGACATGGTGACCTCCGCACCTGTGTGACTTATATCGAACTAGTGCCGATAATGCACACCTCTTCGATATATGTCAAGAGCCTATGGCATCCTGTTTACATGCCCAAGACGCTGCCGATGGTCGACATCTCTGCCCCGGTGTGTTGCTCGCCGGTCGCCGCCGGCCCACTCGAGGACGATGCGGCTCTGGAGATCGCGCTGCGACTGAAGGCGCTGGCCGACCCGGTGCGAGTCAAGCTGGTCTCGTTGCTGTTCAGCAGTGAAGCCGGCGAAGAGTGCAGCTCGGATCTCGCTGCAACGGTGGGGCTGACGGAATCGACGGTCAGCCACCACCTGACTCAGCTGCGGCGGGCGGGACTTGTCGAATCGGAACGGCGCGGCATGAACGTCTACCACCGACCGCGACGTGAGTCGCTGGTGGCGCTGTGCACGGTGCTGGATCCAAACTGCTGCCGCTGAGCATCTCGGCGAGACGCAAAGTCGCGGTTTCGCGCTGAAATATGCGCTTCGCGCCTTGGCTACGGAAGCCGTTGCGCTCACTGGTCGTCCTTCTGGCCGCCGTCCTTCTGGCCGTCGTGTTCCTCGCGGTCCTGCTGCCGCGTCTGTTGTCGCTCGGTACGGCTGTCATCGCGCTCAGATAGACGGTCCGCGCGGCGCTTGTCGTTGAGCGTCGCGGTAGTCCGCTGCGCTGGTTCGGGTTGAGGTTTGGAAGCGCCGCGTTGGGGTTCCTGTGTCTTGTCGGCTGGCGCCTCCGGTTCAGGATCGGGCGTCGTAGCCACTGACTGGATGGCTGGGTCTGCCGCTGGTTTGTTGATACGGATCTCGCCGTGAGACACATACGGCCGTTGCGCGACGGCAGCGTCGTCGTTGCGGGAGTACCCGGCATTCACGATGGGCCGAAGGAATTTGTCGACGTTGTCCACGATCCGCTCATTCACACCGAGATTGCGCAGCGGTTGAGTCAACGGCAGATGCTCTGTCGGTACCAGGTAGGTGGTTGTTGTCGCCCCCTTTGAATTCGTTGTGACAGTGACGTTCTCAGGGGGCACGGTCGTGGGGTCAACCAGCGCTACTGTGCCATGAACGGTGGCCGCCCCCATCAGCGCGTTGGCGACAGAGACGAGATTCCATGGTCGATCAGGGAAATCAGCCCAACCGTCGTACTCCGCGACCACCAAGATCGTGTCGTACTGGCTCTCCAGCGGCGCACGGGTCTGAAAGTCCACGATGGGGATGTAGGTGCCTTCCGGAAGCAGTGTCGAGAAGACGCCGCGTTGCGGATCGCTGAACACGATGAACTTCAACTGATCCGGTGGTGGCGCATCGGGATCATTTGCCAGGCGGTCCTGTTCGCGGTTGATCACCATCGCGCCCTGTGATGCGCCGGTCACGAGGACCGGCCCGTCTGCGGCTTTGATGGCGGTGTCGAGGTTGGCTGCGCCGGTCACGACGGAGGCGCCGACGGTTGGCGTGTTCAACCCAGACAATGGCCAACTGGATGCGGGGTAGTCGATGACGGTGACATCGGCGTCAGGGTAGAACCCGCTGCCGACGCTGGCCGGGTATCCGGGGATGGCGACACCTGGGAGTGGGAACACCCCGAATAGCTCGGAACGCGTGCCTGGCACGATGAGCATCGTCTCGGCGCGCACGGTTGGGCAGATAGCGAGAGCTATCGCGGTGGATGTCGCTAGCGACGCGAGGTATCGGTTCATGTCGTTTGTCCAAATCTCTGAATTGAGATTGAATTCCGTTGGACAGCAATGTGTCTCGGGATCTGTCGTCGAATGAGACGCCGGAATGGTTGCCAAGTCAGATGCAGAAAATTCATTCGACGACTCGAAGCCAGCTGCCTGTGGTCCACGGCAGGCAGCTGTCGTCGATACCGAGATCTCTGACGTACTTGCCTGTGCCGCCGACGGGGAACTCAGCAAGCCGACCGTGCGCGCGCGGAGTGCAGCGATACCTGCGCGCCACAGCGAAGATGTCGAGGCGGGTGGAGTCGCGGTCGCGGCCTGCAGTGACGTCAATGGTGTCGACACAGGTACCCCCTGCCACCTCGATGTGGTGTGAGCAGCTACAGGATCACTACGGCTATGCTTGTCGAGATAGCTCTATCGCACATCGTCGTAGCTTTCCCACCGCGATGCGGGTGACGTTAACAAGTAGCTGGCAGTAGAACAAGCAAACCCAATAATGTCATTGAACAGGCAACAGAAGCTCGCCGCTGACCAACACCGAAGCAAACAAAAATGCCACACATCTGCGAGGTCGACGCCGTATTCATCAGCGGTCAGGTTGTCGTACGTTCGGAGCGCAGCTCGCGTCGACGCGGCCCGCTGTTAGTAGTCCTAGCAATGGTCTGTGACTTGCCCAGCGACGTACCAATCACCCTCGGCGGCTGCGTTACGCCGAACGTGAACCTGCGACAATTCGTGTTGGCTATCGCGGATTACAGCAAACATAGGAACTATTTACGGACCAGACAAATTCGACTTACTCGCCGCGGCTTGTGTTGATCGATCCAGCGGTTCTACTGCGTGCCAGAACGCAAGAAAGCCGCGACCGGATCGACCGGCCACGGCCTGAAATCAGTACATACGCAGTCGGGGTGGCGGGATTCGAACCCACGACCTCTTCGTCCCGAACGAAGCGCGCTACCAAGCTGCGCCACACCCCGCGTGAAGCCACGACAGCGTATCGCACCGGCGGCCGGTGAAGCCAAACGCATATCGTCGCGCTCGTCCACGCGGGGTGAGCGCATCAACTAGCGGCGGGTTTCCTTCAGCACAGCCAGGCGCTCGCGGTACTCGGCCTCGTTGACCTCGCCCTTGGCGTAGGCGTCGCGCAGCGTACGGATGCCGTGGAGGCCACGTCGGGCTCGCACGATCAGCCAGATGGCGGTGATCACCAGCGCCAGGAACACCAGGCGCGCGACGAAGAACCAGGGGTGCCAGCCGTAGTGGCCCCATCGCTCGTTCTCGTCGGCCAGGAACATAGTTGCGGATGGGGAGATTTCGTAGATGCTCATGCCATCGAGCTTGCGCCTCGGGCGCCGTCATGGCATCCGTCTGCAGTCGCCAATCTCGATACGCCCGCACGCGTATCAGCTCCGCCAGCCCGGCCGGACAAGTCCGCTCTCGTACGCCATCACCACCAACTGTGTGCGGTCCCGTGCGCGCAGTTTGGTCAAGATCCGGCTCACATGGGTGCGAGCCGTCGCCGGGCTCATGAACAGACGCTCGCCGATCTCCGCGTTCGTCAAACCCTCCGCCACCAGCGCCATCACCTCACGCTCCCGCGCGGTCAGTTCTGCCAGCGCGGTCTGCGGACCGCCCGATTGTTTAGCGCGCGCCGCGAACTCTGAGACCAACCTGCGCGTCACCGAAGGGGACAGCAGCGCGTCGCCGTCCGCGACCACCCGGACCGCCCGCACCAGCTCCGTCGGCTCGGTGTGCTTGACCAGAAACCCGCTCGCCCCGGCCCGCATCGCTTCGAAGACGTACTCGTCGAGTTCGAACGTCGTCAGCACCACCACGCGGACACCCGACAGCGCCGGATCGGCGGCGATCTCCCGCGTCGCAGCCAGGCCGTCCATGTCCGGCATCCGGATATCCATCAGCACCACATCGGGCCGCAGGTCACGCGCGGCCGCCAATGCGGCTGACCCCGTCTCGGCCTGTGCGATCACCTCGATGCCGTCCTGGGCGTCGAGCAGCGCGACGAAACCTGCCCGTACAAGCGCCTGATCGTCGGCGACGAGAACGCGAATTGTCATGAGCCGCTAATGCTTTCGATGGGCAATGTGGCACGCACGCTGAATCCGCCGCCGGGTTGCCGACGCACCGACAAGTCGCCACCCAGTGCGCGGGCACGCTCCGTCATCCCCGTGATCCCGCTGCCGCCCGACGACGGGCTCGCGTTCAGTGGCCGCCCGTCGTTGTCGACCGCGACGTCCAGCTGGTCAGTCCCGTAAGTCACTGTCACGTCGGCATTTTCGGCGGTCGAATGACGCACCACATTGGTCAGCGACTCTTGCACGATACGGGCTGCCGCGACGTCGATCACCGCCGGCAGCGGCCGCGGCTCACCACGCACGGCCGTCGTCACGGTCAGTCCGGTCGTGCGTGCCGTACCCACCAGCCCGTCCAGGTCCGCGATCCCCGGCGTCGGCGCAGTGGGCTGGCCGTTCTCCGCCCGCAGTGCCGTAACCAACGAGTGCACATCCGAAATCGCTTGTCTGCTCGCCTCTTTGATCGCTGCCAGCGCCGGGCCCGCCCGCTCGGGATGCTCGCCGAGCAGTTCCAGCGCCACCGAGGATTGCACGTTGATCATCGACAGGCTGTGGGCGAGCACATCGTGCAGCTCCCGCGCGATCGACAACCGCGCCTGGCTGGCCCGTCGCTCCTGCTCTGCTCGGGCCTCCCGTGCCATCGCCGCCTTGCGTTGCCGGCGCGCGTCGAGCACGGCGCGGCGCTGCCGGATGCCTTCGGCGGCGGCCAGCAGCACCAACAGCCACGCCGCGATGCCGGTGCTGACCACCGCAGGCGGCATAGCCTCGCCACGAAGAAGCGGGATCAGCCACACCACGGCCACCCAGCCCACGAGCGGCAGCGGATACGTGCGCCATCGCGGCCCGACCGCGGCCGCGGTCAGGAACGCCACGATCAACGACACGAAGATCGGTCCGTAGCCGAACCCGGCCGACTTGTACACCACGGTGATCGCCAAGACGGCGAGCAGCACCGCATACGGGTACAGGGTGCGCAGCAGAAGCGTCAGCGGACCGGCGATCAGCAGCAGGTAGCCGAACCAGTTCAGCGGCAGCCAGTGCGGGTCGACGAATCGACGATGACGAGGTCCGGCGGTGCCCGCAAGCTGGATGCCCGCGACCACCAGCGGGACCAGCCAGACCGCCGGGCGGCGCAACTCGTCACGCACCCGCTCCATACCCGCACCGTAGTAGGGCAGCGGTCACTGCCGCGTCCGCGTAGAGGCGTACGTCACGACACGCCGCGGGATGGATGTGACTTGTCGGTGGCGTTATGCACACTGACGGTATTAACCGATGAATTGAGGCACGAGATGACCGGGCTGGGAGCTTCGATCTATCTGGGATTCTTCGCCCTTGCCGCGTTGTGGCTGTTCTTGACCTCCGACGGGCCCCTTACCGGTGATTCCGACGATCAGGGCCAGCGCCCCGATCGCTCGAATTCGACCAGCACCTCTGAGAATGCCGAGGGGTCGAGCCCGTGGCTGGTCAGCCACTCGTCGCTGAAGTAGGTGTCCGCATAGCGGTCGCCACTGTCGGCAAGCAGGGTCACAACTGATCCGCTGCGCCGTTCGGCGACCATTTCGGCCAGCAGTTCGAACGCACCCCACAGATTCGTTCCTGTCGAAGGCCCGACCCGCCTGCCGAGTACAGCGCTGACGTGCCGCGCGGCGGCAATTGACGCCGCGTCGGGCACCGCGATCATCCGGTCCACCACATCCGGCAGGAACGACGGCTCGACCCGGGGTCTGCCGATGCCTTCGATCCGAGACGACGTCCCCGTCACCACGTCGCGACGACCCTGCGCGTAGGCCGGGAAGAAGGCCGAGTTCTCCGGATCGACGACACAGAGCCGGGTGGCGTAGCGGCGGTAGCGGATGTAGCGGCCGATCGTCGCACTTGTGCCGCCCGTGCCCGCCCCGACGATGATCCATTCCGGAATCGGATGAGCTTCTTCGCCCAACTGCTCGAAGATCGACTCGGCGATGTTGTTGTTGCCACGCCAGTCGGTGGCCCGCTCGGCATTCGTGAACTGATCCAGATAATGCCCGCCCGTTTCGGCGGCCAGCCGCTCCGCCTCGGCGTACACCTGTGACGCCTCGGCCACGAAATGGCAACGGCCACCTTGGGATTCGATCAACGCGATCTTGGCTGCGCTGGTCGATGACGGCATCACCGCGATGAACGGCACACCCAGCAGCGCCGCGAAATACGCCTCGGACACGGCCGTCGACCCCGACGACGCCTCGATGACGGTGGTGTTCTCACTGATCCAGCCGTTGCACAGTCCATAGAGGAACAACGACCGCGCCAGTCGGTGCTTGAGGCTACCCGTTATGTGGGTGGACTCGTCCTTGAGATAGAGCTGCACGTCGACGCCGTCGCACCAGGCTGCAGGCAGGGGATACCGCAGCAGATGTGTGTCGGCGCTACGCCGGGCGTCGGCCTCAATCAACCGGACCGCGTTGTCCACCCACGAACGTGGCTGGGCGCGACTGGCTATTGAGGCCTTCTCAGTCACCGAACGGAAACGCTCGGGTGGGACTGGCCCGCCCGCGTGCTGGCGTCGTGGCCGCCGATCGGCGCAGCCACCAGGGTCAGCAGCGTGGCTTCGGGCCGGCAGCAGAACCGCAGCGGCGCGAACGGCGAGGTACCGATACCCGCCGAGACGTGCAGCTGTGTATGCGCGCCCCACCGCGACGCACCCTTGGCACGTGAGCGGTCCAGATCGCAGTTGGTGACGATCGCGCCATAGAACGGCAGGCACAGCTGCCCGCCATGGGTGTGACCGGCCATCACCAGCTGGTAGCCGTCGGCTGCGAACCGATCCAGCACTCGCGGCTCAGGCGAGTGGGTCAGGCCCAGCGTGAGGTCCGCGGCCGGGCTGGCCGGGCCCGCGATGGTGTCGTAGCGGTCGCGGGACAGGTGCGGGTCGTCCACGCCGGCCACGGCAAGCCGCAGTCCACCGACCTCGAGCTCGCGCTTCGTGTGCGTCATGTCCAACCAGCCGCGCTCGGTGAACGCCGCCCGCAGGTCCTGCCACGGCAGCGGCTCGCCGTGAATGCGATGCCCAGGATTGGTCAGATAGTTCGCCGGGTTCTTCATCCGCGGCCCGAAGTAGTCGTTGCTGCCGAACACGAATACACCGGGCACCGAGAGCAGGTCACCCAGGGACTGCACCACGGCGGGCACCGCTTTCGGGTGGGCCAGGTTATCGCCGGTGTTGACCACCAAGTCCGGCTCCAGGCGGGCCAGCTCCCGCAGCCACGCCTGCTTGCGCCGCTGCTTGGGCCGCATATGGATGTCGCTGATATGCAGCACCTTCAGCGGCGACGACCCCGGCGCCAGCACCGGCATGGTGACCTCGCGCAGCACGAACGCATTGCGTTCGATCATCGACGCATAACCGATCCCGGCGACGACTGAGCCAACGGTCACGGCGGCAGTGTTCTTCAGCACCGTAGAAGGGGCAGGCATGGAAAGAGCGTACTGCCAGTCACTCGGTCACACCGACTCTCACCGGCCTGCGTGGTCAACTCCACAGCTCACCCACAGCCTCGATCACGGCGGCGGTGCAGGCGCCGGCGGACCGAGCACCGGCACGGTGATCGGCGGCAGGCCGGGAATCTCCACGACGGTCTGGCCGATCTCAGGTGGCATCCCAGGTATCGGCGGTAAACCAGCGGGCGGCGGAGGCGGTGGCGGCGGGATGCCGTTGGAGATCTGGATCGTGATGATCGAGCCCGGCACCGTCTGTCCGCTCGGGGAGGTCCCGACCACGGTGCCGTACGGCGCGGTGCTGTTTACCGGGTTGGCCTGATCGGCGACCTGGAAACCGGCCTCCTTCAGCCGCTGACGCGCGGTGTCCTGGTTCAGGCCTGCAATGCTGGGCACCTTCGAACCGGGGGCACCGTCGACGTAGCGCGGATCCGTCGGTGGCAGCTTGACATCGCCGTAGCTGGTGGCGATCGGCTTCATCGCGGTGAACCACGTGCGGGCGGGCTCGTTGCCGCCGAACAGATTTCCCGACCCGCACTGTCGCAGCGGGAACGAGCACAGGTCCGACGGCGTCGTCGAGTCGTCGTAGATGTAGTTGGCCGCGGCGTAGTAGGGCGTGAACCCGACGAAGGCCGATGAGCGGTGCGCTTCGGTCGTGCCCGTCTTACCCGACATCGGCAGGTCCCAGCCAACCGAGCCGGCCGAGCCGGCAGCGGTGCCAGGGCTTTGGTCGTCCTTGCTCATCGCGTTTGCGAGGGTGTTGGCCAAACCCTCGGGAACCACCTGCTCACACGTTTCGGTGGTGACGGAGACGTCCTTGCCGTTGCGATCGATCACTTTGTCGATCGGGTTGGGCGGGCACCACACGCCGCCCGACGCCAGCGTCGCCGCGACGTTGGACAACTCGAGGGCGTTGACCTCGATCGGCCCCAAGGTGAACGAGCCGAGGTTCTGCCGCTTGACGAAGTCGGCCAGGCTTTCGTTGCTTTGCGGGTCATAGTCGCGTGCTGTCCCCGGCAGGGCGTAGGACCGCAGGCCGAGTTTGACCGCCATGTCGACGGTCCGCTGCACACCCACCTGCGAGATCAGCTTGGCGAACGCGGTATTCGGCGAAGTGGCCAGCGCGTCGGTGACGCTCATCTGGCCGCGGTAGTTGCCGGCGTTCAGCACACACCAGGTGGCGGGCGGACAGCCCTTGGCGCCGCCGCTGCCCAGCCCTTTGGCCTCGAACCGGGCCGGCGCATCCAGCTGCGCGTTGATCCCCATGCCCATGTCGAGCGCGGCGGCCGTGGTGAAGATCTTGAATACCGAACCTGCACCGTCGCCGACCAGTGAGAACGGCTGCGGCTGCATGGTTTCGCCGGCCTCGGTGTTAAGGCCGTAGGTGCGGTTACTGGCCATCGCCAGAACCCGATGGCCGTCCTTGCCCGGCTTGATCACGCTCATCACGCTGGCGACGCCGGTCAGACCGGGGCTTGCGATGCCGTCGATCGCCGACTTCACCGGGATCTGCACGTCGGGGTCCAGCGTGGTCTTGATCATGTAGCCGCCCTTGGCGACCTGTTCCTTGCTGATCCCTGCGCGGGCCAGATAGTCGAGCGCGTAATCGCAGAAGAACGCGCGGTCGCCCGCGGCGATGCAACCTCGGGGCAGCTCGTTGGGCTGCGGCAAGATGCCGAGCGGCTGTTGTTTGGCTGCGCCCAGTTCCTGCGCGTGCTCCGGCAGATTGTCGATCATGGTGTCTAGCACCAGGTTTCGCCGTGCCAGCGCGCCGTCGGGGTTGGTGTACGGGTTCAGCGTGCTCGTCGACTGCACCATGCCCGCCAGCAGAGCCGCCTGCTGCCAGTTCAGATCGGAGGCGTTGACACCGAAATACGTCTGGGCGGCATCCTGAATGCCATACGCACCGTTGCCGAACGAAACCAGGTTGAGGTAGCGGGTCAGGATCTCCGGCTTGGTGAATGTCTTGTCCAGCGTCAGCGCCATGCGGATCTCACGCAGCTTGCGCGCCGGAGTCGTTTCGATGGCCGCGCGCTTCTCGGCATCGGTCTGCGCGATAACCAGCAGCTGGTAGTTCTTCACGTACTGCTGCTCGATGGTGGAGCCGCCGCGGGTGTCGAGGTTGCCCGACACGTAACCCGACAAGCCCGTCAGGGTGCCCTGCCAGTCGACGCCGTTGTGCTCGGCAAACCGTTTGTCCTCGATCGAGACGATGGCCAGCTTCATCGTGTTGGCGATCTGATCGCTCGGCACCTCGAACCGGCGCTGTGAATACAGCCATGCGATGACATTGCCCTTGGCGTCGACCATCGTCGACACCTGCGGCACCTCACCCTCGACCAGTTGGGCCGATCCGTTTGCGACAACGTCGGAGGCCCGGTTCGACATCAGGCCGAAGCCGCCGACCACGGGAAACATCAGCCCGGCGACGACCACACTGGCCAACAGGCAGCACCATGCGAGCTTGATGACCGTGACTGTCGTCGGCGGTCGGGTCGGCGGCTGCTCCGGCATGGTGTACAGAGTAACGACGTCGCAAAATGGCAGATTCTGTCGGCCGATTGCCGGGCTGCGAAGATACAGCGACCTGCGCGAGCGTCAATTTCGCTGGCTGACGGCACGGTCGTCCCAAAAAAGTAGGGTTTTCCCTGTTGCCAAGAACGCCCCTGACCACCTAAGTTGAGCACACAGTGCGATGCAGGTCACACTCGGCCCGCATACTGTGGCGTAGATCGCATCAGCGTTCTACACCGGAGGACTACGCCGTCGCCGTCTTACTCGGCGGGCGGCTTGGAACGAAGGGATCGCTGGTGTCAGGTATCAAGCCCGCCCCGCGTAGGACCACGGCGAACGCAACGGCTCACAGCATTGTCCAAGGCGCGGAGGCCGAGGCTCGTATCGCTTGGGTATCCCAAGCCCGATGCCGCCAAGCAGACCCTGACGAGTTGTTCGTGCGCGGCGCGGCCCAGCGCAAGGCCGCAGTGATCTGTAGGCACTGTCCGGTGATCCTGGAGTGCGGCGCCGATGCGCTGGACAACCGTGTCGAGTTCGGTGTGTGGGGCGGAATGACCGAACGCCAGCGCCGCGCTCTGCTCAAGCAGCACCCCGAAGTAATTTCCTGGGCCGAGTTCTTCAGCGCCCAGCGCAAACATCGCAGCGCGGTCTGATCCGCTTCTAGGCCGCCTCGCCGGTGATTTGATCGGCGATTGCCCGCAGCGCCTCCAGGTCCGACACGTCGAATGGCAGCGACGGCACACCCACGATGGCGACATGCGGGTTGGCGCCGGTGAACCGCGACAGCAACCGCACCTCACGTTTGGCCGTCATTGCCCGATCAGCATGTATCCGTAGCACCGCGGCCGCCAACGAGTCCGGATCGGACTTTTCGAGGTCCTCGGCGGCCTCTTCGGCCTTCTCGGCGTGCAGATCGCACAACGTCGGATGGGTGCGGTTGAGGATCAGCCCGGCCAGGGGCATGTGCTCCTCAGAGAGTCGGTCGACAAAGAACGACGCTTCCCGCAATGCGTCCGGCTCGGCGGCCGACACCACCACGAACTGGGTGCCGCGCCGCTTGAGCAACTCATAGGTGCGATCCGCCTTTTCGCGGAACCCGCCGAACGTCGCATCGAGCATCTGAACGAAAGCAGCTGCATCGGAAAGCATTTGCGAACCAAGCACGGTGGATAGCGCTTTCATCGCCAATCCCACAGCACCGGTCACCAGTCGGCCGATGCCGCGACCCGGCGCCAGCAGCAGCCGCCAGAGGCGGCTGTCCATGAAGCTGCCCAGCCGTTGTGGCGCGTCCAGGAAGTCCAGTGCGTTGCGTGACGGCGGGGTGTCGACGACGATCAGGTCCCATTTGTCTTGTGCGAGAAGCTGTCCCAGCTTCTCCATCGCCATGTACTCCTGTGTGCCGGCCAGCGAGGTAGCCACCGTCTGATAGAACTGGTTGTCCAGAATCGCTTCGCCCCGTTCGGGGCCGGAGTATTGGAGCACCATTTCGTCGAACGTCCGGCGCATGTCGAGCATCATCGCGTGCAACTCGCCGGGCACCTCGGGTGCAAGCGGAACTCGTTGCGGTGTGTTGCCGAGGTCCTTGATGCCGAGCGCTTGGGCCAGCCGCTTGGCCGGGTCGATGGTGAGAACCACGACGGTGCGGCCGTATTCGGCTGCGCGCAACGCCATCGCCGCCGCGGTGGTGGTCTTGCCGACGCCGCCGGCGCCGCAGCAGACGACCACGCGGTTGGAGGTGTCGGTGAGGATCGAGCCCATGTCGAGGGCCGGCGGGGTGGTACTCATCGACTTCCTTTCAATGTCCGCTCAGCGGACGCCTTGGTGGGCAAGTGCTTCGGCGAGTTCGTAGAGGCTGCCAAGATCGACGCCGTCGGGAATCTGCGGAAGCTCCAGGCGCGCCACGTCGAGTTCATCGAGCTGTTCGGCACTCTCGGCGCGCGCCTTGATGCGCGTCGCATGCTGGATCGTCTCGGTAAGTAGCCCGGCAAAGTCGCTGTCGGACAAGGTGATTCCTGTGCTTTGCAGGCCCGCGCGTACCGCGTCGGCATCGATGTCACCTTCAGCGGCCTTGGCGAGATCATCGGCGGAGAGGTAGGCAGGGATGTTGCGGTTGACGATGACGCTGCCGATCGGCAAGTCAAGTTCCTGCAGTTCCTCGATGGCTTCGAGCGTCTCTTGGATCGGCAGCGCCTCCAGCAGCGTGACGAGATGGATGGCGGTGAGGTCGGAATGCAACACCTTGACCACGCTTTCGGCCTGCGAATGCACTGGGCCGCCCTTGGCGAGGTCGGACACCGCCTTGGTGACGTCGAGGAAGCGGGCGATGCGACCGGTCGGTGGGGAGTCCACCACGATCGCGTCGTAGGCGGGTTGTTTGCCCTTCTCGGCGCGGGTCACGATCTCGCGGATCTTGCCGGTCAGCAGCACGTCACGCAGGCCGGGGGCGATCGTCGTCGCGAACTCGACCGCGCCGATCCGGCGCATGGCCCGGCCCGCCAGGCCCAGGTTGTAGAACATGTCGAGGTATTCAAGGAATGCGGCTTCGGTGTCGACGGCCAGTGCGTTGACGTGACCACCGCCGTCCGCGGTGGCGATCTTGACCTCTGCGTAGGGCAGCGGCGGAACATCGAACAGCTGCGCAATGCCTTGGCGCCCTTCGACTTCCACCAGCAGCACCTGGCGGCCACCGGCGGCCAGCGCCAAGGCGAGCGAGGCCGCGATCGTAGATTTCCCGGTACCGCCCTTGCCGGTGACGAAATGCAGACGCGCCTTGGTCAGGCGCGACGGCCAGCCGACCGGATTACCCCCGTTGGTAGTACCCACCACTGCATGCTAACCAAGCGGTGAAGGCCGCCCGATAGGCTCAGCCCCATGAGCGAACCGACCCGTTGGGAATACGCCACCGTCCCGCTGTTGACCCACGCGACGAAACAGATCCTCGACCAGTGGGGCGACGACGGCTGGGAGCTCGTGTCGGTACTGCCCGGCCCGACCGGGGAGCAGCACGTCGCCTATCTGAAGCGACCCAAGTGACGGCCTCGCAAAAGCTGGCCGAACTCGGCATCGAGCTGCCCGACGTCGTCCCACCGTTGGCCGCGTACGTGCCTGCGGTGCGGACCGGCAATCTCGTCTATACCGCGGGCCAACTGCCGATGAGCTCAGGCAAGCTGATCGGCACCGGCAAGGTGGGCGCCGAGATCACCCCCGAGGACGGCAAGGCTCTGGCGCGGGTGTGTGCCTTGAACGCGTTGGCCGCGGTGCACTCGCTTGTCGGCATCGATGCCGTCACCCGTGTCGTCAAGGTCGTCGGATTCGTCGCGTCAACAGCCGGATTTCACGGTCAGCCGGGCGTCATCAACGGCGCATCGGAATTGCTCGGGGAGGTGTTCGGCGAGGCGGGCGCGCACGCCCGCTCGGCCGTCGGCGTCTCGGAGTTGCCGCTGGACGCACCCGTGGAAGTCGAGATCATCGTCGAGGTCGCGTGAGCGACGATCGGGCAGAGGTGACGTGACCCTCGAGCACCCGGCGTACGGCCTATTGCGCCCCGTCACCGAGACCGCGTCGGTGCTGCTGTGCAACAACCCCGGGCTGCTGACGCTCGACGGCACCAACACCTGGGTGTTGCGGGGGCCCGGCAGTGACGAGATGGTGATCGTCGACCCCGGACCCGAGGACGACGAGCACATCGCGAACATCGCCGAGCTCGGGCCGATCCCGCTGGTGCTGATCAGCCATAAGCACGAGGACCACACCGGCGGCATCGACAAGATCGTCGAGCGTACCGGCGCGGTGGTGCGTTCCGTCGGCAGTGGATTTTTGCGTGGCTTGGGCGGTCCGCTGACCGACGGTGAAGTCATCGATGCCGCGGGGCTGCGCATTACGGTAATGGCCACGCCGGGGCACACCGCCGATTCGCTGTCGTTCCTGGTCGACGACGCGGTGCTGACCGCCGACACCGTGCTGGGCCGCGGGACCACCGTCATCGACAAGGAAGACGGGAGCCTCGGCGACTACATGGAGTCGCTGCGCCGCCTGCACGGCCTGGGACACCGCACCGTGCTACCCGGCCACGGACCCGACCTTGCGGATCTCGAGGCCGTCAGCGCCATGTATCTGGCGCACCGCGCCGAGCGGCTCGATCAGGTGCGCGGTGCGTTGCGTGCCCTCGGCGACGACGCGAGCGCGCGACAGATCGTCGAGCATGTGTACACCGATGTCGACGAAAAGCTATGGGACGCAGCGGAGTGGAGCGTCCAAGCCCAACTCGACTACTTGCGTTCCTAGCGGGCGCGGTGCTGGCTAGCCGGGCGCGATTTATCGCGCTCGGCGTGCCAGTCGCTCGGAGTCGGAGATCAAAACGCTCTTGCCCTCCAAGCGAATCCAGCCGCGGTGGGCGAAATCGGCGAGCGCCTTGTTCACCGTCTCACGCGAGGCGCCGACCAACTGCGCGATCTCTTCCTGCGTCAGGTCGTGCGTCACGCGCAGCGCGCCGCCCTCCTGCGTGCCGAACCGCTGCGCCAGCTGCAGCAGCTGCTTGGCCACGCGGCCGGGCACGTCGGTGAAGATCAAGTCGGCCAGGTTGTTGTTGGTGCGACGCAGCCGGCGCGCCAGCACGCGCAGCAGTTGCTCGGCGATTTCGGGGCGGTCGGCGATCCACGCGCGCAACGCGTCGCGGTCCATCGACACGGCGCGCACCTCGGTGATCGTGGTAGCGCTCGACGTGCGCGGGCCGGGGTCGAAGATCGACAGTTCACCGAACATGTCCGACGGGCCCATGATGGTAAGCAAATTCTCGCGACCATCCGGCGACCGGCGGCCGATCTTGACCTTCCCGGAAATGATGATGAACAGGCGATCGCCGGGCTCTCCCTCGGCGAAGACCGTGTGCCCGCGCGGAAAGTCGACCGGCTGCAACTGTTTGGTCAGCGCGGATACGGCGCTGGGTTCAACCCCCTGGAAGATTCCGGCCCTCGCCAGGATCTCGTCCACGTTGCCCCTCTTAAGCTGTTGGGTGATATGACATGCGCAAAGCTGACCTCTTACTGGTTAGCGAGATCAGTCTAGAGGTACGCCAATTCGCGACTAGCCACGCTACACACGATTGGCATGTCGAGTCGGCTGAAATTCAGGATTAGACCGGTGATGCACGTACAGACGTGTTGGCAAACTTGCCATATCACGCACACCGGTCCGGGCGTCAAACGGCCATTCCCGTTCGTGCAGCCGATGCTGCAGGCTGTCCAGCGCGCGGCCCATGCCGTCTCGCGCCAGTGTGTTGACATCATCAGGTTCGGCTTGCTCGAGAAACTTGACCACGTCGGTGGCAGAGACGGTGTCGTCGTGCAGGCCCTGTTCGAGTCGCTGCAGCCCGAATGTTGCCAGCATCAGCAACCCCGGAATAAGCGCGACGAGCAACCACGACACAAGGGTGAAGTAAACACGGCCAAGGTCTCAGCGGGATCACGAATTGTCACCGGTCCGCGCGTGGGTGAGTCGCGGGCGAGTCGGACCCCGTAAGTACGCTGGCTTGCGTGACTGTGGGTGAGAGTTCAGCCGAAAAGCAGGCGGCCGCCAAGCCGGCGCGGCGTGCCGATTCCCGGAAGTGGGACGGCGAGACTCGCATCGGTCTGGTGCGACGGGCGCGGCGGATGAATCGCACACTGGCGCAAGCATTTCCGCACGTCTACTGCGAGCTGGACTTCACCAATCCGCTGGAATTGACGGTCGCGACCATCCTGTCGGCACAAAGCACCGACAAACGGGTCAACCTGACGACGCCCGCATTGTTCAAGCGCTACCGCACGGCCTTGGATTATGCGCAGGCCGACCGAACCGAACTCGAAGAACTCATCCGGCCCACCGGGTTCTACCGCAACAAGACCAACTCGCTGATCCGGCTCGGCCAGGAACTCGTGGAGCGGTTCGACGGCCAGGTACCCAACACCATGGATGATCTGGTGACGTTGCCAGGTGTCGGGCGCAAGACGGCCAACGTGATCCTCGGCAATGCCTTCGACGTTCCGGGCATCACCGTCGACACCCATTTCGGCCGGCTGGTGCGGCGGTGGCGCTGGACCGCCGAAGAGGATCCGGTCAAGGTCGAGCACGCCGTCGGTGAGCTCATCGAGCGCAGCGAGTGGACGTTATTGAGTCATCGCGTCATTTTTCATGGCCGCCGTGTGTGCCACGCGCGCAAACCCGCGTGCGGCGTGTGTGCCCTGGCCAAGGACTGCCCGTCGTTCGGCACCGGCCCGACCGACCCGCTGGTGGCCGCTCCGCTCGTCAAGGGCCCGGAGACCGAGCACCTGCTGGCGCTGGCCGGGCTGTAGACCCTGCGCAGATGAGCACGTCGACCCGCTGGACCATCGCGGTGATGGTTGTCGTGGTCGCGCTCGGTGCGGGGTTGTGGACGCAACTGAGTGACGACGGTGCACCGAGCGGGCCGACCGGGCAGTCCGCCGCCCGCGACCGCCGCGACGCCGACACCTCCGCGGCGCTGGCCGGGCCGCGTGCCCGTGCCGATCTCGAACCGTGTCCGTCCGCCGGAGCCGGCCCTGGTCCAGAGCATCTGCATGGCATCACCCTTGAATGCGCTGGTGACGGGTCGAGCGTGGACGTCGCCAAGGCCGTCGCGGGTCGGACCGTGGTGCTCAACCTGTGGGCGTACTGGTGTGCACCGTGCGCCGAGGAACTGCCCGCGATGGCCGAGTACCAGCGGCGCGTCGGCCCCGACGTGACCGTGTTGACCGTTCATCAGGACGAGAACGAGACGGCGGCGTTGCTGCGGCTGGCCGAGCTCGGCGTGCGGCTGCCGACGCTGCAGGACGGTCGCCGGTTGATCGCCGCGGCGCTGCGGGTGCCCAATGTCATGCCTGCCACCGTGGTTCTTCGCCAGGACGGTAGCGTGGCCGAAGTCCTGCCGCGGTCGTTCGCCAGCGCCGACGAGATCGCCGCAGCGGTGAACCCGAAGATTGGAGCGGCGGGGTGAGCTGGGACAGCGAATCGGGGGAGCTGATTCCCGACGCCGCCCCACCCTGGCTCAAGCCGCTGGTCGAGAACTCTCACCACGTCAAGCGCGCCTATCGGCGCCGCGTGCCGCCGGAGGTGCTCGCTATGGTGACGGCGGCCAACGCGAATTCCGCGCTGGCCGGCGCCAAGCGAGATGCCGCCGTGCTCGTGCTCTTTTCGGGGCCGCAGGACGCCGCTGCAGACGGGCTGCCCGACAACGCCGACTTGCTGGTGACCGTGCGGGCATCGACGCTGCGCCATCACGCGGGCCAGGCCGCGTTCCCCGGCGGGGCGGTCGACCGCGGCGACACCGGGCCGGTGCACACCGCGTTGCGCGAAGCCAATGAAGAGACGGGTATCGATCCCAGCCGCCTGCACCCGCTGACCACCTTGGAGCGGATGTTCATTCCGCCGTCGGGTTTCCACGTCGTTCCGGTGCTCGCCTATTCGCCCGATCCCGGCCCGGTAGCCGTCGTCAACGAGGCCGAAACCGCGATCGTCGCACGTGTCCCGGTTCGCGCGTTCATCAACCCTGAGAACCGAATCATGGTGTACCGCAAGGAAAACACCCGCCGGTTCGCCGGTCCGGCATTTCTGCTCAATGAGATGCTGGTGTGGGGCTTCACCGGTCAGGTGATCTCCGCGATGCTCGACGTTGCGGGCTGGGCCAAGCCGTGGCACACCGACGACGTTCGAGAACTCGACGAGGCAATGGCGCTCGTCGGGCATGAGGACAGCTACGGTGAAGCCCAACAATGACATCGTCACAGTGGCTTGACCTCGCCGTCCTCGCGATTGGGTTCGTGGCGGCCATCTCCGGCTGGCGCTCCGGCGCGCTCGGCTCCTTGCTGTCATTTGTCGGGGTGGTTCTCGGCGTGGTGGCCGGCGTGCTGTTGGCGCCCCACGTGGTCAACCACATCAGCGGTGCCCGCACAAAGCTATTCGTGGCGTTGTTCCTGATCCTCGCCCTGGTGGTGATCGGTGAAATCGCCGGCGTCGTGCTGGGCCGCGCGGTGCGTGGCGCCATCCGCAACCGCGCGCTGCGGACCTTCGATTCGGTGATCGGGGTCGGCCTGCAGCTGATTGCGGTGGTGGTGGCGGCCTGGATGTTGGCCTCGCCGCTGCAGAATTCGGATCAGCCGAACCTGGCTGCCGCCGTCCGGGGCTCCAAGGTGCTGGCTCAGGTCGACGAGGTGGCACCGAGCTGGCTGAAATCGGTGCCGGCGCGGTTGAAGGCGGGACTGATCGACTCCTCCGGCCTACCTGATGTGCTGCAGCCGTTCAGCCGCACGCCGATCGTCCCGGTCGCCCCGCCGGACGCGGCGCTGGCCAACGACTCCGTCGTCGCCGCCACCCGGCCGAGCGTGGTGAAGATCCGCGGTGTCGCTTCGAGCTGCCAAAAGGTATTGGAGGGCAGCGGTTTCGTCGTCGCGCCCAATCGGGTGATGTCGAATGCGCACGTGGTCGCGGGGTCGGACACCGTGACGGTCGAGGTCGACGGGCAGACGTACGACGCGGGCGTGGTGTCCTACGACTCGGGGGCCGACATCTCGATTCTCGATGTGCCCGGCTTGCCGTCGGCACCCCTCCAGTTCACTGACGCGCCTGCGCCGACGGGCACCGATGGCATCGTGATGGGCTACCCCGGCGGCGGTGACTTCGTCGCAACGCCAGCCCGCGTCATGGAGATCATCGAGCTCAACGGGCCCGATATCTACCGCAGCACCACCGTCACCCGCGAGGTGTATACCATCAGAGGGACTGTGCGCCAAGGCAACTCGGGCGGTCCAATGATCGACCGCAATGGCAGGGTGCTGGGCGTGGTGTTTGGCGCCGCGGTGGACAATGCTGATACGGGCTTCGTGCTGACCGCCAATGAAGTCTCGCGTCAGCTCACCAAGATCGGCAACACGCAACGCGTCGCGACCGGCGCGTGCGTCGGCTAGCCGCACACCTGCGCAAGGAATCGTGACAGCTGGTCGTTGACTATCTCCGGTGCTTCCTCGTGAGCGAAATGTCCTGCGCCGGAGACGGATACGTAGCGGCCGTGCGGGGCGTAGTGCTGTGTGCGATAGACCGCGTCGGCCAGAACATACCGGTCCGCGTCGCCACGCAGGTGCAGCACCGGAACGCCAAGAGGCCGTTTCATCGAACGCATGAACCGGCGGCCCTCCCCGCGCAGCTGGCTGCGCACCGCCCAGCGCTGGTATTCAAGCGCCGAATGCGCCGCCGACGGGATCTGGATGGCCTGCCGCATGTGCCGGATGGTTTCGGAAAAATCCTCTGACGCAAGCCATTTCTCGCTGGCACGACTGCGGACGAGCCGCTCCAATTCGTCCGCGTTGTGCCGCGTGAGTGACCGCTCCGGCAACATCGGCATCTGATAGCGCAACATCGACGGCAGCAGTGCCAGCCCCTGGTCGCGCCTCGTCAGCGCCGAAGCGCGCAGCGCGACCGGATGCGGGGAGCTGACTACCGCGATGGCCCGCACCATTCGCGGGTGCAATACCGACGTCGCCCAGCAGACCAGGCCTCCGTCGGCGTGACCCACCAGTGTGGCCGCCTTGTGGCCGAGCGCGCGCACCAAGCCTGCCGTATCACCCGCCAGTGTCCAGCCGTCGTAACCGCGCGGTGGTTTGTCGCTACCGCCGTAGCCGCGCAGGTCGACCGCAACCACCCGCGCGCCGGCCAAGCCCCGCAATTGGTGGCGCCACGACCACCAGAACGACCCGAAACCGTGCAGCAGGATGACCAGCGGCCGGTCGGTCGCCGGAGCCGCGTAGGCCGCGCCGGTGGACCCAGTTGTTCGGTCCTTGAATTCGGCCTCCACGACGTGGAAGCGAATTCCGTTGGCGTGCACCTCCAGATGGCGCCACGGACCGTCGATGCGCACCACCGACGGATCGGGCGGCGGGGGCATCTACCAGCCCGACGGGTCGGCCGTCGACGCCGAGGAGCCCTGGCCGTTCGGTGACGTGAGCGCCTTGTCCGCCTTGTCGTGGCCCGGCGTCAGGGCTTCGCGGGTCTCTCTGACCGATTCGATCGTCTGCTGCGGACCCCTGATTCGTCTGACCTTGAGATAGCCGAACAGTGCGAGCACCGCGGTTACCACGAGCATGAGCGCAAACACGATGAGGAACGCGATCCAGCGCCACAGCCAGGTGTCGAGCAGCTCGGCGAGGAAGAAGAAGAAAAAGAACGTCGAGTAGAACAGCACCACCAGCGCGAGGATGAAAAAAACGCTGCCCGTCAGGCCCTTCTTGACGTCGCGGGTGATCTCGGCCTTGGCCAGCTCGACCTCGGCCCGCACCAGCGTCGACACCTGCGCCGTCGCATCCTTGACGAGGTCGCCGATGGACGGGTCGGCCTTGGCGGCGTGCGGATCCACCAGGGGAATCGATGTAACGGTGGTCGGCACGCCATTGGTGCGATCGCTCACGGAACACGCCCTCCCCGAGTCTGCTGTTAGTCGCGGTTCATGTTGCCATGTGGCGTCCCGCGAAACGATCCCGGCCGACGATAGACTGACCCGGTTTGAATGGTTGGGCGGTCGGGCGTCGATAGGGGTAGGCATTGAAGACCAGCGGCCGCAGCCTGACGATTCTTGCGGCGATCATCGCCTTGGCTGCGCTGTATCTGCCCACCACCCCGATCGCCGCCGCCGACGGCCTCGTCCCGCTTGGGGGCGGTTCGGGCATCGTGGTGGAGGGCGACACGCTGTGCACACTCACTGCGATCGGTAATGACAACCGCGGCAACTTGATCGGCTTCACCTCGGCACACTGCGGCGGCCCCGGCGCACGGGTCGAGGCCGAAGGCGTGACCAATGCCGGTGTGATCGGCACGATGGTCGCCGGCAACGACACCCTCGACTATGCGGTCATCCAATTCGACCCGGCCAAGGTTCAGCCGGTCAACAACGTCAAAGGTTTTGAAATCGACGGCCTCGGCCCCGACCCGGTGTTCGGCGATATCGCCTGCAAGCTGGGCCGCACCACCGGCTATTCGTGCGGTGTGACGTGGGGACCGGGCGAGCAGCCCGGCACGATCGTGAACCAGGTGTGCGGTCAGCCCGGCGACTCTGGCGCGCCGGTTACGGTCAACAATCGCCTCGTCGGCATGATCCACGGCGCGTTCAGCCAGGAGTTGCCGACGTGTGTGGTCAAGTACATCCCGCTGCACACGCCCGCGGTGACCATGTCGTTCAACACCCAGCTGGCCGACATCACCGCGAAGAACCGGCCGGGTTCGGGTTTCGTCCCGGTCGGCGCGCCGGCTGCCTAGTCCTCGGCCTTGCTGGCCCGAATCGCCTCGAATACGCCGGGGTCGACAAGCGTTGAGGTGTCACCGAGTTCGCGGCCCTCGGCGACGTCGCGCAGCAGCCGTCGCATGATCTTGCCGCTGCGGGTTTTCGGAAGCTCGGGCACGACGTGGATCTCCCGCGGCTTGGCGATCGGCGAAATCTCCTTGGCCACTTCGGCGCGCAGTTCGTCGACCATGTGCTCGTGTGTCTTGTCCGCGGCACTGGCTTCCAGGATGACGAATGCGATGATCGCCTGGCCGGTTTGATCGTCGGTGGCGCCAACGACAGCCGCTTCGGCTACGTGTGAATGCCCGACGAGCGCGGACTCGACCTCGGCGGTCGAAATCCGGTGTCCTGACACGTTCATCACGTCGTCGATGCGGCCAAGGACCCAGAACGCGCCGTCGCTGTCGTACCGGGCGCCGTCGCCGGCGAAGTACCAACCCTGCTTGGCATATCTTTCCCAGTAGGTTTCCTTGAACCGCTCCGGATCGCCCCAGATGCCGCGCAGCATCGACGGCCACGGCTCGTCTAGCACCAGATATCCGGTGACGTGCTCGCCTTCGTCAGCACCGGGCACCAGGTCCTTGCCGTCGTCGTCGACCACCTTTGCCGATATCCCCGGCAGCGGTTTCATCGCCGAGCCGGGCTTGCAGTCGGTGACGCCGGGAAGCGGTGAGATCATCGCGGCGCCTGTCTCGGTCTGCCACCAGGTATCGACGATCGGAGTCTTGTTGCCGCCGAAGGCGTCCCGATACCAGCGCCACGCTTCCGGGTTTATCGGTTCGCCGACGGTGCCCAGCAGTCGCAGGCTCGACAGGTCATGCGCGTCGGGAATCTGGCGGCCCCACTTCATGAACGTGCGAATCAGCGTGGGCGCGGTGTAATAGATTGTCACACCATACTTTTCGATGACCTGGAAGTGCCGGTGCTCATCCGGAGACGCGGGAGTGCCCTCGTACACCACCTGTGTCGCGCCGTTCGACAGCGGCCCGTACGCGATGTAGGTGTGGCCGGTGACCCAACCGATATCGGCTGTGCACCAAAAGACGTCGGTGTCCGGCTGGATGTCGAACACGTTGTAGTGCGTGTACGACGCCTGCGTCAGGTAGCCGCCAGAGGTGTGCATGATGCCCTTTGGCTTACCGGTAGTGCCCGACGTGTAGAGCAAGAACAGCGGATGCTCCGAGTCGAACGCTTCGGGTGTGTGTACCGGTGACGCCGACTCGACGGTCTCGTGCCACCACAAGTCGCGGCCAGCGGTCCAGGGCGCGTCGATACCGGTGCGCCGAACCACCAGCACATGCTGGACCGAAGCTTGGTCGCCGACCGCCTCGTCGACAGCTTCCTTGAGCGACACCGCCTTTCCGCGCCGGTACTGCCCATCGGTGGTGATCACCAGTTTGGCTTCGGCGTCCTCCACGCGCGCCTTGAGCGCCGTCGCCGAGAACCCGGCGAACACGACGCTGTGCAGCGCTCCGAGGCGCGCACACGCGAGCATCGCCACGATCGCCTCCGGCACCATCGGCATGTAGATCGCGACGCGATCACCCGCCGTGATTCCGAGGTCGGTGAGCGTGTTGGCCGCCTTGCACACCTCCGCGAGTAGGTCGGAGTACGTCAGCGTCCGGGCGTCACCGACGGGCTCACCTTCCCAGTGGATTGCGACCCGATCGCCATTGCCGGCTTCGACGTGGCGGTCGACGCAGTTGTAGGCGACGTTGAGCTTGCCGCCGATGAACCACTTCGCGAACGGCGCCTCCGACCAGTCGAGCACCTCGGAAAACGGTGTTTGCCACGACAGCCTGTTGGCCTGTTTGGCCCAAAACGCCAACCGGTCCTGTTCGGCCTCGCGATACAGCTCCTCGGTCGCGTTGGAGCTGGCCGCGAACTCCGGCGGCGGCGGGAAAGACGACTGGACTTCGGCGCGCGTGTCGGTCATGCCTGTGAGCGTAGTCACCCAACGTTGCGTCGACGTTGGCATGTCACAGGGCCCGCGCGACGAGAATGGCGGACGTGGAGGTGATGTCGAAGGTTGCGAGGGCCTTCGGGATGTCCGACGAGGCCTGGAAGCGTCACGCCAATCCGTGGAGCGTGTGGACCAGATTTGCGGCGATCCCTCTGGCGATCATGGCGATCTGGAGTCGGGTGTGGCTCGGCTGGTGGTGTTTGATACCCATCGCGGTGGTGCTCCTGTGGCTGTGGCTCAACCCGCGCGTATTCGCCCCCGTCGAGACGCCCGAGAGCTGGGCGGCCAAAGGCATCTACGGCGAGAAGCTGTGGTTGCAAGAGCGCCACCACGTGCCGGCCGATCACCGGGTCGTGCTGCGGCTGCTAATCGGAATCGGCAGTGCGGGTATGGCTTTGTTGGCGTTCGGGCTGGTGACGCTTGAGGTCTGGCCGACGGTTTTCGGCGCCAGCCTGATCGTGCTTGGCCAGCTGTGGCGGATCGACAGATTCGTAACGTTTTATGAGGACCGGATCCGGGCGAATGCGCAGGACCGCGGTGCGGCGGGCTAGCGTAGCCGCCGTGAATTCCGATCCGTTAGCTCCGCTGGCCGAGCTGCCCGGCGTGGCGGTGGCCAGCGAGGAGGCCCGGGAGGCACTGGGTCGCGCTCATCGGCACCGCACGAATCTGCGCGGCTGGCCCGCGACGGCCGCCGAGGCGTCTCTGCGCGCGGCCCGGGCGTCCTCTGTGCTCGACGGTGGCTCACTGCAGCTGTCGGACGGCGGTGACCCCGACCCGGTGCTGGCCGGCGCGCTGCGGGTGTCGGAGGCGTTGGAGGGCGGCGCGACCTCGTTGATCGGGGTTTGGCAGCGGGCTCCGCTTCAAGCCATCGCGCGGCTGCACGCGTTGGCCGCCGCCGATCTGGCCGACGATGATCGCCTCGGACGTCCCCGCGGGGACGCCGACATCGGCAGGCGCCTCGAGCTGCTCGCCGACATCGTCACCGGCGGCACCAAAGTGCCCGCACCTGTTCTGGCCGCGGTCGTCCACGGCGAGCTGCTGACACTGGAGCCGTTCGGCACGGCCGACGGTGTGGTGGCCCGTGCGGTTTCGCGGTTGGTGACGATCGCCAGTGGTCTGGATCCGCACGGCCTTGGCGTGCCGGAGATCTACTGGATGCGCCATTCGGGCGACTACCGTGCCGCGGCGCGCGGCTTCTCGTCGGGTACTCCTGACGGCCTGACAGCGTGGCTGCTGTTGAACTGTAGGGCGTTGCATGCCGGTGCGCGAGAAGCGCTTTCCATCGCCGCGGCTGCGTCGTCGTAGATTGGCCCAGCAACGTGAAGCGGGCGACGCTCCGAACTGATTCGGCTCGCCGCCCGCTAGCACGGACTCCGGTTACCAAGCGTGCTTTGTGGGTTACGTGGGTTGGCCTCGGCGTCCTTACGATGCGCTTCGACTAACAATCCCTACCCAAAGGGTCGTCATTTGTCGTCCGCTTTTCGCAATTGCGCAGGCCCGCAACACTTTTGCCTATTCCGCGGCATGTGCTCCGCGTGGGTGCCGGGATCCGTGCTGGGTAGCCCGCCTTCGGGAGATCGAACCTTCTCTTCCGGTTCGGCCTTGGCCTCGTCGGGCTTCCGTGCTTCCTTTGTACTCCGTGACCCCGGTCACATCAAGGGCGAAATTCTGTGCGATCCCTGATCGTTACGACGCGCGGCCAGCTACTACGCGCAGTAGCTCGTCTAGAGGGCGAACCGTCGCAACAGCGAGTAGGTCAGCGCGCCGGCCGCCAGAGCGCTGACGCCGACCGCCGCAGTGGTCGCGACCGCGGCGCCCGACGGCGCGGGAATTCGGTCGCGAAGCGATACCGGTTTGGAGAAAGTCAACATCGGCCAGCCACGCCCCGCGGCCTCTTTGCGCAGTGCGCGGTCGGGGTTTACCGCCGTCGGATGGCCGACGGTTTCGAGCATCGGCAGGTCGGTGATCGAGTCGGAGTAGGCGTAGCAGTGCTCGAGTGCGTAGCCCTCACGAGCCGCGAGCTGGCGGATCGCTTCGACCTTGCCTTCGCCGTAGCAGTAGAACGCGATCTCGCCGGTGTAGCGGCCCTCATCGACAACCATCCGCGTGGCCATCGCATGCGTGGCGCCAAGCGCACGCGCGATGGGCGCGACAATCTCCTCGCCGGAGGCCGAGACGACGACCACATCGCGGCCGCACAGTTTGTGGTCGGCGATCAGCTCTGCGGCTTCGGCGAACACCAGTGGGTCGACGATGTCGTGAAGCGTCTCGCCGACGATCGACTTCACCTGCTCGACGTCCCATCCGGCGCACATGTTGGTGACGTACGAGCGCATCCGGTCCATCTGGTCGTGGTCGGCGCCGGACATCAAGAACAAAAACTGCGCGTAGGTGGACTTCAGAACGGCCCGCCGATTGATTAGCCCTTGGTCGAAGAAAGGTTTGCTGAAAGCCAGGGTGCTGGATTTGGCGATTACCGTCTTGTCAAGATCGAAGAAGGCCGCCGTACGGACACGCCGGTCGTTTGCTGGGCTTATTTGCGGCGTCGTCAACCCCCGGGCCACCGGATCGGATGCGGTCACAACGCCCAGCATAGGGGCCTTCGTGTGACAGGAGACGACAGAGTGTATAACTTGGCAGTTCGCGACACCTGCCGGTGACTGCAATCTTTCCTGCTACGCGGTGCTTTTCTGGGATCCGGTACTTGCGCTGTTCCGTACTGCCGTGTGTATAGTGAGCATTACTCGGCTTATGCCGGGTGTGCATCAGCCCGACCCCCCGGGGCTGATACACGACGACCTCCGCCTCCTCCCCCCCTGGCGGGGGTCGTCCCTTTTATGGACCTCTTTTCGCAAAGCGGATAACCCTTCACGGTCGCCGATAGTTGCGGAATACCATTTTCATGACCTACATACCGCTCCGTATGTCATGCCTGTCCACAACTCCTGATTCATCCACAGACGCCGTTGATGGTGATGGCGGCTGTCGTCGCCTGCCCGCAGGCTGGGGGTCATGACCGAAGTCAATGCGATCCTGGCGCTGGTGGCAGACCCGCTATTGCGCGACGATGTGGACCGCGTCGCCGCGGCCGCCGGTGTGCAGGTGATCCACGCCGCGGAACCGTCGAGCCGCAAGGTCTGGACGGCCGCGGCGGCCGTGTTGGTTGACGTGCAAGCCGCTCTACGGTGTGCCGAGCGCGGGTTGCCCAGGCGTGGTCGTGTCGTGCTCACCGGCCGCGTCCAACCCGCCGCCGCCGACTGGCAGGCAGCCATCGCCGTCGGCGCCCAACACGTCATCACACTGCCCGAGCAGGACGGCGTCCTGATGGCCGAACTCTCCGAAGCTGCAGATTCTTCGCGCAACGACGCGCGCCGCGGCGCGGTCGTCGCCGTAATCGGCGGGCGCGGCGGGGCGGGTGCCTCGGTCTTCGCGACGGCGGTGGCGAAGACCGCTGTCGACGCGCTACTCATCGACGCCGACCCCTGGAGCGGCGGCATCGACCTGCTGCTCGGTAGCGAAAACGAAGTGGGTCTGCGCTGGCCAGACCTCACCCTGCAGGGTGGCCGGTTGAACCTCGCCGCCCTTCGGGACGCGCTGCCGCGACGCGATGGAGTCAGTGTGTTGTCGGGAAGCCGCTGCGGCGGCGATATCGACGCCGCGCCGCTGGGCGCGGTCATCGAAGCAGGCAGTCGCGGAGGCGCGACGGTGATTTGCGATGTCCCCAGGAGATCCACCGCCGCGGTGGAGACGGCGCTCGAGGCAGCCGACCTCGTGGCCGTCGTGTGCCCAGCCGATGTGCGGGCGTGCGCCGCGGCCGCGGCGATCGGTCGGTGGGTGGCGACGATCAATCCGAACGCCGGTGTCGTGGTGCGTGGGCCGTCGCCGGGCGGATTGCGGTCGGCCGATGTCGCGGCCGGCGTCGGACTACCGCTGCTCGCGGCGATGCGGGCACAGGCCGGGGTCGCCGACGCGCTGGAGCGCGGCGGGGTGAAGGTCGGCCCCCGGTCTCCGCTCGCGGTGGCGGCGCGCCGGGTCCTGGCGGTCCTCCAACAGCACCCGACGGTGACCGCCGCATGAGCGCTTCACTGATCGACCGGGTGCGCGAGCGACTGGCGGCCGAGGCCGCGCCGTTGCGGCCGACCGTCGTGGCCGATGCGATCCGCGCGGAATCGGGTGGCGTTCTCGGCGACACCGAGGTGCTGAACAGCCTGCGGGTGCTGCAGACCGAACTGACCGGCGCGGGCATCCTCGAGCCACTGCTCCGGGCGGACGACACCACAGACGTCCTGGTCACCGGGCCCGACGCGGTGTGGGTGGACGACGGAAAAGGATTGCGCCGCAGCACTATCCGGTTCGCCGATGAGGCGGCGGTGCGAAGGCTCGCGCAACGGCTGGCATTGGCGTGCGGGCGGCGCCTGGATGAGGCACAACCGTGGGTAGACGGGCAACTGACCGGTTTGGGCGCCGGCCAGTTCACCGTCCGGCTGCATGCGGTGCTGCCACCGATTGCCGCCGATGGAACTTGTCTGTCACTGCGCGTGCTGCGACCGGTCACCCAGGACCTCGCGGCGCTGACGCAGACAGGCACGATCGCGCCGGCCGCTGCCGAGCTGCTCGGCGAGATCATCGGAGCGAGGCTTGCGTTTCTGATCTCCGGCGGCACGGGCGCCGGAAAGACGACGATGTTGGCCGCGATGTTGGGCGCGGTTTCCGCTGACGAACGCATCGTCTGCGTGGAGGACGCTGCCGAGCTGGCGCCGCGGCATCCGCATCTGGTGAAGCTCGTCGCGCGCTGCGCCAACGTGGAAGGCATCGGCGAGGTGACAGTGCGCGATCTGGTCCGGCAGGCATTGCGGATGAGGCCCGATCGGATTGTGGTCGGCGAGGTTCGCGGTGCGGAGGTGGTTGATCTGCTCGGCGCACTCAACACCGGCCACGACGGCGGTGCCGGCACCGTGCACGCCAACAATCCCGCCGAGGTGCCCGCGCGGCTCGAGGCGTTGGCAGCGCTCGGCGGGCTGGATCGCGCGGCTCTGCACAGTCAACTCGCCGCCGCGGTGCAGGTGCTGCTGCACATCATCCGCGACCGCAGCGGACACCGCCGGCTCACCGAGATCGCAGTCCTGCGGTGTGGCGACGACGGCCGTGTCCACGTCCTGACGGCATGGGATGCCGACGATGGATGGGGTTGCGGCGCAAAGTATCTGCGCCAGCTGCTGTATGGACGGGGCCGGTCATGAGCGGAGCGGCGCTCGCCCTGGCACTGGCCGTGCTGGCCGCGCCGACCGCGTCACGGCACCGGCTCCAGGCCCTGCGGCTCGTCGCACCGGTGCGACGACGGTTCCCGGTGCTGCCCAGTGCGGGGATTCTCGTGGTGACGTCGGTCGTCGTGCTTCCGGCGAGTGTCGTCGTGGCGGTTGGCATCGTCGGCGCCACGTTGGCAATGCGTCACCGACAACACGTCCGGCAGCGGCGACGTGCGGCCGAATCGGCCGCCCTTCAGGGCGCATTGGATGCCCTCGTCTCCGAACTGCGCGTGGGCGCGCATCCGGTCGCAGCCTTCGAGAGCGCCGCCAACGAGTCCGACGGTGCGGTCGCGATGTCGTTGCGCGCGGTCGCGGCCAGAGCCCGGCTCGGCGCCGACGTGGTGGGCGGGTTGCACAGCGTGGCACTGCGCTCACCGACGCCTGCGTATTGGGATCGTCTCGCCGTGTGTTGGCAACTCGCCCAGTCGTATGGCTTGGGCATCGCGGCGCTGATGCACACCGCGCAACGTGACATCGTTGCGCACGAACGCTTCTCGGCCAGCGTGCACTCTGGCATGGCCGGCGCCCGCGCGACGGCCGCGGTACTGACCGGGCTGCCGGTGTTGGGCCTGTGTCTCGGTCAGCTGATCGGTGCCGACCCGCTGACCTTTCTGCTGGCGGGTGGGGCGGGCGGATGGATGTTGATCATCGGTGTCGCGTTGGTGTGCTGCGGGCTGCTGTGGTCGGATCGCATCACCGGGCGGATGATGACATGACGTGGGCCGCTGTGCTTTTGGCAGCCGCCGTGCTGGCGAGCGGCGATTCGTCGCGCGTACGCATCCGAGCCGGTTTGAGCGGTGCGGCCCGGCAGCGGCCGGCACCGTCGGCCTCGAATGACCCGCTGGCCGCCGCCTCCAGTTTCGACGTGTTCGCGGCATGTCTGCGCTCCGGGATGGCGGTGTCGACCGCCGCGGCGGCGACCGCATCGTCGGCTCCACCGCCGTTGGCGCGGCTACTCAACCGGGCCGCCGACTTGTTGGCATTGGGGGCCGATCCCGCGACGGCGTGGTCGAACTCCGGTCTACCGCACGACAAACACACCGAGGCGCTGATGAGGTTCGCGCGGCGATCGGCGACGTCTGGTGCGGCGCTGGCTGATGGCGTCGCGGAATTGGCCGAGCAGTCGCGGCGTGAGGCGGCCGACGTGGCGGGCGCTGCCGCCGAGCGCGCCTCGGTGTTGATCGCCGGTCCGCTGGGCTTGTGTTATCTGCCGGCGTTCGTGTGTCTGGGCATCATCCCTGTGGTCGCCGGGCTGGCCGGCGACGTCCTGCAATCTGGTGTCATCTGATGGCAATCGAGCGATGAGGAGGAAACATGTTGGTGCAGAGAAAGATTCGGGCATTGTGGACGCGGCTGACGTTGCTCGCGGTCGACGACGCCGGAATGTCGACGGTGGAGTATGCGATCGGGACCATCGCGGCGGCGGCGTTCGGCGCGATCCTGTACACGGTCGTCACCGGCGATTCGATCGTCAGCGCGTTGACCAACATCATCACCCGAGCGCTCAACACCAACGTATAGCCGATGAGTCGGGGGGTGTCACCGTCGAGGCGGCGTTCGCGATCGCGGCTCTTGTCGTCGTGCTCACGCTGTGCGTGTCGGGGCTCACAGCGGTTTCGATGCAGGTGCGCTGTGTGGACGCCGCCCGCGAAGCCGCCCGCCTTGCCGCGCGAGGCGACGACGCTTTGGCGGCCGAGGTCGCACGAAACACCGCGCCCGACGGTGCCGCCGTGCAGCTACGGCGCAACGGCGACCTCGTCGTCGCGTCAGTCACGGCACGATCGGCGCTGTTGCCGGGTGTCACCGTCGCGGCGGAAGCGGTGGCCGCGGTCGAGCGCGGATGATCGTGGCTCGGCCAGTTTGGTGGCCGTCGCGATGATGGCGGTGCTGTTGTCGATCACGATGGGCGCGGTATGTGTCGGCTCGGCGGTGATCGCCCGCCACCGTGCCCAGGCGTCGGCTGACTTGGCCGCACTCGCCGCGGCGGGCCGACTGGCAGGTGGCGCGGAGCAGGCGTGCGCGCGGGCATCGGCACTGGCGCGGGCAATGCGCACGGCGATTTCGCAATGCACGGTGGACGAACTCGATGTGATCGTGACCGTCGACGCGCCGGTGTCGTTCGGCAGGATCGGTGTGGGTTCGGCGGGCGCCGCAGCCAGGGCTGGCCCAGCCAGTACGGGAGGCTAGGATTTAGTCGCTTTACCCTTGTGTTGCTTGGGTTTTCGCTCCGCCCCGACGCTGCTGCCAGCATCCTCTAGTCCGGCCGCAGCCAGCTCCTGCGCGGCGGGGATCCGCAATGCCAGCAGTCCTGCGAATGTGTCCTTGTCGATTTCAACGCGGTTGATGGTCATGTGCACCGGTGTCCATCCGCCGTCGTTGGCTCTCAACCTCAGGATGCCGGAGGTCGCACCGGTGCCGAATTCGATTGTCATTCTCGCCATCTGGGGCGCATCGTCGGGGTGCACGACGGAGTCGCTGGCTTCGCGGGCCCGCCAGTCGAAAAACGGCGCCGGCTCGTCCAGCCACTTCAACAACTTCCAGTGATGTAGGTCGACGAGGGCACGATGGACGCCGGGTTGCCTTAAGCCGTTGAGAATTCGCTCTGCGAGGTTGTCGTGAGGGTCGGTCGAGTAATCGCGCTCACTGCGCCAGTTCATCGCCCGGCAGATCAGCAGTTCACTGCCGTCGTCTTCGCTCTCTATCCGCGTCCGCGCAACCCAACCAATATTGACGTGTTCGCCCTTGTAGTCGGTGATATCCCACGAGTTGCAGAATGTCATGCCAGGCTCGGGTCGCATCAACATGGCCAGCACGGTGGCTTCACTCGGATTGAGGTCTCGCATGGGCAGGTCTTCGGCGAACGCCCGACCCTCCGTGGCCTCGGCGTCGGGGTCGTGGCCGCTGTTGAACAACGACTCCCGGGTATCGGTCGCGACGCCGTTGGTGAGGTCCCACTTCAAAGGTCCCGGCACGGGGCGCTCGGGCGGTTCCATGTCCGGCGGACCGATCCACACGTGTACACCGTGCGTTAACCCATCGGACATCTGTACAACTTCTGTGCGGATCACGCGGTCATTCTTTGGCGTGATGCTGCTCAGGCCGACACCGGCGCGCACTGTTTCGCCGATGGCCGTCTGGATCGCCATCAGGTTGGGGTTGCGCCGCAAAAACGCGCTGATTGGAACGAGGTTCTTGGTTTGACGGCCTTGTGCGACCACGGCGGGCTCGCTGCCCAATGTTTCCACGAGCAGCCAGTCGTGGGTCATGCCCGGCATTTTACCCATGCGCTAATTGCCGCCTCGCGGCGAACGTTCACTTCGAAATTAGTCGATCTTCGCTGGTGGTGAGCTTCCGACTTGGTTCGGTAAAGCATTCCTTAGTTGCAATAACCCCTGCCACAAGGTACTTTTCGACTGCACCCGACTTCCGGGATTGGGAACGGATCGCGTTGTCCGGCCGTTCGCCGCAACTGTCTGTGTGCTCGGTGTGCGCGATCTCGGCGCCCCGGCCGCAGAGCCGTGGGGGCGACCGTCGAGGGGTCGGTCGCCACCATCGGCGGCTCACGACCCATCATCGGCCAGCTGGCGAAGCACCAGACGTAGCACCTTCACCGCGCCGTCCTTATCGAGCGGGTCGTTGCCGCTGCCGCACTTGGGCGACTGGACGCATGACGGGCAGCCGAGCGGGCATTCGCAGGCCTCGATCGCCGCGGCCGTCGCTGCCCACCAGGTGTCGA
>NZ_DATENY010000006.1:0-72493 GCF_035274705.1 Mycobacterium sp. | reverse complement strand
CGCCGTTGCCGGAATGGGCGCATTGGACCGACACCGATGAACAATCGAAACCGCCAGGCGACGCGAAACCCCCTGCGCGCTAGGTACCCTCAGGTATCGCAGACTTGCTCGAGCGCGACGAGATTCGTGTTGAACTCCTTGCCGAGGCGGGCGTAGCCACGCGCGTATTGCGACGGCGTGGTGGCTCTGTTGCCTGCGCTCGAGGAATCGGTGCGGGATTACGTCAACACCGAGACAGTCGCCTCGGCTTGTTTATGCACATCGGTGTCGTGCCATTTCCGATTGGCATGTGGACTAATCAGAACGACTGGGAGATGGCGTATGTGATCAAGAAGACGACTCCGCCGAGCGTTGCGGCGAGCGATCCCATCGCGAAAGGGCGCGTGCGCGGAGAGATGGACGCTGCGCCCGCCAACAGCAGAGGCAGCGCTGGCGCTAGAAAGCCGATGACGATAAACGTAGCCAATAGGTGGGTTCCGATGGCCAAGCCGAGAACAGCCATCGTGCCCGTACGGTTGCCCACTTGGGACATCGTGTTAGACAAGCTGACTCACCCCCCACGCAATGAAGATCTCCAGCGCGAGGATGCCACCGGTGGCGGGCGCTGCCGCAATCGCGGCTCCGACCGTGCGGAGCTGGCTCGTGCGAGCTAGGCGGAAAACGGCGAATCCCAGCGCGAGCATGCCAACGGTGACAATTCCGACCGGCAGCCAACCGGCGACACCATCGTGTGTAGGCCCGCCGACCTGAAATCCGCGCGCAAGGATCCCATAGGCAATCCCCCCTAAGACGGCGGCACCGAATACAGCAGCCGTCCAATTGACACTGTCGACTCGAGTGTCGATCTTCGCAGGCGAGGATTGATCGTCAGGCATCGGTCCTACTTCCGAATGGGGATGGTCGGCGGATTGTCCGCGGAACCTAATTCGGTGAGTTCGGGTCCAACAACCACAGACCCGTGCGGGATGATCTTCACGTCGTTGAAGATATCCAAGAGTGACGCTTGTCCGATCTGCTGGTGCAATGGCAAGCCCACCAACGGGCCCTCTTGACCGATGTTTTGGGGCATGACTTGTGAGAGCGTGGTCGTGGCGCCATTTGGCGCGTCACGGTAGATCTCAATGGCCGGGAAGTCTGTCACGCTTCCGCCGACAACTGGGCCATTGGCCGTCGGTTGGATCACGATGTTTCCATTGACCGACCATGGCGAAGTCTTGCCTAAGGTCTCGCCGCCAGGTGAGAACGGATCCACCGCTTCGTATCTCAAGTACACCGAGCCGTCGGGACGTTGGGCGACCCCCACGGTCGGTGTGCCGGTCTTTGCTTCCCCGGTAGCGGTGTCAACGGACGGATCTTGTCTAGTGACTACGACGCCATTCTCGTAGTCAACGTAAACCGCGACGCGCGTATCCTCGGGGCCCGCGTTGGGGTCGAAGCCACGATTGTCGCCAAAGTTGTGGCCTGATATTCCGCCGGGCACATCTGGATACCAGACTTCTTTCTGCGGAATGAAGAGGTTCGTCCGCACTACGCCCTGACCGGGGACAGGTTTGATTCGCCCGACGACCACATTTGCGGGCACACCGGCGTTCTTCTTGTTGTAGCTGTGTGGATCAAGTATTGCCGCCATATTCCAGTCGTTATGAGTAACCGGGTCATGGCCGTAGACCTGCCTGAACGCTTCGATCTGGTTCTTTCGGCGTTCGTCTTCGGAAGGTGGCTTGTCCTCCTTCGGATCCCCGACGACAAGCAGTGGCCCGTCCTTGAACTTCTGACCGTTGCCCAGCGCTTCGAATTCTCCGCGCAGGCCGCCCATCTGACCGGCGATTTTGTTGAGATCTCCGTTGGACTGCTGCACAACCTGCTGCAGCTGCGTCAGCCCCTTCTGCACGATCGCCAGCCGCATCTGGTCACCGGCTTTGCCTTCAGGAACACTCGCCGCGGCATCCACCACCCATTTCCGTACCGCATCGAGGTTCTGGCGCCCGGCGGCGACCACCTCAGCGGATTGGTTCACATGGGCAGCCAGCCGCTGGTCCAACCCGGCAAGCTTGCCGAGAACCTGACCATGTTCGGTGTTGGCCGCGCCATAGGCGTTTGCTGCGCCACCGGACCATTTCGAACCTGGGGCCGCGGTCTGCACCGTCGACTGCAGCTGGTTGAACGTCGCACTCTTGTCGTACTGATCGCCCGTCTGCGGACTGCCCTCACCGAATGTCTGCCGCGCATTCGACCACGTCGTCAAGAACCCATCGACCACGCTCACCCGCGCCACCCATCAGGTCGCCGAGACATTGTCAGACGGTCGCTTCGGTGGCGATCGCGTCGGACATCAGAACGCTGAGGTGCTGCCAGTAGATCCAGTCGGCGATGGCTTCGCGCTGGGCGACCGAGTCTGCGGCGGTGTGAGCGCGGTGCAGCGCGAGCTCCTGGGCATGGTCGGCGAATGTCACAAACGCCTGCAAATGGGGTCCGGCGCGGTCCGGCGCATTGCTAAGAAGCGGCCGGAAGACCTCAAACCACAACGCTGATCGCTGATCATCCGGCGGCTTGGCATCGGCCGGTGGCGGTGGAAGAACCTCAGCGAGGTTTGCGTCGCTGACGGCCGCCAGTTGTCGCGCGGCATCAGGTGCGATCACCTGCAATCGGGCGCGGCCCTCCATCTGCCCGCTCTCCGGAATGTCGTCTGGCCTGAGCGTGACCTTCGCGGTGCCGGGGTCGAAGCCCTTGAATTGGTCTTCGGTAGCGATAACCGCTCGCAACTCGGTGCCATGATGTTGCGCCCAACCATGAAGCGCGAGAATGGGATACGTCGTCCATGTGCCACGGACGCTGGCGGGGATGGAATCGTCCGCGCTGACCATCTTGACCTGTTCGGGCAGATTGACGCCTTCAGGTATGTATCCCAGACCGTAGTTGTTGGCGACGACGATGGTCCCGTCCTTGGCGAGTCCGGTGACCCAGAAGAACCCGACGTCGGTGATGCCCACATTGAGCGCAGCGCCGATGCGCTGAGCCAGCTGCACAGGATCGTTGCCGGTCGAGCGTTGACGCCGAAGGGCACCGGCCGTCGAGGCGGCCGCGATGGCCTCTCGCTCAGCGCGGGCCGCCGACACCGGCACAGGCGCAGGCGCGCCGACTGCGCTTGCAGCACCGGCGGCAGCGGCGGGTGCCACGCCCGGACCAACGGGACTGGTCGGGGGAACCGGCGCCGCGGGAGGTGGTGTCGGCGGCGGACCGAGCGGCATCCCCGGCGTCGGCGCAGAGCCCGGTGCCGGGGCCGATGTCAATGGTGCAGCGCCACCGCCGCCGGTCGGGCCTTGCGCAGCCGGAGATTGAGCCGGCGGAGGTGCAGGCGGAGCATCGGGAACCGGCGGGGGAGTGGGCGGCTGGGCAGCAGCCGGAGCGCTCATCGGTGGTGCCGCAGGTTGGGTCGGCATCGGAGGCTGTTGTGCAGCAGCGGATTTCGCAGCGTCCGTCAGTCCGCGCTGGAAGTCGTTCACCTGCTGCGGGCCAGCAGCGGCAGCAGCAGGGTTCGCGGCGGTCGGAACGCTCGGCGCCGACGGCGAAGGCGATGACGCTCCCGACATCGGGGTCGTCGGCATGCCGACGCGGCTGGGCGAAGACGGTGAGCCCGGGCTGCCGGGAAGGCTCGGCACCCCTGGCGCTCCGGGTGCGGCGGGTGCCTGAGCGACAGGTACTTCGACGGATGGCACGTCGGCACCTGTGCTTGGCTTTGGAAGGCTGGGTATCGCGGGTGGTGCGATACCGCCGGCGTTGTCATCCGCAACGGCAGGTGGGTTCTCCGGTGCCGGCGGCGGAGCTTGAGCCGGCATATCAGTCGTCGGAGTACCGGCCGGATTGTCGACGAGAGGAGTACCTGCGGGTGCTGGCGGCGAAGGGATGCCGGGCATTTCGGGCAGTGGTGCGCCGCCGGGATTCACAGTTGGGAGAATGGGAGCACCTTCAGGTGCGCGTGGCCCACCAGGACCGAACAGACTTAGTCCGTCCTTGAACGAGTTCGGCGAATCAGGCATGTTCGCGGGATTCAAACGAAAACCCTCGTTAGCGACAATGCCGATATTCTCATTGCGAGCCGCATCAACGACCGATTGAATCGCGGCCGCCTTCGCGTCGTCCGAAGCGTCGTCATTGCTCTTGATGTTCTCGATCACACGGTTCGCCGCGTTTACATTGTCGATAATCTGGTTCTTGGCGCTAACCACTGCGTCGTGGCTGTCCCGAAAGAGTTGGGCCGACTTCTCAAGATTCTTCTTGACGTTTTCGAGCTCGGTGATGCGCTCGTTGAGTTTGTTGCGTGCCGCCGTCGCGCCTCCGCCTGACCAAAGTCCTACACCGTCAAACAAGTGTGACCGCTCTTGTTGCGCGCCCTCCAACTGCGCCTGGACGGTTTTCGCGGCCTTGTCGAACGTCTCAGCGGATTTGCTCAAAACATCCTCGTCGACATCTGGCCACGCCGGCGGCGCCGTCATTGCGTACGGATCCGGTGGCCTGCCAATCCCCATCGTTTACTCCGCGACCGCTTTGCACGCTGCATAGATGGTCGACGTGGTCCGAACAGCAGCCTCTGCAAGGTAATAATCTGCGGAAGTATAGGTCGGCAATCCGGCGGAGTAAGCGCGACGATATTGTGCAGACGCGACGGCGAGATCCTGGATGACTGGATTGGCACTACTCCGTCCCAATTTCTCGACACTGTCGGCGTACTGCTTCATGACCGGAAGCACTGCATCGATCACTACGCGTTGCTCGGTGCTCCAGTCGCTCGCACGGATATTTGGATTGAGGTCCTGCCAGGCTTTCGTATCGACGTCGAACCGATCTATCAGCCGAACCCATTCCGGGCACGTTGGATCCGCCGTTGTGAGGAAGCGTTTGGGATCGTTAGGGTCCGTCAGGGCGGCAAAATCTGACGGTGGTGCGGGCGCCGAAATCAATGGAGATCGCGCTTCGGCGGAATGCCAGTCAATAGCAGAGCAGATGTCACCCAACGCCGTTCCAGTAGATGTGACGACACCAGCCAAATTGTCATCCGACGGCTTGTACGTAGGGATTGCATCGCTGTATGCGCGCGCGTAAGCGACGAACTGCTCAAACACTTCACGCATTACCCGGTGCGGCGTGAGCTTTGCCAATTGCACCGTTTGGTCGGCCGCGTTGCGTGCGGCTCGCCCAACCTCTTCGTACTGAGCGCGCTGCTCTGGTGTCCAGGCTGTCGCCGGAATGGCCGGATCGCGCTTGTTCCAGCCCTTCTTCTGGATGTCGGCGAAGGTGTCACTAATTGGTCTCCACGCCGCACAACTCGGGTCTTCCGTGATGATGTTGGCTGGGCCTTTGTCGTTGGCGCTTGCCAATCCGAAGTCGTTGCCTGACTGCGAAGTTGGAGTGCTGCTGTCGTCCTTCGTTACCGAAATCGTCACTGCCGCAGTCACTCCGACGACTGCCAGCAATGCGACCGCGCCGAGACCCCACTTCCAGCCATTGCCGCGCTTCTTCGGCGGCGGACCCGGCGACCATGGCTGCTGCGGCCAACCCTGTTGTGGTGGCGGGCCATACCCTTGCGGTGGCGGATACGGCTGCCCTGGCGGTGGTTGCGGAGCCCCACCTGGCGGCGGCTGAAAGCTCACAGCGCAGTCTCCGTCGATTCGGTCGCCGCGGGCTGTTTATCCGGAACCCGCTCGCCGCTTGTATTGCCCGGCGCCGCTTGAGAATCCGCGTCCGCTGACTCGACCCCTTCGCCATCCGGCTTCTGCTCGTCCTTGCCCGCCATCTCCGACACCTGGCCGACCTGCTGCATCGCGCCCTGCACGCCCTGCATAAGACCCTGCGGAGCCGACGCCGCCATGCCCGCTGCCTGCTGCGCCATCTGCATCGGCATGCCCATCATCTGCCCAAGCTGACCGCCCTGGCTCGCCGCGCCCGCTGCTCCCGCGGCCGGTGAAGCCGCGCTTCCTGCTGCCGACGTCGTCGCGGCCGCCGCACTGCCAGCGCCGCCGCCTCCCGGCGATGCCCCACCCGGTCCGTCGGCCGAATCCATCTGTTCCAACCGCTTGAGAATCTCTTCGGCGAGCTGCCGGTCGGTGGTGTCATACGTATTCGCAGCGTTCATCACGTTCTGCGCATACCTGGTCAGCTCTTCCTTGGTCACCGGCAGTTGGGCTAACACAGGGCTCACAACTTCGGCCACCTTGCCCGCGATCGCCACAGACAATCCATCCGCTCCCTGCGGGCTGAACGCCGTCGGCGGAGGCGGAATCTCGCCCGCGAGCGCCTCCAATCTGCCCGCGGCCTCATTTACAAGCGACGTGTCGATCCGCAACGTCTCAGTCACAATTGCTCCGCCCTGCAACGTGGTCACCGCAACGGCCGCACACGGTCACCGTCACCTGAGATCAGCTGGCATGCATCGGCAAGCCCCCTCAGGTGACATCAGGAAAATGCTACCTGAACAGCAACACCCATAACCGCACGAATTCCGTTCACCCGATATGGGCTAATACACCGCGTCAGCACGTCGTCTACCAGGCACGAGACACCCGATACGGTGCACGGGGAAACTTACTCAATGCCTCCGAGCCGCAGTTCTACCATGACTGGCTAATCAACACCGCGAGATCGCGCAGCAAACGTCCCAAGAATTACGACGAGAACAATTAACGCTTTTGAAGCTGGCTGGTCACGTCCTCCGGGACGGCTGTGTGGTCGGCGTTGTGGTCATGTGTATCCCGACATTCACCGAGTACGTCCACACCAGCGTGGCCATTGCCTGCGGTCTGCGGCGCCACCGTGACAATCGCGTCGATGCCGTTGCGAGTGAGGGTCGCAGCGTGGGACTTCGCGTCGACGTTCGCCCGCCAACCACTGGCCGTCAACGGCTCGATCACCGCCCCCTGCGGCACCGGGGTGCTGTGATCCGCAGGCGTCCAGAACCACAGTTTGAGTCGGCCCCGGTACGGTCCGCGGCCTTCGTCGCCGCACGAATCGAATAAGAAGTCCGCACTGACGACGTCTGCGTGCAGCGTGTTGAGGATGTCTCGGGCAGCATCCATCACTTGCGCGCGTGCCTGCTCTGGCGAGATCGGCTTGGTCACGTCGCTACATCCGCCGACAGCAAGCGCGGCGATAAGCATCGCCGCCATCTGGTTGACCCGCACTGGTCATTCCTCTCCTCTGCCGTCGAATCCGGACTCAGCCGCCGGGCCCGCTGTGCCGATGGCCCGTTGTGGGCAGTCGCCACTTCTCAGGGTCGATGTTGTCGAAGATGTCGCCGGGCAATCCAACCCGATGTGGTGCCGTCATGCCGTCGTGTTCCAGTGCGTCGCCGTCGCCCGACACGATGTCGGAAATACTGAACAGCGACTCCGATTGCGCCGCGAAGTACTCACTGTGGTCGTGAAACGGGTTGGCGCTCCACGTCGACACCTCCGCCTTGAACCTTGTCGAGCCAAAGCCGTCGATCGCCGGATCGATGCCCAATCCGACCGACAGCCCGGGAGCGGATAGTTGGCCCTTCCCAAAATGCGTGACGGGATCGGTCGATGCGGCTCCTAAGTAGAGATGTGCGTTGGGGGGCAAATGGAAGTCCGCGGCCGATCGGGCCAGATCGGTGCCCGGCGAACCAATTAGCACCACGTCATCGGCACGCATCCCGAATCCGGCGGCCGCATCGGCGACCGTGGTCGACCCATACGAATGCCCGATCACCGTCAGATGTGACGCGCCGCCGTCGTGGGTCACGTCTAACGCATCGACATCCGCGGCAAGGATTTTCGCGCCGGCGCGGGCCATATCCGGTGATGCCACACTGAGGTCGGGCAGGGCGTCTGGCGCGTCGTAGCCCATCCACATCACGACCGCGGTGTTGTCGGCCGTGTCCGGGTTGCCGATCGCGATGGCAGCCGCACCCTCGCCGTTGAACGCCTCCGGCTGATACCTGAGCAGGTAGACGTCGGGCTTCATGCCGCGCTCGTCTCGTGCGATCGCGTCGTTGAGCAGCCCCTCTTGGACGCGACGGGCGTTGTTGTAGCGCGTGATATCCGTCGCGGTCAGGCCGTACCGCTCGGGATGCGCCGCGACCTCCTCATTCGACACGTGGTGGTCGGCGGCGGTTTGCGTCACCCGCCGCAAGTCCGCACCCATCACCGCCAGGTTGGCTTGGCTGCGGGCGTCCACCGGAATACCGTTGAGATTCCCGATCTGCTCAGGATGCTCGCGCAGAACTCTCTGCCGGTCCGCCTCGCTCAGCGAATCCCACCAGCGTTTCACGTCTTTCGGATCGGTGCCCTCTGCTGGAATCTGCGGACCGGCTGGCTGCGGCGGCGCTTGCGGGACACCCGCGCCATTCAGCGCCGCAGCCGTCGCGTCGTCCACCGCGTCGAAGGTGTTGACTAACGCCTTGAGCATCGCGGTGTAGGCCGCTGCCATGGCTGGCGTCATCAATTGACCCCTGCCAGTTGCTTGCACCGTCCCGTCGTCACTGACCAGACCACCAAGCGATGTCGCCTGTCCCGCGATGTTGAGAATCTGCGCGCGTAATCCGGACAGCTCGCCGCCGCCGGTGTTGAGCGCCGATTGCATCCCTTCCAGCCGCGCCTTCAATTCGAGTTGCTTCTGCACGTTCTTCTCGACGCGTACCACTGCCACATCAGCAGCTGAGCCTTGCCAGTTACCTGACAGCTACGCCAAAGCCTGTTGTTGCAAGACGATTTGGGCCTCGAGGTCGGCGATCGAGATCCGTATACGGCCAGCGGCGGCGATCAGGCCGTCGGGTCGCGACCCGGCCACCACCGAGATCGTCGCTGTCACATTTCGTCGGGACTCTGCAAGCTGGCTGTGATCTCTGTGACCGCGGCGTCGATCCGCTCGCGGTCGGCCTCTATGGACGCCGTTGCAGCGGCCGTAGCCTTCTGCAGCGCCTCATTGATTCGCTGCTCCACCGCCTCGGCGCCCAGTCGCAGCAGCCCATCTGCGATGAACGCGCCCGTCAGGTGGTGATGGCCGTTGAGCGTCACCTCGACGGTCTCGGATTCGTCTGTGGCCGTAAATGTTTGGTTGTTCATCTTGTTCAGCTGGTTGTCAACGATCGACTGCAGCTCCTGCGCCTGGCGGAGAACCGCAGCCACCTGCGGATGCATCTCGTCGGTCACTGGGATTCCTTGCCGTCCTGCACATCTCTGCGACGGCGCAGACCAACCACGCCCTCAGTCCATTCACGGTCCTCGGTGTACAGATCCTCATCGGGCGATAGGTTCGGATTTCGCCGCTTGTCCTTGCCCTGGTTCTGGTGTCCGGCTCCATGCATTGGTGCCATGCCGCCGCCCATCCCACCGCCGGCCGCTGCGCCCGTGGCCGCTGCCGGTGCGGCCGACGCGGCATGCGTTGGGGGTGCCGGAGCGACGGTTTCGGCACTCACCGCGGGAGACAACGGCATCGTTGGTCCGCCACCACCACCGCCCGCGCCGCCACCGCCGGCGCCTGCACCACCGCCACCGTGTGATGCGGCGGGTTTCAGACTCGGATCCGTTGGCAGCTTCGGAGATCCCGTCGACGGAAGGCCGCCGGGCATGCCTCCAGATGGCGCACCTCCACCGGAAGGCGCTCCGCCGCCTGAGGGCGCACCGCCACCCGACGGCGCTCCGGCTCCGGACGGCGACCCGGACTGTGGTTGCCCCAACGACTGACCCATGCGTTGAGCCATCGCCGCAGGGTCCTCAGGCGGCTGCCCGGATCCGTCGCCGCCAGCGCTTCCGCCACCGCCGGGTCCGGTCGTCGATGGGCTGTCGGCAGCACCAAATGGTGGATCACCGGGTCGAACCGGCGAGAACGTTGCGTTCTTCGCGTACTCCTCACGTACTTCATCGGATCGATGTTGTAGCTCTGCCAACTCGTGTGTCAACTGCTGGAATTGGGACTCGTCGACCCTGACGCCCGAAGCAGCCTGGGCCACCATATATTTGAGCTGAGCCTCTGTGGCGATGTACTTCGAGTAGATCTCGGTGTGTTCACCGAGTGCGGCATCGTGGGCCTCGACGATCTTCGCGGCCGCCTCGGCGAGGTCGTGCCACGCTTCCGAAAGTTGTTGCAGCCAGCTGCTGAACTTGTTCATTCGTTCACAAGCTGCGTCGGCCGCATCACCTTCCCAACCCCCGGTAGGGATCGGTTGCTGGTCCGGAGCGTTGCCGGCGATACGCTTTGCGGCAACGCCCCATTGGAGCATCGCCATCTTCAGTGAGGCACCGTGGTCGCCATCCATCAGCTCGCTCTGTGTCTGCGGGACGGCCTGATAATCGTTCGCGCTGAGCAGTTTGGGCGTTGCCGGCCCGGCGGGAATCGGAGCGGGCGGTGCCGGCGAAGACGGCGTAGGAATCGAGTCGACGGCGGCATCGCGTTCTGCACTGATCGCGCTGCCATAAGTCGCGTCGACGCGATCATAGGCATCCGCCGCACTCGTGAGCATGTCGGCGATGCGCCCGTTTTCGACCCTCGCCCAATCCTGGTAATCCTGAAGGGCGCGGGCGTTCTCGTTGATATTGGCGATTGCATCGCTTGTGGACGGCAGCGCGTCCGGGTTCGCCACCGCCTCCGCGTTGGGGTTGATCCAGGCTTGCCCCCTCATGCCGTCTGCATGACTCTTCAGGAGCTGGGTGTTTACATGCACGCCACCCATGGCTACGGCCCCTTTCTCCCCTGCATCAGCCCTCCAGCGCCATCTGGTAGCGGCTTTCTTCACGCGGGTTGATCAGCCGTATCGGGAGCTGCCTATGGCGCGGCGTATCGATGAAATTCTGCCGCAAGACAACTCGGCCGATACCCGGATGTGGACTGAGATACGTCGTCGAGTTCGGCCACATCACCTTGGCCACCTGACCGATCCGCCCGTTGACGAACCCGGCGAACTCCTGGAACTGCGGGCCCAGCGTCACGACTGCTCCCGCCGCCGCCGATCGCACTACGAACTGTGTGAACAACCGCGCGTCGCCCAGGTTGATGCTCACGTCGATGTCGTCGAACGGCATGTACACCGGATACCGGTCAGCCGTCTCACCGACGAGCACACCTGCCGATCCGATCGGCAGCTCGTAGTGGCGATCCGTGACCGGACTGATGCCCTGCAACGCCGCTCGCTGCCCACCGAACAGACATGAAAATCCTCGTGGCGTAGACGGATTCGCAAGCGTGGTCAACAGCACCGTCGCCGTCGGCGCCAACCCGGGCCGGATCCGCACCCGCGTGATCGTGTGATCCGCCCGCGCCGACCACCACACGTCGGGGCCGCCGGAAGCGCTGTATGCGGCGGTAAATGTACTGCGACCTTTGATTGCCGACCACGTTTCTCGTTCAAAGCTGATCTCGGTGGCGCGGTCGAAATCGTCGAAGCTTCGCAGCGGGCGTGCGTCAATCCCGTTGCTGGCCAACTGATCTGCGATACGCGTAGCCGACGTCACCAGATAGCGCGCGAGTCCCGCCACGCCAGCTTCCCGTCGCTGCGACGACTTGCGCGTGACTTCCGGATCGGCCCGCAGCATGATCCAGGTCCGCCGGTTCGCCGGCGCCGGGTAGGGCCCGACCACCTGTTCGTACAACGCGACCAGACTCGCCGGCGCCGTCTTACCCACTCGATAGCCGGCCGACACCACGTCGGCCTCCAGATCCGGACAGTGCGCCGCAACCAGCTGCTCAACAAGCCGGGTGTCGACGACGTCGTCGCTGTACGCCGAGCCACTGACGATCACCGTCGGCGTGAACGGACGCGGAACCAGCTCGATCGCGGAAACCAGGTAATCGTCCTGCCACCGAACCGCAACGTGATCGCCGGGTAGCACGGTCGCGCCGACAGCCGGCTCCGACGGCAGCTCCGGGACGTTGCGATGGCGCCGGCGCCACGAGAACACCGCTGCCACCCAGCCAGTGGGCCGCCGCCCGCGAATCGTCACCACCGTCGCGATCGCGATGATGACCGACAACGTGATGCCAAGCCACAGCAGATTGAGCTGACTGAACAGTGCAATGCAGGCCGGAATCAATGCCGCCGCCCAGATGGCGTGGCCAGTCGTTAAGCGCAGCCCGAACAGGCTCAAGACCTTCGTCATCGGCGCCTCAGCGCACGTCGGGCCAGGGCGCCGAAGCCGAGTGCCAGCCCCAGCGCGGCCGCCGTCACGACGACCGCGGTGATCGGCCTACGGTCGGGCGGCGGCACGAATACGGGCGGCGGCAACTGCTTGACCTTGTACGGAACCGTCGCCGGCCCTGCAGGCACGTCCCATGTCAACGCCGCGACAGGGTCGATGACTCCTGCGCCCACCTCGTTGTCAACGCCTCCACCCGGATGGCGCGCTGTGGCGGTGATCCTGTTGATGATCTGGGCCGGCGTCAGATCGGGAAACCGCTGTCTGAGGAGCGCCGCGAGTCCGGAGACGTACGCCGCCGCGAACGACGTGCCGTTGATCGGGATCGGGCCGTCCTGACCCTGCAGCGCGTTGACCGGCGCGCCGTCATAGCCCAACGCGATGATGTTCTCCGCCGGCGCCGCGGCGCCCACCCACGGCCCGTGCATCGAGAAGTTGCTCGGCAGTCCGTTCTGCGCGATGCCGCCCACCGTCAGCACCAGCGGCGAGTACCACGCCGGGCTGACGATCGTCTGCACCTGTTTCCACCCGCGCGGGTCGGCCGGCATCGACGGATCGGGTGACGGGTTCTGATTGCAGTCCTGTCCGGTGTTGCCCGCCGCGACGATGATGACCGCTCCCTTGACATTGACGGCGTAATTGATCGCCGCGCCAAGGCCGGATTCGTTGATCGGCCTGGTCACCTTGTAGCAGGCGGCCTCGCTGATGTTGATCACCTGCGCGCCGATGTTCGCTGCATGCACGACGGCGCGCGCCAGGCTGCGCAGCGAGCCCGCCGTCTGTGTGGTGTTCGGATCGTTGGGATCGGTGCGCGACCCGACCGGCTGAAAGGCTTCCGACGTCTGACGCAGCGACAGGATGCGGGCATCGGGCGCAACACCGATGAACCCGTCGGTGGGTGCGGGGCGTCCGGCGATGATGGATGCCGTCAACGTGCCGTGGGAGTCGCAGTCGCTCATGCCGTTGCCGGCTTTGTCGACGAAATCGCCGCCGGGTTCGGCGGGCACCCGCGGCGATCCGTTGACGCCGGTGTCGATGACGGCGACAGTTACCCCGGCGCCCGTTGCGAACTTCTGCGCGTCGTTGAGCCGCAGATAGTCGTCCGGCCACGGCTTATCGGCGAAGTTCGAATTCGGAAACGCCGCGGGTGCTGAGCAGACGCGACGCTGTTCGGTCGCCTGGTCGGGGCCCAACTCGTCCGGCGGCACTACGGCCGGGTCGATGGTGGGGGGTTCGATTGCGGCGGCGGGGGGAGCGCTCAACAACGTCAGAATCAGCGTTGCAAGCAGCACACCGATGCGGTGCACGCGTCTCCACCCCCCTCGATGCCGGGCCAGCACATGGTGTGCTGGCGCTCCTGCAGCAAACCAAGTACCGCCCTGTCGACGGCACAAATTCTCACGTCAAGCCGATTGGCCGATTGCACGCAGCCAATACTAAGGGGGCGTCGAAGTGGGCGGTTCCGGTTTCTTGGCGGTCTGGCCCGTTCGCTGAGGCTTCGTGCTGCTCAGAGGGGAATTTGGGTGCTGCTAGGCATCGAGGTCTTGCTGAACCAACTCCGCGACGGTCTTCAACGCCTCCTCGTCGTCGCTGGCGACCGTCACTTCCGCACCGTTGCCGGCGCCTAGCGTCATGATCATCAGCGCCGAACCGGCGTCGACCGGTTCGCCGCCGTCCATGGAGAGCGTGACGGGGACCCCAGCGTTGACGACGGCCTCGGCGATGATCGCCGCAGGGCGGGCGTGCAGTCCGATGGCGGAGCCGACGATGACTGTTTTGGCGGGCATGGATGGAACTCCTTCGTGATGGTTGGTGTGGGACTACGCGGTGGCCAGCGCGGGCGCTTCCTCGGCTTCGACGCTGGGCTTGACGAACTGCTTGGCAGCGATGACGGCTAGCGCTCCGGTCACAGTCCCGACCGCCAGGGCGACCACGAACCACAGGAGGTGTCCGATGGCGAAGAACACGAAGATGCCACCGTGCGGGGCCTTCAGCGTGACGTCGAAAGCCATGATCAGCGCGCCCGTGACGGCGCCGCCGAACATCATCGACGGGATCACCCGCAACGGATCGGCCGCCGCGAACGGGATAGCACCCTCGGAGATGAAGGAAGCACCGAGAAGCCAAGCGGCCCTGCCATTTTCCCGTTCAGGCTCGGTGAACAGGCCCGGCCGGATCGTGGATGCCAGCGCCATGGCAAGCGGAGGAACCATGCCGGCAGCCATCACCGCCGCCATGATGCGCAATGACGCCGGATCGGAAACGTTGAGGCCCGCGGTGGCGAAGGCGTAGGCCGCCTTGTTCACCGGGCCGCCGAGGTCGAAGCACATCATCAGGCCGAGCACGATTCCCAGGATGACGACGGAGGTGCCGCTCATTCCGCCCAGCCAGTGAGTGAGACCGGAGGTGATGGCGGCCAACGGACGTCCGAGCAACATGAACATCAGCAGGCCGACGACCAGCGACGCGAGCAGTGGAATGACGACGACGGGCATCAAGCCTCTGAGCCACCGCGGTGCGGCGATGCGACTGATCCACAGTGCGGTGAATCCCGCGATGAGGCCGCCGACGATGCCGCCGATGAAGCCGCCGCCGACGAAGACGGCCACCGCACCCGCGGTGAATCCCGGCGCGATGCCGGGTCGGTCGGCGATCGCGAACGAGATGTATCCGGCCAGCGCCGGCACCAGGAAGCTGAATGCCAGCCCGCCCAGTGTGAACAGCACCGCGCCGAGGTATTGCGTGAAACCACCCGTGGGAAGGTTCGTCAGCGAGTTCGTGCTGGCGATGATCTTGCCCAGCGAATCGGACTGTCCCGCAGGCTTGTTGGCGATATCGTATCCGGCGAACAGGAAGCCGAGTGCGATCAGCAGACCACCGGCTGCCACGAACGGGATCATGTAGCTCACACCGGTCAGCAGGATCTGCCGGATGCGCGTGCCCCATCCGACCCCGCCTGCCGGAGCGGCGGCAGCTGCGGGTGCGCCCGAATCACCCTGGACCCGGGGCGCGGCGGGATTGGTGGCGGCGGCCAGCGCTTCGGCCACCATCTTGTCGGGTTCGTTGATAGCGCGTTTGACGCCGGAGGCCACCACCGGCTTACCTGCGAAGCGGCCCTTGTCCTTCACGCCGACGTCGGTGGCGAAGATGACGGCGTCCGCCTCCGCGATGGTGGACGCGGACAGCGGCGTGCTGCCGGACGACCCCTGCGTCTCCACATGCAGTGTGGCGCCTGCCTTCTTGGCCGCAGCGACCAGAGAGTCGGCGGCCATGTAGGTGTGGGCGATGCCGGTCGGGCAGGCGGTGATCGCGACCAATGTCCTGGGCGTGGCCTGCGCGGGCTCTGCAGCGGGCTTTTCGGCCGCCGGCACCGGGTTCACCACACTGTCCACCAGCTCGACCACCTCGGCGGGTGTCGACGCATCGCGCAGCGACTCGACGAAGTCCTTGCGCACCAACGCTCGTGCCAGGCTGGACAGCAGCTTCATGTGTTCGGCGCCGCCGGCCTCCGGGGCGGCGATCAGGAACGCCAGGTCGGCCGGACCGTCGGGTGCACCGAAGTCGACGGCCGGGTTCAGTCTCGCGAACCCGATCGAGGCGGTGTCGACATACGGCGATCGGCAATGCGGGATCGCGATGCCGCCGGGCAGACCGGTGGCCGACTGCTCCTCGCGCGCCATCGCGGCGGCGAGCAGGCCTTCGGCGTCGGTGGTGCGACCGGCGTCGGCGAGCCGGTTGACCAGCCGGCCGATGACCGCCCGCTTGTCGCCTCCGGCAGCCCCCTCCATATCGATGTCGAGCAGAACCAGATCGGTGTTGATGATCGGCTGTGAAGCGGCTGAGCGTGTCATGGCGATACTTTCGTGTGGTTGTTACGAGGTGGCCGGAGTCGGCGAAATCGTGGTGACCCGAACGGAATCGAGGTCGATCTGGGCGGGTGTGGGCAGAGCAGAGCCGGGCAGCGACGCCGCCGCGCTGCCGTACGCCACCGCCATCTGGAGGCGCTGCGGGGGAACGTTGCCGCCCACCTCGGCTCGGAGGTATCCCGCCAGGGAGGCGTCGCCGGCGCCGACTGTGCTGCACGGGACGATCGGTCCTGGTGTAGCCATCCAGCTGCCGGTCTCGTCGACGAGCACGGCGCCCGCGGCACCCAGTGTGGCGAGCACCGCCCGGGCGCCACGGTCCACCAGCTCACGTGCCGCCGACACAACGGGCTCTGGATCTCCTTGTCCGACGGCCGCTTCCAATGCCTGCGGCGAGTAGCCGAGCACGCCGGCCAGTTCCTCGGCATTCGGCTTGATCAGATCCGGCGCGGCTCGGCCGAACGACTCCACCAGCGCCGACAACGGGCCGTCCGAGGTGTCGACCGCGACGCGGCACGGGTACGGCGCGAGCCGTGCGACCACGTAGGCGTACCAGCCGTCCGGCATGCCGGGCGGAAGGGATCCGGACAGCACCACCCATGAGGCCCGCTCTGCGTTCGCGATCACCGCACGGGTGAGTGCGTCGACGACCGCAGGATCGAGAGTTGCACCCGGCTCGTTGAGTTTGGTTGTGGTGCCGTCATGTTCGGTGATCGCCAGATTGGTCCGCACCGCCTCGGTGGACGGCACGCACTGGAATGGTATGGCACTGGCGTGCAGCGCGGCGATCAGTGGATCGCTCTCAGGAGCGGGCAGCAATGCGACGCTGTCCACCCCGGCCAGCGTCAGCGTCCGCGTCACATTCACGCCCTTGCCGCCGGGCTCAGTGCTGACCGACGAAACCCGGTGCACCACACCGCGGGTGAGCGGCACCGTCAGCGTGACGGTGCGGTCGATGCTCGGGTTTGGTGTGACGGTGACGATCATGCGACCACGACCTCTACACCCTGCTGTATGAATTGCTCCCGATCCCCGTCGCCGATCTCAGAGTCCGTGATGAGCGTGTCGATGCTGGAGATCGGCGCGAAGCTGACGAAGTCCTCGCGACCGATCTTCGACGAGTCAGCTGCCACCACAACGTAATTGGCGGCACGCACCATGGCACGCTTAACAGCCGCCTCGTCGCTGTCCGGTGTGGACAGGCCGTGGCCGACGCTGATGGCGTTGGTGCCGATGAATGCGATGTCGACGCGCAACGTGTCGAGCACGCGCAGTGTCTGCTCGCCGACGGCCGCCTGGGTGAGACCACGCACGCGGCCACCGAGCAGTTGCAGGGATACCGACGGCATGGCCGCAAGCCGGGCTGCGATGGGCACCGAGTTCGTCACCACCACAAGCTCGCGGTCGGCGGGTAACTGCGCCGCTATCCGCGCGGTGGTCGTCCCGGCGTCGAGCAAGACGCTGGCTCCACTGAGCGGAAAGAACTCGGCGGCGGCGGCCGCGATGGCGTCCTTGTATTCGGCGCGGGTGGTTTCGCGCTCACCGACTCCGGTCTCGACGAGGTGCAATGCGCGGACGGGAACGGCGCCGCCGTGCACGCGCCGCAACACCCCTGCCCGGTCCAGGACTGCGAGGTCGCGCCTGACCGTCTCCGTCGTGACGTCGTAGGCCTGCGCCAACTCGGCCACCGAGGCACGGCCCTTGCTGATCACCAGCGAGGCGATCGCTTGTTGACGCTCTTCGGCGTACATGGCGCTCCGTTTATGTGGGTATCGGCCCGAATTGATTTGGTTATGTTTGGTTTTACTACCGTTCCTGTTGACTTGTCAAGATATTCTTGTAACCTGATTCACATGTCGACCTCGTCTCCGTCTACCTCACTCCCGTCGGACAGCGCGGTCGGCCAATTCCCGGCCGGCACCGTTCTTCGTGGTGTGCCGGTGGTCGCCGGCGTCCAATACGCGCCAGTCATCCGGCCCGGCCGGCTGCCGGTGGTCGACGAGTCTGCGTCGCCCGACGTCGACGAAACCGACCGTCCAGCCGAGGCGGCCCGCTTCGCCGCTGCCGCCACTGCGGTCGCCAACCGGCTGCGGGACCGCGCCGCGCACGCAACAGGAGCCGCGTCCGAGGTGCTGGCCGCCACCGCGACGCTCGCGCAGGATCGGGCGTGGCTCGGTGCCGCCGAGAAGCGAATCAAAGAAGGCACGCCCGCCGTGTGCGCTGTGGCTGCGGCGGTCGAGCAGTTCGTCGACATGTTCACGCAACTCGGCGGGCTGATGGCCGAACGGGTCACCGATCTGCAGGACATCCGCGACCGGGTGATCGCCGAACTGTCCGGCCTTCCCGAGCCCGGTGTGCCACTGCCCGCCACGCCGTCGATCCTGTGCGCCGAGGACCTCGCGCCTGCCGACACCGCCGGCCTGGACCCCAATCTTGTTGTCGCACTGGCCACCACGCTCGGCGGGCCGACCAGCCACACCGCGATCATCGCCCGTCAGCTCGGCATCCCCTGTGTTGTAGCCGTCGACGGACTGGATGCCGTCGCCGCGGGCACAATGGTGCTCGTCGACGGCACACTCGGCACGGTGACCGTGTCCCCTGACGAGGCCGCCGCAGCCCAGGCCGTGGCTCAGTCACGCCGCGAAGCCGAACTGGCCGCGCATTGGGCGGGCCCGGGCGCGACGGCCGATGGCCACGCGGTCGCGATCCTGGCCAATGTTCAGGACGGCGCGGCTGCGCGGGCGGCGCGGGATACCCCCGCCGAGGGCGTCGGCCTGTTCCGCACGGAGCTCTGCTTCCTCAACCGCGACACCGAACCCAGCGTCGAGGAGCAGACCGACATCTATGCCGAAGTGCTCGACGCGTTTTCCGGGCAGAAGGTGGTGGTCAGGACGCTTGACGCGGGCTCGGACAAGCCGCTGAAGTTCGTCGGCCACCCCGAGGAAGCCAACCCCGCGCTGGGCGTCCGGGGAATCCGCATCGCGGAGGGCAATCCGGGGCTGCTGGAGCGGCAGCTGCAAGCCGTCGCCGCTGCAGCGCAGCGCACGGGCAACGATGCGTGGGTGATGGCGCCGATGATCGCCACCGCTGCGGAAGCCAAACACTTTGCCGCGCAGGTGCGTTCGCACGGGCTGACAGCGGGCGTGATGATCGAGGTGCCTGCGGCTGCACTGTTGGCCGACCGCATACTGGAGCACGTCGACTTCCTGTCGATCGGCACCAACGACCTGGCCCAGTACACGATGGCCGCCGACCGGATGTCGGCCGACCTCGCCACGCTGACCGACCCGTGGCAGCCGGCCGTGCTCGCTTTGGTGGCGATGGCGGTCCGAGCCGGCGCGGCGGCCGGTAAGCCCGTCGGTGTGTGCGGGGAGGCAGCCGCCGACCCGCTGCTGGCCTGTGTGCTGACCGGCCTGGGTGTGACGTCGCTGTCTGCGGCCGCCGCCGCGATCCAAGGTGTCGGTGCGAAGCTGGCGCACGTCACGTTGCAGCAGTGCCGCGATGCCGCCGACGCCGTGCTGTCCACCGCTACGGCAACGGATGCGCGCGCGGCGGCGCTTGCCGTCCTGGGCTGATCAACCCCAGCCGAGCTCGTGGAGCCGGTCGTCGTCGATCCCAAAGTGGTGCGCGATCTCGTGGATCACTGTGATCGCCACCTCGTCGACCACTTCGGCTTCGTCCTCGCACACCTCGAGCAGCGCATCGCGGTAGATCGTGATGGTGTCCGGCAGCGAGCCGGCGTACCACGAATCCCGTTCTGTCAGCGCCACACCGTGATACAGGCCGAGCAGGTCCGGCTCGTCGGGATTGCGGTCCTCCACCAGGACGACGACGTTGTCGAAGGCCGCCGCGAGCTCTGTCGGGATCAGGTCAAGTGCATCGGAGACCAGTTCGTCGAACCGTTGCGGGCTCATCCGCACGGCCACGCGGTTACTGCCCCGGTAGTGGCGGTGGCACCGGTTGGACCGGTGCCGGCGGCGGTGCTACGTCGCCGGGAGGTGGCGCTGCCGGGCCAGGCGGGGCGCCGACGCCTTCAGGCGCGGGGGCTTCTTGTCCGGGCGGTGGTGGTGGGCCGTTGAGGAACGTGTTGGCCGGCGCAGGTGGCGCGGGCGTTGCAGATGTGGTCTGGGTGGTCGTCGTACCCGTCGACTGCTGCGGCATGTGCTGGGTCTGCTGACCCTGATCGGTGGTCTGGCTGTTGGTCACCTGGCTGGAAGTGTCCACTGGCTCGTCGGGAATCGGGATCGACGGCAGGTTCAGCCGCTCCTCCGGGATGTCGGGTGGCGCGATGGGCGGCTGTCCGTTGATCATCAGCGGGCCCTTGGCGCTGTTCAGCAGCGTCGACCAGCCGCCGTTGCCAAGCGTGGCGCCGATGCTGCACGACACCTGGTGGCTTCCGGCCGACCAGCTCGGCAGCGAGATGGTGCTGTAAATCAGCGTCAACGTGGTGCTACGCAGCTGGATCGGGGCGAGATAGGAGTCCGTCATCCTGGTGCAGGTGTCCTTGATGAAGGCGTCTTGGTCGGGTTCGGCCGGGAGCGCAGTCGGGAACTTCTCGGCCAGGTTGACGGCGCCCGTCACTTCCATCGCGTGCGGCGCTGCGCAGTCGACGGGGATGTCGGTGGGCTGGTTGGTGCTCGGGTCGATGCCGAGACACGTACCCGCGGGCCACACCTTTGACTGGTCGACGTCGGCGACCTTGCCCTTGAACGTCAGCTGCTGGTTGTTCGGACCCGGCAGCTGTAGACCACACAGCATGCGTCGCTCACCGTTTTGACGCCAGGCCTTGTCACCCGACCACAGCATCGAGGTTGTGAAGCGGCTGTTTGGATCGAAGCGGGCGCCCAGGTACCGCTTCACGGCGGCCGAGCACTGCTCCTGGCTGATCTGCTGGATACGCGCGGCCGACGGCGGCGCCGCGTCGGGGCCGTACTCGCTGCCCGGGAAAGTCCGCATATCCACCGACTCGGCGACCTCGAAACGGTGATCGTCGCGGCAGTCGACGAGCTGGGCGGCATCCGGGGTGCGTTCGGGCCAGTTCAGGCAGTCGCCGTTTTTGGCGTGGTTGAACGTGTCGTTGCCGCGGGGGCCGAGCGAAATCGCGTTGTTGTTCAGGCCCGGCACGGCGTTTTCACTCTGCGGCAGCGCTGTGATGACCCCCGCGATGAGCAGCCCGCCGAGTGCGGTCAACAGCAGCGCGCGGCGCGTCGACGCGGCCTGCAGACTCTGCCACCACGCCGCGCGCTCCGACGGCTGTTCGTCGTTCTCGGCGAGCACTTCCTCGCGCTCGGGTGCCTCCAACATCCGCTCCATTGTGACAGGCGTGTCGGGCGCTGTGACAAGTGATGCAGTTGTAATGTTATGAGGTTGTGCTCCAGCGCCAATTGACAGGTGCGTCGATACCGAGTACTCGCAGGGGCAGCCCGAGCACGACGCACCACGAAAAGTAGGGTTGCGCCCGTGATCGACCTCAAGATGCTGCGCGAAAACCCGGACGTGGTGCGCGCGTCGCAACGTGCCCGCGGAGAAGACCCGGGCCTCGTCGACGCGCTCGCCGAAGCCGACGCCGCACGGCGGGCCGCGGTCTCGGCCGCCGACAACATGCGGGCCGAGCAGAAGGCCGCGAGCAAGCAGGTGGGCAAGGCGTCGCCCGACGAGCGGCCGGCGCTGCTGGCACGGGCCAAGGATCTCGCCGAGGAGGTCAAGGCCGCAGAAGCCAAGCAGGCAGACGCCGAAAAGGCATTCACCACAGCGTATATGGCGATCTCCAATGTCATCATCGACGGCGTACCTGCAGGCGGTGAGGACGACTTCGTGGTTCTCGACACGGTCGGTGAACCCCGGGGTGTCGACAACCCCAAGGACCACGTCGAGCTCGGCGAGGCCCTCGGCCTGATCGACCTCGAACGCGGCGCCAAGGTGTCCGGGTCGCGCTTCTACTTCCTCACCGGTGCCGGTGCGCTTCTGCAGCTGGGTCTTTTGCAGCTCGCAGTGCGACTAGCCACCGAAAGCGGCTTCACACTCGTCATCCCGCCGGTGCTCGTGCGGCCGGAAGTGATGGCGGGCACTGGATTCCTCGGTGCCCACAGCGAAGAGGTGTATCGGATCGAAGCCGACGACCTCTATCTCGTCGGCACCTCCGAGGTTCCGCTTGCCGGATACCACGCCGACGAGATTCTCGACCTGTCCGGCGGGCCGCTCCGCTACGCCGGGTGGTCGTCGTGCTTCCGCCGCGAGGCAGGAAGCCATGGCAAGGACACCCGCGGAATCATTCGCGTGCACCAGTTCGACAAGGTCGAGGGTTTCGTCTATTGCAAGCCCGACGAGGCCGAGGCTGAGCACCAACGGCTGCTGGACTGGCAGCGCCGAATGCTGGCCCAGATCGAGGTGCCCTACCGCGTGATCGACATCGCCGCAGGCGATCTGGGTTCGTCTGCTGCACGCAAGTTCGACTGCGAGGCGTGGATTCCGACGCAACAGACCTACCGCGAACTCACGTCGACTTCGAACTGCACGTCGTTCCAGGCGCGCCGGCTCGCGGTGCGCTACCGCGACGAGAACGGCAAACCGCAGACAGCGGCGACGCTCAACGGGACGCTGGCGACGACCCGTTGGCTGGTGGCGATCCTGGAGAACCATCAGCAGCCCGACGGCAGCGTGCGCGTTCCAAAAGCATTGGTGCCGTTCGTCGGAACCGACGTGCTCGAGCCGAAAGGCTAAGGAGCCAGCAGCTCGTCGAGCCTGGCCAAAAACTCCTTGGGTCGCTGGGGCGTGAACGCGGGCCGTGGCCGAACACCCGGCACATCGAGCGTCACAAGCGTGGACTTGATCGGGCGCCATACGTCCAACGGCAGCCAGCGGCGCAGATCCGAGCTGCCCCAGATCCGCCATCGATGCGTGAACAGCCCCAGCGGTTCGGCCTTGTACCCGCGAATCGACCGCAGTGGGATCACCTTCGAGGTGCCCGACGGGAAGTGGTAGCGCCGCAACGTGATCGCCTCGCGGTCCAGCTGGATCAGGCCGTCGTCGTAATACTGTCGCGGGGCCGTCATATCCGCTCGGACCTCAGCTGGTGTCCCTTGGTGGTGAGGCAGCGGCCGTTCTCGAGGTTCCACTGCCAGCCATGCAGATTGCACGTCAGCGTGCTGCCCTCCACCACGCCGAACTTCGACAGGTCAGCCTTCAGGTGAGGACAGCGGCGCTGAATCTCCCAGCCGTCCAAGGCGATTGACGCGGTGTCGTCGTGTGCTTCGGCGAACCAGCCGTCGGCGTAGGCGATGCGTTCGTCGGTCAAGCATTTAAAGAACGTGTACAGGTATTCGTTGTAGCCGCCGACCCGCCACGCGCTGAAACGGGTGGACAAGAAGATGGTGTTGACCCAGTCCGGCTCGTTGTCCCGCAGCACGGTGCGCACAAGCTCGGGCGCGATCGCGAACCCGTAGCGGAACTTCTCGTCCGGAATCGGTTCGCGGACAGCGCGTTTCGGGAAGTCCAGCACTATGGTTTCCTGATGGCCTCGGCCCCGTAGCCGCAGTTCGACGGGATATCCGATGCCGTCGCAGATCTGGTCGCTTTGAATCATGATCGGCTCGAACGCCGCGCGCAGCGGCTCCAGCAGTGGTTCACCCGCCGACGGTGCCCAGCCTGCCTTCTCCGCGGCCAGCACCGGCGCCATCCGTTCGGCGTAGTCGGCGATGTAGGCGGCCTTGCCGGTGGTGAAGATCGCCCGCACCTCATCGTCGGGCAACGGATGCTCCAGCGAATTCAGCTGCGGCCCAGTGAAATCCGCTGCAGAGCCGGGGACCATCAGCAGCCCGCCGTCATGGCCATGCGCCCGCATCTGGTCCAGAAAAACCACCTGGTCGGGGAAGATGTTCGCGGGATCGCCGTGATCGTCGTTGAGGTCGCGCAACTCGGCGTCGAGGAAACACGGCGGCCCGGCCGACGGGATCACCCACGTCGCTCCGACCTGTGCGATGTATTGCCGGCAGCGATCCATCTGGCGCTGCCGCTTCTGGATTCCGAACGCCTCCTTGGCGCGGGCCGGCATGTCGTAGACCATCGGATACCAGATCGCACCCGAGTACTGCAGCATGTGCACGTCGACGTGGCCGAAATCCGCGTGCAGCATGTCCAGGTCGACCGGCCGCGCGTCGTTCATGTTGAAGCAGACCGTCTCGCCGTCGTCGACCACCAGACCCGAGTCGCCGATCGGGCCGTCGGCGGGCGCACGCAACGCGATGACCATCACGTCGAGGTCGCCCTTCGGCCCGCTGACGCGATGCTTCACCGAGTCCGTCGTCTCGAAGAACCGGTGGAAGCCCAGCTGTTCGAGTTCGCGCTGCAGGTCCGGCACGGGGAAATCGGGCAGCAGGACGACGGCGTCCTTGTTGACGTGCTCCCGCAGGTTCTTGGGATCGAAGTGGTCCTTATGAAGGTGCGAGACGTAGAGGTAGTCCACGTCGCCCAACGCGTTCCAGTCCAGCTGGCTGTTGTCCGGGAACGGGAACCACGATGCAAAGTACGCCGGGTTGACCCAGGGGTCGCACAGGATGCTTCCGGCCTTGGTGTCGATCCGGAAACCGGCGTGCCCGACGCTGGTGACCTGCACAAATGCCCTTTCGGCTGGATGGGGAGGACGGTTCGAGCTTAACGGGACGAGATGTCACCGGCGTTCCACAGGGCGAGGTAGTACGCGAGCCTCTCCTCGTCGGGCTCGATGCCGTACGCCTCGAAGAAGTCGGTGCGCCACTGGCCGCCGTAGTTGAAACCCAGCGACCACTCGGCAACCGCGAGGTCGGCCCACCGGTCCGCGATGCCAAGATCACCGAAGTCGACATGCCCGCACCACTGGCCGTCGTCATCGATCAACGTGTTCGGCGCACATGCGTCACCGTGACAGACCACCAGCTTGTCGACGGGCGGCGGCTCGGGGAGCCCTCGGCTTGCAGATTCCGACAGGCAGGACAGCCGACTGGGCACCGACCAGGTGTAGGGACAGGAGTCGACGGGCAGGCGGTCGTGCATCGCTCGTAGTCCGGTGGCGATCGCCCGCACGGCCGGGCGCGGGTGGGCCATCCAGTGCGGGTCCACCGCCGAGCGGCCGGATAGTCCGGACGTGTGTAGCCATGCCAGTGCACCGTCTCGTCCGACGCCGAGCACGTGGGGAACGGTCAGATATCGAGCCGCCCAGCGCAGCTTGGCGGCCTCGCAGTGCAGGTCGGCCTCCGGATGTGGCGGGGCCACCTTGACGAATTCGCGGCCGGCTCCGTCGCCGACCTGGAAGGTCAGGCCGCCGATCTCGTTGGCCCACGCAGGAGTGACGGAGCGTCCGGCGGCGATGTGCATGACGATGTCGGGGAGCGGTACGGCGTCGACAGGGATGCTCACGAGCGCCAGTCTGCCCGGCTACTGCGAAGGGCTGCGGCGCACTACGCTTGCGGCTGTGGAACCGGTGTACGGGACAGTCATTCAACTCGCCCGCCTGGCGTGGCGGCTGCAGGGGTTGAAGTTCACCGTTACCGGCGTTGAGAACCTGCCCCGTACGGGCGGGGCCGTGGTCGCAATCAACCACACCAGCTACTTCGACTTCACCTTCGCGGGGCTGCCCGCTTACAAGCAGCACCTTGGCCGCAAGGTTCGGTTCATGGCTAAGAAAGAGGTATTCGACCACAAGATCACCGGCCCAATCATGCGCAGCCTGCGACATATCGAAGTGGACCGCGACAGCGGCGCGGCATCCTTCGAACAGGCCTGCCTCGCTCTCAAGGCCGGCGAGCTCGTGGGCGTCTACCCGGAGGCGACGATCAGTCGCAGCTTCGAGATCAAGGAGTTCAAGTCAGGAGCGGCCCGCATGGCGATCGCCGCCGACGTGCCGATCGTGCCGCACATCGTGTGGGGCGCCCAACGCATCTGGACCAAGGGGCACCCGAAGAACCTGCGGCGCCCGAAGGTCCCGATCTCGGTGGCCGTCGGGGAGCCGATCGCTCCGACGCTGCCGGCCCAGGAGCTGACGGCGCTGTTGCATTCGCGGATGCAGCATCTGCTCGAGCAGGTACAGGACGCCTACGGCCCGTATCCGCCCGGCGAGTACTGGGTGCCGCACCGCTTAGGTGGCGGAGCGCCCTCGCTGGCCGAAGCCAACAGGATGGACGCCGAAGAGGCCATCCAGAAGGCACAAGCGAAAGCTGCGAGGCGGGCGCAACGGGCTGATCCGACCGGGGCGCCGGGGTAGCCGATGGAGCCGGTCTTCCGCACGCTGGAGATTGCCGTCAGCCTGGCGACAAAGGCCATCGGGACCAAAATCACCTACCAGGGTCTGGAAAACATCCCCGAACGCGGCGGCGCCGTGATCGGGATCAACCACACGAGTTATGTCGACTGGTGGCCCGCGGCGCTGGCGGCATATCACCGGCACCGTCGGATGCGGTTCATGATCAAGACCGAAATGCAGGATGTGAAGGTCGTCAACTTTCTGATCAAGCATTCCGGGACCATTCCGGTGGACCGCAGGGCGGGGGGAGGCGCGTACGCCGTGGCGGTGGAGCGACTCAAGGCCGGCGAGATTGTCGGTATGTATCCCGAAGCCACCATCAGCCGCAGCTTCGAGCTCAAGGAGTTCAAGAGCGGCGCGGCGCGAATGGCGCACGACGCCCATGTGCCGATCGTCCCGATGATCGTATGGGGTGCCCAGCGGCGCTGGACCAAGGATCATCCAAGGAATATGGGGCGCAACAAGATTCCGGTTGCCGTCGCGGTGGGAACTCCCCTCGATGCCGCAGACACCGTCGACGAGACGAGCGAGGCGATGCGTGAAACGATGAATGCGCTGCTGCATCGGGTCCAGGAGGAATACCCGCATCCCGAGGGTGCCTACTGGGTGCCTCGCCGGATGGGTGGCTCCGCGCCGACGATGGACGAGGCGAGAGTGCTCGAGGAGCGAGAGCTGGCCGAGCGGGCCCGCAGGCGGGCTGAACGAGAAGCAAAGAGCCGCCGGTGACGCAGGCTAGTAGCGAAGGCGGATTGCCGCGATGACATTGCCTGCTCTGATCGCCTCCGATGTGGACGGCACGCTGCTTGACGACGACGAAAAGGTCACCGCCCGAACACGTGCCGCTGTCAAGGCAGCCGTCGATGCGGGCGCGCATTTCGTATTGGCCACCGGCCGTCCACCACGCTGGGTGCATCCAGTGGTCGACGCGCTCGGGTTCGCCCCAATGGCTGTGTGCGCCAACGGCGCAGTGATCTACGACGCGTCTGCTGACCGGATCTTGTCCGCGCGCACGTTGTCCGCCGACGCGCTGTGTGAGCTCGCCGAGATTGCGACGCGCGTCATCCCTGGCGCGGGCCTGGCCGTCGAGCGGGTTGGCCGCAGCGCGCACGACGCGGCGACGCCACAGTTCGTAAGCTCGCCGGGCTACGAGCACGCCTGGCTCAATCCGGACAACACCGAGGTATCCCTCGAGGATCTACTGGCTGCACCCGCAGTCAAGCTGCTCATCCGCAAGGCCGGTGCTCGCAGTTCGGATATGGCCGCTGAGTTGGTCAAACACATTGGACTCGAAGGAGATATCACCTACTCGACGAACAATGGCCTCGTGGAGGTCGTGCCGTTGGGCGTCAGCAAGGCGACCGGCGTCGAGGAGCTGGCCCATCCGCTGGGCATCACGGCCGAGGACATCGTGGCCTTCGGCGACATGCCAAACGACGTGCCGATGCTGCGCTGGGCGGGTCTCGGGGTGGCGATGGGCAATGCGCATCCGGATGCGGTGGCCGCCGCTAATGAGGTCACGGCGTCCAACTCCGACGACGGCGTCGCCCGCGTCCTCGAACGCTGGTGGCTGTGACGCGCTAAGCCGGGCTGATCGGGTGGGTGAACCGCTCGAGTTGGATCGGCTCCGCATCGTCGGTCGGCTTGGGCAACTCCTCGGGGACACCGTCGATCACTCGGGTGACTGTGCCGTTTTCGCGGTCGAAGTTCAGCGTGCCGTGCTGGAAGTTCTGCACGATCCACTGCGGCTCCTGGATCTCGGCGCTGGTCGGCAGGCCTAGCGCGCCGCGCTCGAAGCCCAATGAGCCCCAGGCCTTGTAGATAGCGCCGGTGACGGGCTCCGCGCCGCTTTCCGGCGACCAGTACACCGCGCCCTTGTCAAAGGTGGCGTACCGCGTCGACGCCTCTCCGGCGGCCTCCGGCGACGTGGGCGCCCCGAGCATGCTGTTCATCCCGCCCAGTGATTCCCACCGCGCGAGGATGGCCCCGCCGCGCAGCCTGTCCACCAGGTCCGCGGGACCGGGCGGGTCGTTGAATCGAGCGGCGATGTCCCGCAGTTGATCCATGGCCGCATAGGCCGCGTTGCCCGGGCAGTCGGTGTTGCCGACGTCGCGGTGGGTGAAGATCGTCGGCAGCGTCGGCGTGGCGCCGAATGGGAACTTGGTGAACGAGCCGCCCGCCGACGGCAGCACGACCGTGGCGCGCGGGTCGATGTGGTCGATGCCGAGCCGCCAGCCGATCAGCCTGCCGGTAGTGCCCAACTGGATCGGTGTCGGCGGTACTGCGTCGAAGTTGCCCATCATCGCGACACCCCAGGTGTTGCGGTTGAAGCCACCGGTGTGCGAACCCTCGACAGGTTTGTCCATGCCTCCTGCGCGGCCTTCGAAGACCTGGCCGTACTTGTCGACGAGCGCGTTGTAGGCGATGTCACACCAGCCAAGAGTGCGGGTGTGGTACTCGTAGATCGACCGCACGATGCCGGCGGAGTCCTGTGGTGCGTAGTCGTTGCTGCCCGCGGTGTGGTGGACGACTGCGGCCCGAATCCCGTTGTCATACACCGTGTTTCCACACCGCATCGCCTCGTCGGCACCCCATTGGGCACGGCTGATGATGTTGGGCGGCTGACCGGGAACGGTTACCGCGGTCGGCAGCGGCAACGTGTCCACCGGCGCCTGCGGCGGGCTGATCAGCACCGCGTTGATGTTCTGGCCGAACGGCTGCTCGACGTTGGCGGGCACGTAGCCCAGGGCCGGCGTGCCGGTCGGTGTGGGCGCGACCGGCCCCGTCGTCGGTGCACCCGCGGGCCGGGTGACGGCGATCTGCACGGTGGTCGTGCGCCCGACGAACACCGGCTCGGTGCCGCGCGCTGCTGGCGAGTCGGGTCCCACGCCGTCCAACGTGTCGGCCTCATACCACTGGCCCCATGAGCCGTCGGCCTTCTCGGCCCGGATGCGGGCCGTCGTGCCCCGCAGGTCCTCGGCGGTCAGCGCGACCATGGAGAACGGGGTGTCCTGATGGACTTCGCGGATCGTCTCACCGCCGCCCAGGCCGGTCAGCGGCTGCTGTGCGAGCTGCGGCGCTGCGGCTGTCGGCTGTTTATCGCCGTCGCCGGGGAGCCCGTTGATGGCCCACGGGAGGATGACCGCCGTCGCCGCAATCGCGGTGAACAGGATCGACGGCGCGGGGCGACGACACTGCACGGCCCGATGTTACGTATGTGTCAGTTGTTACCAGTGTTCCGACACGGTAGTTGGACCGACCAAAAGTCCTGCAACGGCACCGCAGAGCCCGGATCGGCTTCTGCGGTGCCGTCTTGCAACAGGACTGGTTAGGGAATGACCGGCGACGGGCCCGCGTGAGCCATTGCCGCTGCAGGCAGCTGGGCGGCGGCCTGCGTGATCGGTGCGGCCGCTGCCGCAGCCTCCGGAGCGCCCGGCGGCTTCATGGCCGACATGATCGCCGGCATGACCATCCCCTTGAGCAGGTCGATCGCCTGCCCCGCCCCCAGCTGGTTGGCCATGCTGCTCAGGTCGCCGATGAGCCCGCCGCTACCGGTGCTCGCCGGCGCTGCGGCCAGTGACGGGTCGCCGAGGATCGGATACGTACCCGCTGCGGGGTCCAGCCCGATCGGCGCCGAGATCGGCACCTCGCCCGGCGACGGCAGGGCCGAGCCGGCGATGGGGCTGGTGAGAGCCGGATTGGCGCCAGCAGCCGGAGTCGTCAGTCCAGGAGTCGTCAGTCCAGGCGTGGTCAGACCCGGAGTGGTCAGCCCCGGAGTGGTGAGGCCGGGCGTGGTCAGCCCAGGAGTCGCGCCCGCCGGACTGGTCAGCGCGGGGTTCGTCAACGCCGGGTTGCTCAGCGCCGGATCGGTCAGCGCGGGTCCCGTTGCGCTGACAGGCGGCAGGCTAGCGCCCGGCGCGGTCAGGCCCGGGGTGGTGAGGCCCGGGGTGGTGAGACCCGGTGCGGTCAGCCCGGGTGCGGTCAGGCCCGGTGCGGTCAGGCCTGGGGTCGTCAGGCCGGGCATCGTCATCGTCGCGGGCGTCGACGAGCCCGATCCCGTGAGCAGGCCGGTGGGCATGGGCGGCAGGTTGATCCCGAACTGCGACAGCCCCTGCGACAGCGCCGACATCAGCTCATTAGGCAAATCGGTCACCATCGCGGCCTGGACGAACTCGCGATGCTGCGGCGCCGGTTTGGCGCTCGGGGACGATTCGGACACGGCGACTACTGCAACTGGACTTGCGACTGCCAGGGCGGCGACTGCGCTCATGGCTGTCGAGAGCCTGCGTCGACGTCGGTTCGGCACGGAAGTCTCCTCAATATATGGACTACGTGTGGTAGGTGCTCGTGGTTGGTTGTTCGGATATTCGTGCTAGCTGCTACGGGACCCGGTGGTGTGGAGCCCAACAGTGCCAACGTGATCGACGGTACTGCTGTGACTACTGAGACCAAAGTGGCGATACGGAATTGTGAGCCGATCGCAACCTTGGCCCGTCGTCGGATTCGGGCGAGACGAGAGCGGTCGGATACCCTTGCTGCCGATGACAGCTCGTTTTGACCTCTTTGTCGTCGGTTCCGGATTTTTCGGCCTGACGATTGCCGAGCGTGTGGCGACGCAGCTGAACAAGCGTGTTCTGGTTGTCGACCGGCGGCCGCACATCGGGGGCAACGCCTACTCCGAACTCGAGCCGCGGACCGGCATCGAAGTGCACAAGTACGGCGCTCACCTGTTTCACACCTCCAATGAGCGGGTGTGGGATTACGTGCGGCAATTCACCGACTTCACCGGCTACCAACACCGTGTGTTCGCCATGCACAACGGGCAGGCCTACCAGTTCCCGATGGGCCTTGGCCTGGTCGCACAGTTCTTCGGTAAGTACTTCACGCCCGACGAAGCCCGCCAGCTGATCTCCGAGCAGGCTGCCGAATTCGAAACTGCCGACGCGCAGAACCTCGAGGAGAAGGCCATCTCGCTGATCGGCCGTCCGCTCTACGAGGCGTTCGTCAAGGGCTACACCGCCAAGCAGTGGCAGACCGATCCGAAGGAACTGCCGGCAGCCAACATCACCCGGCTGCCGGTGCGCTACACCTTCGACAACCGCTACTTCAACGACACCTACGAGGGGCTGCCGGTCGACGGCTACACCGCTTGGCTGAAGAACATGGCGGCCGACGAGCGCATCGAGGTGAGGCTGGACACCGACTGGTTTGACGTGCGCGACAAGCTGCGCGCGGAAAACCCCGACGCTCCGGTGGTCTACACGGGACCGCTGGACCGCTACTTCGACTACGTCGAGGGCCGACTGGGTTGGCGCACACTGGACTTCGAGGTCGAGGTTTTGAGTGATTGCGGGGACTTTCAAGGCACACCCGTCATGAACTACAACGACCTCGACGTGCCCTACACCCGGATCCACGAGTTCCGTCACTTCCACCCCGAGCGGGCCTACCCGACCGACAAGACGGTGATCATGCGGGAGTTTTCGCGGTTCGCCGACGATGACGACGAGCCCTACTATCCGATCAACACCGAAGCCGATCGCACGCTGCTGGCGGCCTACCGGGCCAAAGCCAAGGCCGAAACCGCCTCGGAGAAGGTGTTGTTCGGGGGACGGCTCGGCACCTACCAGTATCTGGACATGCACATGGCGATCGCCAGTGCACTGAACATGTACGACAACACACTCGCGCCGCATCTCCGTGACGGCGCTCCACTAGACGAAAGCAGCAGAGCATGAGTGACATCCCGTCCGGCGCTCTGGACGCCGCCGGAGAATCCAGGGCCGTCAGTCTGCTGGCCCGCGTCATCCTGCCGCGGCCGGGCGAGCCGCTCGATGTCCGCAAGCTCTATATAGAGGAATCGGAAACCAACGCCCGGCGAGCGCATCCACCCACCCGCACCACGCTGGAGATCGGCGCGGAGTCCGAAGTGTCGTTCGCGACCTACTTCAACGCATTCCCTGCGAGCTACTGGCGGCGCTGGTCGACGCTCGAGTCGGTGGTGCTGCGGATCGAGCTGACCGGCAGCGCGCGTGTCGACGTCTACCGGTCCAAGGCCACCGGCGCGCGGATCACCGTCGGCGGGGCCCCCGTGTCGAGCGGGAACGCAGGACCCGCCGCTGAATCTGATGGCGACGCTCGCGCCGCAGTCGAGTTCGAGATCGGCCTCGACCCGTTCGAGGACGGCGGGTGGATCTGGTTCGACATCACCACCAACAGCAAGGCCACCTTGCACAGCGCCGGGTGGTATGCGCCGGTGCCCGCACCCGGCCGCGCCAACGTGGCCGTCGGCATCCCCACCTTCAACCGCCCGTCCGACTGCGTCAACGCACTGGCAGCCCTGAGCTCGGATCCCTTGGTAGACGAGGTAATTGGCGCAGTCATCGTGTCCGATCAGGGCACCGACAAGGCGGTCGACCATCCCGGCTTCGCGGCGGCTGCCGCCCCGCTGGCCAACCGGCTGTCGATCCACAACCAGCCCAACCTCGGCGGCTCCGGCGGCTACAGCCGGGTGATGTACGAGGCGCTGAAAAACACCGACTGCGAACAGATCCTGTTCATGGACGACGACATCCGTGTCGAGCCGGACTCGATTCTGCGTGCGCTGGCGATGAACCGGTTCGCGAAGAAGCCGACGCTGGTCGGCGGCCAGATGCTCAACCTGCAGGAGCCGTCGCACCTGCACGTGATGGGTGAGATGGTCGCCGCCGAGAACTTCATGTGGACCAACGCGCTCAACACCGAATACGACCACAACTTCGCCAAGTACAAGCTCAATGACGAAGAGGAGTACCGCAGCAGGCTCCTGCACCGGCGCATCGACGTCGACTACAACGGCTGGTGGATGTGCATGATCCCGCGGCAGGTCGCCGAGGAACTCGGCCAGCCGCTGCCGCTGTTCATCAAGTGGGACGATGCCGATTACGGGTTGCGCGCGGGTGAGCACGGCTATCCCACCGTCACGCTGCCCGGCGCAGCGATCTGGCACATGGCGTGGAGCGACAAGGACGATGCGATCGACTGGCAGGCGTACTTCCACCTGCGCAACCGGTTGGTCGTCGCGGCCCTGCATTGGGACGGCAACGTCACCGGCTTGATCGCCAGCCACTTCAAGGCGACGTGCAAACACCTTCTCTGTCTTGAATATTCGACCGTCGCGATCCAAAACAAGGCGATGGACGATTTCCTTGCCGGTCCGGAGCACATCTTCTCAATTCTGGAGTCCGCGCTGCCCGACGTGCGCAAGATGCGTCAGGAGTACCCCGACGCGGTGGTGCTGCCGAGCGCGACTGCCCTACCGACGCCGTCGGACAAGCGGTGGCGCAAGAAGGTCCGGATCCCCACCAGCCCACTGGCGATCTCGTTTCGGCTGACCCGCGGCATCATTCATCAGCTCAAAGCGCACGACCCCGCGCACCATGTGCGCCCGCAGATCAACGTCGCGACTCAGGACGCACGATGGTTCTCGCTGTCCAGGGTCGACGGCGTCACCGTCACCACCGCCGACGGCCGGGGTGTCGTGTACCGGCAGCGTGACCGCGCGAAAATGTTTGCGCTGCTTCGCGAATCGCTGCGGCGCCAGGTGCTTCTCGCCCGCAAGTTCAACAAGATGCGCAAGGTCTACCGCGAAGCGTTGCCCGTGCTGTCGAGCAAGCAGAAGTGGGAGACGGTGCTTCTGGAATCGTCCTCAGCGCATGACTGACGACCTTCGCGGCGAGGAAGCTGCGCTGGTGGCCGTGCAGTCGGCTCTGGCCGATCGACCCGGCGTACTTGCCGGCGCACGGGCGCTGTCACATTTCGGTGAGCACAGCATCGGGTGGGTAGTCGTCGCCGTGCTCGGCGCACTGTTGCAGCCTCGTCGCCGGCGCGCGTGGCTGGCGGCAGGTGCAGGTGCCTTCCTCGCACACGCGGCCGCCGTACTGATCAAACGGGTGGTGCGGCGAGAACGCCCACATCACCCAGCGGTCGTCGTGAATGTCGGCACGCCGAGCAGGCTGAGTTTTCCGTCGGCGCACGCTACCTCGACGACCGCCGCGTCGATGCTGTTGGCCCGCACCACCGGGCTGCCCTTGCCGCTCGTTTTGGTGCCGCCGATGGCGTTGTCGCGCTTGGTGCTTGGGGTGCATTACCCCAGCGACGTGCTGACCGGTGTGGTCGTCGGGGCAGTTGTCGCTAAGACGGTTGGAGCCGTCGCTGATCGGGTTGGAGGAGACCGATGAGCATCTCAAGTGAGAGCAGTGCAGAGAGCGCGCGGACGATGAGTGACGAACCGGCACCGGTCAAGGGCCCGCCCAAGAATGTGGTGACAGGTCTCATCAAGGCGATGCGTCCGCGGCAGTGGGTGAAGAACCTCCTGGTCCTCGCCGCACCAGTGGCTGCTCTGGGCGGTGCCGTCCACTACGACTACCGCGAGGTTGCGATCAAGGTGTTGATCGCCTTCGTCGCCGTCTCGATGGCCGCATCGTCGGTATACCTCGTTAACGACGCGCGTGACGTCGAGGCAGATCGCCAGCACCCGACAAAACGGTTTCGCCCGATCGCCGCGGGCGTGGTGCCCGAATGGCTCGCATATACGGCGGCCGCAGTGGTCGGCCTCGCGGCGCTGGGCGTTTCATGGTTGGCGACACCAAATCTGACGCTGGTGGTGGCGATTTATCTCGCGATCCAGCTCGCTTACTGTTTCGGTCTGAAACACCAAGCCGTGCTCGACATCTGCATCGTCTCTTCAGGCTTCCTGATCCGCGCGATCGCCGGCGGCGTCGCAGCGAGTATCCCACTCTCTCAATGGTTCCTGCTGGTGATGGCTTTCGGGTCGCTGTTCATGGCGGCGGGCAAACGTTATGCGGAGATGCAGCTCGCCGAGCGGACCGGGGCCAAGATCCGCAAGTCACTGGAGAACTACACATCCACGTACCTGCGCTTCGTTTGGACACTCTCCGCCACCGCCATGGTCGTCTGCTACAGCCTATGGGCCTTCGAGCGCGACGGTACGAACGCGTCTTGGTATGCCGTGACGATCGTCCCGATCACGATCGCGATGCTGCGGTACGCCGTCGATGTGGACGGCGGCCTGGCTGGCGAGCCGGAGGAGATCGCGCTGAAGGACCGGGTGCTGCAGCTGCTCTTCCTGGCATGGATCGGAACCATCGGTGCCGCCGTCTTCCTCAGCTGACCGGATGAGTGCGACGTTGGCCGGCCGGTTGGCCCGCTGGCCCGCATTCCGCTATGACGTGACGGTCCGGCTCAGCCTGTGGGCCAGTGTGCTGACCGTCGCGGTGCTGTTCGGTTGGGGCGCCTGGGAGCGGCGCTGGATCGCCGACGACGGGCTGATCGTCTTGCGGACCGTCCGAAATCTGTTGGCGGGCAACGGCCCGGTATTCAACGAGGGCGAGCGCGTCGAGGCGAACACCTCGACCATCTGGACCTACCTCGTCTACCTCGGCGGCTGGATCGGCGGCCCGGTGCGCCTGGAGTATGTGGCGTTGGTGTTCGCCCTCGCACTGAGCGTGCTCGGGGTGGTTTTCCTCATGCTGGGGGCGGGTCGGCTGTACGCGCCGAGCTTGCAAGGCCGCCGCGCACTGCTTGTTCCCGCCGGCGCGTTGGTCTACATCGCCGTGCCACCGGCCCGCGACTTCGCCACATCCGGTCTCGAAAACGGTTTGGTGCTCGCGTATCTGGGCTTGCTGTGGTGGATGATGGTCTGCTGGTCGCAGGCGTTGCGGGCCCAACCGGTGGCGCAACCATTACCGCCGAGGGGCGGTCCACCGACGATCCGCAGAGCGCCCGCCGCGGCGCTGCCGGCGGCGGCGCCGACGCAGAATGCAGTGAGCGGATTGTTCGATGGGGCACTGGCTTTCGTTGCTGGACTCAGCGTGCTCGTGCGCCCGGAGCTGGCGCTGATCGGCGGCGTCGCACTGGTCATGATGCTGGTTGCGGCGCGTGGCTGGCATCGTCGATTGCTGATCGTCGCCGCTGGCGGCCTTGTTCCCGTCGTCTACGAGATCTTCCGAATGGGCTACTACGGCTTGCTGTTTCCCGGCACCGCGCTGGCGAAGGACGCTTCGGGATCGAAGTGGGCACAGGGCTTCGTCTATCTGGCCAACTTCAACCATCCCTACCTGCTGTGGGCCCCGGCGATCCTGCTCGCAGGGCTGGCGGCGATGGCCCTGATCACTCACGGCCGGCCCTGGCGGATCCGCCGGGGCACTCAACGCGGATACGGCTGGGTGGCCCGCAGGGTGCAAAGCCCTTCCGCAGTAGTACTTTTCATGGTCGCAAGCGGGTTGCTTCAGGCGATCTACTGGATTCGTCAGGGCGGCGACTTCATGCACGGCCGCGTCTTGTTGACGCCGCTGTTCTGCCTTCTGGCGCCCGTCGCGGTCATTCCTGTCGTGCTGCCCGACGAGACGCGCATGCCACGCGGCGCCGGCTACTTGTTCACCGGCGCAACGGGTGTCCTGTGGCTGGCGGTGGCGGGTTGGGCACTGTGGGCGGCGAACTCGCCGGGGATGGGTTCGGACGCCACGCGTGTCACGTACTCCGGCATCGTCGACGAGCGGCGGTTCTACTCCCAGGCCACCGGCAATGCGCACCCGGTGACCGCCGCCGACTATCTCGACTATCCAAGAATGCGCGCGGTGCTTGTCGCGTTGAACAACACACCCGACGGCGCACTGCTGCTGCCATCTGGCAACTACGACCAATGGGATGTGGTTCCCGCGGTACCGCCGCCGCCCGACATGCCTCCAAATGAGCGCAAGGACTACAAAGGTCCTCACACAGTGTTTTTCACCAACCTCGGCATGCTCGGTATGAATGTCGGCTTGGACGTGCGGGTGATCGACCAGATCGGCCTGGCAAACCCGTTGGCGCAGCACACGGCTCGCCTGGTAGACGGTCGTATCGGCCATGACAAGAACCTGTTCCCCGACTGGGCGGTTGCTGAAGGGCCGTTCCTGAAGATCCCGCCGTTCATCCCGGCTTACCTCGATCAGGACTGGATCGCACAGGCCGAGGCGGCACTGAAGTGCCCTGCGACCGACGCGATGCTGACCTCCGTTCGCGGCCCGATGGGACCGCGGCGGTTCCTGTCAAACCTGCTGCATGCGTACCAATTCACGAAATATCGAATCGATCGGGTGCCGCTCTACGAGCTGGTTCGCTGCGGAATAGAGGTTCCCCCGCCGACGGCTGCGCCCTACACCGGCATGCCGGCAACGGGACCCTAACCCCCGCGATTTGTTCGCTGGGCGGGTTTCTTGAGAGTTTGGTAACGCCGCAGCCATGTTGGCGCGATAGCCATTCCAGAACTCGCCGTTCATACGGCGACGGACATATGAACGGACGGTAAGTGCAACAGATGCCCAGGCCATCGGTTGTCAACGCTGCGCAAATTTGGCTCCGCCGCACGCTTGTGGCGGCTGTCGCTGCGTTGACGCTGCCCGGCCTGGCGGCCGTCGCCGGCCAAGCGCCGAACGCCCATGCGTTCTCCCGCGAGGGTCTGCCCGTCGAGTACCTGGACGTGTACTCCAATGCGATGGGTCGCAACGTTCGCGTGCAGTTCCAGCCCGGAGGCGCGGCGGCGCCGACATCGAGCCCCGGAGGCGCAGCGGCGCCGACATCGAGCCCCGGAGGCGCGGCGGCGCCGACATCCAACTCAAGTGGATCAAAGGCTGTCTACTTACTCGACGGGATGCGCGCCCAGGACGACTACAGCGGCTGGGACATCAACACGCCCGCGTTCGAGTGGTTCTACCAATCCGGAATCTCGGTAGTGATGCCCGTCGGCGGCCAGTCCAGCTTCTACACCGACTGGTACTCGCCGTCGAGCTTCAACAAGCAGCCTTACACCTATAAGTGGGAAACCTTCCTCACGCAGGAACTTCCGGCATGGCTGGCCGCGAACAAGCAGATCTCGACGACCGGCAACGGCGTCGTCGGCCTGTCGATGTCGGGCGGCGCCGCTCTGATCCTCTCGGCCTACCACCCGGCACAGTTCAAATACGCGGCGTCGTTGTCGGGCTTCCTGAACCCGTCGGCGCTGTTCATGCAGCAGGCGATCCGCGTCGCGATGCTGGACGCCGGCAGCTACAACGTCGACAACATGTGGGGCCCGCCGTGGGACCAGGCATGGAAGCGCAACGACCCGATCAAGCAGGTCGGCAAGATCGTCGCCAACGGCACGCGGCTGTGGATCTACTGTGCGCCCGGCGGCGGCACGGAGCTCGACTCGGGTGCCGACCCCGATCAGGCGTTCAACGCCAACAGTCTCGAGGGCATGGCGATCAAGAGCAACAAGGATTTCCAAGAGGCCTACGCCAAGGCCGGCGGCACCAACGCCACCTTCGTATTTCCGCCGGCGGGTAACCACGCGTGGCCTTACTGGGGCCAGCAGTTGAACGCGCTGAAGCCAGACCTGATCGCGACTCTGAACGGATGAGGGACGACCTGGGAGGACACAGTATGAAGAGAGAGATGACGTGAAGATGTGGTTGACTACACGGGCACGCAGCAGGTCTGCAGTGCGGCATTCAACAGATGGGATAGGTAGAGGCATGACTTTCGTTGGGAAGATGCGCGGCGCCTGGGCGCGCCGGCTCACGGTCGCAGCCATAGTGGCCGCCGTGTTGCCCGCCCTGGTCGGCGTCGTCGGAGGCTCGGCGACTGCAGGGGCTTTCTCTCGTCCGGGCCTGCCGGTGGAGTACCTGATGGTGCCGTCCGCTGGCATGGGCAAAGACATCAAGGTCCAGTTTCAAAACGGTGGCGCCAACGCCCCGGGCGTCTACCTGCTTGACGGCCTTCGCGCCCAGGACGACTTCAACGGCTGGGACATCAACACCTCGGCGTTCGAGTGGTATCTCGACTCCGGCCTCGCGGTGATCATGCCCGTCGGCGGCCAGTCCAGCTTCTACAGCGACTGGTACAAGCCGGCTTGCGGCAAGGCAGGGTGCTCGACCTACAAGTGGGAGACGTTCATCAGCCAGGAGCTGCCGGCTTACCTGGCCGCCAACAAGGGCGTCGACCCCAACCGCAACGCGGCGGTCGGCCTGTCCATGGCCGGTTCAGCAGCGCTCATCATGGCGATCTACCACCCGAACCAGTTCCAATACGCGGCTTCGCTGTCGGGCTTCCTGAACCTTTCCGAGGGCTGGTGGCCGATGCTGGTGAACATATCGATGGGCGACGCCGGCGGCTACAAGGCTGACGACATGTGGGGCAAGACCGAAGACCCGAACAGCGCGTGGAAGCGCAACGACCCGATGGTCAACATGGCTCAGCTGGTGGCCAATGGCACCCGCATCTGGATCTACTGCGGTGACGGCAAGCCATCCGAGCTGGACACAGGCATGAGTTCAGGCAACCTGTTCAACGCAAAGTTCCTCGAAGGCTTCACGCTGCGGACGAACAAGACGTTCCAGGAGCAGTACATCGCCGCGGGCGGCAAGAACGGCGTGTTCAACTTCCCGGCCAACGGCACGCACCAGTGGAACTACTGGGGTAGCCAGTTGCAGCAGATGAAGCCTGACATCCAGCGGGTGCTCGGCGCTTCCGCGCAACCGTCCACACCGGTGGCGACTGCGGCCAGCACCACCGGCGGCTAAGCGGCATTCGATCAATGTTGACGGCGGCGATCCTCTCGGGGGTCGCCGCCGTCAGCCATTTCTGGAGCGGCCCGTCGCGCCAGTGTGGTTCACTACCTTCCGGCGGGGACTAGGCAAGCGACGTGAGGTGGGTAGATGCGTGGGTTCTTACGATCGATCTTGACCGTGGTGCTGGCCGCAGGATTGTGGTCGGCGGCGCCGATCACCGCCAGAGCCGCCGGCGTCGAGTATCTGATGGTGCCGTCGGCGGCGATGGGCCGGGATATTCCGGTCGCGTTTCAGGGCGGCGGCCCGCACGCCGTGGTTCTGCTCGACGCGTTCAACGCCGCACCTGACGTCAGTAATTGGGTGACGGCGGGCAACGCGATGAACACGCTCGCGGGCAAGGGCATCTCGGTGGCCGCGCCGGCGAGCGGCGCGTGGAGCCTCTACACCGACTGGGAGCAGGACGGCAGCAAGCAGTGGGAGACGTTCCTGTCCCAAGAGCTGCCGGACTGGCTGGCGGCCAACAAGGGCCTGGCGCCCGGCGGGCACGGCATCGTCGGGGCGGCCCAGGGCGGCACCGGCGCGCTGACGATGGCGACGTTTCATCCCGACCGCTACCGCTACGCCGGCTCGCTGTCCGGCTTCTTGACACCGTCCAACACGACGGTCAACGGCGCGATCACCGCCGGCCTGGCGCAGTTCGGCGGGGTGGATACTCGCAACATGTGGGGGCTGCCACAGCTGGGCCGCTGGAAGTGGCATGACCCCGACGTGCACGTGCAGTTGTTGGCCGACAACAACACCCGGTTGTGGGTGTTTTCCCCGGCGACCCTGGGGTGCAGCGATCCCGCCGCGATGATCGGCTACTGCGATCAGGCCCAGGGCAGCAACCGGGCGTTCTATCAGCACTACCGCGCCGTCGGCGGCCACAACGGCCACTTCGACTTCCCCGATGGCCCGCAACACGACTGGGGCAGCTGGTCAGGACAGCTGGCGGCAATGTCGGGTGACCTCGCCGCCGCCATTAAGTAGCCGCACCGCGGTATTCGCCAGCCGGGGGCAGGCTTTTTCAGCCGGTACCTTGGAGGGGTGCAGCACGCGGTACGGCGAACAGTCGGTCTGGCAAAGCGGCCGGCGACCTCGTTGTTGGTAGCTTCCGCCGCGGCTCTGCTGACTGGATGTTCGGTCGCGAACAACGTGATGGCCTCCGTCGGATTGCCCACATCGGAGACCGCGCCCGCACACGGGCAGGCAGGTGCGCATCCCCCTGGGCCGCCGCAGCCGGGCGGGGAGTCCAACGCCCTGATCGTGACCGGACAGCAGCGGGTTTACCTCGATGCGCTCAAGGCGGCCGGCATAAAACCGTCGAGCGACCTGCTGGCGCTGAGCATCGGCTCCTACGTGTGCCAGGCGCGGGCGGCCAAGCAGAGCGATCAGGCGGTGTGGGATTTCGTGGTGCCGCTGGTGCGCAACGACGTACGCGACGCGAAGATGAGCTCGAGCGCTCCGTCGACGGGTGAAGTCAACAGCACGACCGCCGACTACATTCGCATCGCAACTGAACGACTCTGCTAGCAGGAGACCATGCCTAAGACCAATCGGCGGAAACGCCACCGCATCCTCGCGCTCGTCGCAGCCGGGGCGATGGCCCTCGTCGTCGTGTTGATCGTGGCGATCGTGATCGTCGTGCTGCGACGGCCGGAGACCCCGCCGAGCGCCGTGCCGCCCACCGCGGCGCCCCCGACGGCTGTGCCGCCGACGGGTAAGAAGCCGCGCCCGGAGTTTCAGGACGCCAGTTGTCCGGACGTGCAGATGATCTCGATCCCCGGTACGTGGGAGTCCTCACCGACCGACGACCCCTACAACCCGACTCAGTTCCCGATCGCGCTGATGCTCAACGTCACCAACCCGATACGGGCCCAGTTCGGCAACGACCGGCTGGAGATCTACACCGTGCCGTACACCGCGCAGTTCCACAATCCGCTGTCGGCCGACACGCAGATGTCCTACAACGACAGCCGCGCCGAGGGCACCAGGGCCGCGGTAAAGGCGATGACGGATATGAACAACCGCTGTCCCCTGACCAGTTATGTATTGGCCGGCTTCTCGCAGGGGGCGGTCATTGCAGGTGACTTGGCCAGCGACATCGGCAACGGCCGCGGGCCGGTCGACGAGGATCTGGTGCTCGGTGTGACGTTGATCGCCGACGGCCGTCGCCAGGACAACGTCGGACGGGACATCGGACCCAATCCCGACGGCCAGGGTGCCGAGATCACGCTGCAGGAGGTGCCGACACTGTCGGCGCTTGGCCTGACGATGTCGGGGCCGCGGCCGGGTGGATTCGGCATGCTCAACGACCGCACCAATGAGATCTGTGCGGCGGGCGATCTGATCTGCGCGGCGCCTGAGTCCGCGTTCAACATCACGCAGTTGCCGCGGACGCTGGAAGTGCTCAGCGGCGGTGCCGGTCAACCGGTGCACGCCTTGTACAACACTCCGCAGTTCTGGAATCTGGATGGTCATACCTCGACGCAGTGGACACTGGGCTGGGCGCAGAATCTGATTGATAACGCTCCGCATCCAAAACATGGCTGACACGTGACCCGCACCGATTTGGCCTGCGACATGCGGTCGCCTAACATTAAGAAAAAACTAAGAGTGGTGGCTGAAGTCTGACCGAAACGCGCTGGTCAGAAGGCTTAACGGCGGTGAACGCCGACTCCCCGGTACGATCGCCGGGGTTTGGGTTCGCGCGTTTAGAGGCCGCGGCGTCCCGGCGGTTACCACTGCGAATCGGCTTCGAGCGACTGTGGCTTCGACAGGAGAGTGAGAATGGGCTTTCATAACCCGTTCCTGAAGGACGGACTGATCAAGTTCCCCGACAACGGAAGCGTGGTCAAGCACGTCGAGAAGTGGGCCAAGGTTCGTGGCGACAAGCTCGCCTACCGGTTCCTCGACTTCTCCGTTGAACGCGACGGCGTGGCGCGCGACCTGCACTGGGCCGACTTCGGCGCCCGCAACCGTGCGGTCGCCGCCCGGCTGCAGCAGGTCACCGAGCCCGGTGACCGGGTGGCCATCCTCAGCCCGCAGAACCTCAACTACCTTGTCGCGTTCTTCGGCACGCTGTACTCGGGTCGGATCGCCGTGCCCCTGTTCGACCCCTCGGAACCCGGACACGTCGGGCGCCTGCACGCCGTGCTCGACGACTGCCAGCCGTCGGCCATTCTGACCACCACCGAGGGCGCCGAGGGCGTGCGGAAGTTCTTCCGCAGCAGGCCCGCCAAGGAGCGGCCCCGCATCATCGCCGTCGACGCGGTACCCGACGAGGTCGGCGCGACGTGGGAGCAGATGGACGTCCAGCACGACACGATCGCCTACCTGCAGTACACCTCCGGGTCGACGCGCATCCCCACCGGCGTGCAGATCACCCACCTCAACCTCGCGACCAACGTCGTGCAGGTCATCGAGGCGCTCGACGGCGAGGAGGGCGACCGCGGGTGCTGCTGGCTGCCGTTCTTCCACGACATGGGCCTGATCACGGCGCTTCTGGCACCGATGATCGGCCACTACTTCACATTCATGACCCCGGCTGCCTTCGTCCGTAGGCCCAACCGGTGGCTGCGTGAGATGTCGGCCCGGCCCGACGACACCGGCGGCGTCATCTCCGTGGCGCCGAACTTCGCGTTCGACCATGCCGCCGCGCGCGGACTCCCCAAAGACGACGAGCCGCCACTGGACCTGAGCAAGGTGAAGTGCATCCTGAACGGCAGTGAGCCCATCTCGGCCGCCACCGTGCGCAGGTTCAACGAGGCCTTCAGCCCGTACGGGTTCAAGCCGCAGGCCATCAAGCCGTCCTACGGGTTGGCCGAGGCGACGCTGTTCGTGTCCACGACTCCCATGGGCGATCACCCCCGGATCGTGTCCGTCGATCGCGATGCCCTGAACTCCGGCACCTTCGTCGAGGTGCCCGATGACGCTCGCACGGCCGTCGCACAGGCAGGTGCAGGCAAGGTCGGCGTCGCCGAGTGGGCCGTCATCGTCGATGCGGAATCCGCATCGGAGCTGCCCGACGGGCAGATCGGCGAGGTCTGGATCAGCGGCCAGAACATGGGCACCGGTTACTGGGGCAAGCCCGACGAGACGGTCGAGACGTTCCAGAACATCCTGAAGTCGCGGGCCAACCCGTCGCACGCCGAGGGCGCCACCGACGATGCGACCTGGGTGCGCACCGGAGACCTGGGTGCCTACCACGACGGCGAGCTGTTCATCACCGGCCGCACCAAGGACTTGGTGATCATCGATGGTCGCAATCACTACCCTCAGGACATCGAGTACTCGGCGCAAGAGTCGACCAAGGCGTTGCGGGTCGGCTATGTCGCGGCCTTCTCGGTGCCGGCAAACCAGCTGCCCGAAGAGGTCTTTGAGAACGCGCACTCCGGTCTCAAGCGCGATCCCGACGACAGCTCCGAGCAGTTGGTGATCGTCGGCGAGCGCGCACCTGGTGCGCACAAACTCGACATGGGGCCGATCGCCGACGACATTCGCGCCGCGATTGCGGTGCGCCACGGTGTGACGGTGCGCGACGTGCTCCTCACGGCCGCCGGTGCCATCCCGCGCACCTCCAGCGGCAAGATCGGTCGCCGCGCCTGCCGCGCCGCCTACCTGGATGGCAGCCTGCGCAGCGGCAAGGTCGCGAACGATTTCCCCGACGAGACGGACTAACTGCTGACTGAACCGAGAAGACCAGCGGACGACGGGCGCGTGGTCCATCGAAGGTGGCGTGAAAATGACTGATAGACAAGACGATTCCCAACCCGCCGGTGAGTTCGAGCCGGACATCCAGCTCGCGCCGGGAGATATCGAACCAGCGCCCCAGCCAGATGTCGCCGCCAAAGCGGCTCCGGCTCGCACGGACATGACCGTCGCCGAGATGCGCGAATGGCTGCGCAACTGGATCGCCGACGCCACCGGCCAGCCCGCCGACGCGATCAACGAGTCCACGCCGATGGTCGAGTTGGGTCTCTCGTCACGTGACGCGGTCGCGATGGGCAGCGACATCGAGGACCTCACCGGTGTCACGCTGACCGCAACGGTCGTATTCCGTCATCCGACCATCGAGTCGCTGGCCACTGTCATCGTCGAGGGCGAGCCCGAGGTCGACATGTCCGACAGCGGCGAGGACTGGTCGCGCGAGGTTGATGAGGACATCGCGAACATAGCCATTGTGGGCATCGCGACCCGGTTCCCCGGTGACATGAACACCGCCGACGAGACGTGGCAGGCACTGCTCGAGGGCCGCAGCGGGATCTCCGATCTGCCCGAGGGCCGCTGGGAGGAGTTCCTCTGCGAGCCGCGCATAGCGGAGCGGGTCGCCAAGGCGCGTACCCGCGGTGGCTACCTTTCCGACATCAAGGGTTTCGACGCCGAGTTCTTCGCACTGTCGAAAATGGAAGCCGACAACATCGATCCGCAGCAGCGGATGGCGCTCGAATTGACGTGGGAAGCGCTCGAACACGCCCGCATCCCGGCGTCGAGCCTGCGTGGCGAGCGGGTCGGCGTCTACATCGGGTCGTCGAACAACGACTATCAGTTCCTGGCCGTGTCCGACCCGACGGTGGCCCACCCGTACGCAATCACCGGCACAACGAGTTCGATCATCGCCAACCGGGTGTCCTACTTCTATGACTTCCGCGGCCCGTCGATGGCCATCGACACCGCGTGCTCGAGCTCGCTGGTCGCCGCGCACCAGGGTGTGGCTGCGCTGCGGGCCGGCGAGGCCGACGTGGCGGTGGTCGGCGGCGTCAACGCGCTGATCACCCCCCTGGTGACCATCGGTTTCGACGAGGTCGGCGGCGTGCTCGCGCCGGACGGCCTGATCAAGTCGTTCTCCCAGGACGCCGACGGCTATGCGCGCTCCGAGGGCGGCGGCATGATCGTGCTGAAGCGGGTCGCCGACGCCCGGCGCGACGGCGACGAGATCCTCGCCGTCATCGCCGGCAGCGCGGTGAACCACGACGGCAGGTCCAACGGCATGTTGGCGCCCAATCCCGACGCGCAGGCCGAGGTGCTGCGCCAGGCGTACAAGAATGCCGGCATCAACCCACGCGACGTCGACTACATCGAGGCGCACGGCACCGGCACCATCCTCGGTGACCCGATCGAGGCCGACGCGCTCGGTCGGGTGGTCGGCAGGGGCCGCCCCGTCGACAAGCCGGCGCTACTCGGCGCAGTGAAATCCAATGTGGGACACCTGGAATCGGCTGCGGGCGCGGCGAGCCTGGCCAAAATTGCGTTGGCGCTTCGCAACGACAAGATCCCGGCGTCCATCAACTACGCCGGGCCCAACCCCTATATCGACTTCGAGGCGGTGCGACTGAAGGTCGCCGACACCGTCACCGATTGGCCCCGCTACAGCGGTCACGCCATCGCCGGTGTGTCCGGCTTCGGCTTCGGCGGCGCGAACGCACACATGGTGCTGCGTGAGGTGTTGCCGTCGGATCTCGCCCCGCCAGAACCGGAACCGGAAGTCGAAAAGGGCGGGCAGGCTGATCATTCAGCGGCCGACGCCGTTTACGTCGGCGGCGTGCGGATGGACGAGTACGGCGAGTTCATCGACGCGGAAGAAGACGAACCGGGACACGTCGCGGTGGAGGACGAGCCGGAACTGCCCGGCCTGACCGACGAGGCGCTACGGCTGCTCGAGATCGCTCGCGAAGAGCTCGAGGCGTCCGAACAGTCCACTCCGATTGTCCCGCTGGCTGTTTCGGGATTCTTGACGTCGCGTAAGAAGTCCACAGCCGCCGAGCTGGCCGACTGGATCGACAGCCCGGAAGGCCGCGCGTCGTCACTGGAGTCGATAGGCCGCTCACTGTCGCGCCGCAACCATGGCCGCTCGCGCGCTGTGGTGCTGGCCCACGACCACGACGAGGCGATCAAGGGCCTGCGGGCGCTGGCGGACGGCAAGCAGAACCCCAACGTGTTCACCGCCGACGGACCGGTCACCAACGGGCCCGTCTGGGTGCTGGCCGGTTTCGGCGCGCAGCATCGCAAGATGGCCAAGAGCCTGTATCTGCGCAACGAGGTCTTCGCCGAGTGGATCAACAAGGTCGACGCACTGGTGCAGGACGAGCGCGGCTACTCGATCGTCGAGCTGATCCTCGACGACTCGCAGGACTACGGCATCGAGACGACCCAGATCACGATCTTCGGAATCCAGATCGCACTCGGTGAACTGCTCAAGCACCACGGCGCGAAACCCGCTGCGGTGGTTGGCCAGTCGCTTGGTGAGGCCGCCGCGGCGTACTTCGCCGGCGGACTGTCGCTGGAAGACGCCACGCGCACTATCTGCTCACGCTCGCATCTGATGGGTGAGGGCGAAGCCATGCTGTTCGGGGAGTACATCAGGCTGATGGCTTTGGTGGAATACTCCGCCGACGAGATCGAGACGGTGTTCTCGGACTTCAAGGATCTCGAAGTCTGCGTGTACGCCGCGCCGACGCAGACGGTGATCGGCGGCCCGCCCGAGCAGGTCGACGCGATCATCGACCGCGCCGAATCGGAGGGGAAGTTCGCCCGTAAGTTCCAGACCAAGGGCGCAAGCCACACCTCGCAAATGGACCCGCTGCTCGGAGAGCTGGCGGCCGAGCTGCAGGGGATCGAGCCGCATCCGCTGACCATCGGGTACTTCTCGACGGTGCACGAGGGCGGCTACATCCGGCCGGGTGGTGAACCTATTCACGACGTGGACTACTGGAAGAAGGGTCTGCGGCACAGCGTCTACTTCACCCACGGCATCCGCAACGCCGTCGACAACGGTCACACCACTTTCCTTGAGCTGGCACCGAATCCGGTTGCGCTGATGCAGGTCGGCCTGACCACGGCGGCGGCCGGTCTGCACGATGCGCAGTTGATCGCCACACTGGCGCGCAAGCAGGACGAAGTCGATTCGATGACCACGGCGATGGCGCAGCTGTACGTCTACGGTCACGATCTGGACTTCCGCACACTGTTTGGTGCCGGCGAGTTCGCGAACATCCCGCCGACCCGCTTCCGCCGCAAGCCGCACTGGCTGGAGGCGCGGTTCACCGGCGACAGCTCGGTGATGATGCCGGGCAACCACGTCGCCACCCCGGACGGCAGGCACGTGTGGGAGTACGCCCCGAAGGGCCAGGCGGACCTCGGCGCACTGGTGAAAGCCGCTGCGGCACAGGTCCTTCCGGAAGCCAAGCTGACGGCATTCGAGCAGCGCGCCGTACCGGGCGAGGGTGCGCGGCTGATCACGACGCTGACGCGCCACCCGGGCGGTGCGACCGTTCAGGTGCATGCCCGCATCGACGAGTCCTTCACGTTGGTCTACGACGCGATCGTCAGCCGTGACGGTGCAGTCGCCGCACTGCCCACTGCTGTCGGCGCAGGGGTTGTGATCACCCAGGAACTGGTCGAAGACGACGCTTCGCCCGATGTCGCCGCCGAAGCGGCTCCAGGGATTCTGCAGGACAACCTGGCCCAGGGCGCCAATCTCGGTGCAGGCTTCGCCAAGTGGTCTCCGGATTCGGAGACGGTTCACGACCGGCTGGCCGCGATCGTCGGCGGTGCGATGGGCTACGAGCCCGAGGACCTTCCGTGGGAGGTGCCGCTGATCGAACTCGGCCTCGACTCGCTGATGGCGGTGCGGATCAAGAATCGCGTCGAATACGACTTCGACCTCCCGCCGATCCAGCTGACGGCCGTGCGTGACGCGAACCTGTATGCCGTCGAGAAGCTGATCGAGTACGCGATCGAGCATCGCGACGAGGTCAGCGAGCTCGCCGAGCACCAGCAGACGCTGACGCCCGAGGAGATTGCCGCCGAGCAGGCGGAGCTGATGGGCGGCGCGACGACGGTGGCCGAGCTCGAGGAAGCGCTAACCAGTGCGGGCATCGCTGCCGTTGCCGATGTCGCGGCCACCGCCGCTCCGGAAACCGACATCCCACCGCCCCCGACCGATCCGAGTGGGCCGAGCATCCCGCCGCCTCCGACGGATCCGTCCGGTCCGCCCAAGTCGGCCGCCGCTGCCGCAGCCGCGAAAGTGCTTACCCAAGAGGCTGTTACGGAGGCGCTGGGCGCCGACGTGCCGCCGCGTGAGGCGTCCGAGCGCGTGACGTTCGCGACGTGGGCGATCGTCACCGGCAGGTCGCCGGGCGGCATCTTCAACGAACTGCCGAAGATCGACGACGAGGCCGCCGAGAAGCTGGCGCAGCGGCTGTCGGAGCGTGCGGAAGGCACCATCACCGCCGACGACGTCAAGTCCGCGAAGACCATCGAGGAGCTCGCCACCACCGTGCGCGAGTACCTCGAGGCCGGCAAGCTCGACGGCTTCGTCCGGATCCTGCGCGCGCCGTCAAACGACCCAGCAGGGGCGTCGAAAATTCCGGTCTTCGTGTTCCACCCAGCAGGTGGGTCGACAGTGGTCTACGAACCGCTGATCAAACGGCTGCCTGCGGACACTCCGGTGTACGGGATCGAACGGGTCGAAGGCTCCGTCGAGGAGCGCGCCGCGGAGTACGTGCCGAAGCTGCTCGAAATGCAGGGCAACGGGCCGTTCATCCTGACCGGTTGGTCGCTTGGCGGCGCGCTGGCGTACGCCTGCGCGGTCGGGCTCAAGCAGGCCGGTGCCGATGTGCGGTTCGTCGGTCTGATCGATACCGTGCGCGCGGGCGAAGAAATCCCGCAGACCAAGGAGGAAACCCGCGCGCGCTGGGACCGCTACGCTCGCTTCGCCGAGCGCACGTTCAACGTCGAGATCCCCGCGATCCCGTACGAGCAGCTCGAGGAACTCGACGACGATGGCCAGGTCAAGTTCGTGCTCGACATCGTCAAGGAGAGCGGCGTGCAGATCCCCGGTGGGATCATCGAGCACCAGCGCACGTCCTACCTCGACAATCGGGCGCTGGAGACCGTCGAGATCAAGCCGTACGACGGCCCCGTCACGCTGTACATGGCCGACCGCTACCACGACGACGCGATCGTCTTCGAGCCGCGATACGCCATTCGTCAACCTGACGGTGGCTGGGGCGAGTTCGTGTCCGAGCTGGAGGTCATTCCGATCGGGGGCGAGCACATCCAAGCCATCGACGAGCCGTACATTGCGAAGGTCGGCGCACATATGAGCGAGGCCATCAACCGGATCGAGTCCGAGGAGAAGCAGGCCAAGTGACCACCAAGACCACCGCGGCACTGCTGGCCGAACTGCGCGAGAAACTTGAGCTGGCCAAGGAACCCGGTGGTGAGAAGGCCGCCGCCAAGCGCGACAAGAAGGGCATCCCGAGCCCCCGCGCCCGTATCCATGCGCTGCTCGACCCCGGCAGCTTCTTCGAGATCGGTGCGCTGGCCCGTACGCCCGGCGACCCGAACGCGCTGTACGGCGACGGCGTGGTGACCGGTCACGGCACCATCGACGGAAGGCCGGTGGGCGTATTCAGCCACGACCAAACCGTTTTCGGCGGGTCGGTCGGTGAGATGTTCGGCCGCAAGGTGTCTCGTTTGATGGAGTGGGTTGCGATGGTGGGCTGCCCCATCATCGGTATCAACGACTCGGGTGGTGCGCGCATCCAGGACCTGGCCACTTCGCTGGCGTGGTATGCCGAGCTGGGCCGCCGACACGAGCTGCTCTCCGGGCTCGTTCCGCAGATCTCCATCATTCTCGGTAAATGCGCTGGGGGAGCGGTGTATTCGCCGATCCAAACCGATCTGATCGTCGCGGTCCGCGACCAGGGCTACATGTTCGTCACCGGACCCGACGTGATCAAGGACGTCACCGGCGAGGAAGTCACGCTCGATGAGCTGGGCGGCGCTGACGCGCAAGCGAAGTACGGCAACATTCACCAGGTTGTCGATTCCGAGAAGGACGCCTTCCAGTACGTCCGCGACTACTTGGGCTTCCTGCCGTCGAACACCTTTGACGACACGCCCGTCGTCAACCCCGGCCTCGAGCCCGAGATCACCCCCCACGATCTCGAGTTGGATTCGATCGTGCCGGATTCCGACAACACGGCCTACGACATGCACGAGATCCTGCTGCGGATCTTCGACGACGGGGATTTCCTCGACGTCGCCGCCCAGGCCGGGCAGGCCATCATCACCGGCTATGCCCGCGTCGACGGTCGGCCGGTCGGGGTGGTCGCCAACCAGCCGATGCACATGTCGGGTGCGATCGACAACGAAGCCTCGGACAAGGCCGCGCGGTTCGTCCGGTTCTGCGACTCGTTCAACATCCCCTTGGTTTTCGTCGTCGACACCCCGGGTTTCCTGCCAGGCGTCGAGCAGGAGAAGAACGGCATCATCAAGCGCGGCGGTCGGTTCCTGTACTCCGTCGTCGAGGCCGACGTGCCGAAAGTGACGCTCACCGTGCGTAAGTCCTACGGTGGCGCATATGCCGTGATGGGCTCGAAGCAGCTGACCGCCGACTTCAACTTCCTGTGGCCGACTGCGCGCATCGCGGTGATCGGCGCCGAGGGCGCCGCGCAGCTGATCGTGAAACGCTTCCCCGACCCGAATGCACCTGAGGTGCAAGAGATTCGGCGTAACTTCATCGAGGGGTACAACCGCGATATGGCGACGCCCTACGTCGCCGCCGAGCGTGGATATGTCGACGCGGTGATCGAACCGCATCAGACCCGCCTGCACCTTCGCAAGGCGATGCGGCTGCTGCGCGACAAGCAGATTCAGCGCGTGGCACGCAAACACGGCCTGATTCCGATCTAAGCCGCGGAATTCGAGGATGCGCACATGCCGTTAGCGGACGGGCAGGTGATCGCTGGGTACACCATCCTGCGATCGCTCGGTGCTGGCGGGATGGGTGAGGTGTATCTGGCACAGCATCCGAGGTTGCCGCGACGCGATGCGCTCAAGGTGCTCTCGGCGACGGTGTGCGCCGACAGCGAGTACCGCGAGCGGTTCAAGCGTGAGGCCGATATCGCGGCCACACTGTGGCACCCACACATCGTCGAAGTCCATGACCGCGGTGAAGTCGACGGCCGGCTGTGGATCTCGATGGATTACGTCGAAGGAACCGACGCCGCCCGGCTGCTGGCCGAGCGCTATCCCGACGGGATGCCGCCCGACGAGGTGGTGCGGATCGTTACGGCCGTTGCCGAAGCCCTCGACTACGCACACTCAAGCAATCTGACGCATCGCGACGTCAAGCCCGCGAACATCCTGCTGGCAAACCCCGATACTGAGCATGAGCGAATCATGCTGGCCGACTTCGGGATTGCGCGAAGGGGCGATGACACGAGCAACCTGACCGGCACGAACATGACGGTCGGTACAGTCGCCTACGCAGCTCCGGAGCAGCTGCGAGGCGAGGGCATCGACGGGCGCGCCGACCAGTACGCGCTCGCGGCCACTGCATATCAGCTGCTGACAGGAACACCGCCCTTTCAGCACTCCAATCCCGCGGTGGTGATCAGTCAGCATCTAACGGCGCAGCCACCGCCGATCGGAGCACGTCGCCCCGAATTGTCCGGTCTTGGACCGGTTTTCGACAAGGCACTTGCCAAGTTGCCGCAGGACCGCTACGACCGCTGCATCGACTTCGGCCGGGCGCTGGCGCACCGCATCGGCACACCCGAACTACCCGACGCGGTCGACGCGACCATGCTGGCCCCCGCTGCGACCGGACCGCGGCATTCGAGGGGACAGCCGAAGTCGAGGCGGCGAATCGTCTTTCCGGCGGCAATCGCATTGGTGGTGATCGCCGTCGCCGCAGTCGCTTTCGTGGTTTTCGACCGGACCCGCGGCCATCGGGCGGAGGCGCTGCCACGCCCAACGTCAACCTCTGCGGCGGCGCCGCCGGGGGGCGTGACACTGCCGGTCGTGGCGGTCGGTGCGAACTGCGCGACGTTGGGCGCGGCGGGTATCACCGCAGCCGGCGCGCCCGCCTACTGTGCGCACCTTCCGACGACAAACGCGACGGTCTGGTCGTTATATCCCGGCGAAATCTCGAGTCCGACGGTCACTGCGGGCCCGAATGACGAGGTGTACCCGTCGGAGACCGAGTCACCCGTTCTGGTCTGCATGGAACAGACGGGCCAAAGTCGCCTCGACTGCCACGACGACATCCTCCAGGGCAACGCGACGGCTACCGCCACGCCGCCGTCTTAGCGCGAGCAGACGCAAAACTGCTCTATTTCACTCAAAAATAGGCAGTTTTGCGTCTGCTCGCGAAGGAACCTACGGCCCGATGCGGATCTTGCCCGGCTTGTACAACCCGCTGTGCGTGGCGGTGCCGAAGTCGAACTGCGCCGGTTGGGCGGAGACGACCGTGTCGAACCTGCGCAGCGACCCCCAGTCGCGGCCCCAGTCGTGCGACAGGTATGTCGCCATCACATGCGCGCGCAGCAGCAGATCAGTGATGCCCAAGAGCCCGCCGTTGAGGCCGTCCTCCCAGGTGTCGGTGTCCTTGCGCTTCGCGTTGTAATCCGGGGTGATGCGGAACTTCGGAATCTGTGTCACGCCGTTCGCGTGCAGCATCGGCTGCTGGCACGGGAACGCAAGGCCGACCGCCCAGTCCAGCAACACGGGCTGCTCAGAGCCGACATACTCCTGCACCGACCGCAACTCGGGCACACGCGGAGGCGTGACCGCGATCCAGTCGCCAGGCGTCAGCGACAGATCCTCGGCGACCACCCGGACGGCCACGGCATCGGCGGGAATCGACGCCCGCGGGAACCGCAGGTTACGCCATGAGGGAACCGGCCCGAGGTCGTATGGCACCAGCCTGCCCGCGGGAACGGGAGCGCCATCCGGCCCGGGCCGCGCATACTCCAATACGACTGTCTGGCCCTCGGTTCGGCCGTTGAACACGCTGTCGCCGGTGATGTTCCCGGCCGCCGTGACAACCACGAGCGGGTGCGCGTCGTCCGGCCGGGGCAATTGATACCACGCAGACGTCAGCCGGCTCTGCTGCTGCGGGCCCTCGACATACGTGCCCGCCAACGGAACCCGCGCGGGATCAAGGCCGTATGGCAGCGGAACCGTCGACCCGTTTACGCCGGGCGTCTTGAGCTTGGTGGGCTGGTCCCAGTCGTAGTCGGTGCCGGGCATTGGCAATGACATGCGGATCGTCTCGGCGACAATCTTTTCCGGCACTCCATTGGGCGTGAAGCCCACCGGCCCCACGCCGCCCAGGGGCCCCAGCGGACCGTAGCTGGCCGGCAGCGGTGTCAAGAAACCGTTGTTGGGATCGGGTTCGACGAGTACATCGTCGGCCAGTCCGCAGCCACCGGTGAAGGAGCGCAGGTTCGCCCACGCGTTGGAGTAGGTCGGATACTGACGCACGATGCCCGCGATCATCGAGCCGACCATGACCGCCACCATGAAGCCCGCGGCGACCGGGATCGGCGCGGCTGTCAACGCCCGCGCAATGCGTCCCTCGCCGTGGTCCCGTCCTACGAAGTGCAGCCACGCCGCGTAAATCGCGGCAACAGCGAACAGCGCGAAAAATACTGTGCTGACGGTGATCCCGCCGATCTTGGGCATCGCGTTGTTGAACGGCGCGCCGTAGCTCGACACATACCACCAGCCGTTGGTGGTGGCGAAGGTCAGCGCCAGCATGAAGAAGACCGCTGCCAGGACCGCCATCCGGTTGCGCGACCATCGCATCACCGCGGGCGAGACCAGCACCGTGGCCACCGCCGCCATCGCCGCGCCCACCGCGGCGAACAGACCGAAATGATGCACCCACTTCGTCGGGGTGAACCACAGGAAGAACATCGTGCCGAAGATGACGCCCATCAAGCGCCATACCGGTCCGCGCGCCACACCGGGAACACGCTTGCGCCGCAACATGATGAACATCGCCGCGAACAGCGACAGCGCCGTGACGAAGAATCCGAAGCGACGCGACAGCGATCCGTCGACGGTCGGCAGAATCAGGTAATAGTAGCGAAGGTTCTCGGTGTACCAGGGCTGGCTCGGGCCGATCGCGGTGCGAATCCTGGTGGCTTCCAACACCGTTGCCAGTGTCTGGTCCGCGAGCACCACGGTGAGTACCACCGTGCCCGCCGCCAGCAGCGGAGCCACCAGCGGCCAGGTGCCGACGATCCGGTGCCGGCGCACCAGGATTCGCAAGATGGGCCGGCCACCCGCAAGAAGCGCCGCCACGGCGATGAGTCCCGTCGGCTGGATACCGAGCGTGAACGCCGCGGAGATGAACGCCAGCGCGGCCGGCGTCATGCGGCCGGAGATGATCGCCCGCTCGATCAGCACGTAGGTGATCAGTGCACCGGTGGCGATTTGACCTTCCGGGCGCAGGCCGTTGTTGAACGGCATCCATGCGGCCAGTAGCACCAGGCCTGCCGCCCACAGCGCTGGCTTGCTCGCGGCGACGGCCGGTCCAAGCCGGGGTAGCACTTCGCGAGAGAGCAAGAGCCAGCAGACGATTCCGCACACCAGATCGGGCAGACGCATCCAGATCGATGCGTCGCTGACACTCGTCATCAGTGCCAGCAGGTTGTAGTACCACCCGAACGGGTCTTCGGGGCTGCCGAACCAGCGGAAGTAGTTCGACATGTATCCCGCGTGCCCCGCGACGCGGGCCATCTGCAGGATGTAGCCGTCGTCCGACGAGTTGGCGCCCATCACGTGCCACAGCAGGAACCCGCCCACGACGACGACGTCCGGCGCGGTGAACGTGCGCCAGCGTTGCGGAATCCACCGGTGCATGCGCCGGCCGTCGAGGCGGTCCAGCCGCCACAGCGCAACCAGCGCGACGACTGTCGAGATGATCGCCAGCACCATCGCGGCCAGTTTCAAAGGCGTTGGCTTGGTGGAGAAGCGGGTGTCGATGACCGCGGACGCGCTCAGCCCCGGAGGAGCAGGACCGGTGAGGTCGGTGAAGATGCCCACGATCGCCGGCCGCAGGTTCGGGTCGGGGAACCCAGTGCGCAACTCCTTGCCAGTGGCGGGGTCGGTCAGCCCGACGAACGTCGCAAAGGTGCCGGCTTCCGACGAGGTGATCTCGATGCGCTTACATTCGGGCGCCAGCACCCGTGCCCGCGGCACACTCGCAACCACAACGTTGCGGTCGGTGATATCGACGCGCTGCGCATTGACGTTCACGAACAGCGCGTTGAGCGCTGCTTGCTTGCCATCCTTCGGCGCGGTGCTCAGCACCGTGCCCCCGGCCGGCGGCATCGAGCGGATCACGTCGCACGGCACGGTCACCGCCATGGTCACCGGCACCTGCGAAATGAGCGGCGCAGTAACGTTATTCAGCTGGCCGTTCTGCGGCCAGTTCAGCGTCGCGGTGGTCTGCACGACCGGCAATAGCGGCGTCGCGACCGACAGCACGAAGCCGATCAGGCCTGCGATCGTCGCCACCCAGCGGGCGACCTTCACATCGCGGACCGCGTCACGGCTGATAGTCGCCGTCATGGCAGGGCCCTAATCGGTCCGTTGCGGCTCCAGCCGAACACCCGCACCGAACCTTGGTCGATGACGGCGTTCGGCGCGACCGACGCCGGCACTACACGGTCGTAGCGCTCGATCGCACCCCAGTCGCGGTACCAGTCGTCGCGCAGATACGTCGGAACGGCGGACGTGCGCAGCAGCGCCTGAATGAACAGGAACGGACCGCCACCCCGCGCGGCTTGCCACTGGTTCGACGACACCACCACCTGCTTGAGATTTGGAAGGATTCTGTACTCCGGCAGTTCGGCCACGCCGAGGTGTTCGGAGAACGGGCGCTGGCATGGGAAGTTCGCCGCCGTTGCGATGTCCATCAGCACGGGCGTCTGCGAACCGAGGAGTTGTTGCGCGGTTTCCAGCACCGGCACCCGCGGCGGGGTGAACGAGAACCATTGGTCGCTGGACAGGTTCGGATCGTCGGCAACGATCCGCGCAACGTTGGCTTCCGGCGGTGCCCAGGTCAGCGGGAATCGCAGGTTGCGCCAAGCCTTCTGCGGACCGGGGCCGATGTCGATCGGCTGCACCTGGCCGAGCGGCTGATAGCTGTCGTCGGGCCGATGCACGCCCCACTCCAGCTTCAGTGATTGCCCGTAGTTGAAGGAGCCGTCCTCCTCGTACCACCAGATCGCCCCGGCGGCGGCGACAGTGACCAGCGGACGGTCGGGGGTCCGCGGCGGCAGCTGGTACCACGCCGACGTGACCTTGGCCGCGACCGTGTTCTCGTTGTAGCTGCCCATCACCGGAGTGCGTTTGGGGTCGAGGCCGAACGGCAGGAAGACATTGGACCCGTTGACGCCGACAGGCCCGTATCCACCGCCGGTTCCCGCCGCGAAACCGATGCCGATGTTCGGCTCGTTCGGTGATCCGGGGGAGTTCACGGTGCCGGGGTTCGCGGTGACCGGCTCTGGCGGTTCCAGGGTGTCGCTGACGCCGTTGGGTGTGAAGCCGACGGGGTTCTCCCCGCCGAGCGGCCCGTATTGACCGAAGCGCTGACCCGGAATCGGTTGCAGCAGACCGGCGTTCGTGTCGGGCTCGACAAGCACGTCGTCGGCCATCGCGCAACTGGTCTTGCCCAGCCCGGACGACAGCGCCTCGACGTTGGCCTTGGCGGTGGTATAGACGGGATAGCGCTGCGCGGCGCCCTTGGCCATCGAACCCACTTCGAGCACGACCATGATGACGGCCACCACGAGCAGCGGCGTCGAAGCGAGTACTCGATTGCGGCGGGTATTGGCCACTTCGGTGTGGCCGGCGTAGTCCATCCGGAAGTGCAGCCAGCCGGCGAGCAGGCCCGTGGCGATCGCCAGCACCAAGAACATCGTCGTCACCGGAGAACCGGCGATCACCGGCTGCTTGTCGAACCACGGCACCCCGTAGTTGCCGACGTAGAACCAGCCGTTGATACCTGATGTGGCCCAAGCCAATACGAACAGCAGCGCCGTGACGTACAGCGCGAGATTCCGGCGGCTGTGCAAGCCGACCCGAGCGAACGCGAATGCCGTGGCGGCACCGAGCGCGCCGGCTAGGCCGGCGAACGCGCCGAACTGCACGGCCCACTTCGTTGGCGTGAACGTCAGCAGCAGAAGGCCGATCGCGGTCGCGCCGATCAGCCGCCACGCCGGGCCCCTCGCCATGCCGGGCACACCGCCCCGACGCAGCAGCACAGCGAGCATCCCGAACAGGCAGAGCAGCAACACGAGAACGGCGAAGCGGCGAGTCAGCGACGAGTCGGCGCTGTCTTCGACGGTCAGGAAGTAGTAGCGCAGGAAGTCCTGATACCACGCGATGGTCGGGCCGACGACGTACTTGATGCGCGCGGATTCGGCGACGGTGGCCAGCGTCTGGTCGCGGAACACGATCACGAAGATCAACGACATCGAGGAAGCCAGAGTGGCCAGAGCAGCGAGTACGCCATCCGTCGCACGCCTGCTGGCGATGACGCGCGCGATCGCCCGGGCACCGACGAGCAACGGGGCTACCGCGATCAGACCTTGCGGAGCGAGGGTGACGCTGAACATCGCGACGACGATCGCGACCGCGGCGGGCCACAGCCGGCGAGTGGCGATCGCGCTCTCCACCAGCATCCACGTCGCGAGCGCGCCGAAGGCGATCAACGGCTCCGGGCGCAGGCCGTTGTTGAACGGCAGCCATGCCGCCAGGAACACTGCGCCCGCCGTCCAGACCGCCACCCGATTGTTGGCCAGCCGTCTGCCGAGCCGGGGAATCACGCAGCGGCTGATGATCAGCCACGTGCCGATGGCCGCCGCGGTAGCAGGCAGCCGCATCCAGACGCTGGCCGTACTGATCGTCGCCATCTGCGCGAGCACGCTCTGATACCAGTCGAACGGCGCCTCGCTTGCGCCGTAGAAGCGGTAGTAGTTGGCCGCGTATCCCGCCGCGCCGGACACCCGCGCGATGGTCAGGTTGTAGCCGTCGTCGGACGAGATCGCGCCGATCACGTGCCACAGCAGCAGCGTGCCGACGACGCCGATATCGGCCAGCCACGTCGAGACGCCGACGCGCAAGAACCGCCGCCAGGCGTCGCGCACCCGCCTACCGGAGCGCCGGTCGAGGACGGCGAGCGCGATGATCGAGGCCACCACGCAGGCGACGCCGAGCACCATCATCGCGAGCTTGAGCCCGGTCGGCGATGTGATGAACCGGGTGTCGACGTCGATGCGCGCCGACAGGCCCTGCTGCGGGGCTACGCGAAGGTCGGTGAACACGCCCGCGACCTGCGGCCGTTTTTCGGCGGCCAGCGTGCCGGTGGCGCCCGGTATGCCGGCGAAGTCGGCGCCCACACCGCCTACGTTGGCCCAGATGTGCAGGGTGCTGCAGGCGCCGGCGCCCACTGCGGGCCGAGGCGCCACCGCGGCGACCGAATCACGGAAGGCGACGACGACGGCATCGGCGTTGGCGGTGACGAACAGCCCGTTGCGGCTGGCGTCGATGCCTCCTGGCGGGATGGTGGAAAAGACCAGGCCACCCGCCGCGGGAAGGCTCGCGATGGTCTTACAGGGGATGGAGACGTCGAGGCCGAGCGGTGCACCGGACACCAGCGGAGCGGTGATGTCGCTGACCAGGCCGTCCGACGCCGGAGCCTGCGGCCACAGGATGGTGGAGGTGGTCTGCTTGACGGGAAGCAGTGGCGCCAGAGCGCACAACACCACGCCCGCGATGCCCGCGATGACGGCGATCAGCCGGGCGATGCGGTGGGCGGGCACGAGGCTCGATGGTAGGCGACGGAGTTACGTCCGGTGACGATGCCAGGCCGGGATGGCCCGGAGGAGGATGCGGACAAAACTCAATGGCGCAGCGGCGCCGGGCTCCAGAGTCCGCTACGAGTTGCCGAACCGAGATCCAGCCGTGCCGGCTGCGCGTTCGGGTAGTACGGCGTGAGCTGCTGAAGCGCGCCCCAGTCGCGGAACCAGTCGTCCTTCAGATAGGTGGGCACGGTGGTGGGCCGCAGCAGAAGCTCGGTGATGCCGAGCGGACCGCCGCCGATGTTGTCCATCACCGGTGAGTTGGCCTCCGCGCCGAACCGGTCGGGCAGGATGCGCCACTTCGGCACCTCGACCACGCCGTTCTGATGCCCGAACGGGCGCTGGCACGGGAACGCCAGGCCGACCAGCCAGTCCAGCAGCACCGGCTGCTGCGATCCGACGACGTCCTGCAGCGTGCGTAGCGCGGGGATGCGCGGTGCGGTGATCGCGATCCAGTGCTGCGGGTTGAGGTCGTCGTCGGTGGCGACCAGCCGCACCTGCGTGGCCTCGCGCGGTATCGCGGCCAGCGGTGCCCGCAGATTGCGCCAGGCCGGGGCGGAGCCGACGTCGGCGAACCCGATGCCGCCGGCCGGCTCACCCTTGGCTGCCTGTTCATCGTTGGCCCACTGCACGACGACCTCACCCGGGTCGAAGCGCCCGGCCGCGGACACCACCAGCAGCGGGCCCGCCTGATCACGCGGCGGCAGCCGGTACCACGCCGAGCGCAGCACCGCCGGCTGCTGGGTCCCGCTGCGCCAGCTCCCCATCACCGGTGTGCGGGCGGGATCGAGGTTGTAGGGCAGTCGGGCCCGTGAGCCATTCACGCCCGCGGCAGCTGTGGTGCCGCCCTCAGTTCCGGCTTCGTTCGCGCTGACGGTGCCGGTCTCGGTGTCGGCGAAGTTGGTCGCGCCGGGGTTCTCCATGACCGGGTCGGCCGAGACGTCGCTGGGAATGCCGTTGGGGCCGAAGCCTTCTGCGGTGACGAAGCCGAGCGCGTCGGCGACCGGCACACCGACCGGAGGCAGGAATCCGGCGTTGGGGTCTTGTTCGACCATGACGTCGTTCGCGAGCCCGCACGTCTTACCTGCCACGGCGTCGAGGTTCGAACGGCCCACGCTCCACGCCGGGTACTGGTCGATCATCGCCAGCGTCAGGGACAGGACTTCGAAGAAGACCAGCGCCCACGCGGCAATTGCCAAGGGCGACTGGACGATTCGCTGCCATCTATGGCGGGTGGGCGGCGAATCGTCGCGGCCGGAGAAGTGGAACCACGCCGCCACCAGCAGGGCGACGATCGAGAGGCCCAGCAGGAATGTGGTGAAGCCGAAATGCCACTCAGGGAACTGATTCGACCACGGGACGCCGAAGTTCGAGACGTACCACCAGCCGTTGACGGTCGCGAACGCCAACGCCATCACGAAAAGCACCGCGGCGGCGAACACCGCCCTGTTGCGCCGAGACTTCATCGCGGCCGAGGTAACGGCGACCGCGGCCAACGCGCCGAGCGAACCGGCCAGCCCGGCAAACACACCGAAGTGGTGTGTCCACTTGGTCGGAGTGAACATCATCGCAAGGAAGGAGATGATGGTGATGCCGACGATGCGGCGGCTCGGCCCCAATGCGGTGCCGGGAATCCTGCCCTTGCGCAACGACATTGCCACCGATACCGCCAACGCGAGCAGCAGGGTCAGCACCGCGAACCGGCGCGCCACCGAGCCGTCCGGGCTGGTGGTGAACAACCGCTCGTAGCGGATGTGCTCGTCGAACCAGCTCAGGCTCGGGCCGACGGCCGATTTGAACGTAGAGGCCTGCAATTCGCCGATCAGCGTCTGGTCGCGGAAGATCAAGATGATCGTCACCGTGCAGGCGGCCAGAATCGGCGCCAGCAGTGCCAGATACCCGAACCGCGAGGTATGCGCGGCCACAATGGTTTTCAGCGGTCCGATGGCAACAAGCAGCGCGCCGACGGCCGCAACACCCGTCGGTCCTGAGAACAGCGTCAGCGCGCCGATGATGATCGCGATCGCGACGGGCAACAGCCGGCTGGTGGCCACGCCACGCTCAACCGAGCACCAGGTCAGCAGAATGCCAAGGGCGATAATCGGTTCCGGGCGCAGGCCGTTGTTCAGCGGCAGCCAGAACGCCAGGAACATGCCGGCCGCCGTCCATGCCGCCGCGCGACTGTGCTTCACGGAACGTCCGAGTCGCGGTATCACTTCGCGGCTGATCAGCCACCAACACGTCAGCGCCATCACCAGGGTTGGCAGCCGCACCCAGGCGCTGTTGGTGCTGACGTGTGCCCACAACGCGAGCAGGTCGTAGTACCAGCCGAACGGTGATTCCGGAGTGCCGAACCAGCGGTAGTAGTTGGCCATGTAGCCGGCGTGTTCCGAGACGCGGGCCATGGTGAGGATGTAGCCGTCGTCTGCGGTGTTGGCGCCGACGAAATGCCACCACACCAACACGGCGGTCACCAAGCCGTCCAGTGGAGTCATCGACCACCAGCGCGGCGGTAGGAAGCGGCGGTGCCGGATGCCGTCGGCGGCGTCGAGCACATGAAGGGCGCCGAGCGCGATGACCGTCATGGCCACTCCGACGATCATCGCGAGCATCTTCGCCCATGTCGGTGAACTGCTGTAGCGGGAATCGATGGTGGCCGAGAACTGAAGGCCGGGCGGGGCTGGGCCGGAGAGGTCGGTGAAGACGCCGACGATCTGCGGCCGGAAGTCGTATCCACTGCGCTCACCGCGCAACGGTTTACCCGGGGCGTCGGAATCACGGCCCTTGACCAGGCCGACGAATTCACCGGTGACCTTGTCGGCGTGCGCGGTGAATGTCAGCCGCTGGCATGCGGGGCTGAGCACCTGGTCCAGCGGTGCGCTGACCACCGGGGTGTTGCGGACGATGACGAGGAGGTCGTTGTTGACCCGTTCGATGAGAAGTCCGCGGTCGACGGCCTTCGGGGCCTGCTTCGGCACCGTCGACAGCAGCACGGTCTTGCCCGGCCCGGCCAGCCCCGCGGCTGCGCTGCACGGCACGGTGATCGTGAGATCGGTGGCGACATATCCGATCAGCGGCGCGTTGACGCTCTGCAGCACGCCGTTCTGCGGCCAGTTCAGCTGTGCGGTGGTCTGCGTGACGGGTAGTAGCGGCGTGGCGATGGCCAGCGCCGCCCCGAGCAGCCCGGCCACGATGGCGATGAGTCGCGCGGTGCGATGGTTGCCCGCAGCGGTCACGGGGCTTGATGGTAATTGGCCTGCTTGCGGCGGCGCTTCGGTGGCCATCAGGGCTTTCGGATCGCGAGCACGAATGGCCCGACGGTCGAGACGTCGAACCTCGGGTCGTCGAACAGCTTGGCGTCGAGCGGCACGTGGTAGCGCTTGACGTTGGGTTGGTTCGGATAGACGTCGGACGCCAGGCGCAGCGTGTAGTTGTCGTTGGCGCCGCGGCGCATCAGAAACGCGGTCGGCGGCTTCCAAGGCAGCTTGTCCAGCGCCGCGATGAACTGGTCGGCGGTCGTCAGTGTGGCCCAGCTTTCGATTGCGGCGGCTCTTTCGTCGAATTGCGCCAGTGGGTTGGCGTAGTGCGACGTCAGTCCCTGGAACCCGTAATAGGGGTAGTACGACAGGAAGCTGTAGTCGGCGGTGAGGACGACGGTCTGGTTGCGCGGCTGCCCGGTGACGTCACGGATCTTTGCGTCGATCTCGCGGTAATACTGCTCTGCGCCGGGTGGCCGACGGTCGGCGCGCTGGCCGTAGCCGTCGGTGTCGGTGTAGGCGACGACGATGTCGGAGCGCAGCACGTCGGGGATGTCTTGGCTGAAGGTGAGCGCGCCGATCGCGCCGAGGGTGGCGGCGGCCGCGACGACGCGACGGCCGGTTTCGGGTTGATAGCGGCGGGCGATCGCGAGGGTGGCTTCGATGAAGCCGAATGTGCCCGCCGCGGTCAGCAGAATGGTCAGCGTCGGCTGAAGCCGGAACGACAGCAGGGTGGTGCCGACCAGCGTCGTCAGCATGGAGAGCAGCGACCAGGCGTACACCGCGAGCACCGCGATGGTCAGTGCACCGGCGCGGGTGGAACTGCGGGCGCGCACCACGAGCCACAGCGCGCCGACCATGCACAGCGCGCCGAGCAATGTGAAGTGCAGCATCGGGAATTCGAGTTGTGCTCCGGCCGACGGTAGATAGTGAAACGCGGTTCCCGAGCCGGCAGGTGAACCGCGCAGAGCGGTGAGCAGCCACGGCAGCCAGGTGACGAGCGCGATGGCGACGGCGATCGCGGCGATCACCGCCAGTCTTAGCAGGGGCTCGAGGCGCTTGCGCGCAACGGCAAGCAGGACCGCCATGACCGTCACCGTGAACGCGGCATAGGCCAGCAGCAGCGTGTAGAACAGCGCGGCGACGCCGAGGAAGACACCGACGCCGGTGACCGCGGGCCAGCCGCCGTTTCGGGTCGCGCCTCGTAATCCTGACCACGCGAGCACGAACACCGGCGGGAGGAGCACAGCGATGATCGCCGCGTAAGGCTCGGTGGGTGAGTAGGCCAGCGTGGCCGCGGCGGTGGCGGTCGACACGATAAGCGCGTATTCGAACCGAACCATGCTGGCCCACAACACGAAAGCCAGCAGCACCGCGATCGTGATGGAAATGATCGCCCACGGCTTGAACATCTCCCAGGCGGGCATTCCGGTCAGATCCGCGAGCCGGCCGCCGATCCAGAACCAGCCCGACGGGTAGTACGGCGGCAGACCGTAGTACGTCATGTCGTGCAGCGCGGCGCTGTCGGCGAGCCGCGTCAGGTATTCGGTGCGGAACTGTTGGTCGACCGAAATGCCGAACAGGTAGAGCTTCGTCGCGCCCAACGGCATCGCGAGTGTCACGACGGAGAATGCGGACAGGAACAGCAGCGCGCCGCCCTTGGCGAGGGTGCGGCGTCCCCGCCGCCAGATCCAACCGGAGGCGAGCAGCCCTGCAAGGCAGCCGAATTGGCCGACGGTCGTCAATGCATGCAACTGATTTGACGAGTTGTAGGCAGGCCACTCCACCCGCGAGATCGCGACAAGGGCCACGACCGCGACCACCACCGCCACGACGACGACGACCGCCATCTGGCCGATCACGGCCAGCGCGCCACGCATCGCTAGATGGGGAGCTTGCGGAAGATGGGGCGCGGGATGTGCCGCAACACCATCATCACGTATCTGAACGCTCCCGGCGCCCATACCAGTTCCTTGCCTTTGGCCGAAGCCGTGACCGCCAGTTCGGCGACGTACTCCTTGTCGACGGTGAACGGCGCTTCCTTTGTGCCCGTGGACTTCCAATGCTCGAGGGTCGTGCGGGTGCGCACCTGGCCGGGCCGGATGACGAGCACTCGAACGCCGAACTCGCGCAAGGCTTCCCCGAGACCGAGGTAGAAGCCGTCGAGGCCGGCCTTGGTGGAGCCGTAGACGAAGTTGGAGCGTCGCACCCGTTCACCGGCGGCCGAGCTCATCGCGATGATCTGGCCGTAGCCCTGTGCTTTCATCTTCTCGCCGAGCAGCACGCCGACCGAAACCGCTGCGGTGTAATTGATCTCGGCGATCTGCACGGCCTTGCGCTGGTTCTGCCATAGCTCTTCGGCGTTCCCAAGTAGACCGAATGCCACGATGGCGACGTCGACGTCCCCGCCTGCGAAGGCGGCGTCGATCACCTTGGGATGGCTTTCGGTGTCGACGGCGTCGAAGTCGATCACCTCGACGGATTTGGCCCCGGCCGCCTTCATCTGCGCAACGGCGGCGTCACGCCCCGGATGGTCCGGGAGTTCAGCTAGCACGATGCGTGCCGAGGCATTGCGCAAATATCGCTCGCAGATCGCCAGCCCGATCTCGGACGTGCCGCCGAGCAGCAGGATGGTCTGGGGGTTACCGGTGGCGTCGAGAACCATTTACAGCAGCTCCAAGCGTCGGGCCATGTCGGATGCAAAGACACCGTTGGGATCGACCTTGCGGCGCACGGCAATCCACTCGTCGATTCGGGGATACATCTTGTGGAACCTCGCCGCACTGACTCGCGAGTCCTTCGCGGTGTAAACCCGTCCGCCGAACTCCATGACGCGGTCATCGAGTTCGTTGAGGAATTCGTTGACCCCAGGCTTGTTGGGGAAGTCCATGGCGACGTTCCACCCGGCCATGGGGAAGCTGAGCGGCGCGCGATTGCCCGGGCCGAACAGTTTGAAGACGTTCAGCGCCGAGTAGTGACCGCGGGTTTGGATCCACCGGATGATGGCCTTGAACTCCTCGAGCGCATCGGGCGGAACCAGGAACTGGTGTTGCGCGAAACCCGCTGGGCCATAAGCATTGTTCCATCCGCTGACCAGGTCCAGCATGTGGTAGAACTGCGACAAGTTCATGATTTTGCCGGTGTAGGTTCCACCGAGCCTGTAGTAGATTTCGCCGATCGCCATGAACGACAACTTGTTCATGGCGCTGACGGGGAAGATGTTCGGAACCGTCAGCAGTTGCGGCGCATCGAATTTCAGCGGATTCCTGGCCAGCTTCGGGGGAAGCTGATCCAATGTCGCGAGGCTGCCTCTGCTGACCGCGGCCCGGCCGAGCTTCGGCGGAGGGCTGATGAGGTCGAACCAGGCGCTGGAGTACGTGTATTTGTCCTCGCTGCCGTCGAGGTGCACGGCAACTGTCTCGTCGAGGTCCTTGGTGGCGACGCCGTCGGCGATGAAGTAGGCGGTTTCGGTGCGAGTCATCGCGATGCTGGCGCGCACCACGATGCCTGTGAGGCCGTTTCCTCCTACGGTGGCCCAGAACAATTCGCTCTCGGGCCCGTCCGGCGTGATCGTGCGAACTTCACCGTCGGCCATCAGCAGGTCCATCGACTGCACGTGATTGCCGAAGCTACCCGCGCTGTGGTGGTTCTTGCCGTGGATGTCGGAGGCGATGGCGCCGCCGATGGTGACCTGGCGAGTGCCAGGGAGCACGGGAACCCACAGGCCGAATGGAAGTGCGGCCTTCATCAGCTGATCCAGGCTGACGCCGGCGTCGACGTCGGCGATCGCTGAATCGGCGCTCACCGAGTGGATCTTGTTCAGCGCGGTCATGTCGACAACGAGGCCGCCACCGTTCTGCGCCTGGTCGCCGTACGAACGGCCAAGCCCTCGGGCCAGTATTCCGCGACGCAGGTACGACGGACTTGAGGCGTTGGCGTCGGCAGCTTGGCGGACGGCTTTGGCGATCAGTTGGACGTCGGGTGTGGTGAGAACTTGGGCGACGGATGGTGCGGTGCGCCCGAAGCCGGTCAGGGCACGCGAAGTCGTCGGAAGGCTCTCAAACATCGTGACGAGGGTACCGCCTGGCGCTGGGGGCTCAGCGCAGCCGGAATATGACCGTCCGCTGGACGATGAAGTTGATCACAGTGGCGGTGCCCTGGGCGATGACAAAGGCCACGGCCACGGCCCACGCCTTGTAGTCGAGCAGGTGCAGGCAGAAATGATTGAGTCCGACCTGCACAGCGAAGGTCACGGCGTAAAGCGCCATGACGGCGATGAACCGGGCGGTGCTGGGTTCTGCTTGGAACGTCCATCGTCGATTGATCAGGTACGCCGTGATGGTTCCGACGATGAAGCTGATCGCCTTGGCGAGGTCGACCTGCAGGCCCGCGCCCTTGTAGAGGAGCACGTAGAGGCCGAAGTCGACGATCGCCGAGAAGCCGCCGGTGACGATGAATCGCCACGCCTGCGTCTTGAGGCTCAGGTTCGGCGACATCGGGGGCTCGGCCACCCGGGCAGCTTAGCCACCCAGGCCGCTGGCCCTCAGTACCCCGCAGAGAGCCTCGACCGCTCGGGTGAACGCATGCTCGGGGGACGCGGCGAAGCCGACGATGATGCCGTCGGGCGCTGGCATCTCCGGTCCGGCGAGCGGATGGCGCATCAGCGACAGGCCCTGCAATGCGAGACCGGCCTCTCCTGCCCGCTGCAGCACCTCGCGTTCGCTTCTGTCGGGCAGGGCCAACAGCATGTTCAACCCGGCGGACAGACCGCTGATGCCGACGTCGAAACCCGCCAGCGCGTCGACGAGTGTGTCGCGGCGGCGACGGTAGCGCGCACGCATCCGGCGGATGTGGCGGTCGTACTGGCCGCTGGCGATGAACTCGGCCATGGTCAGCTGAGCGATCGCGTCGACGTGGAACTGTTGTCCGCCTGCCGCCTCGATGACCGGGTCTACAAGCTCCTCGGGCAGCACCATCCAGCCGAGCCGCAGCGTCTGCGTCAGGCTCTTACTGGTCGAGCCGAGGTATGCGACGCGGTCCGGGCACAGCGACTGAAGCGCGCCGACGGCCTGGCGGTCGAAACGGAATTCGCCGTCGTAGTCATCATCGAAAACGAACCCTCCGGTGCGCTGCGCCCATTCGACGACGGCGGTGCGCCGGGACGGATGCAGCGGCATCCCCAACGGGTTGTGATGGGCCGGGGTGAGCAGTACCGCCGACGCGTCGACCTGATCGAGGTCGGCCACCACCGCGCCGCGGTCGTCTACGCCGATTGGCACAGTCGGCGCACCGAGCGCTGCGAGAGCGTCGCGAAAGATGAACAGCCCGTAAGCCTCTACGGCGATTGGACGGTTGCAGCCGAGTGCGCGAGCAAGGAGCTCGACGGCGTGGCGAACGCCGGAACAGATCACTGTTGCATCAGGCGACGTTCGCACGCCGCGGGCTCGGGCGAGGTATTCGGTGAGCGCGTTGCGAAGTTCGGGCCGACCGCGCGGGTCACCCATCCGCAGCGCCTCGGTCGGCGCGTTGGTCAGAGCTCGACGGGCCGCGGCCAGCCACGCCGTGCGGGGAAACTCCGACACATCGGGCGTGCCGGGCATCAGGTCGTGGGTGGGAACCACTCGCACACCGCGGGGCGTTGCGGGGACTGAGTTCCCGCTGACGTTGACCACCCACGTGCCAGCACCTTGGCGCGACGCGAGCCAACCCTCCGCGACGAGCTCGGCATAGGCGTCGGCGACGGTGTTACGGGCCAATCCGAGGTCGGCGGCAAGAGTGCGAGACGGCGGAAGCATGGTTCCGGGGGCGAGCCGCCCCGAGCGTGCGGCGTCGCGCAGCGCGGTGAGCAGCAGGTCCCGGGCTCCCCGGACGCGCGGCGTGATGGTCCCAGGCAGATCAAGGTGGAGGTCACGGCTGCCCGGATTGGCCCACGAATCCACAGTCGAATTGAACCATGCTGATGGGACTTTGATGATTAGCGTTGTTGGCATGACGCAAACACTGGAGACACAGACCCGCCTCAAGCTCTACAAGACGACGCCAGAGCTTTACGACGCGATGATGGCGTTGGGCAATGCCGCGAACAAGGGGATTGATGCCGAACTGGCAGAGCTGATCAAGATCCGGGCATCGCAAATGAACCACTGCGCGTTCTGCCTCGACATGCATGTGCGTGACGCCCGCAAGCATGGCGTGAGCGAGCAGAAGCTCGACGTCCTGGCGGCGTGGGAAGAGGCGGGCGGCTTGTTCACCGAGCGTGAGCAGGCCGCGCTGGCGCTCACCGAGGCCGTCACCGACCTCGGCAACGGACACGTCTCAGACGATGTGTACGCCCGGGCCGCCGAGGTGTTCACTGATCAAGAGCTGGGTCAGGTCATCGCGATGGCGATCACCATCAACGCGTGGAACCGCATCAACGTGACTGTTCGCTCCCAACCGCCACGCCGCTGAATCCGCTTGCCGTAGAAAACTGAATCCGCTTGCCGTAGAAAAGGAGCCATGATGACCACCGCCGTCGACACGACTGGCCGCATCAAACTCGACCGTGTATCGCCGGAGCTCTATGAGGCGATGCTCGCGCTGAACAACGCGGCGGCCAAGGACCTCGACCCGGATCTGGCCGAGCTGATCAAGATTCGGGCGTCGCAGATGAACCACTGCGCGTTCTGTCTCGACATGCACAGCGCCGATGCGCGCAAGCGCGGGATCAGCGAGCAGAAGCTCGCTCTGCTGTCCGCGTGGGAGGAAGCCGGGGACATCTTCAGCGAGCAGGAGCAGGCTGCGCTTGCCCTCACCGAGGAGATGACAGACCTCACCCGCCGCCACGTGTCCGATGAGGTGTATGCGCGTGCGGCTGCGGCATTTTCGGAGCGTGAGCTCGGTCAAGTGATCGCAATGGCGTTGACCATCAACGCCTGGAACCGCATCGGCGTGACCACCCGCAAGCCGTTGCCCAATCGGTAAGACGGTGCAGACCCGTTCCGGTGCAGAGATCGTCGTCGACGGCGACGTGGTCTACAAGCTGCACCGGCCGGGCACCGACCCGCGGGCATTGGCACTCCGCCTGCGGGTCGCGGCCCAATCGCCGGCTTTCCTGGCGCCGCTCGACACCGTGCCTGAGGGGGTCGGCCTCAGGTGGCGCACCCGCTGGCCACGTGTGGAAACCGTTGTGCAGCAACCTGAATGCGTGCCGTGGGCAGAGGCGGGCCAACTGCTGGCCAGGCTGCATAGCGAGGCGATACCCATGCGGACTCAAAAGGGTGGTGGGTCGGCGGCGTGGCGGGCGCGGGTGAGGGCGCGTTCGTATTCCACTCGGTAGGCGCGGTCCTGGGCTCGGGTGCGTTTTCGTTTGGGCATCGCGCGTTCGCGATGCGGACTTGGCGGCGGGCTGTTCGCAAGCGTCAGCGTGCCGGTCGGTATGGCGAGTTGGGGGAAGAACTGCGCGCCGAGGGGTGTGGTCGTATACGTGCGCCCGCGCGGTGAGGTCCACACGATGGTGCCGTCGGGAAGCTGGATCTCGGTCCAGCCCGCGGGGCCGGCGTGAAACGTTTTGAACAGGTGATGGATTCGGCAGTACGGCTTGTTGTTCGACGGATGAGTCGGCCCGTGCGGGTAGGGCACGGTGTGGTCGATATCGCATGCCGTCGCGGGCGCATCGCAGCCGGGCCAACTGCAGGTCAGATCGCGGCAACCGATGAACCGGGCCAAACCTGCCGACGGCCGGTACTGCGGCTCGACGACCAGGTCCTTCGGGGCGGGCACCGGGCGCAGCCAGGAGCTTGTCAAGATTTCTGTGTAGGTGGCTGGTTTACAGGTAGGGGTTGATTCGTTCGGGGTAGGTCAGGGCCAGTGCGCCTAATGCTTGTTTCCAGCCGTTGGTGCGTGCTCCCTCGACGAGGCGCTTGTTGCGTGAGCGATCTCCGGTCTTGAGTGGGTCGTCGTAGAACTTCTGGCGTTCTCGAGCGCGTTTGTCCTCGATGTTGCAGATCGCCAGCCACAGCAGCTTGACCGCGGCCTGATCACTGGGAAAGTGTCCGCGGTTCTTGATGATCTTGCGCAACTGGTAGTTCAGCGATTCGATCGCGTTGGTGGTGTAGATGATCCGCCGCAGATCTGGCGGGAACGCCAGGAACGGAATGAACCGCTCCCAGGCGTTACGCCAGGCGATCACTGTCGTCGGATTCGACTGTCCCAGAGCCGAATTAGCGAACTCCTCGAACGCCTCGGCTGCGGCGTCGGCGGTTGGAGCGGTGTAGATGGTCTTCAGCGCAGCCGCGATCTCCTTGCGCTTTCCGTAGGAGACGAACCGCATGGAATTGCGGATCAGATGCACCACGCAGGTCTGCACGGTGGCCTGTGGCCACGTCGCCTCTACAGCCTCGGCGAACCCATTCAAACCGTCGGTGCACACGATCAGGATGTCCTTGACCCCGCGATTGGCCAGCTCGGCACAGACCCCGGCCCAGAACTTCGCGCCTTCGTTGGCCGTCACCCAGATCCCCAGCACGTGGCGGATGCCATCGAGATCGACACCGACGGCGATGTGCGCCGCACGGTTCTTGACCTGGTGACCGTCACGGATCTTGATGACCAGGGCGTCGAGATAGACGATCGGATAGAGCTCCTCCAGCGGCCGTTTCTGCCACTGAATGACCTCCTCGAGCACCGCGTCGGTGATCTTGGAGACCGTCTCGTGTGAGAGCTCGGTGCCGATCGTGGTGGCCAGATGATGCTGGATATCGCGCACGGTCATCCCGCCGGCGTAAAGCGAGATGATCATGTCGTCCAGACCGCCCAGGCGCCGTGAGCCCTTGGGGACCAGCGTCGGAGTGAAGCTGCCGTCGCGGTCGCGTGGAATCGCCAACCCCACCTGCCCGACCTCGCTGGCCACGGTCTTGGGCGTGAAACCGTTGCGAGCATTGGGTAGTTCACGCCCGATCGGATCGCCCTTCTCGTAGCCCAGGTGGTCGGTGAGCTCAGCGGCCAGCCCGCGCTCCAGAACGGCTTTGACCATCTCGGGCAGAAACCCGCCCTCGCCGGTCAACTGCAACTGACCGGCATCGATCTTGGCCAACACATCGTCGAACACACCCGCGGACTTCAACGCCTCCATAGCGTCAGCGCCCGACATCGGCTCGTCAGTGGTCACATCCATCGATACTGCTCCAATTCATCAGGAGCCACAGCTACACAAGACATCTGACACGCCCTCGGGCAAGTCCCCGTCCTGGTTGAGCAACAACGCCAACCGGTCAGCGGCCTGACCGAACTGCTCAGGCCCCAACCCCGATGCGGCCCGCGCCAGGTCGGCCTCGGCGGCCTCGCGGGTCGGGTAGTCGATGCGGTGGGGCAGCTCGTGAAAGAACTTCTCGATCCTCGCGAGGTGTTCGGCACCGATGTCCCCGCGTCGTTGTGCGGCCCCAACATTGGGCAGTTCTGGTGGCAGCGGTTCACCGGTGATCGCGGTGCGCGGCCCCAGTAGTTCGGCGTGTGTGATGCGGCCTTTGGCGTCCTTGGTTGAGATGCGCAGTGCGGTGGCCAACACATCGGCCAGGTTCTTGCCGCCCAACGCCTTCGGATCGGCCTCGGCGGCCAGCCGGCTGATGATCCGGTGTTCACCAGCAGCATGGCGGCGCGACACCACTTCGCGGCGATTCAAC
>NZ_DATENY010000005.1:0-102103 GCF_035274705.1 Mycobacterium sp. | reverse complement strand
AGTACTCCGGCGAATGGAACGCACAGTTTGTGCTCGAGAGGTCTAACCACTTGCTATCGAGGGCATGGAAAGTGCTGGATCGATGGCTCGGTGCGTAGTACGTTAAGACGCTCGGTAGTCTAGTGAAGCGCAGATGCGTTGTGTGAGTTGCTATTCGATAGCGGAGTGCGCCGAGGGTGCGCATTGGATTTAGCGTCCCAAGCGCCCACACTGTGGGGCGCAGCGTGCTCAGAGCGCGTTGTTCGGGAATGCAGAACGTGAATGACGTCGCGCCCTGGCTCGAGCTAGCCATAGGCACCTAGGCGGTCCATTTGCGGCCGGACTGTGGCTGTTTGCCTTGGAGAAGGGCCCGCGCACGGCACCGGGCACATATCCGCCGGGGGGCCTAGCCGATGAGCTTCGCGCGGTTGCGAGTGGCTGCTCCCCGGCGTTGGTCTGGAGAGTCTCCGATGCCGCCGTTCGCCTTACCACGGCGGTCCCGGCCGCCGCCAGCAGAGGCGGTGTTGCCGATGCTGTTCGGCAGCTTCCCGTCCTTCGCGACGCCCAGCGCCGTGCGGTACGCGACGTCACGCGCCTCCCGCGCTGCAACCTTCGCCTTGCCTCGCTTGCTGGCCTCGACTTGCTGCTTGGTGACCCTGCGCTTTCGCATCTTCACTCCTAGACGACAGATCCCACGATCTGCATGACGCAAACGTAGACGCCATCGCCGACATGCCCTGGGACAACAATCGCATCGAGGAGTCGCCCCGGTTATCTGACTAGTCGTCAGCCCCACTGCCATAAGTAGTCAATGTGGCGGACACCCAGCGATCCGTCCTTCTTGATCTGTCGGCCCCATAGCCTCAGCTCTGTCATCCGATCATCGTTGAACTCCACAGTGAAGTACTCGGGGCGGAAGTATTCGGTTCCGACGTAGTCAGGCACGCCGTTGCGCGCCCCGCCGCAAGCCATATCCGGCACACTCCCCGCCGGGATGTCGAACCATACTTCCCGTGCTCTGAAATCATCGTCCATGTTGCGGATTCCCTTCCGTGTGGCCTCATTCCAGCCAATAGCAAATCAAACTAATCGGGTGCAGCACAGGGGAAGAAGCGGTATTTGGCCAGCGCGTCGGTGCGCCTTGGCCCTGGCCTGCTCGGATCCACCGACAGCACGTAGTAGTCCGATTCCACTGCCATCGGCAGGATTAAAGCCCCAAGGGGAGATCACCCAACACAACTCGAACCCACGAGGTGCTGCCACACCAACACCGACTTGCCGAACAAGGCGCCCATCCTGCAGGTGAACTTACCCACGTTCCTGGAACGCCTCGACTGGCCCTGTCGTGCAAAGTGTTTCAGTGAGAGCTCGCCCCGCTTCACGCCATGGAAAACAGCTCCTGCATCACAATCACGCTCGCTACCCGCTGCAGACCGCCTTCCACCGCGATGCGTTGATCGTCGGGGACTTCGAGCAGCTGGTCTAAAGCCGTCGACACCTTCTTCATGTCGTAGATCGGCTGGTCCTTCGCGGCCTGCGATGCGAACGTGTCCCGGTAGAACGTGAGCATCGGGTCGTTCGTGTCGCGCGTCGGCGGCGTCGTGAACGGATGCTTCTGCCGGTCGTACACCTCCGGTATCAACACGTCCTTCGCCGCTTCGCGCAGAACATGTTTCTCCCGAATGCCTTTCACTTTCATGCCCACCGGCACGCGCGCCGCGACCTCGGCGACGCGGTGGTCCAGGAACGGCACCCGCCCTTCGATGGAGTGCGCCATCTCCATCCGATCGGCGAGATAGTTCAGAATGAAGTTCGGCAGCACCGTCTTGGAATTGACATACAGCATCTGATTCAGCCGGTCGCGGCCAGCGACGCGTTGCGCAAGCGGCAGGCGATCCAGCGCCGACACCAGCGGCTGAAACTCCCGAACCGACGCCGGGAGGTCGTCGCGGAACAACGGCGCCACGCTATTCGCCTGGGCTGCAGGCACATTGAGTGTCGCGGGCAGCCAGCCGAGCCTGCGCTCCACCGCTTGCATCTCCGGGCTGCTCACCTGCTCCGGCATCAACAACGCGCGCGTCGCCGCATTCGCGCCGAGCATCTCATCCAGGAGCGCCGCTCTCTCACCGGCACTCAACGCCGCGTTGTCACTCAGCGCGTCGACCCGGAAGTACGGATAGCCGCCCAGCATTTCGTCGGCGCCTTCACCGGTGAACACCACCTTGATGCCCGCGGCGCTGACGGCACGGCTGAGCAGATACTTGGCCACACCGTGGCCGTTGAACATCTGCGTTTCGGAATACCAGATCGCCTCCTTGAACGACTCGGCGATCTCCCGCCCGGTGATGGGAATCGGGTGATACGTCGCGCCGACATGCTTGGCCTGAGCTTCGGCGACGCTGGCTTCGTCATAGAGCGGGTTCTCGAACGTGAGCGTGAACGCGCGGATCGGCCGAGCCATCTCCTGCTGCGCGAGCCCGAGGACGGCGCACGAGTCGATGCCACCACTCAGATACGACGCGACCTCGACGTCGGCGACCAGCCGTTCCCGCACCGCATCGGCCAGAGCCTCGCGGAATTCGTCGACAACCTCGGCCTCGCTTCGCGTGTCTTCCCGCATCTGCTCGGCAGTCGGGATCTCCCAATCCCAGTACGGATAGATGCGAACAACTCCGTCCCTGGCGATCGCATAGCACCCCGGCGGCACGGTGCTGATCCCGGCGAATTCGGTCTTCTCGTGAGATCGCCCCATGCCGCCCGTAGCGCCCTCAAGGTCCCACGCAGCCGGCACACCCAGTGCCAACAACGCTTTGATTTCCGACGCAAAGAACACTTCTCCGTTCACCGCCGCGTAGTAGAGCGGCTTGACCCCGAAGCGGTCGCGGATCGCATACATCGCGCGTTGCCGTTCGTCGGCGATGACCACCGCGAACTCACCGCGCAGCAGCGTCGCGGCCTGCATGCCGCGCTCCCGATAGAGGTGCAGAGCGATCTCGCTATCGCTGTCCGTGGCGAAGCGATAACCCGCGGATCGCAGATCCTCGCGCAGCTCGCGGTAGCCGTAAAACTCGCCGTTCACCACCACATGCACCGCGCCATCTGGGCTGGTCATGGGCTGGCTGCCGTTCCTCAAACCGATGATCGACAACCGCGTGTGGCCGAGCGTCCACTGCCCATCACGCGACGTCCAGATGCCGGTGCCGTCCGGCCCGCGATGTTCCAGGAGCTTGAGCGCCGCATCGCAGCGGTCACTGGAAAGGCCGTGACGTGTCATCCCGGCGAATATCCCGCACATCGTTGTGCCCTCCGGCGTCGTTGTCGCGCGCCGACCTGGGAGCGTCGGCACGAAGACACGCCACCGGATGGGCAGCGCTGCCTGTTTCAACTAACGCCGCGAGTTTTGTCCACCATTCCGCCCGCCGGCGGACCGACCTCGGCGAGAGACGCAGTTCGAGCCGCGAATTATCAGGAGGCCTACGGCCACTCATTGACGCGGGCAGCGTTGAACTGCGCGAGCACGGCGCCGACAGCCTGGCCATAATCGGTCGGTTCCCAGTCGTCGTCTAGGTTTTCGGTGAACTCGTCATTGATGACCGAGATGATCTGCTCGGCGTCCGAGCGTGACACGAAGTTGGCTTCCCGAACCCGCTCGAGAAGTGTTGGGCTGCGACGAGCAAGGATCTCGTTGAGTAGGTCCGCGTGAGCGGTGCTGAGAAAACTGAAGCGGCTATCCACCTGCGCCTCCTGCCGTTCCCGTACTGTTGTTGGCCCAACCGGTGATGACTTTGCCCTGCTCGTTCACGACGACGGTTGCATTCTCACCGGTGTACTTAAAGCTCACTCGGCCCTCTTTGTCTACGAGGCGCTCCACGTCGCGGACAGGATGATTGAAAGCATCCTCTAGCGCATCTCTGCGAACGCCAATCCCGCCATCGCGCCCAGCGATCTGGTCCTCGGCGTGCTTGGTGTAGCCGTTGATCGACTTCGGAGCAGTATCTGGAATCTTGACGCCGGGAGTTCGCGGCTTCCCCTTTCGCCCCATGTTGATGATGCGCTGCAGCTTCGCGCGCAGGCCTACGATGTCCTTGGCTTTCTTGACGCCAGTGGCGATGTTCTTCGAGATCTTCCACGCACCAACGGCTTCGGAGATGATGCGCGCGTATTTCGTGATCGACTCGGCCGCCTTGAGTGAGCCCGCGACGGCAGCGCCACCGAAAGAGACGAACGACGCCGCAATGCCGATCACCGCAGTGACGGCGAGTTCGGTCGCCAGTTCCTTCAGGATGTCCTCGAGTTGCTTACGCAGATCGTCGAGCGCCGACTTGTAGTCTTTGCACGACTGCGACAGCTCGGCGCATCCGTCCGTTACGGATGTCATCGCGTCGCGCAGTTCCTCAAGGTCTCTCACGATGTACTCAACCTCGGGGGACTGCGTATCTCGGAAGGTGCGGGCGTCGACGTCGAGCCCCTCCGCGATCGTCTTCGTCTGGTAGACGGTCGCCAGCCGATTCCACGTGTCCGCTGCTTTCGACACCTTGTCGGTGTCACCATCGGGCACCGGCAAGCCAACCTGCTGCATCAACCCAATGGCGTCCACAAGACCCCGCCCCGGACCGCCCGCCGACGGCGGTGCCGACAAGACACCGGTCGTACTCGCCGGCTCTGGCGGCATCGCCGGCGCGGGACCCTGGTTGCCCGGTGTGGCGTTGTGTTCCGCTACAGCATGGTTGTATCCGGCCTGCATCACCACGCCGCCGTAGTTCTCCAACGCTTTGGTCAGATCATTAACCGCGCCCAGCACCTCCTTGACCCGCTCGTCGTACGACGTCGCCCACGACTTACCCGCATCGTCGGTGCCGGCCATGGACCCGGTTCCGCCGAGGATGCTGACGTTCACGTTGAACGCGTCGTAGAGCTTGCCGGCCTTCTCGAACAGGCCCTTTCCGACGGCGTAGAACGTCTCGGTGTCGACGTCCTGGATCGTCACGACAGCATTTCCACGTTGAGCCGCGCAGCGTCGGTGTAGTGCTGATGCGCGTTGTGGGCGGCGGCGCGAAGCTCTGCGACCGCTTCCCGCATTTGAGCTGCGCCGGACATCCACTCGTCGTGCTGTGCGCGATGCGCTGTCGCGGCGCTGCCCGCCCACATCTCATGCAAGCCGGCGATCTGTCCGTCGACCCGGGCCGCGATCGCCTCTGCTCGTTGTTCGAAGGACTGCAGTCGGTCGACGAACGCCAGCAATTCTTCGAGTTCGACCCGATAGCGCATTAAAGTCCCATGTCAATCGGTGTCGAGCCGAGGGCTGCGGCTGAACCGGCGTCCTGCTCGGCGTAGGACACCGCCGCGACGCCCAGGTTGTGCGACGACTCGGCGAGTGCATCGACTAGCTTGCTGGCGCCCTCCACCCACTCGCTCCAGATCGCCGAGTACGCGGACGAAGCGACACCAGACCACCCGCGGGACAGGTTGTCCCAGTCACGTTGCAGCCCGGCCAACTCCTCGCGGAGTTCCTCGGCGTCGTTGCCCACGGCACGCGAGGTGTTGTACGCCTGATCGGTGTCTACTCTCAGATGATCCATGGCTTCCTCGATGGCTCTGCCTTCGTCACGAACGAGCCTATTGCCGCCAGGAGGGGCGTCTTGACACCAATCTGTCGTCCCGTGGAGCTAGGCGTCGACGGCTATGCAGTCTGCGCGAACTCACCGTTCTCGCGCCACGGTCCCATCTCATCGGCGGCCTGCATCAACTCGTCACCATGTCGCTCCCAGAGGACCGGCGCCTTACGTCTGATCGCCGAGAATCCTTCTGCAACATCCTCGGCGTCGACGCCCCATCCTCGATCCTCTGCGGGAACCGACTCGATTGAATAATGCAGCTTCTCGACCATTCGCATGCCAATGTGAGAGTCGCCATCCATTGCCCATCCGACAACGCGAATCAGCCATGCCACCGTCGCGGACACCGGCTCAGAAGATCCGCGCAGGTTCCAGTGCTCGAAGGAGCGCAGCACTCCGCGGTGGAGCAGCCACGCTAGCCCGTGTGCGATGTCCTCTCGCATGTTGCCCAATAGACGCGGGGCTCCTTGCCTCTCCTCGATGATGTCCACGACTGCAAGTAATGTGCCTGTCAGGGCGTTGAGTCGGAACCCGCCGAGTTCGTAGGACATGTCTTCCACCGCGTACAGAAGTGGCACGGCGAATTCCGGCGTGTCGGCGATGAGCCTCCGGAAAAATTGATGACTGGGTCGCTGCACCTCTGCGCACGGCCCGACAAGGACTGCGACGAGGGCACTCTTGTGCTTTTCTAGCTGGGCCGGACTCTGGTCCTTGAGCTGCCACACGAACCCGCTGAATCCGTCGAACGTCTTGAATTGCGTTGCAATGCCGTAGCGGCGCTCCATCCCTTCGATGTATGCACTGACCGCAGTGTCATCAAGGAGATCCCGTGTAATGGGTCCCTGGCCTGAACCAGGAAGATTTACACGCGGATTGGCGCGAATCGCTGTCTTGAGAAGTATCTGATCACACGGATCGAACTCGGCGATCTCCTCCCACACAAGTGACAGCCGCACACGGTCGCTCAAATCGCGAAGTTGGTCGAGCAAGGCGTCACGCCGTTGACGCTGATGGATCGCTTTCTGCTTCTCGAGAGTCTCTGCTTGGTAGTCCTGCAATTCCGTAAGCCGGCGATTCTCCGATGAGGCCAAGCGTGCTAGTAGGATCGGAATGCAGATGGTCGCAATCGTGGCAACGAAACTCACTGCGAGGGACACCACGGCGATGACCGTCTCGAGATTGCTTGACTGCAATAGCTCCATGGGCGAAAGATGCCACACACCACTGACAGGACGGTACAGCTACGGCTTCCTACGCAGCTCGTCCGCTCCAGCGGATTCGCCGTATTCGAAAGCCGAGATACTTCGAGCCCAACGGCATGCATGGCCCATGAGCGAGCGCGTAGTGGCACCGCAAGGGCGACGGAACCGTCGCCTGACAGTTGCGGACACTAGGCATCGAGTTCGATGACCGCAGAAAGGATTTCGGCGACCTATTCGATGAGCAGCCGGCCTGGACCATCCGAAGGGACGAGACGCCGGGGCCGAGAAGCCGCCAACTGCGGCGCGTCGAGCACGTCACGGCAGCCCGCGGCGATCGACCTCCAGCTGAAGCCGCGGGCGACGACGGTATCGCTCCCGCAGATCGCCGATGAACTCGTCGACCTCCGCGGACTCGCTCGATCCCGCGGCCAGCTTGCGCATCGATCGGGGAATCACCCGCCACGGCAGGTTTCGTCAATCCTGCGGTGTCGAACTGCACTGTCGCTTTGTCGCGGAGCAGAGGGTTGGGTTGCCGGCACTGGCTCGACCCTTAGTCCGGTTCTTGGTGCCGTGGGTGGGCGCGGTACTCCATCGACTGTTCACGTCGCAACGGCCAATGCTTTCCCGTTTGATAACCCGCCAGGTAGAACGCTGCAAACACGCCAACGGTGACAATCGCCGCGATGACAAACTGTACGCGGTGACCGCGGGCGATCCCGTAGCCCCAACTCGCGTCGCCGAATCCCATTGCAACGGCAAGAAATACGATGAAGGCTAACCCTATAGCGGCGACCCACCACACGACTTTTCCAGACGCATATGCGTATACGTTGCCCGTCGAGATGACCAGCAGCGGTATGAGCAACCACCACATCTTCGTGGCTGAGAGCAGCCCGCTGTATGCATCAGGAGCCGGGTCCTGGTCCTGCTCCGTCACGCCGGCGTCGGGAGCCCGCGCGGAGTTTTCGTCGGGGTCAGGTCGGCTGTCCTGCACTGTCAGGGCATACACCTTGCTGCCGATCTTGATGTAGGGCGTGTACGCATACGCGGCGGCGATCATTACGCCCAAGAAGAACAGGCCCATCCCAATTCCTTTCTTGGAATCTGGATAGAAGGCGAGAAACGCCGCGGCCGCCCCGAGGCATGCACAGCCCCAGTAGATGCGCCGTTGCGAGCTACGGCTGTACTTGACGTACTGCTGGGCCAGGGCAACCACTGCGCAGGCGACGAGGAGGACGAAGAATACGTTCGACATGGTGTTACTTGCCCATCATCCAGTTCACGAACTTCTCTCCTCCGATACCGCCACCCAGCGCGCCGAGGAAGCCAACCACGAGCGTGCCTTCGGGTCCAACGAACGAGCCCCAACCCGCACCTGCGAGGAACCCACCGCCCATCGCTCCCAACGTGCGGCCGCCAAACTTCGCGGCTTCTTCGCCGGCGGGAGCGCCATATAGCACATCGTTTGATTGTCAGCAGACCGTCCACAACTAAGGCGCAGCCATTTGTGCGGAGCACTCGTCGTCAGGAGCCGGTCTTCCTGGTGCCCTTATCAAGACGTTGGGGTCGCTAGACGTCGAGGTTGTTCGATTGAACCGATCGGCGGGATCGCGTCGCCGTTATCTGGCCCGGGATCGCCCGTCAGTGCGACTGGTTGCAGGCGGGATGCGAAGTAGGCAGGGTGGCTGCATCATGGATTTGGTCGACAACGCGACTGTCCGCCGGGCTGTCGCTGAGTTCGCGGCCCAGCCCGAGCAGCGACGCGCGCTCGACGTGCTCCGGTCGTGCATGTACGGCGAACTGCTCTTCGACATCACTGGGTCAGACACGCCCGAGGACGGCTTGTTTCGTCGCGGATCTCGGATCCAGATCCGCGGCGGTACCGGGCCGGGCGGCGGCCGAGCGCTGTTCGCATTCACGCGACAGGACGAGATCGCCGGCTTGTATCCGCCGGGCACTCACACTCAGTCGATGGTCACGCCGACGACGGGCGCGCTGGAGCTCGCGCGGCAACAACGCGATGCCTGGCTCTACATCGACCCAGCGGGCCCCACGTGTGCGCTATCGGCCGCGGATATCGATTTCGCCCTGCGCAACCCGAACAATGAGCCACTGAAGGCAGCGCTCGCCGCGCTGCACGCCGGCCAGACGGACAGGCGGGATGTCCTGCAGGTGCTCCTGGCGGACGGCCCGATGCTGCTGGCTGCCGACGAGACGACCGTCCCCGGCGAGGTGAGGGTTCGCTCGACGGCCTTGGCCGACGGGGCATCCGCCCTAGCCGGTTTCACCAGCGCCCCGGAGGTCGTCGCTTTCAATGTGTCAGATGCCTTCTTCGCGCTCACGACGCTTGAGGTGCTCGAGAAGGTTCGCGCGGACGGCTACAGCGGACTCGTCATAAATCCTGCCTGGCCATCAGTTGCGTTCTCTGAGAACGAGATTGAGGCTGGCTCTGGTTCACCTGGTGGGGGAATGTAGCTCAGTAGCGAGCTCGATGATGCGCCGGACGCGCAGCGCGAGTCTTCTTGTCCAACGTTCGCGCCGATGATGTGAGCTTGATCGAGACGTCCCGTCCTGCATCTGGTTCTTGTCGATGGCATGTTCGTGTGCGCAACATGTTCACGTCCGCCCTTCTTCCGCACGCACGAGTGGCCGACTCCTTATTGGGGCCGACGGTTCAGAAATGGGGATACGTGGAGCCGGTGCGGTTAAGAGCCCCCATACATTTGGAGAATTCCAGCGTGAGCAGCTTCGTAATTTCTCACGATACGATCCCTCACCCACTCCAAAGGATTTGTGTATGAATCGTATTCGGCCTTCGCTAGGCGAACCAACTCCGCAAGCGGTACCCCGTCAGGTCGGCCGGCGAACCTGGTGAGATACTGCCATTTCTTGGTTCGTAATCCGAAGTCATTCGGCGCATCTAACGGTGCAATCATGCAGTTTATTTCGCCCTCGCGAGATGATTCGTAAACCTGTATCTTGCAATCATTCGAGCGGTAATAGACGATGTGCCGACTGCCTCCCCGCTCCTCATCAGGACTATCGTCGATCTCGTCGAGGGTGAAACCAAGTTCTGCTAATACTGGTCCGACGATCGATTGAGTGTCGTCCGAAAATTTAGACATTACCGTCGTCCACCTCCCACATAGACCCAAGATTCGCCCACACGTTGGTATCCATACGACGCTGCGTTCTCACTTAGAAATGCTACCTCCATCGCGGAAAACGATCCTGCACGGTCAATAGCCATGTCTTCAAGAGAAGCGTATTTTTCGTGGTCAAGGATGTAATCGATGCGCCCGACTTGACTCTCCATTTGGGTGCGGAGAAATTGTTCGTTTACTTGCCATCCGAGGGCATCGGTGTCGGGCCTGCTTAGTCCATGGCCGATGGCATCCCAGGTATCTGACCCCGTGTCGAAATAGATGCCGCCGTTGGCCCGAGCTTCACCGATGTATCCATCGTCCATTCCGGCCCACTTGCCGAGCACCACTCGGTCCGCAATGCCCGTGTCGGGCGGGCCCGGCATGTGGTGCGTCGAAAGGTCAGCGACTTGGCGGGCAAGATCAACCGTCGGCTGACCATTAACGAAAGCGTCGTTGAGGTTTGATGCGACGGCCGGAGCGTGTTCCGCGTAGCCATCGGAGTAATCCCAAACTGGAGGTGGGGTGTGATCACCTGTGAAGGGGATCGCCGGCGTGTGGTGCTCGAATGCCCCTGTGGGAGTGGGGTGTTCGATGAGTTCATGAGGGACGGCCCCTACGCTTGCGAGGTCGTCGAGTGCTGCAGCGCGTCCGAACGCGGCTTCAGGACCGAAGACGATGCCCGGCGCGGCGGCCATACCGTCCGCAGCCTTGCCGCCGAGGTAGTAGGCGGCACTCGGTGAGTTCGCCGCCGCCTTGACTTCGTCGATCGCCGTCCCGACAGGGTTGGTGATCTGGTTGTTGGTGCCCTTGATCAAGTCACCCCAGGATTCGAGAACACCGGGCGCTCCCGGTCCGCCCTGCCCGAACAGGTTCTTGATGCCTTGTTCGGTGGCGAACCACCGGTCGGCGAATCCATCACCGAAACCAGGCGGCGGCATCTTGTCCGGCTTCGGCGGTGTGTACGCGGGCAGGGGCTTCTGGGCTGCGGCGACCATCGCGTCGAGCCGTTGCTCGATCTGGTCTGGCGGCACACCATCGCGGAGCATCATCTGCCGGGCAGTCGACTTGAAAGTCTCAACAGCCTTCGGGTCCAACGGCAATGGCGCACGGGCGTCGCCCGCTGCGGGCTTTGGAGGGGCAGGCTGCTGGCCGGGCTTTCCGGCGAGCTGACCGAGTGCAGTGTCCAGATTGTCCGGCTGCTGCCGGCCGTCCGCCGAAGGCGGTGCTTTGCGTTCCTCGGTATTGGGCGCCAACAGGTCCCCGACCGATGACGCCGTCTTCAGCACGGGAGCCGGTGTTCCCGTGGCCGTCGCAATCGCCCCAGCCAGGTCCGCATCCACTCCTTCGCCCTGGGTGAGGGCGGCGGCGATACGCGCCTGCAAGTCGGCGACTTTGGCCGCGACCTTCGCGGCCGCCTCTTCGTCCAAATAGGTGGTGTCTGGCGGGAGTACCTGATTAGTGGACTCGTTGATCTGCACCGCGGGTGCCGAAGCGGCGTAATCGAGAATGTCCTTGATCTCTTGGGCAACAGCCTCGGCTAGCTGCTGGGCGTGGTCCATGCCGGTCGCCGCCGTGCCCAGGTTGTCGGCCACGGCGTCGTGTTCACCGGCGCTCGCCACCATCGCCGCACGGGCCGCGTCTCCGCCGTCGCCTTCCCAGATGGAGGCTTTCGCCAAGGATCGGTAGAAGTCCGCGGAATTCGTGTGGTTCGTCGCAGCTGAACGGGTAGCCCCGGCCAGATCGGCGATCTCAGGAGGCCACTCTCGTAGCTCCTTCAGGTTCAGCGGCACAGGTCAGCTCACAGCGCGGCACCCGCGTCGTCGATCCCGTCGGCGCTGGCGGTATCGGTCTTCACGTAGCGGGTCGCAGCGTCGCGGTGGCCTTCTGCATTTGTTGCGAAACGCTTTGCGAATCGGGCGCTATCCGTCTCCCAGGCGGCGAGCATGTGCGGCAACGCAGCAGTCGACAAGCCCGCTCCGAGGTTCACTTGGCTCGCTTGCGAATGCGCCGTCTGATGGGCTGTCAGGAAATCGCTCGCGTGCCCGTCGAGCTGGTCCGCCGTCAAGTGCAGTTCTGTCGGATCAACCTTCAACGGCTCATTTGGATTCGACACCACCACTCGCCCTCTCGCCAGCAAACTGCTTCCCGCGGCAAGAATACCGCCCGCACCACCGGCCATTTACACCAAAGACGGACGCTCCTGAGACTTCAGACTTCGCGGCAAGGAATGAATCGCAAGATGCCCGGTGAGCCCGGCCAGTACTGACGGAGTCATGGTCGCGCTGCTCTCCACCCCGGGGCTCCCCGAACGTCGATGGGAGCGGTGAGCAGCTTCTGCACCACGAGTCGGTCAGACACGGCGAGTTTCCTCGACATGGATGTCTTTCAACTCGTCAGGTGCGACCAAGCCGGTCCAACCCATGTACTGGTCGCCGATCGATCCGATTGCACGGGCTGTGGCGGAAGGGCCGACGAACTCCACGCCGATACGGCCATCCGGCAGCCGCTGCTGCACCGATACGGAATGTCCGGCAAGCGTTCCGCTGACGCGGACTTGCACCACTCCATCGAGCGCAGTCCTCGGCACCTGCGCCCACGATTTTTTTGGGCCGGTCCCACCCCGGACTCGCCACGCGCGAATGCGTCTGGCACCTCGTCATCGGGATCGGCGAGCAAAGCCACCCAGTAATCGCCACTGAAGAGAATCCGAAATCGCCTTCCGCGGTACTCCGCGACCGCGCCAGTCACTGGTATCTCAGTCATCAGTTCCCCTGCGGGATCCCGTCAGGTGTCAGCGATCTCCCGAGACATACACTTGTCAGCGATGTCCCGAAACAGGACACCGCGGAACTTCAAGCAGATGCGCGAAATCTGACAGTCAGGCGAGACTCTGCGCCGTCGACAAGGTTCACACTGGAGTCCCACGGTTCCATCCAGGCTTGTCGATCAGTAAGGCGTCGCGTTCGTGTCGGCGGCACGACTCGACAAATTCGATTGCCGCGTCACGGTTGTTGAGAAAGGCCTGGTATTGATCTGCCGTGATCTTGTAATACTCCTCGTAGTCGAACACTCCGTTACTCACAGGAATCGACACATAGTGTTGGGCGGAGTCTTCTTCGATGCCGACCGAATATCTGTCTTCCCTGGAGAAGAATGTGTCCTCATAGACCATGGTCACTCCGTCCTAGTCTGATAGGTCCGTGATGATGTATTCCTCCGGAGGGTCACCTCCCGTCGACCGTCACAGTCGCCAAGTTGGGGGGTGAGTCCTGCTCGGGAATGGGCGAAAAATGGACGTGCAACACCCACGGCGATATGGCGCCGGCTTCGAGTTCCGCAGCCTCACCACCGCGCAGTCACATTGCCGGCGATCTGGTCGGCGATCTTCACCGCCGAGTCAGCGGGGTCAGCGCTGCACGTATTGACGTCGATAACGACATTGTTTCTGTGTGCCAGCGCGCGTCCGCAGCCCCAGCCGGGTGCGGCCGCGTTCTGTTGAGTCGCAACGGTACTCAATGTGCCGTTAGCGTTAAAAACTTGCCCGACGGACCACTGCGAACCGCTCTGCGTGTGGGTGTACTGGCGGCAGGCTGGTCACTGTTGGGCGGAGGCGTCGAAGAAGGCTACGCCTTTTTCCACGGTAGGGAACAACACCACTGCCTGCTTGAGATAGTGCCTGAAGTTGTCGCCGTCGTTGAGGCTCTGATCCTGCTCGGCCCAGTAACCGCTGTCGGCGTAAACTGGCGCCTCGGCCGCACCGTCGATCGCGAGGCACTCCTGAGGCGCCATGGTGGTGCTGTTGTCTGACATCGCGGTCTGCTTTTCTGTGACCGACATTCCGGCCGCCCCCAGAGCGACGTTCACCTGCTCCGGGTTGAGCAACAAGCCGGCCAGTTCGCGCTCGACAAGCGGACGCGGAATCATCGATCGCGTGGGCGTCGTCGACTCGGCATTGCCTATCGTGCTGCCGCACCCGGCGATCAGAACGCAGATGAGCGCAGCCCCCAGCGCGACAGTTGGCTGGCGCATGTGTTCCTCCCCATTCCAGCCGTGCCCAACCGATCAGCGTGGCGCGATACTCCCCATAGCGCGGCACGTGAAGAAAATGGTGCAGTAAGCTCGACGACGCCTTCAAGACGTTGAACGGCGTTTCCTCATAACGAAAAACGTTGTTCTTGATAACGATTGGGCACATCTGAGTGGTCCTGCAATGGGCGCCTGCCTGCGCGGGCGGCGTGATGCAAAGCGCGCTCGACCGGTTGGCCCGTCATCGACCAGATGACCGGATTCAACTCTGGTGACGTCGTCCGCGCGCTCTCGAAGCAGTCGGTGCTGTGACGGCGACAGCCACCGACGTCATCCGTTCGTCGGTGCCAGCTGATTCTCCAAACCCTGTACGTTTGTCAGGCGGCCGGCGTCGACTATCACTTCGTAGACGCCAGGCTCGACAAGCCCCGCGCCCACCCGTTCGGCGTCCGAGGGCTCGTCGGAGAGTAAGAGCACTTCCGCGGTTCGTCCCATGCTGCGCAACAGACGCACCGGCACGCCTTCCAACTCGGCTGTGAAAACCTTTTCGAACACCTCACACTCAGATATCGGTACTGTCGCAGACCAAACGCGCGAGTGGATCTGCTCAAACCCTGCTGGGCCGTCGTCGGTGATCGCAGTCAGTAGAACGCTTTCCGGTAAAACGTCGGCGAAGAACTCGTGATCCTGCCAGCGTGCCAGGGTGCCGACCATCGGACTGGGCGGACGCCACCCTTGCGCGCCAACCCACCCGCGGGCGGCTCCTTCATAGCGCGACAGGCACTTCTGCTCACCGTCGGCACGGATTCGCCAGTACTCAGCGCCATACGAGTATCGAGTACGTCCCAAGGCCCACACCTGTGCCAGTGAGTCGCCGAGCAAGAATCCGTTGGGGAAGGTCTGCCACGGCCGCTGTCGATCATCGGGCATGCTCAGTGTTGCCAACCAGGGTTGCTCGAAGCGCACAACATCTATGAATTGTGGAGAACCGTCGACAACGTATGCCGCCAACAGCTCCGCCGGAGTCCTCAGGCTGGCTGCTGCCGAGGCTGCTGCGACGTAACCACCGACCTGGTCAGAACCGGACTCCACGATGGCCGCGGCGATAGGTGCAGTGAGCAGCTTCTGCAACACGAGTCGCTTAGGCACGACGCGTTTCCTCGACATGAATGTCTTTCAACTCATCAGGTGCGACCAAGCCGTCCAACCCATGTATTGACGCCGATCAATCCGATTGCACGGGATACAGCGGGCGGGCCGACGAACTCCACCACGATACGGCCATCCAGCAGCCGATGCCGCAGCGAAACGGAATGCCAGGCGAGCTTTCCACTGACGCGGAAGTGCACCACTCCATCGAGCGCAGACCTTGGCACCTCCGCCCACGGTTCGGAGTGGTCTGGTCCGACCCGCGACTTGCCACGCGCGAACGCGTCTGGCACATCGTCATTTCATGGGATGAACGCCGTACCAATCTTGATCATCCCGCCGCTGTCCACGAATCCGCGAAATGCCGGTGGGCGGCGCGAACGGTCTCAGGCCCAAACCGCCGGGTAGTACTTAGGGCAGATGCAGTGGCGATTGTCGAGTGGCGGATCGAGGACCTCGGTCGCCACCAGAAGCAGACGCCTCTCGATGGCAAGGGCGGCGTCGACAGTGCGCTCGGTGACGTCAAATGGGGCGTCGTCGTCGGACAGCGAGAAGGTCAACCGACCGTCGTGGGCCCATGCGAAGGCGTTGTGCCCGGCGATCTGAACGCGGCCAGGCTGAGAGATGGTGGGGACTCGGTCGATGCGTGACGGGAAGACGGCGTATTGAGCAAGCGTGTACGCGGTACCGCGTTTTGGATCCGGCGTGTCCGGTGCGATTGCGTGTGCGGGGACACCTAAGACAGTGAACAGGTTGCGCAACTCAGTCTCGGTTGGGGCGTTCAGCGCGACGCGTAGTTGGTCACCATCGTTGGCGTGGCCGCCGAAGGCGCGGCAGAAACGAAAGTAGTGCAGGCGCAGGGCCCACTCGTGAAGTTCTACGGCCGAATGGGTCTCGTAAAGCCAGCTGCGCCAGCGGGAGTCGTCGGACACGCCGTCAGCATAAATCCGGGTGGGCAGCGGCGTATTAGTTCTATGGCGCGGATCGCGATGGTGTGAACCGCCCAGGAGAAGTGATGCTGACTGGCGGCCGTGCCAATGCGGCAGCGATTCGCTCAATGACCACACGCCGTAGTTCAGCCCCATCCGCAGGGAGACCGGGAGCCGAACCAGTCTCGGCGAGAAGTATCACGGGATTCTTAATGCCTGGAACGTCGGTGAAGCCGACCGGCAGGAGCAGCGTTCCTGGCAGAAGTGCGATCTCCATCTCGCCAGGATTGCGGGACAACGGGCCGATGAATCGGCCGGTGATGGTGACTATCGCAGCTACACGCTCCGAGGTGAAATTCTCGCTTGCGATCCGTGGGTCACCTGACGTGGGGAGCACGGCCGATAGAGTGAATGCCGCATTCGGAGGCTGACCGACCATACCCCGATAGGTGATGCCAGGTGTCGCCGGTAAGCGAGCAAGATTATCGGCCAGGTTCATTCCGCTCCGCATCTTCCTTCGCCTTAATGGCTGCAAGTGTGGCATTGGCTGCGCGACAGAGGAACTCTTCGTTGCGCGCCTCACCGTGCACATTCCATTGCCAGCTACCAACATAAGTGGCGGCCGTGTCCTCAATCCCAGGGAAACCCACTTGCAGAATGTCGGAAGTCGGTATGGGTGGCGTAGGCGCGGAAAGGGAGCGGAGCAACTCGATCAGCACTTCTGGGGCGTTGCCGGTGTACAGGACCGACCTGTCATCGCCCCGGCCGATCAGGTAGGCATCCGGCGGGCCGTCGCCATGCATGCTTCGATTGGCGGCGACCCACATTTCGGCAGAACCATTTCCAACGAGGATCCCGTTCTCGACAACATCGATTGGAACGCCGAGCTCGACCAGACCGGCGCCGAGCACGGCAAGCCCGTCGTATGGCCGCCTCCACAACGAGTGGAGTGGTTCGCAACCGCCGATTTCCCATTTCCGCGCATACGGCACCGAAAGGCCATGTCCGGCAAGCATCCGGGACCGTAGAGCATCGGCCACAGCACCTGGTTGCGATAGGTTGGATTTGGTCATGGTCGAACCTGCCTAATTACGATGCGTAATACACCGTCTTCGCCCATTTCTCTTGATATGACCTCGAAATCAGTTCCACGGGGAAATAGGACCTCGAACTCGTTGGCGTAGCGCGACAGTGCGCTGACACCAACACCGTCGTAGCCTTCCACTGTCAAAAGAGTAGGTGTTCTGTCGGCACTTGCGCTAAGAGCGAAGTTTTCGGCGACTCGAGCATCAGCCGACGTACTGAGATAGGCGGGGTCGTGGAAGATCTCACCTACGTTGAATTGTTCTAGGAAAGAGTCGGACGCGTGCATGCCACGCCAAGTCGTCGAGAAGGCATCTGAGGGATCGGCGCGATATGGAGGCAGCGAAGCGAGGCCTTCGTCAGTGTGAGTGACACGCTCCTCCCAAGATGCGCGTTGAGCGTCGGTCATGAGATCGATGGAGTCTGCGTCCAGTATTGACTGCTGATATGGGGACAGGGGATCGATACTGCGGAGGTATGGGTTCATCCCCTCGTAGTTTTGGGTGGTGTAGTCGTAAACACCTTCGACACCGTCCTTTGTGATCTCGGGGTACGCGTCTGATACTCGCTCGGCCCATTCGTGGAAGCGGGCGGGATCAACCGATCCGTCTGGTAAGCGGAATTCGTTGTTTATCTGGGACAGGTCCGGCAGGCTCTCGCCGGCAACGCCATGATTGACCGGTGGATCGTGTAGGCCGGTGTGCGGCGGGTTGTTTGGTGGATCTGGCGGTTCGTGTCCGCTCCCGTTGTCGGGCGGGTGTCCCATCTCGTGGTTTGGCGTATCCGGTTCGGTGTGTCCATGCCCATCACCAGACCCGCCGTGCCCAGATCCCGACTCACCAGCGCGGGGGCCGTGCTCCACACCTACCGGTGCATGATCGCCCGCATTGACAGCCGATTCCGCGCTATGGTTTTCCGCGCCGACAGAGGCGAGTTCTTGTGATGGTGCGGCCGCATGCTCGAACGGCTGTGCTGTACCCAATCCCTGGCTTGCGGAAGGGATCTCGGGAGCACTCGGCGGAGGGGGTGCCTCCATATGCGGCGCACTGGGCGCCGTGGTGGCTGGCACTTGAGGTTCAGCCGCAGGCACACTGGGTGCCTCTGCGGAGTGAGGCATCGGTTCGGGCGCGCGCGGCGCTTCGGGCACGGCCGGCGCGTCATTGTGCGGCGCCGCCACATGAGGCTCGGTTGGTGTGGTCGTGTGCGGTTCGGCAGCCACAGGAGGCTCGCCATGCGGAACCTCCGGCGCTCGCGGCGTCGGCTCAACCCGCGGAGTCTCTTGCGGCACAGGGGGTTCGACCGGCGCACGTCCCCCGGGAACGGAGGACCCGGGTGCGGCACTCTCGGGGATTTGGACGTTGTCCAGCTTGCTGCTGATTTCCGCAGCCCTGGTCGCGACGTCTTCCGTCGCCCCGGCCGCCCGGGTAGCGGCCGCCGCCCCGGCATCTCGCGTAGCCGCGCCGGCCGTGCGCGTTTCGGCTCCCGCAGAGGCAGCTGCTACCCGTGTTTCCGCGCTGGCTGCATCGACGGCGGGCGCGGCCTCGCCGCCCGGGATAGCGAGGCTGCCGACTTGGGCGACGTCGTAGCCGAGAGCACGGAACGGATGACCCTTTTCGACGTCTTCCCAGTCCACCAGGCCCTTGACGGTGTTCAGGCTGCCTTGTGGATCGGACATGATCTCGCCCGCGAGATGCACCGGATTGGTCACCGCTTCAGCGGTTTCCGCCAACCCTTTCCAGGTGTCCAATGCTCCTTGCGTGTCGTAGGCGAAACGCGTCGGGTCCAGTTGCTCGAGGCCGTGTGCAGTCTGGGCAACGAACTTCAGTCCGCCCTCGGGGAGATCCACGAACGCATTGAAGTCGGACGACAGCGCATTGCCGACGCCCTCGCCGAACACCGAGATGAACTCTTTCTTCGCCCAGCTTTCAAGCGAATCCGTCGCTGAATCAAGAGCATTGATGCCCTGACTGAAGAGCTGATTCGACGCGTCGGCCTCGCGCTTCATGTTGTTGAGCACGGTCTTGATCTCGCTGGCGACCTGCTTGATCTTGTCCATCGGATTGTGGCCGGTGAATATGCCGCCGATGGTTTCCAGCACGCCGCCTGGGCTGAGTTGGTGCAGCAGATCGCGTACCGCGTCCTGCGTTGCCTGCACGTTGGCTGCGAATGCGTCGATGTGTGAGGCCAAAGTCTGTGCCTGCGCGGCGATATCGCTCAGTCCGGACCCGATGTTGCCGACGGCCTCGACCATCTTGCCGGACTCAGGAATCTGCTGGCCGCCCAATGCCGTTCCAGTCGCCGACACCGGGCCCGCGGCCGCGCCGATGGCCGCTGCGAACCCGCGCCACGCCGTCGCGGCGGCATGCATCTGCGCGGGATTGCCGTCGGGCCAGACGTCGCCGACGAACTGCTCCACCAATGCCCAGCCGAGGGGAGCCGCGACACCGCCGCCCATGGGAGGCGGCATGGTCAGTCCACCAACGCACGGTGGTTCTGTCGGGGCCGGCACCGGTGACTCGCCGCCGCCCACCGTGGATGCGGCGTTCGCCTTGCCGTAGTTCGACGCCGACATCTGCATACCGAAACCCACTCGGCGGCAGGCGTTTACCGCAGACTCTGCCGCATCGAGCAATGCCTGGCCGGAATGGGTGTAGCCCTGCCCGAAGACGATCCCGGCCGAGTCGTGCCCGAACAACGCACCGGCGCCCGATAACGCCGACGACAGCGTCTGGGTGGCGGTGGCCGCCGCGTCACCCTCGCTGCTGACGTTCCTCCCGGCAGCCGCCAGCGCCGACGGATCAACTGCGATCGGTGAGGTCACGCATCAACCCCACATGCGCATATTCGTTTGCACCGCCGAGGAATAGTTTTCGTGTGCGCCTTCGGCAATCTGGCGCAATCGTGCCAGCGCCTCCCGCATCTCGCGTGCGCCCTCGTCCCACCGGGCTTGTGCCGCTCGCTCGGCCTCGCCGCCGTCGCCGTACCAGGTGGTCCCCAGCCGGGCGACCGAGTTGGCGGCCTGGGCCAGGTGCGCTTCGAGTTCGGAATCGAACGCCGTCATGCGGTCAATCACTGCCAGCAGGGCGGCCGGGTCGACGCTGAACGCGCCCATCACAGCCCCGTTCCGGAGATGTCGGCGGCCGTCGCAGTATCCGTCGAGGAGTAATGGGCGGCTGCCTCCTGCAGCAGCCCGGACATTCGCGACAGACCCTCGACGACCTGCGCCGCCCCCTGATGCCACTCCTGCCAGACACCGGAGTACGACGACGCCGCCGAACCGGTCCAGCCCGAACCCAAGAGCCCGGACACGTCGCTGTCGAGCGAGCCCAGACCTGAGCACAGTCTTTCGGAGAGCGAGTTGAGCTCAGCTGACACCGCAACTAACTCCGATGCGGTTACCTGCAGATCTGACACCGTTTGACCCCCGCGAGTGACGTCCAAATGCGTTAGAAACAGAATAACGAAGCTGATCGGGGGCTCTGCGCACAAGAAATTCAGTGTTCACAGCAAATGCAGAGGAAAGCATTTGAGGGCCGGGTGCCGTTGGCGCTGGCGGCCTGGTGCGTCATGTGGCAAAGGCACTCAACCGACTGGGACTAGGCACCAACATCTACCCCCGAGTTGTTCACCGCGTGACACGGTAGCGGAGGTGAGCCACGCCGGGGGCGTGCAGCACCCGGACGAGCTCCATCTTGGGTATGCCGGGCTGGAAGCCGTCGAACAAACGCTCACCCGAGCCGAGGATTACCGACGACACTTGCAGGTCGATCTCGTCGACAAGGCCCGCCTTGATCGCCTGGCGGGCGCACGATGCGCCACCGGCAATTGAGATGTCCTTCCCGCCGGCAGCCGCCTCGGCCCGCGCGTAGGCGGATTCGATGCCGTCGGTGACGAAATGGAACGTCGTGCCGCCGTTCATCTCGATCGGGTCGTGGGCGTAGTGGGTGAGCACGAAGACAGGGCAGTGGTATGGCGGGGTGTCGCCCCACCAGCCTCTCCAATCCGAGCCGGCCCATTCGCCGCGAATTGGACCGAACATGTTGCGCCCCATGATGGTTGCGCCCATGCCATCCATCATGTCGGCAATCACCTGGCGATTGATCGGGTGATCACTGCTGGGGCCGATATGCCAATCGTGGAGGGCGAGGCCGCCTACCCCTATGGGATTCTGTTCGGTCTGATCGGGCCCGGCGACGTAGCCGTCGGCGGAGATCGACATCGAGAGGTTGGTTCGCGCCATGTCAAGTTCCGTTCCGTCGGTTCATTCGGTTGCCCATGCTCTCAGTAAGACCGCTGAGCCGACAGAAAGTCATCGGGGTCCCGCCGCCTGCTGTCTGCCCGCTACGCCGCCCGCGCGGTCTTGGTCCGGCTCTGAACTTCGGGCGATGTTGTCACTGCCCGTGAGTAGCGTCCGCGATATGAGTAACGGACGACGGGCACGCAGGGCCAAACAGGTCCGACGTGACGCGGCGGGCGAAGAAGCGCAGAGCTCGAAACACGCTGCGGCGTGCGGCTGCTGAATATTGCTCACACGGTTGTTGGTTCGGCCGCAACCACAGCCGTACACGCAATCTCGCCGCGCTGGCGATACGCGCCGGAGACACTTGTCGCTCCCGAACCTTGTCTGCGTGCCCACCACCCGTGCGATGATGGCTCGGCGCATCCCCAAAAGCGGAGGAGCTTCAGATGGGGTTTGAGCGAATCGACGACCTGCTGAACGCCGTGACCGCCGATGGGTCGCTGCATGGCATCGCCGCCACGGTGGTCGGCCGCGACGGCGTCCTCTACGAGGGTGCAGCTGGAGACGCGGGGCCCGACACGATGTTCCGCAACGCGTCGATGACCAAGGCAGTCGCGACCACGGCGGCACTGCAGCTCGTCGAGCAGGGTCGCGTCGACCTCGATGCGACGGTGGCGTCGATCGTGCCCGAGTTCGGCGAGCTCCAGGTGCTCGATGGCTTCGAGGGCGGTGAGCCGGTCCTGCGTACGCCCAGGACGCAGGCGACGGTCCGCCAGCTGATGAACCACACGGCCGGCTGCGGCTACCACTTCGTCAACGAGAAGCTCTTGAAGTACTGCACCGACTACGAGTTCCCCAACGTGCTTCAGGGGATCAAGCAGAGCATCAGCGCACCGCTGGTCAACGATCCCGGCACGGTCTGGGAGTACGGCGTCAACACCGACTGGGTCGGCATGGTCGTCGAGGCCGTAGTCGGCCAGACACTGGCCGACTACCTCGCCGAGCACATCTACGGCCCGCTCGGCATGACGGACTCGACGTTCGCCCCCAGCGACGAGCAGCGCGGGCGGTTGCTTCCGATCCGCTTCAGGGCGCCGGACGGCGGCCTGGTGGCGACCGAGCTCGACCTGCCGGCCGAGCCGGAGTGGGATGCAGGCGGCCACGGGTCCTACGGGACGATCGCCGACTACGGGCGTTTTGTGCGCGCCTGGGTCAACGGCGGCGAGCTCGACGGCGCGCGCATCCTCAAAGAGGAGACGGTGGAGCTCGCGTTGCGGGACCACCTCGACGGGGTGCCGCTGCCGAAGAAGCTGGAGCCAACTATCCCCGAGCTGTCCAACCCGGTCGAGCTGCTCGACGTGCCGCAGGGCTGGGGCCTCGGGTTCCACCTGTACCTGGTCGACCTGCCCGGCATGCGCAGCTCCGGCTCGGGCGACTGGTCGGGGCTGTTCAACAGCTTCTTCTGGATCGATCGCAAGGCGGGGGTCGGCGCCGTGATCGCGACGCAGCTGCTGCCGTTCTTCGACGACAAGATGGTCGAGACGATCCTCGGCTTCGAGGCCGCGGTCTACGCGGAGCTCGGCGCGACGGTCTCTTGAGCACTGGCGCCGTCGCCGACTCCAACGACAGGAACCGTGCGCGCGCAGTAGCCGCTATCCGTCCGCCGCGACCAACGACCCGAGCTTCACGTCGGGGTTGTCCCGTTGGAAGCCTTCCAGCCGCCACCGGGTGGAGAACAGCACGAGCATGACCCCGTCGGTGCGGGTCAGGACTTCCGATGACACCTGCTTGGCCATGAACTCGGCGTCCTCGGGGTCCACGATCCGCGCGACCTGGTACGGCAGCGACTCCAGCGAGATCGGGGCGCTGAGCTCGGTGGCCATCCGATGCACAGCCACCTCGAACTGCATCGGACCGACGGCGGCGAGCACTGGCGCTTGGTCGCCGCGGCGGTCCGAGCGCAACACCTGAACAACGCCCTCCTGCTCCAGCTGTTCGATCCCGCGGCGAAACTGCTTGTGCTTACTCGGATCGGTGCCGCGGGCCACCGCGAAATGCTCGGGGGAGAAGCTCGGTATCGGCGGATACTGCACGGGGACATCGCGATACAGCGTGTCGCCCGGGCGCAGAGCCGCGGCGTTCGCCAACCCGACCACATCACCCGGCCACGCGGTCTCCAGGGTGGCGCGTTGTTGACCGAACACCGATTGCGCGTACTTGGTGACGAACGGCTTGCCGGTGGCGGCGTGGGTCAGGACGTCGCCGCGTTCGAATGTGCCCGAGCACACCCGCGCATAAGCGATGCGATCGCGGTGGGCGGAGTCCATACCGGCCTGCACTTTGAAAACGAAGGCGCTGAACGGTGATTCGGTGGCGCGCCGGGCCCCGTCGACGTCGAGTGCTCCGCTGGGCGGTGGCGCGAGTTCGGCGAGCACATCGAGGAGCTGATTCACGCCGAAGTTCAACGCCGCCGAGGTGAACAGGACTGGTGTGGCAGCGCCGCTGAGGAATTGCTCACGGTCGTAGTCTGAGCCGTCCGCGGACAGCAGTTCGGACTCCTCGACGGCGTGATTCCAGTCGTCCCCGGCAGTAGTGTGCGCGTCGGCCGCCGCGATGTGCTCTTCGGGGGCCGCGGTGGCGCCGCCCGCAGTGCGGGTGAACTTGATGAAGTTTCCGGTCCGGCGGTCGAGCACCCCTTTGAAGTCTCCGGCGATGCCGACCGGCCACGTCAGGGGAGTGGGGCGCAGCCCGATCCGTGCCTGGATCTCGTCCATCAGCTCGAGGGCGTGGCGGCCGGGACGGTCCCACTTGTTGATCACCGTGATGATCGGGATCCGACGGTGCTTGCACACCTGGAACAGCTTCAGTGTCTGGGGCTCAAGGCCTTTCGCGGCGTCGATGAGCATCACCGCGGAGTCGACGGCCGTCAGCACCCGGTAGGTGTCTTCGGAGAAGTCGGCGTGGCCGGGGGTGTCGAGCAGGTTGATGACGCATGTGCGGTACGGGAACTGCAACACCGTCGACGTGATCGAGATGCCCCTGGCCTTCTCCATCTCCATCCAGTCCGACACCGTCGCGCGGCGGCCCGCCTTGCCGTGGACCGCGCCGGCTTCGGTGATGGCCCGGGCGTGCAGCGCCAGCGCCTCGGTCAACGTGGATTTGCCGGCGTCGGGATGGCTGATGACGGCGAAGGTTCTGCGTCGGCCCGCCTCAGCGGAGATACGGCCAGGTGGCGAGGTGTCGGCGGTCGGCGGAGCGGCCAGGGCATCGTAGGTCATAGCGCAAGCGATGGTATTGGCCTCCGAGTGCAAACCAGTAATCGAGCTGGCGCAAGACGGCAAATACGAGCCCAAGCCCCAACACAAGACGGTAAACACGATATGGCTGACCCTCTTTAAGCCGGTCGTTATTCACCGCAGTTCATGGAGGCGCGCATGGCTGGACGAATCCTGATTTTCGCGAACAAGGCCTGGGAAACGGATGCGCTGGTCGCAGTGATCCGCAATGCACACGCGGTGCCGTCCAATTTTCCACCGTTCGATCCGCCCCCGCAGGTCACGGTCCAGCTGAACAACGGCGGGACGAAGCAGGTCAGCGCACGACTTGCTGTGCGGACCGCCAATGCCACAGCCGAGCTGTGGTGCGTTCAGGATCTGACGGACCCGGCAAGATCGTCTTCGAGCAGCGAGGAGAAAGCCCGCGTCATTCCCGCCGTCGTCGCCAACGGGCCGGCACCTACCCTGGTCGTCGCCTTCGGCTCGGCGTCGTTTCCCGATGCCGCATCGTTCAACGGCTGCGCGGTCGTCGGGACGCAGGTGTTCGTTCACAACCCCCACGAGACGCCAAATCCGGAGAGCAACTGGATCAGGCCAGAATTCGACAAGCTCCTGGCCCCAACCACGGCGCCGCCGGGGTCGGTGTTGTCCATGCTCGATCGGGAGCTGCGGCCTGCTTGCGAGTCTCGCTTCCTCCCGCCGCCGCTCAATGCGGCGAATCCGCCGGTGCTGCTTGTCTCGTCCGACTATGTGGCGTTGAGCGATGTCAACGTGACGACACCTGCGGACTATGTCTGGGCCGATCCGCGAGCCATGAAGGCCATGCATGACGCCAAGGTCAACGCTCCGGTCGGCTCGATGGAGACGACACATGGCGTCATACGGCTCGCTGCGCCATCGGACCAATTCCTGTTCTTTTCCGGAATTGCCAATCGCCTCGGCTACTTCAATTCGGAGGTGGCGCCGCGCGCGTATGCGCAGAACTTTGCCGCTTCGCACAATGCAGGCATTGCGCTGGCCTACGCCCTGCCGCTTCTGATGGCTTGACCGGTTGCTGCACAGGCTAATTCGGAATACTTGGTGCAATCACCAGCAGAGAGGAGTCCAGCCATGGTCACGACACGTGCCGAAGCGGCGCAGTACCTCAAGGATGCGGGAGGCCTAAAGCTTGTCGCTTTCGGGGCGGATGGGCACGAGGTCGCGGCGATGTTCGTGCAAGGGTCGGTGTCATATGACGAGGAGGAAGCAACCTTCATCGCGGTTGCGGAGGACGGCCACACGGTCGGGGAACTATTCGTGGATGACACGGTCTATTACGACGAGAACATCGATGCCTTCGTCATCCGTACAGTGCGATAGCATCGCCCAGGCACACCGATTTGCATGATCCTCCCAAAAATCCGTGATCCTCGCTTCATCACACTGCGCCGCGGCGGGACCCTCACCGATTCGGACCATCATCTGCTCGCACTGTGGGCGGCATCGTGTGCGGAGCATGTGCTTCACCTATTCGAGTCGGCTCGGCCGCAGGACCCAAGGCCGCGTGAGGCGATCGAGCATGCCCGCGCCTGGGTGCGCGGCGAGGTCAAGATGATGCAGGCTCGTGCGACGGCCGGCCATGCGATGGGCGCGGCCAGAGATCTCCGCGGTGCCCCACGGCATGCCGCGTACGCTGCTGGCCAGGCCGCGGCCGTTGCACACGTCGCCGCGCACGAGCTCGGCGCGGCCGCCTATGCCATCAAGGCCGCACGTGCCGCTGCGCCGCCCGACGAAGCCGACGCCGCCGGGCGATTCGAGCGCCGATGGCAGCGCGACCAACTTCCCGACGCGATTCGCGAACTCGTTCTCGACGACCAACGATTGCGAAATGACCTCTGCTGGAAAGTGTTTGACTGATGAACATCGACCCGCCTCCGGGCTACCACACCGTGATGCCGCGCATGGTCGTCGCTGACGCCGCGGGCGCCGTCGCGTTTCTGCGTGAAGTCTTCGGCGCTGAAGGCGAATTCGATCCCGATCGTCCAGCCGAAATGCGCATCGGTGACTCGCTTGTCATGGTCACCTCAGTCGGCGAGCGCGAACCGTTCCCGGCGTTCCTCTACGTCTATGTCGACGACGCCGACCGCGTATACCACCGGGCGATCGCCGCAGGCGCGACGAGCATCGAACCTCCACTCGACACGCCGTACGGCGACCGGCGGGCCATGGTGCGTGACCCGCACGGCAACGTCTTCCAGATCGCCCATCGCAAAGTCGAGTGACCAAGAGCGAAAGCGGTTGGGGCGCTACTGTATCCCGGTGCGCGTGTTCGCTCCAGGTGGCGGCACCGCCCTGGCTCCCGGAGGCGTCACGAGGGGCGGTTGGGTGAAGCGAATTGTGGTCTGGTCGGGCAAGTAGCAGTCACCCGTCCTCTCGTTGTAGATGCCGCCGAGGTTCGTGCAGCAATTCGACAGAGCTTCAAGGTATTGGTCGTAGGACAGCAGGTCGCCCTTGAAGGACGAGAATGCGTTCCTCGCGCACTCCATGTAGTAATTCTGCAGAAACGACTTATTCGGCTCGGCGTTGGCAATTGCGGGGGCAACGGCGGCGACTTGGATTGCCGCGAGGATCGTGGCCGCTGTCAAGGCAATTCGGCGCCGCCAGCTGTGCTTGGGTGTAGCGCTCATGAGATCTCCTAAGGGTGCTTTGGTTAGTAGTCGGGTAGTGGTCAGCTATTGAATGCCTGCGCGCGTGTTCGCGTCGGGCGGCAGTTTCGCCGTCGCTCCCGGCGCGGGTCGGCTGGAAGCGTCTGGCGGTAGGTATATCGGTGAGCAGAACCCACTTCTATGGGCAGTGGGTGGGTACCAAAAGCCGCGGTTCTGCTCGCAGCAATAGACGTAGTCGTTGTTCCATGCGACGCAAGCGAGGTAACCGTTGAGGTCGAACCCGCCGCCGTCGTTGGGCTCAGCGCTGGCCGGTACGGCGGCCGCGGTGCCGCCCGTAAGTGCAGCGAGGAAGATCCCGGTGCCCGCCGCGGCTCGACGCCAACGAGCGATATTCGTGTTGGTCATGGTGTTCTCCTTTGAGGTGTCGTCGCCGCCTTGCGGGCGGCCTTCCTCTGCTAGGAGCGATCACCGATCTGAATTCCCACACTTTTTCCGCGAAAGTCTCGCGGCATGTTTCCGACAGTTGTGACGGCTACTTGACAGGCCCGCCGGTCGGTATGCAGGCCGGCGGGACGCAGTCATTCGAGCCGCCACCGACGCGCGTTGCATCGGATGGTAGGTGTCCAGGCGCCGCTGTCTTTCCGGCGCCCGCGGGCGTCGACGGACCAACCGGCCCACCACCAGAACCGCCTTGGCTCTGCGACGAACCACCCGATGACTGACCTGAGCCGGAGCTGCCTGAGGAACCACTCGGCGGTTGGCTCGGTCCACCTGATCCACCAGACGGTTGGTTCGATCCACCTGAATCACTCGGCGGCGCAGAGGGTTTAGCTGACGCGCTCGGCGACGGGCTACTCTGCCGTCCCGCGCCGGGCGGCGGGGTTTCTACAACCTCGCTCGGTTCCGGCAGCTGCACCGGCGCAGGTGAGCCGCCGGAAGGCTCCGTAGTGATCGGCATTGCCGGCGGCGTGGTCGACGGAACCGGTGAGCCGGTCTTCGCGACGTTGCCCGACGGCCTAGGCACGGTCGCGGTGGCCGACGCCGATGGTGGCGATGCTGTCGTGGGATGGTCAGTCGAGACGGCGGGATGCACGGGATACATCTGTGGCACCTCGACTACAGCCACACCGCCGGCAACAATTACCCCAGCCACTCCGACCACCGCCCAGACATGGCGCTTTAGGTACTTCTTTGCGCCGCGCGGCGTCGATGCTCCATCCGGGTGCGCTTCAAGTGGGCCATCAGGAAGGTCGGTGGTGTCTAGATCATCAGGCGGCCACCATGATTCGTTGCTTGCTGGGGTCTGTGTCGCGCCAGCGGTGGCATGACCACCGGGCGGCAAAGCCTGCACGCCTTGCGACAGCGTGTGCTCGCGCAGCCACGCAGGCGCCGGAACCAGCAGCGGGGTGGCGCCCAAAAGTGCTGCCGGAGCGACCATTCCCGCCCGCTGCCGCTCGCATTGCTGGCAGTCGTCGATGTGGCGGGCCGCACGTTTGCGCATCAACACCGTGAACTGGCCATCCCAATGCGCGAGCAGCGCGGCCAGCTCCGGGCACTTGGCCGGATTGGCGCGGACCTGACGGCACACAAGCAGGGCGCCCAACGACCGCGCGATCGTGTCACGCAACCGCTCGACCAGAACATTCGCGTTCCTGTGCGTAACGCCAAGGGCCTCAGCGAGTTCCGGACCAGCCAGCCCTTGGCGGTAAGACAGCTCGAGCACCACCTGATCGCGCTCGGAAAGCCCACCGCAGGCATCGCTGATCAGGTCGGCCAGCTCGCTGCGTGCTGCCAGAGTCGCGAGATCGGGCTCGCGGTTCGTCGTCTCCGGCAGCTCCTCGCTGGGAAGTTCGCGGCGCCTGGCACGGATCACTTCCAGCGCCTCGTTGCGGGCAATGGCGTACAACCACGAACGCAGGCGTTCGGGTTCCCGCAGCTGCGCCAACCGGCTGGCGGCGATCACGAACACGTCCTGCACACAGTCCGCGGCCGCGTGGCGGTCACGCAGCATCCCGACACAGAAGTCATGCAGCCGATCGGCGTAGCGGTCATAGATCGCCGCGAACGCCTTCTGGTTTCCGGCTGCGGCGGCACGGGCAAGGGTGGCGTCGTCATCGGACAGCGCCGGTGCCGGTTGGGTACTCGTCATAGGTTGCCCCCGGCCGGCTCCTGGCAAATAATTGGCAATTCATCATGATCTCCTCGCCAGCACTGCGCAATGAAAAGGTGAGCCCCAAACGACCGGGCCGGCAAACGCGGCGCCGCCATCATCGACGTATCAACGGGATTCCCAGGGAAGACCCTGGACTACCGGTGATCGGGGGCGCCGGCGGCGCGGGAACCGCGACAGGCGCCAGGTCGGTGCCGCCGGCCTGGGGCTGGATGCAGTCCCGCCTTGTGTAGTCACGCAGCCACTTTCCGGTGGGAAACAAGGCTTTGGGCGGCCCATACAACGAGCAGATCTGGTCCACATAGCTGCCGGGAACAACTTGCTCGTGGTAAACGCCGCGGACCGCACCGAACGCATAGGCCCACGGGTCGGTGCTGCAGGACTTCTTGAACGCTTCGAACTGCGGGTCCGTGTGGGACGCCGGTGGCGCGGTCGTCATGCCGGCAGCGACGATGCCGACACCCATGCGGCCGAAGACGAAGACGATCAGGAGGGTGATCGCGATCCACCGCTGCCGTTTGGTTCTGGTGCTGGCCATGAACTACTCCTCGAGTTTGTTGCGGCCGTCGCTCAGCCGGGGTGCACCTGGCCCGGGCCGGGCGGAGGGGTATCGATGCGCCTCGTGTAGACGCCCAGAAGTTTGGCGCTGTTCACAACCTCGACGGGATGGCCGAGTACCCACACGTATTGGGGCGGGCCGTATAGCGAGCAGATCTGGTCTACATAGCTGCCGGGAACAACGGACTCGTGGTAATCGCCGCGCACTGCGCCGGCGACGTAGGCACCCGGATTGGAGGTGCAGGACTGCTTGAACCCGTCGAATTGCGCGTCTGCCTGAGCGGCGGGTGAGAGAGCCATGGCGCCAGCGGCGATTGCGCCGGACGCGATGACGATCTTGGCGGTCGCTGCGATCCACCGCTGCCGTGTGATGTTGGTGCTGGTCATGATCAATTCCTTCAGGTCGTCGTAGCCCCTGGTGGGCTGCGTTCACCCGTTAGGACCGACCAGCCGTCCCGCCTCCCACACTTTTTTCAAAATAAATCTCAAGAAGTTCGTTTTGCCAGCTAGACGGCACAAAAGTCGGCCCGCCACCGGGAACGAGTGTGGTGGCGGGCCGACAACTTGCGAGTGTTCGGCTACTGAATGCCCGTCTGTGTGCTCTGCCCCGGGCGCGGGACGGCCGTCGGTGCCGTCACAGGTGAACGCGGCGTCGTGCCGAGACCGGTTTCGCCGTCACGCGTCGCGGCGTGCCCGATGTAGAGCGAGCCGTACACGCCCTCACAGATGTCCTTCCACTGGTCCTCGGCGCCATGGATCTTCGCCCAGCCGGCGTCCATGCCGGCCTGGTCGCCCGCAGCGTGGGCGGCCTTGACTGCCGCGACTCCATCGACGTAGTCCTGCCCGATCTGGTAGCACTGCGCACCGAGGGTCGTGCCGTCGGGACTGCTGGGGCGGTCCGCCTGCGCCGCCGGCGCGACGGCGATAACAGAGGCGGCCAATGCCAACCCCGCGATCGTCGCCTTGGCGGCGAACTTGGCAGAAAGCAACTTGTGCCGCGAGGCGGTCGTGATGGTGTTCATGTGTTCTCCTTGGCTGGTCGTAGCCCCTTATGGGCTACGTTCACCAGCTAGGAGCAACCGGCCGACCCGACTCCCACACTTTTTCAGAAGAAAGTTTGGGGCCGTCTCGGTCGGCGGCTCCGGCGAAGAGCTCGGGCTAGAACAGCGACAGCTGTCGATCCTCGCCGAACTTCTGCGGCACTGGCCGCTGGCGCACCTTCACCGGCCACCAGAACCACCGTCCGAGCAGCGCCGCGATGGACGGCGTCATGAACGACCGCACGATCAGCGTGTCGAACAGCAGGCCCAGGGCGATCGTCGTTCCGATCTGGCCGAGCACGCGCAAATCGCTGAAGATGAACGACGCCATGGTGAACGCGAACACCAGCCCGGCAGCCGTCACCACCGAGCCGCTGCCCGCCATCGACCGGATGATGCCGGTGTTGATGCCGGCATGGATCTCCTCCTTGAACCGGGAGACCAGCAGCAGGTTGTAGTCCGACCCCACGGCCAGCAGCAGGATGACGGCCAAAGGCAATATCACCCAATACAACTCGACACCCAACAGGTGCTGCCACACCAACACCGACATGCCGAACGAGGCACCCAACGACAGCGCCACCGTGCCCACGATCACCAGCGCGGCGACGAGACTTCGCGTGATGAACAACATGATCAGCAAGATCAGGCTCAGCGACGCGATCCCCGCGATGATCAGGTCGTAGTGCGCCATCTCCTGAATGTCCTTGTAGGTGGACGCCATTCCGCCGATATAGATCTTCGACCCCGCCAACGGCGTCCCCTTGACCGCCTCCTGCGCGGCATGCCTGATCGCCGCTATGTGCGAAATACCCTCGGGCGTAGCCGGATCCACGTCATGGGTGACCATCATGCGCGCGGCCTTACCGTCCGGCGACAGGAACAACTTCAGCCCTCTCAGGAACTCGGGGTTGCTGAACGCCTCCGGCGGTAGGTAAAAGGAGTCGTCGGTCTTCGACGCGTCGTACGCCGCGCCAAGCTGAGTGGAGTTCTGCAGCGCGGCCGCGGTCTGGTCGTAGATCCCCGACGTGGTGGCGTAGTTGGTCTTCGTCAGGTCGCGGTTGGTTTCTTGATTGGCGATCTGTGGCGGGATCAGAGCCAACAGTTTGGGCTGCAGCTCATCCAGTTTGGCGATGCTCCCCGAGACGTTGGCCAACTGATCGGTCAGCGCGTTGATGCCGTCGAGCGCGTCGAACAGCGATCGCAGTGCCCAGCAGATCGGGATGTCGAAACAGTGTGGCTCCCAATAGAAATAGTTGCGCAGCGGCCGGAAGAAGTCGTCGAAGTTGGCGATCTTGTCCCGCAGGTCCTGAGCCACGGCGACGGTCTGCTGAAATGCCACAGTCTGCTCGTGCGTCACGGCGCTGGACTGCTGCTGCAGCGCATACTGCTGCCGCAGAACGTCGATCGAGTCGTTGATGACGCCCACCTGCTTCTGCAGATCCGCGGCGCGGTCCTGCTGGAAGGGCAGATTGTTGATCTGAGCCGCACTGTTCGCACTGATCTGGAACGGGATCGACGTGTGGTCCAGCGGCGTGCCCAGCGGCCGCGTGATCGATTGAACCTGCGCGATGCCGTCGGTGTGGAAGACGGCCTTGGCCACCCGCTCCAACAGGATCATGTCCGTGGGATTCCGTAGATCGTGGTCGGTTTCGATCATCAGCAGTTCGGGATTCAGCCGCGCCTTTGAGAAGTGACGCTCCGCGGCGGCGTATCCGACATTGGACGGGGCACTGGCGGGCATGTACCGGCTGTCGTCGTAACTCACCTTGTAGCCGGACAGCGCGGCCAGTCCGATGAAAGCGAGCGCCATCGTGGCGATCAGGATCGGCCCGGGCCACCGAACGATCGCCGTCCCGATCCGGCGCCAGCCCCGCTTGGCGGTCTTGCGCTTGGGGTCCAACAGACCAAAGCGGCTGCCGATCACCAGCACTGCGGGCGCCAGCGTCAACGAGGCGACCAGTGACACCAGCACACCAATCGCGGCCGGAATCCCCAGGCTCTGGAAGTACGGCAGGCGGGTGAAGTACAGACAGGCCACCGCGCCGGCGATGGTCAACCCCGAACCCAATATCACGTGCGACGTCCCGCGATACATGTCGTAGAAGGCGGCGTCGGAGTCCATGCCTTCGTTGCGCCGCTCGTGATATCGGCCGAGCAGGAAGATGATGTAGTCGGTACCGGCGGCGACCACCAGCAGCGTGAGGATGTTGGTCGAATACGTCGACAGGCCGATGAGCCCGACGTTCGCCAGGAACGCGACGATCCCACGGGCCGCGGACATCTCGATGAGCACCGCGACGAGCGCCAGGATCATGGTGACCGGCGAGCGATAGACGATGAGCAGCATCACGGCGATGACCCCGACGGTCAACGCGGTCACGAACACGGTGCTCTCGTTGCCCACCTCGAACTGATCGGCAATCTGGGCTGCCGAGCCGGCGACGTAGGCGTGGATGCCCGGTGGCGCAGGTGTTTTGGCGATGATGTTGCGCAGCGCTTCGACCGACTCCAACGACAACGCCTCGCCCTGGTTGCCGGCGAGGAACACCTGTACGTACGCGGCCTTCCCGTCGGCGCTCTGCGAGCCGGCGGCGGTGAGCGGGTCGCCCCAGAAGTCCTGCACGTGCTGGACGTGCTTGGTGTCCGCGTTGAACCGCTTGACCAGCTCGTCGTAGTAGCGGTGCGCGTCGGCGCCCAGCGGCTGATCACCCTCGAGCACCACCATCGCGGCACTGTCGGAATCGAACTCGTGGAACACCTTGCCGATGCGTTGAAAAGCCTGCAGCGAGGGCGATTCGGGGGAGCTCAACGCCACGTTGTGCTCGGCGCCGACCGCCTCGAGCTGGGGTACCAGCGCGTTCGACAGGGCGGCTACGGCCACCCAGAACAACACGATCGGCACACAGAGCCGACGAATCCACTTGGTGACCCGATCCGTCGTCGTTGGGCGTTCGGCGAGATGGTTGCTCATCCGGACTTGTCCAAGCAGTAGGTGTAGGCGTTCAACGTGTTGACCGTTCTCTCGTCCTTGACGACGTCGTCGATCTTGATCCGGCAGCCGATGGAGTCGGTGTCGCCCTGTGCGGAAACGTTGACGAAGACGGCCGGTTGGGTGGTGGTCGTGTCGTAGGCCCATGGCAGCGTCGCGTCGTCGACCCGCTGTGGTTGGGCGTTCACGTCCAGGTAGGTGATGGTCGCGACCGTGCCAGGCGTGCCGAATACCTCCATGACGACGTGCTTCGGGTTGAACGGAACGATCTCATTCGCGGCCCCGCTGGGGGTGGACGTGACGTCACGCGAGCCGAAGATGCCGTTCAGCCGGTACACCGCGAAGCCCGCCAGGGCGAGGACGAACACCGCCACCAGAAGCATCCACCGCCGCATCAATCGGCTTCCGATGGAAAGCCGCTGCATCCGTGACCCTTTCGACGAGCGCTGACCGTTGACGGACGATATACGTCCCTTCAACAGATATCAACCAGATTGACACTACGGTACCGGGGCCGGACCCGGCAAAACGGGTCTCGGTGTGCGGCTATCCGTCGAGCAGCGCAACACCGTGGGGTTAGCCTCGTGGACGTGCGCGTCTCGTCCTACTGGGCGCAAGCGTGCTTTTGTGGCGCGTCAACACATGCTGACGCCGCCAGAACGGCAATTGGTCCGGCGAAGGGCTCAAGTGTCGGTGCCGCGGGCAACTCAACGGCCAGCCGAGACCTTCGCTGCCCATGCCAGGAACTCATCGGCCGTGAACACCGGCTTGCCGTACTCCTGGGCCTTGCGGGCCTTTCCCGACTGCGTGCCCGCTTCTGCTGTCACCAGCACCTCACAGCGCGTCTTGGTCACCGACTTAACCGGCGTCAACCCGGCCGACGCGGCCAATTGCTCCATCTCCCAGCGCTCCACGATCTGTCCGGTACTGTCCTGCGCCGTACCGGTGAAGCAAATCCGAACGCCCGGCGTCAGCACCGAGCCGATGTCATCGCCTTCCAAACACATTGACTCCGAGACGATCTCGACACCCAACAAACGCGATGCCTCCCGTAGCCTCTCCAGCACCGCCACGGGCAACTGCACTCGCGACGCAGCGGTGCGCAGTTGATCGGCCACCGACTGCCGCGCCGCCGCGTCCCACGAACTGTCCACACCGGCTGACGGCGACGCTCCCAACAGCACTGCTCCGACGTCCCGGCTCACCCGCAGTAGCGCGGACAACCCAGGCAGATGATCGGCCGCCGGCGTCCGCCCCGAATGATCCCGGCTCACCAGCAGGCCCGAAACTGACTCCGCCGGTTCAGGTTCCGCGAACGCCGACGACCCTTCCTCCGAATCAGACCCACTGTGCGCAGTCAATGCGGACTGTGCCCGCTCCAGCGCCGTCCGACCCGACACCCGGGCGCCGCGCAACTCGACACCCAGGGGCATCGCCGTCACATACCCCAGCCTCTTCAGCTCGAAGTCGATCAAGCCCAGCGTCTCGTCAACTCCGACGCCCACCGGGGTGCACCCCGCAAGCATCGGGGCGATCACCGCCCACGCCTCCCGCAGCGTCGGCGCCAGCAAGACATCAGACACGTTGATCCCAAACGCCGTTCGGGCATCCGCCAGATCACGCTGAGGGTTGACCAGCGTCGTCACCGCCGTGCCGTCATCGAACGCCACCGCCAGCTCCACCGGCCGCGGCCGCGACATCCGACCCTCGTCACCCACCGTCAGCATCCCGATCGCGCAATACCGACGCGCCCCGCTATCGTCGACCGAGGTGCGCAGAAACCGCGCGATGCGCCGATCGGTTTTCAGATCCTTCGGCAGCACAGGTCTTTTCAGCACCAGGCCGGCCAACGACGTGCACCGGCTCAACGCCACATACAGCTGGCCCGTCGAGAACATTCCGCCGGTGAGGTCCACCACCAGACGCTCCAGGGTCTGTCCCTGGCTCTTGTGGATCGTGATCGCCCACGCCAGCTTGAACGGCAGCTGCGTGTACGAGCCGATCACCTCCCGGCTCAGCGAGCCGCCCGCCACCACCGGCCGCGTCGCCTCCCACGTGAACGGCGTGACGTCCGCACATGAGCCGTCGGCGAACTCCACCTCGACGACCGCTCCGTAGCGGTCGTAATCGACGCCGATCACGCGGCCGATGGTGCCGTTGACCCAGCGGTTGCCCTGATCGTTGTTCAGCATCATCACCTGCGCGCCGACCTTGAACCGCAGCGTCTCCTCGACCGGCGGGTCGAACAGCGACAGGTCACCCGATACCCGCGCGTGGTGGACCAACTCGTCGCCCGGCAGCCGTTCCAGCTGCTGGCGGTTGCGCGCCGTCACCAGACGGTTCGTCGGCGCCAAGGTCAGCCAGAACTCGTCATCCGGCGGGACGAAGTCCGCGTCGGCGCGCGCGTTGAGCTGTTCCTGCGCGTGGCCCAGCAGCACGCCCTCGCGGATCTCGTTGAGAATGGCCGTCATTCGGTCGTCTCCGAGCTGACGGAACACCGTTGTCAACGCCACGGTGGGAAAGTCGTCACGGCGGAAGCTGTTCGCGGAGAAGAAGTACGGCGTCTCATACGCGGTTGAGAAGCCCGCCGAAAAGAACTCGGTCTCGCCCTCGCTAACAACCGGTGGTAACTGATAAAGGTCACCGACCAACACGATCTGCACACCACCGAACGGCGCCCCCGGCTGCGGCCCGAACCGTGACAACGCGGCCGCCACCATGTCGAAGACGTCGGCGCGCACCATCGACGCCTCGTCGATGATCAACGTCTGCAGCGACGCCAATGTCTTGGCGAAGCGGCCCGGCCGATACCCGCCGCCGCGGACATCGTCCAGCGTCGTCGTGGTCCGGAAGCCGAACAGCCGGTGGATGGTGTAGCCGTCGACGTTGAGCGCGGCGATACCCGTCGGCGCGACGACGACCACCGCTCGGTCGGTCTGGGCCATGAACTGGCGGATCAACGTCGACTTGCCCGTGCCCGCCTTGCCAGTCAGAAACACATGCCTGCCGCCGGCCAGCAGCTCCAACGCATGGCGGAACTCGTCGGTGAGCACGATTGCCCGCTCGGCTGGAGGGCCCGGTGCAGATCCCACGGGACAAACGTAGCTGCGCGCGGGCACGCGAGATCACACCAACCGCGTTTGCCCGCTCACATAGCGGGTAACTCTCGCGGCATTAGTCGGCATCGCGTTGGGAGCGGGGCCAACGACCGCGTCATCGGCGGCACGGTGCCCGGCAAGCTCTACTTCGACGTTGTGGGCGACGTCCCGAACAGTGTCGTACACAACGACGGTGTCCAGGACCTCCTAACGTGGATCCCCGGTCCGCGCGAGGGAGGTACACGCCCGTAGCGGTCACCATATTCGGGAGCGCCGCCTGTGCAATCGAGAGAGGAGCCCAGCGATGGTCGCGACACGTGCCGCAGCGGTGCAGTAACTCAGGCGGTCGCGGACGACGGCCACACAGCAGGTGAACTATTCGTGGACGAAAGAGTCGCTTACGACGAGAACATAGACGCCTTTGTCATTGGCTCTAGCGGTCGCGAATAGCTTGGCCTACGGCGCCGTATCGCTCGAAGCGCTGCCGCTCGCCCAGTGCGTTGTATAGGACGATGCGCGTGGCGATTTCCCCGTACTTCTCGACGAGCGCGTCTGCCAAGCCATCCCACGTCGACTCCGTTGCGAACGTCGCGATGTGTTCGTCGGTAATCTGCGCCGCCATTCCCTTGAAGTCGCTGGCCTTCTGCTTCTCCCGGATACGCGCCGTCGTCCCCTCGAACCCCGCCTCGTCCCAGATGAACGCGTAGTTCGGCGTGCTTCCATAGAAGCTCATGCTCGCTCGAACCGCCTCACGTTCTTTGTGACGCTCCTCGTCGCTGTCGCCCACGATTGTCATCACCGGCACGATCACCGCAACATCCGACGGCGACCGGCCCGACTTCGCCGCTCCCGCAGCCACATTCGGCACGACATGCCGCGCCAGATACCCCGGCTCGCCCAGCGGATGCACATGCACTCCGTCGGCCACTTCGCCCGCCATGCGCAGCATCCACGGATTCACCGCCGCGATATCGACTTTCGGATCTGGCGCGGCGATCGGGCCCGCGCTCCACTGCGGGCTGATGAAGTCCAGGTCGTAGAACTCCCCATGGTGATCCAGCGTCCCCGTCCGGAACGCGACGAAGCACGCCTTCACCGCCAGCACGTAATCCCGCAGCCGAGGCCCCGGACGCTCGAACGCCATCCCGTAACGCCTCACGACATGGGTGCGCACCTGTGTGCCCAGCCCCAGCCGGAACTTTCCGCCCGTCGCCTCCTGCAGTTCCCACGCCGTCGCCGCCGTCACGAACGGACTCCGCGGAAACGCCACCGCCACACCCGTCGACAACTCAAGCCCCGGTGCCGCCTGCGATGCCACCGCCGCGTTCAGATATGCGGTCCGACCCGTTTCCGCGAACAGCAGACCGTCGAAACCCGCCGCTTGCGTACGCCGGGCTACGTCGCCGATCTTGTCCAACGGCTGCGGAACCGTCATCACGTCAACGTGCACGGTCGAACGGTACGCTGGGGCCCAAGCGCAACGTGCCGAACTCAGGACGTCGCAATTTGTGTTCTCAAACGGATGTGCCGGGGTAACGTTCGCGCTGGGTACAGCGTGAACACGGAAGGGGAGTAAGGGTGAGGATCCAGAAACTTATGGCACCTGTTGGCGTCGCCGCGGCCGCAATCGCCATGAGCACCATCACGGCGGTGCCGGCATCAGCCGCCAACAACATCAAGACGTACGGTCAGCAAGAGTCACTGAACGATGCTTACGGTAACCCGATGATCACTTACACGGTTCAAGGGCTGAAACCGAGTTCGGACGCCGTGTTCCACAACGGCCGGTTGTATGAGGCAACCGTGACCAACGACGGGGGCATTCCCATAGCCGCGTTGTTCAACGCCCGCGCCGAGAGCGGAGCCAACTACCGCGTCATCGGTGGCGGAATTCCCGGCAAGCTCTACTTCGATGTCGTGGGCGACACTCCCAACAGCGTCGTATACAACGACGGCACCCAGGATCTGCTTGTTTGGGTCTCACCGAAGCCGATCTCGAGTGGCGCCCCGGACGTCGCGGGCGAGACGACGACGGATATCGGCGGTGCGCCCACTGGCGGCGGCGAAGGGTCGGGCGGCAACGAGTCCGCCCCCGCGGTCGTCGCGCCGGCCCCCTTCGAGCTCACCCCAGCGGAGGTGGCTGAGCCAGGGTTCAACGGCGGCGGGCATCGCTGACCGTTTGACGGGAGCCGTCCTACGGGAGCCGTTTAGGCGCCCGTGAAGCCGGGCGCGCACGCGCAGCGCGTCCGGCCGATGATGGGTGCATGACCCGAGACGAGATCACTCAACAGATTGTCGCCGCCCGTCTGGCGAAAGCCCTGACGTGGCAACAGCTTGCCGACGCCATCGGCAAGCCCGTCGTCTGGACCACGGCCGCCCTCCTCGGGCAGCACCCCATTCCGCCCGAGGCGGCGCAGACACTCCTGAACATGCTCGGGCTCGACGAGTCGGCCGTGCCCGTTCTGGCCTCCGTGCCGATGCGCGGCGGGCTGCCGACCGCGGTGCCCACCGACCCGACGATCTACCGCTTCTATGAAGTCCTTCAGGTCTACGGCGGTGCCATCAAGGAACTCATCCACGAGCAGTTCGGTGACGGCATCATGAGCGCCATCAACTTCAGCGTGAACGTCGAAAAGAAGCCGCATCCAGCCGGTGATCGCGTCGTGGTCACCCTGGACGGAAAGTTCCTGCCCTACGACTGGACCGCCGCGCAGCCCTAAGCGCCTGCTAGCCAAGATTGGTGACCGGGCTGAGAACGTCGCGCACAAACTGGGCGACGTTCACGCCTGCGTCCCCGTCGGGGAAACTCACCGTCGCGAGAAGATTGGCGCCCGCATCGACGAAATCACCGTCGGCACGTCCCTGATGCGTCGAGGATGTCACCAGGATGATGCCCGAGGTGTCCGCCTTCTTCGCGAGCGGCACCGAGAACCGCGCGTTCTGGACGGTGCTGTTGGCCTTGTCCTCCAAGATGATTCGGTTGTCCGGAAACCCCATGAACTGCAGCATCTTTCGCATCTCGCCAGCTTCGGTATTGCCGTTCTTCGGGTTGCCGCCGGTCACGATGATCGGCGATTGCGGGAAGAACTGCGCAACGGCCAGACCCGCCAGCACGCGGGTATGCAGAATCCAGCGCGGGCTGCCGTCGGGGTTGAGGCCGTACCCGAGGATGACGATCGCCGGTCTGGTGAAGTCCTTCCCGGCCGGCGCAGGCTCAGCCCGCGCAACCGGTGGCGAGACTCCGCCCACTGCGGCGGCGAGCGCAAGCGCTATCGCACCGACGGCGGCTCTCCATCGGTGTTGCACGCGGCCTCCACAGCTGGGACGAAAGTTGCTGACGGTGTAATCGCGTCAAGAGCGTCTGGCGTTACCGATGCGTCAATTCGCCCCCAAAGGCGGCTAGATCATGTCCTTCTTGGTGAGCCAGCGCATGATCGGCCAGCCGATGAACACCGGCAGCCAGCACGTCAGCACCCGGTACAGCAGGACCGACGGCACGGCGATCGCCGCGGTCACCGCGAACGCGGCAAGTCCACCGATCAGCGCCGCCTCCACCGCGCCGACACCACCGGGCGTGGGCGCCGCCGCGGCGAGCGTCCCGCCGACCATCGTCACCACGGTCACGGTGACGAACGACGTCGTGCCGCCGAACGCCTCGATGCTCGCCCACAAAGCCAGCGCCATCCCGAGAGTCGTTGCCGCGCAACCGAGTATGATCATCGCCAACCGTTTCGGCTCCCGCGTCAGCGCACGCAGATCGCTCAGCACCTCCTTGAGGCGCGGCCGCACCGCCGTCTCGAGCCAGCGCCGCAGCCTCGGCACCAACAGGAACGCGCCGACGACACCCAGCGCCACACCGGCGACCAGGTAGAGGATCGTCACGGACGGCACGAAGTGCGACAGGTCAGCGGTGGCGCCTGCGGCGGCGCTGAAAAAAATCAGCAGCGCCACGTGGGTGATCACCTGCACGGTCTGCTGCAGCGCCACCGCCGCGGTGGCCCGCACCGCGCCGAGGCCGCTCTTCTGCAAGAACCTCACACTCAGCGCGAGGCCGCCCACGCCGGCCGGTGTGGTTGTCGCCGCGAAGGTGTTGGCCACTTGCATGATCACGAGATTGCGGAAACTCGCCAACCCGTCGGCGCAAGCCCACAGCGCCATCGCCGCACCGACGTACGTCAGCGCCGACACGCCAAGCCCGAGTAACGCCCACCACCAGTTCGCGGTCCGCAGCTCGTGGAAGAACGTCGGCACCGTGCTGATGAATGGATACGCGACGTAGACGAGCGCCACCAGTAGCACCAGCTGGATGACCTGTTTGCGGGTGAACCGGGTAATCGTCTCGGCTTGGATCTGGTCTGCACCGGTTTGGCGTTTCACCTCGTCGCGTGAGGCGGAAATAACCACGCCGGCATCGGCGACAGACTCCCGGACACGTTCGGGTACAGCCGATTTCGTGAGTCTGCCCGACGCGGTGAGCACAGCGTCCTTGCCAAAGGCGGCGATCGCGGCGTCCACGGCGGACTTGGCGTCGTACACGGCCGTCGTGGTGACCAGGAGTTGGGCCAGATCGGACTGGAGTTGCGCGTCGGTGGCGCCGTACTCGGCATAGCCGAAGCCACCGAACAACACCCGGTTCTGGTGGACGGTGATCTCCTTGCCGCGCAAATCACCGTGCGAGATCTGCTGGTCGTGAAGGGCCGACAGGGCGTTCCAGACGTCGGCCACCGGTGTGGTCGCGGCGGACTCGCTGATCGGTGTTCCGCGCTCGGGCGTGTGCGCGTACAACATCCATCCCCGGTCGAGCGCCGCGACGGCCATCGTCGACACGTTCGCGAGACCCGCCGCGCCGATTGCGATCGACATGAGCGCACGATGCTCCACGGCGCGGTGCATCGATGCCTGCAGCGGTGCGGTTTCACCACCCCGCAGTCGCAGCTTGCGCCAAAGCTGGCGCAGCGCAACGCCACTGCGCTGATTCGGGCCGTACATTTCGACGATCGCCACCGAGTCCACCGATGCCGCGCTCAGCACGAGCGGGCCGCGGCCCGCCGGCCGCACCACCGTCAGCGTGCTGACCACGAAACCACGCCGGCCCAACGCCCGCACCGCGCCGTCCAGCGGAACCTCCAACGCCGGAGTCCCCACCACCAACACCACCAACGCGCCGACGAACCAGCCCACTGCGAGACCCAGCAGCGAGCGTGCGGGGATGACCGCGCTGACCACCAGATGGATCGGTACGAACGCGAGCAGCAGCGCCCACCACCATCGCCGCCAGCGAGCGGGCAGCCACGGACCCGACACCGTGAGCACCGCCGCGAGCATCCCGATCCACCGCGGATCGTCCAGGAATTGCGACAAGACCGTGTCAAGCTTTTCGGAGAGGTCGAGATGCCACCTGGGCGCCGCGATCCCGTTGCCGGTGATCGACAGGGCAAGAATCGCGACGAACCCCGCGCCGGCGTACGCGCCGAGAAGCTTCCACTGCCGAGAGACGATCAACCCGATCAGGATCATGAACGGCAGCGCCAGGATCGCAAGGCCGTAAACGAGATACACCAAGTTGGACTGTGTGGGCGTCAGGACCCCGACGATCTGGGAGATCGACTTCTCGAGCGCGTTCCAGTCGTTGCGGGTGATCAGCGAGCTCGTGATGACCACGGCCAGAAAGACTGCCGCGAGGACCAGCCGCAGGATGTCGTTGGTGCGCCGGGCAAGCGGTTGCAGCAAGCTGCCTGAAACGGTGATATCCCGTCCGTCAACTCGCATGCTGCAACGATCTCTCGGATTGGTTCCACCGCCGTGAACGGCTCGCCGAAAACGTGTCGCTAACAGGCGGGTATGTTCACCCATCCTCGCCAAACCGCCCCAACTAGGGGAGGGTGGAGGGATGACACGCCACACTGACTCTTCCTCGTCCGGTTAAATGTGGCGATCCATGACCAACTCCTCGCCGCCGTCGACGGGCGGCGCGGGGTAGAGGCCGCCGACCGGCTCTGCGAGGCCTGCGTGATGCTCTTCGACATCGACGCTGCCGCCATCTCGATCGTCTTCGATGGCGCCAACAGCGGAACGCTCGGATCCAGCGGCGCCCACGCGCAGATGTACGACGAGCTCCAGTTCACGCTCGGCGAAGGCCCCTGCCTCGACTCCGTCGCCTATCACGGCCCTGTCCTCGTCGCCGACCTCGCCGACCCCGAAGACCCTCGCTGGCCGATCTACGGCCCGGCCATGCTCTCGCACCACATTCGAGGCGTCTTCGCGATGCCCGTCCTCGTGGCCGGTGAACACGTCGGCGCCCTCGACCTCTTCCGCGCCCAGCCCGGTTCACTCAAGGGCGAACACTTTGCCGGCGCCATCGTCGCCGCCGAAATCGCCGGTGTGCCGATGCTCGACCTCATGAACGACGACATTCAGTCCGCGGTCAACGATCCAGAAAGCAACGCCTGGGCCGAACTTCACGCGCTGTCCCGCGCCGAGGTCAGCCAGGCCACCGGCATGCTGGTCGCCCAACTCGGCGTCGAACCCGCCGAGGCACTGGTGCGCCTGCGCGCCCACGCCTACGCCACCGGCCGCAGCTCCACTGACGTCGCCCGCGACATCCTCGACCGGCGCCTGCGGCTGGAGGCCGACTAATGCACGCCCTACGAAACCCAGGACGGAGTACGAGATGACCGAGACCCCTCGTGAAACCCGTGTACTGGACGCGGTCGTGACTCTCGTCGACAGCCTGCTCGACGACTTCGACATCGTCGACCTGCTCACCGAACTCACCGAGCGCTGCGCCCAACTTCTCGATGTCGAGTCGGCCGGCCTCCTGCTCGCCGACCCGCTCGAGCAGCTCCGGTTGCTCGCGGCCACCTCGGAGGAAACCCGGGAGTTGGAGCTCTTTCAGCTCCAAGCCGACGAAGGCCCTTGCGTGGACTGCTATTTCACCGGTCAGCCGGTCTCCGTCGCCGACCTCCCGGCCGAAGCCGAGCGCTGGCCGCGCTTCGTCTCCGCCGCGCTCGACGCCGGCTTCGCCTCCGTGCATGCCGTTCCGATGCGCGCCGCCGGCATCGTCATGGGCGCGCTCGGTCTGTTCGGCACCCGCAGCGGCGCACTCAACGACGCCGATCTCCTGGTCGGCCAGACCCTGGCCCACATCGCGTCCGTGGCGATACTGCAGGACCACGCGCACACGCCCTCGACCGTGATGCCGCAGCTGCGCTCGGCGCTGACCAGTCGCGTCTTCGTCGAGCAGGCCAAGGGCTTCCTGCGCGAAAGCCTCGACATCTCCGTCGGGCAGGCATTCCAGCTGCTGCGCAGCTACGCGCACACCCACGGCGACCATTTGACCGACGTGGCCCGGCGTCTCATGAGCGATCGGCAGGCCCGCCCGACGCTGCTGGCGGCCATCGCCGCATTCGACTCCGCACAGTCTTAAGGACTATGCCGCGCCTGTGCTCGGCGCACCGCCTCCGTCACCAGTTGCTCGGCGACGAGATGCAGTTTGACGTTCTCGGTCTGGCTGAGTCGGATGAGCCGGTCGAAGGCCTCCTCCGGGCTGGCACCCGATCGGCTGCGAATGATGCCGATCGCCTGGTCGATCACCGCCCGGCTTTCGAGCGCACGTTGCAGCGCGCTCGTCCGCTCCTGAGCCCGCGCCAGCAGCTGCGCGTTGTGCACCGACACCGCCGTAGGCCCGGCGAACTGTGAACCCAACTGCACGGCGTGTTCGCCGAACGCGTCGCGGCCGCGGGCATAGGTGTTGATCGCGCCGATCACCTGATCCCCCACGATCAGCGGCAGCGACAGCGTCGAATGAACGCCCATCCTGGCTACCCGCCCGCCGAAACGTGGCCACCGGCTGTCACTGCCCAGCGAACCGCTGACGCACGGCCGGCGCGACTCCATACACGTGATGCACGGGCCCTCGTGGAGCTCCTCGTATTGAACGGTGTCGATGTCATGCACGAATACCGCTGTGGCAGCCCATGTTTGGATGCGCGGTTTGCCGTGGTGCGGCTCGACCAGGGCGACGCCCACACCGTCGACACCGGGGATGGCCTGCGCCGCGAATTCCGCGACATCGCCGAGCAGATCGATCACCCCGCGGGCGCCGGCCACCAGCCCGGCCACACCCTTCAGTCCGGCAGACAAGTCGATGTCGTCGGCGTCCAACTGTGCTTGGGACAGGTCGGCCTGCGCCTGTGTCGGGCGACCGGGCTGCGCGTCGTAGTCGGCCATCGTGAGCGACAAGTTACTCGCCGCGCGGCGTGATTACGCCCTTTCAGTTGACGAGTGCGAGGGCGTGGGCGCGTCGCAGCTTGCCCGACGGAGTCTTGGGGATCATGCCCGGCTGCAGGACCACCACATTGCGCGGCCGCACATCGACCTCCGCGAACACCTCATGTGCCACCTGATGCTGGATGCGCCGCACCTCGGCTGGGTCGTCGTACTCCTTGGACTCCACCGCGACGGCGAACGTCTCCCGCGAGTGCCCGGCGTCCAGGCGTACCGCCACCGAACAGCCCGGCCGCACTCCCTCGACGCGGGCGGCGGCGCGCTCGATGTCGGTCGGGTAGATGTTCTTGCCGGCCATGATGATGACGTCCTTGAGCCGGCCGCACACCACCACGTTGCCCGTTTCGGTGAGATAGCCCAGGTCACCGGTGTCATACCAGCCCCGCTCGTCCTGCGCGGCGATGAATCCGACCTCTGTGGTGTAGCCCTTGGTCACCGGTTCACCGCGCACCTCGATGACGCCGACACCCCGCGGCGGCAGGACGCTGCCGTCCTCGTCGACGATGCGCACCTCCAGGCCGTCCAGCGGCGGGCCGAGCGATACCAGTCGTCGGGTATGCCCCTTGGTCGCCGGGACGGCACGATGCAGTACAGCCAGCAGGTCGGCATCGACCTCGTCGACGACCATGCCGCCGCCACATTCGGAGAACGACACCGCCACCGTCGTCTCGGCCATGCCGTAGGCGGGGATGATCGCCTCGGGCCGCAGCCCGAACGGCTTGCCGGCGTCGCACAGATCCTCGACGTCGAGTGGATCGACCTGCTCGGCGCCCGACAGGGCCCACCGCAGCGACGACAGGTCGTACTGACCGGGTGTGGCCTGCCTGCGCAACCGCTTGGCGAACAGGTTGTAGGCAAAGTTCGGCGCGGCCGTCATGGTGCCCTTGTATTTGTCAATCAGCTTGGCCCACAACAACGTATCGCGCAGAAAGTCCATTGGCGTGATCTTGATGAGCTCGGCGCCGTAATACATCGGCACGGTCAGATAACCCGTCATGCCCATGTCGTGAAAGCACGGCAGCCAGCTCACGATCACGTCGGTGTCGATGTCGAAGTTGCAGCCGACGATCATCGCCTCGGCATTGGCGACGAAGTTGCGGTGGGTGATCTGGACTGCTTTGGGCGATCCCGTCGAGCCGCTTGTCAATTGCATGAGAGCGACGTCGTCGTCGTCGGTGTCGACGGGTGGGATCGATGGACCGTCGAGCAGGTCTGCGATGGTCAGCACCCGCATCCCCAGCTCGGTGAGCAGTGGCGCCGCGGGCATGAACGGATCCGAGACCACGACCGCTGCGGCTTCGATCATTTTGATGACCGAAGTGGTCTCCTCGGCCCAGCGCTGAAGATCGGTGCGGGGTGTGGGTTGGTGCAGCATGGTCAGACTGGCGCCGCGCATCCAAATGCCCTGCGCCGTGGGGGCGATTTGAACCGGCGCTCCGGCCAGCACCGCGACGGCATCGCCGCGTCCGACGCCGGCCGCAGCGAGTCCGCCCGCCACCCGGCTCGCGCGCTCGTGCACCTCGGCCCAGGTATGCCGGATGGGGAAGTCTGGTTCACCGGTGACCATGCCCTTGAAACTCCAGCGGGCATTGGTATACATCGTCTCGGTAAATTGGCTCACGACAATCCTTTTGGCTCCGGCGCGAGGGCGCCGCGTTTGCGTTGTGCCGGTGGCCTCCCGCGCGATTGCGCGCGCAAGGCACGGTTGGAGCCGCTGAGGTACGACCGTCGTCCGCCCCTGCCGGGGCCGACGGTGACTTGTGAAGAGCGAGACCCTCTCGTGTTCACCTCAGATGATCCGTCGCTCCGTTCAGAGCGGGGAGTCGAGCATTTCAGACGGCCTGACTGTACAGAGTCGCTCGTGTCAGACCACGGCAGCACGCCACGATCGGTGCGGATTGTGACCATCGCGTAAGTTCCCGTCGGCACGAAACCCCCCGGACGCACAACCGTGAATGGCGGCTGACGTCGGGATTCGCACCCAATCGGCGGGGAAGTCAGATCGCCGCCGTGACGTTTCCGTGGGGCTGTCGAACCAACCCGCGTAGACCGTACCGCGTTGGCCGCTCGTCCTCATCGATTAGCGCTTGCGCGAGAAAGTTTTTCTTGCCGGCGACCGCAAACCAGTTGTGTGCCAGGCGGGCGCTTTCGCGCACGGATCCGACACCGCTAGCCGTACTAATGAGCCGGTTCTGCCAGCGGCTATCTGAATCGAGATCTCTTCGTGCTGTGAGTCCGATCACTTATGCGCTACATTGTGTCCGCTATCACAGGCAGAAGGGGTCGTCGATGGTTGGAGTGAACGGCAACCCGGTTGGTCGGCCTCAGCCTGCTGCGCCGCTGCCTCATCGCGCTGCGATCAGCACCCGCACCTGGCTGCTCGGGACGCTGCTGTTACTCATCGCCATCTCGGCCATCGTCGGCGTCATCGTCGCCGCGGTTTCCGGACAGACAACCGTGGCCCTGATCATTGCGCTCTTCGCCGGAGCGTTCTTCTCGCGCGTCGCCTGCTAACCGCGCAGCCGCTGCGCCAACCCTGACGCGCGAACCGCACGCCGCTCGATCGCGGCCCTAAGCGCTGTCTCAGACCCCACCACGCGCACCCGCTCCTTTGCTCGCGTCACTGCGGTGTAGAACAGCTCGCGAGTCAGCAGCCGCGAGTCCTCCGGAGGCAACAGCACCGTGACCTCGTCCGCCTGGCTTCCCTGGCTCTTGTGGATCGTCATCGCATGCATCGTCTCCACGTCTGCCAGCCGACTTGTCGCGAAGCTCACGCCTCCGATGACCGCCCTCAGCGTTTGATCCTTGGCCACGGTCACGCCCGTGTCGCCGTTGTACAGCCCCAGCCCATAGTCGTTGGCCGTCACCAACACTGGCCGCCCCGTGTACCACGACGACCAGATCGGCTCGCCCGTCGCCTCAGTCAGCCATCGTTCCACTTGCCGGTTCCAATGCTGCACGCCGAACGGGCCCCGGCGATGCGCACACAGCAGCCGGTGCTCGTCCAGCGTCGCCAGCGCTGCGTGCTCGTCGCCGAGAATCGCCGCGGTCCTCAGCGCAAGGGCATGTGGCACAAGCACTTTGCGCAGTCGCTCGCGCGGGTCGCCCGCCTCGATCCACTCGATGTGGTCGCCGCCTTCACGCAGCACCTCGGTCGCCCGGTCAGCATCACCAACTCGGATCGCGGTCGCCAACTCGCCGATCGATTTTCCGAATCGGTGCGATGTCTTCAGCGCCGCGACCTTCGCCTCGCCCAACCCGTCGACCAGATCCGCCAGCACCGCACCAGCCTCCACCGACGCCAACTGATCCGGGTCTCCGACCAACACCAGACGCGTCTCCGGCCGTACCGCCTCCAACAGCCTGGCCATCATCGTCAACGACACCATCGACGTCTCGTCCACCACGATCACGTCGTGCGGCAACCGATTCCCGCGATGATGCCGGAACCGTGCCGACGTATCCGGCTTGCTTCCCAGCAGTCGATGCAACGTCGTGGCGTGCAACCCGATCAACGCCTCTCCGTGCGACGGGTCCAGCTTCGCCACCTCCAGCTGCACCGCCTCCTGCAGCCGTGCTGCCGCCTTACCCGTCGGCGCCGCCAGCGCGATGCGCAGGCGCCTGCCGCTGGCCAACAGCGCCAGGAGCCTCGCCACGGTTGTCGTCTTTCCCGTTCCTGGACCGCCGGTCAACACCGTGAGTCCCTGCGACAGCGCGATTTTCGCGGCGGCACGCTGCTCCTCGAATCCCTTCGGGAACAGCCGGTCGACGTCTGCCGACACCGGCGTCGGTCTTGCCTGGACCATCGCGAGTATGTCGTCACACACTTGCTGCTCCTCCAGCCAATACCGGTCCAGATAGAGCAGGTCCCCGTTGAGTCGCAGGATCGGTGGCTCAGCGAGTAGCGGGCTGGCTTTCACCGCCGTCGCCAAGTCCGCCAAGTCGGGCGAACCCAGATCCACGCACACCGACCCGCCGCGCAGTGCTCGCACCACGAACGCAACGGCGAGCGCCACGCGTTCATCGGTGTCTTCGCGAAGGGCAGTCAGTCGTTGCGCGACATGCACATCGGCGTAGTCGAACACCCCATTGTCGTCGACCGCCAGCTCGATGGTCACGCCACCGCCCTCCCCGTATCGAGCAGATCCGACAGCGCGGTGATCAGTGCGGCCGGTGGCTGCCAGCTGAAGACCCCGGCGGGATGGCCGTCGACCACCGGCGTGTCCGCGCCGCACATTCCACGCACGAACAGATACAGCACGCCACCCAGATGCCGCGACGGGTCATAGTCCTGCTGCCGCCACCGCAGAAAACGATGCAGCACCATCGAATACAGCAGCGCCTGTAGCGGATAGTCGGAGTGCAGCATCGCCTCGGTCATCCGCGCGCGGTCGTAGTCTGCCGACGTCAACGGACGGTCGCCGTCGCCTAGCCAGTTCGTCTTGTAGTCGACCACCAGATAACGCCCATCGACCCGCAGCACCGCGTCGACCGAACCGCTCAGATATCCCCGCAGCGACTGACTGCCCAATGCGTCGCCCGTCAGCCGGTCGGCATAGCTCGCCAACGCGTCGTCTGCGGGAAGGTGTTGGCGCAGCAGTGACCCGACGTCGGTCAGCCTGATGTCTGGTGCCGCGGCGCGCAGGTCACCACCAGCGAGCGGAAACTCGAAATCCAGCTCCCGCAACCGATCCCGCAGTCCGATCTGCCGCAGCGTCACCCCGTCTGCCAACGGCCCCAACGGGGTGTCATGCATCGGCACCATCGCCGCCGCCACCTCCGCAGGCTCTGCGTCCACCGGCCACCACACCGAGTGCTCGCGTATCTGCGACTCGAGCTCCGCGCGCAAGTTCGCCGCGAACGGGTCCGCCGTCTCCAACACCGCATGCACCAACGTCCCGAACGTGGCGCCCGTCGGCAGATCCGCCATCGGCGACGGCACGCTCGGTCCGGACGCCGCCTGAACGACCGGAATCTCGGCGACCTCGTCGTCCAGCTCGACGACTTCGGGTTCACTGCTGACACCGCTTGCTTCCGCAGCCCGGATCAGGCCCGAGTACGACGTGCGTCGCCACGTGGTGTCGATCGTGCGGTGGAAATGCCGAACGTCGAATTCGACGTGGCCGGCATCATGGGCGACCGTCGCAGGCGATGCGACGAGGGACTCCTCGATCACCGGCCCGCCCTCGGCTTCCCACTCCCGCAGGCGCGCCATCGCGTCGGCGTCGGAGATCTTCGCGGGCACACAGCGATCGGGAACCGTCGACTCTCCCGGCCGGCGTCCCCGCAGCAGCCGCGACAAGCCGCCGTTGGGCTCGTCGTAGGCCGGTGACCACCACGCCACCACTTGCGACTGCGCGCGCGTCATCGCGACGTACGTCAGCCGGCTGTCGTCGCTGGCCGCCTCTTTGCGGCCTTGCGCCGCGACGACGTCGTAGTCGGGGCTCTCCTTGCCAGCGATGTGCAGGCATCGCGTGTCCCCGTCGTGGAACAACACCAGTTCCCGCTCTTGGACATTGCGGTTGAACGCGAACGGCAGATACACCACCGGGAACTGCAAACCCTTGCTCACCCACACCGTCATGATCTGCACCGCCGCCGTGTCGCTGTCCAGGCGGCGGTTGCGTTCCGTTGCGCCACTGCGTTCTTCGCGTTGGGTGCGCAGCCAGTCACGCAGCGCGGGCAGGTTGTAGTGCTCGCGGTGCGCGGCCTCCTGCAGCAGCTGCGTCATGTGCGCGAGGTCGGTCATGTGACGTTCGCCGCCCTGCCACGACAGCACCCTGTCGCTCACGCCGCTCAACTGCGCGGCCTCGAAGATCGCGGCCACCCCGCGCTCGCGCGCGTGACCGGCCCACTCCCGCAGCGTCTCGGCGACGCGATCGGTCAGCGCATCACCGCCCGCCGACAGCGTTTCGGCTGTCTCGCCGAAGAACATCGTCGACGCCGCGGCCCGCACCACACCCGAGCGGTGCGGCTGGTCGAATGCCTCCAACAGCGCGAGCCAGTCCTCGGCGGCCTTCGAGCCGAACACGTCCGAGTCACCGGTGTACACCGACGGCACACCGGCGTCGGCCAGCGCGCGGTGGCACGCTCGGGCGTCCTTGTGGCTCTCGACGATCACCGCGATGTCGTGGGCTTGCAGCTTGTCGCCGTCGAACGTGGCGTTGCTGTTGAGTAGCACGCGGATGTCGGCGGCGAGGTCCTTGCCGATGTGCCCGCGCAGGTCGTCGATCGCGAGATTCTGAATGCCGCTGCGGCCGAACGTCTCCCGTTTGACCACCCTTAGCCGGAACGGGTCACAGCTGGGTGCACCGGCGAGCCGGCTGCCTTGGTGATACGCGTCGACGTCGTGCACGACGATCCTCGGATCGCCGAGTTCGGCGCCGCGCAGCACGGCCTGCAGGCGGTCGACGAGTGCGCCGTCGCTGCGCCAGTTCGTGCCGAGCGTCATCTTTTCGCCCGCCGTCTCCGCGGCCTTCAGGTAGGTGACGATATCGCCGCCACGGAACGCGTAGATGGCCTGCTTCGGATCACCGATCAGGATCACCGTGGAGCGCCCGCTGAACGCGCGGTCGATGACCCGCCACTGCACCGGATCGGTGTCCTGGAACTCGTCGACCATCACGATAGGCCAACGCCGGTGCATGCGTACCTGCGCGGGGGACTCGTCGGCTTCCAGCGCGGTGGCCAGCCGGATGAGCAGGTCGTCGTAGCCGAGGATCCCAAGCCGTCGCTTGCGGGTTTCCAGCTCGACCAGAACGTCTTTCGCGAACCCGATGCACACCGCGGCCCGCGAGTCCGGCTCGGTATCCAGCGGCCGCAGCTCCGTCGACGGGTGGTTGACCACTTCGCGGGCCAGCCGCAGCGCGTCCTTGTACGTCAGGACGGGATCGTCGCGTTCCTGCCCGAAGTGTGCGAGGTACAAGTCGTCGACGATCTCGGTGACCAGTTCGTCGAGGCTCTCGACCAATACGACGCCGGAATCGCTATCGCCGGCCACGCCCAGCGATTTCAGCACCAGCTGGCAGAACTGGTGAGTGGTCGCGATCGTCGCCGCGTCGAAGCTCGCCAGCGCGTCACGCAGATTGCGCTGCCGGACCGCCCGCTCGCCGTCGGACCCTTCGACGAGGTGCTCGACCACCTGGTTGTCGCCAACCAGGGATGGGTCGTCGAAAGCCTTGAGCGCGTGGACGATCTGATCGCGGACCCGCTCCCGCAGCTCCTGGCTCGCGGCGCGGCCGAAGGTGATCAGCAGCATCTGGTCGAGCGTCGCCTCGCCCTCGGCGACATACCGCGTCACCAAACCCGCCAACGCGAACGTCTTGCCTGTCCCGGCACTCGCCTCCAGCACGGTCGTCGACTTTTCGGCGGGCAGCGGGCCCAGCAGGTCGAAGCGGTCCATCACACCGGCCTCTCAGCGCGCAGCATCGGCAGCCACACCCGCTCGGAGTAGTCACCCAAGCCCGCATCGACGAGGACCGACAGATACGCACCGGGACCCCACGCACGAACGTGGGCCGGCGCCTGGTCCTCGGCCGGGTAGCGATCGCTCGACTTCCACCGGTATCTGGCTGCCTGTTCGGGAACGTCGCCGCAGTGCCGCGCCACCGCCCACGCGTAGGACGTCTTGATGGGCAACGGAATCGGCTCGCGACGTCCCGCGTCGTACACAGCCACCAGCTCGCGCAAGACCTCGACCGCATCCGCGTCGGGACGTCCGAGTCCTTCCTCGCGCGGAGTGCTGCCCTTCTTCGGGCGGCCGATGCACACGGCGTGCCAGTCGAGCGCGGGATCGCGAGCGAGCAAGGCCAGCAATGGAATCCACGATTCGAGCAGGTGCTTGCCGTCGAGCTTGGAATACGTCACCGACACCAGACGGTCGCCAAAGACCGGCGATACGGTGCCGGTCAACCGCCGGCCCGCGCCGAGGTCGATGTCGACGTCGAGGGCCCGCAGATCCGTGTGCCGGTGATGCAGTGCGGCGGTGGCGAGCAGGGCGGCCTGATCCTTGATCTCGGTGGCCTTGCGCCAACCCAGTTGCCCTGGTGGCAGTGTGCCGCGCCGCCATTCGGCTTGGCGCGCTTCGTCGGGCGTCATGCCGCGCAGCATGTCGTTCAGCATGCGGTCACCGACGGTCCACTCCTCCAGCGCATTGATGTCGACCGGCATGGCGTCCTCCACGCCGTCGACGTCCCATGGCAGCGTGTAGTCGAGTGCGCGGAAGAAACCCTTTACCGGGTCTTTGTAGAACGCGACGAGGTCTTCGAGCACGACGTCGTCGTGTGCAGCCGGCGGCAGCGGGCCGGAGATGAACGGCGGCTGTTCTTTGCGCTTGCCGGTGCTGGCCGTGGCGGCCCGCAACGCCGTCGGGTCGAACGTGAACGGATCGTCTGGTATCAGCTCGCCCGGGATGACGTTGCGAATGTCGAAGGGCTGCAACGGGTGTTTGACGACGATGCGGTCGCGTACCTTATCGGTCGTGGTCATATCCAGGGTGTCCAGCAGTTCGGCGAGCGGTACTGCCGGCGGCCGGTCCTGACCGGAGTACTCGTTGGCGCCGGTGTAGGTGATGACGAGTTTCTCGGTGGCCGCGCCGATCGCATCGAGCAGCAATTGCCGATCTTCAGAACGGATGTCGCGTTCGCCGGTCATCGGGTTGCGGGCGAGCACGTCGTCGCCGTCGACGATGCCCAGCCGCGGGAAGACGCCGTCGTCCAGACCGACAAGGCAGACCACCCGGTGTGGCACCGAGCGCATCGGCACCATCGTGCACACCGTCAGCGTGCCGGTGCGGAAGTTCGCGCGGGTAGGTCGTCCGGCGAGGTGCCGTCCGAGCAGCGCGCGAATGTCGGGTAGCCGCATGATCGTGTCGGAGCGCGGCCCTGCCGTCGCGAGCACGTCGGCGAATTCACGTTGCATCTGGCTGGTCTGCCAGGCGTCGTTGTCGTCGACTTTGGCGAGCAGCGTGATGCCGTCGGCCAGAGCGGTGAGCCAATCGCCAAGCGGCCGTGCGCCGTTGAGCTCGTAGACAGTTCGCTGTAGTCGGTCGACGTACTCGGCCAGTTTGCCGGCCAGCTCGACGCGGTTGCTGCTTACGTCGTCGAGCGGCAGCGTCGAACCGATCCATGCGTGCGAATCATCGCTTAGCGCTACACCAGCCAGCACCCGGTCGATACCGAAACGCCAAGTGTTGTGGACGAAGTCGACGCCGAACGGCTTGCGATGGTCTTGGTCGAATCCCCAGCGGATATTCGCCTGGCGGACCCAGCGGGTGATGCTGTCGAGGTCGTCGTCGGTGAACCCGAACCGCGCCCGAACCGGCGGCGCCTGCGCGAGGTTGAGCACCTCGCTGGCGGTGACTCGGCTGCCGGCCAGGGTCAGCAGCTGGCTGGCTACACCGAGCAACGGGTTGGTCTGGATGAGCGAGCGGTCGGCCAGGCGGACTCTGAGCCGATGCGCCGGATGCGCTCCCTGCACGACGTCGCCGAGGCCAAAGTCCGCGTTGATCAACGGTGCATAGGTCTCGATGTCCGGGCACATCACCAAGATGTCGCGCGGCTCGAGCGTTGGGTCGTCGGCGAGAAGGCCGAGCAGGACCTCGCGCAGGACGTCGATCTGGCGGGCCGGCCCGTGGCAGCTGTGAACTTGCACGGAGCGGTCGTCGTCGCGCAGCCTCCTGCCGTCTGGACGGATTGCGTTGGCCGTGATGTCGGACTGCAGCCACCCGAGCAGCGTGTCGGGATGCTCACGGCCACCGAGATATTCGTCAGTGTCGGGATCGGCGGGCAGGCTGCGCTGAAGCTCGCGCAGGTCGCGGCCGAGCGTGGCGAGCAGCGAATGCCCGACCTCGCGGTGGCTGGTGTCGTCGCGGCGGGGGACGGGTCCGTGTTGACCGGTGAGCGACGTCCACAAGTGGTCGCTGGGATGGGGCAGCCACAGATGAAGATCGTGGTGGGTGGACAGGGTCTGCAGCAACTCGATCTCGGTAGCGGGCAGCCGGGTGTGCCCGAACAGCGACAGCCGCTCGGGCAGATCGGTCGGTGATTCGTGGAGGCGGGCAAGGGTTTTGGCGTGTCGGATGTGAGGCGGATCGGCGTCGACCCGGTCGAGCAGGGCGCGCCAGAGAGGTGGCTGCCAGTCCAGGTCGGAATCGATATCGCCGGCGATATCACGTTCCCAGTCGATGAGCAGCCGCGGCCGCTGCCGAGCGTAGGACGCGAACAACCCGGCCAGCCGCCGAGCTACGGCGTAGCGGCGGCCCTGTCGCAGTTCCTTTTCCTCGCCCGCTTCGAAGTGCCCGAGATGAGTCGCGAGTGTGCGGCACCAGGGCTCGTCGAGGCTGCGGTCGATGACCTCGAGTAGTGGCCACACCATCGCGTCGGGCGACCATGGATCGTCGTCGACGGTGCCGGTGATCTCGGCGATCAGTGAGCGCGGGTTACGGAACGCGATGCCGGCGCAGACGCCGTCCTGTCCGCCGCCGCGGCCGAGGATGTGCGAGAGCCGCTGACTCAGCCATCGCTCGACGCCCTTGGCCGGGACGATGATCAGCTCCTCGGCGAACGGGTCGGGCAGGGGAGCGGACAGCAGTCGGCCCAGGCCGTCGGCAAGGAGATCGGTGCGCTCGGCGCGGTGAAGGTGCAAAGCCATTGAAGGTAACCATAGGAGGTTGCGCAGAAGCGGTGACGAAGATTGGCATCAACGTTTGCTTCCTGCGCAAGGAGCAATATGACAGGCGTGGGATATGCCCAGGTAGGAGCGTGCTAAGGCTCAGTTTGTGGAACCGCTGCCTGCCGCGCGTGCCCTTTGCTACCGTCGCCCGATGAGCGCATTGCGGTGGCTGTTGCGGTTCCCATGGAGTTTTGTCTTCGCTGTTTATGCCGGGGTCGGCGGTTTGGCTGTTGTCGACGGGACGCTGGCGCGAATGCATCCACCCGGTGGCGCGTCGGCAAGCGCAACGGCGATTCTTTCGCCGTCCACGATTGGCAGCAGCCAGGCGCATTTTGTGGCCATTCAACAATGGCAGGAGTGGGTCGTCACTTTCGACGCCTCGAAAGGTGACCGGGTCCTTTCGCCGGTCGGCTTGCTGGTCATCTACTTGCTGGTCGACATCCTGCTCGTCGCCGTGCCTGTCGCGCTGCTCCTTGGCAAGGCCAATCAATACGCTCGCGATCGAATCAAGGCGAGCACTGGTGTTGGGGATGCGCAGAAAAGAACACTCGTATCCATCCTCGACATGGCGCTGTGGATGACAGTTGGCTTCGTCCTAGTCGACATCGTCGAAGATCTGTCGCTGTTGGGTTTTGTGGCCTTCCGCTCAGCGTCGGCGAACGTGCTGATCGGCGTCGGGCTCATATCAGCCGCCAAATTGATCGCTCTTCTGATGGCCGTGATCGCTTCCGGCGTAGGGCTTCTCATCAGTTTGCGACTGTCGCAGCCGTCCCCGAACGGCTTCCTGACCATCCTCGGACAGTGGTGGCGCGTAGCCCTTGCGCTACGCATCCACATCGCTGTAGCGGGCTTCTTGCTCGTGATGGCCGGTCTGCAAGGCGATCTTGGACGCCAGTTGGACGACGCCTTCATGCTGCTGTTCGAACAGTGGGGGCGGCTTGTCGTCACGGTTGCTGTTGCTCTGTTCCTCGCGGTGGTGCTGCGGCTGACAGGCAGGTTGTGCTTGATGTCGTACGTCGACATCCCCTCAGAACCCGGCAAGAAGCAACTGATCAACTGGCTGATACTGGTCGCTGGCGCAGTCGCCGTCATCATTGGTGCTGTCGCGATCTATCGCGGCTGGGTCTTCGGCCAGGCGCTTTTGGTACCCGGGGCGATCGTCGTCCTCATATCGTTATTCAGTTTGACGACCGTCGAAGCCGACGAGACGGTTCCGGCCATGGTGATGCCGGAGGTCGCCACTTCAGGATCAGTTCAAGCTCTGCGTGGGGGCCACGTTGCCAGTGCGCTGGCGGCGACTCCCATCGCGGTTCTGATCGCCCTGTCCTTGCGCAACGGCCTACGCCTCCTCACAATTCGCAACGGCACCGGTGCCCTCGTGGTCGGAGTGGTGATGTTGGTGTTGGCGGTTGCCGCTTGTCTGATCGCCTATAAGTGGACCAAATTGGCGGCGACTGAACCTTCGCGACGGTGGCTTCCCGCCCTCGGGTTGTCGTCGGTCGCTCTGTTCGGCATCCTCGCCTGGTCGCCTCAGGTCACGGGGACGTTACTTGCTCCCTGGGCAGCGCTTTTCGCCTTTGCCTTCGCCATGGTTCTTGGGTTGACTGCGTTACTGCTCCTCGGCGACTCGATTTATCCGGGCAGTGCCCTTGCCGCATGCGGCGTCAAACGCTTGCCGGTGATCGCCATCGTGGCAGTGTCATTCTTGGGTACGTCGATCGTCGATGACCAGTCGGTGTATCACTCCACACGGCTCCTTCCGAGCGCCGAGGCCAAGCCGCAGAACCGGATGTCATTCAGTCAGGCGCTCGACGCCTGGGCGGCAAGGCAGCCGAACAAACCGGAGATCCCGCTCGTTTTCGTCGCATCATCGGGCGGCGGTATCCGAGCGGCGTACTGGACGACGCTGGTGCTCGCGTGCCTCGTCCGGGGCAACCAACCATTCGAGGCGCCACCGCGCTTAGCCGACGACAAACAGTGCCGGAATGCGCGGATGCCCATGGAGTCGATGTTTCTTGCGAGCGGAATATCCGGTGGCAGCGTCGGACTGGCGGTCACACAGGCGATCGCCAACCGTAATGACTGGTGGAAACCGCTGCGACGGGACTTCCTTGGCCCCACCATCGCGGCATTCGCGTTCCGGGACATTCCGAATGCGTTGCTGCGGATCAACGTTCACGATCAAGACAGGGCCGCGGCCCTGGAGCGTTCATGGGAAACAGCGGTACAACAGAGCGGTGGTGACTTAGAAGAAGGTTTCATGGCCGCCGCCTTGCCCGACGGCAAAGATCCCGCGTTCCCGATGCTGATGTTGAACGGAACGTCGGTGACCGACGGCTGCCGACTAAGCGTTTCACCGCTCTACCTCGCGGGCCCTGGGGTTGTGAGCAAGACAGGGAACGATGCCGCCGAGACTGGGACCCGGGACTGCCTCGCACTAGATCCATTGCTGCCCAAGACCGCTGATGTGGTTCTGCAGACGTTGGCAGGTACCAAGGACGGATTCGACAACACGTGTCGCAAGAACGAAGGCGTCGACCCGCAGGACCTGCGTCTGTCGACGGCGGCATTGCTGAGCGCACGGTTTCCGTATGTGTCGCCAACGGGCACACTGAATTCCTGCCAGAACCCTAATGACCGAACCTTCGATCTCGACGGGGGCCTGATTGATTCGTCCGGGGCCTCACCGCTGGCTCTGACTTGGCCAGATGTTATCAGTTGGATCGAAAAACGCAGCGGTGGAAGGTGTTTCGCACCCAAGCTGATTTTCATCGAGAACGGTTATCTGTCGCAGACAAAGTCGCAGCCCCCTGCTCGACCGGACGAGCTCAGCGCCCCTCTCACCGCGACCGGTGCTGTGCGTGACGCGCAGTCGCCCGAAGCCAGGCAGGCGGCGGCGCTCGATTTCCAAAAGTCATTTCCGCCCGGGGGATGTAAGACTGGCGATGCCCCGAATTCCGACGCATGGACTATGCCGAATGTCGTGGACTTCTATCCGGTCGCGCGGCCCGGAGTAGAGGCGCCGCTGGGGTGGACTTTGTCCAAGTACTCGCAACAGTCCCTCGAACAACAGCTCGGAAACGCCGACAACTTGTGCTCGGCCGCAATCGTCGCTGCCTGGTTCACGGGCGATACCGCACGACCGGCGGCGTGCTACTAGCGCCACCACTTCTGACGCTCGCAACAACCGGGGCCGCAGCATCACGAGAGCCTCCTGCCTCAGAATGGCTCATTCGGCTTGCCGGTAGTCCCCAATTGGGACGGTCGTGGGCCGCGTGGTGGGTCAAAAACGACATAGCGCAGGGCTGGCGCCGCCACCTTCCCTAGGCTCGACACCGTGAAGACGATCACGTGCACCAACGCCAAACTCGAGGTCGTCGAGCAGCCGACCCCGACACCGGCGAAGGGCCAGCTGCTCATCGACGTCCAGCGCTGCGGTATCTGTGGTTCGGACCTGCACGCCCGCATTCACTGCGACGAGCTCGCCGACGTGATGGCCGAGACCGGCTACCCGGACTTCATGCGCTCGAACCAGTCCGTCGTCTTCGGCCACGAGTTCTGTGGCGAGGTCCTCGACCACGGCCCCGGCACCCGCAAAGCACCCCGCGCAGGCACACCCGTCGTCGCCTTACCCCTGGCGCGGCGCGGCAAGGACGTCCACCCGATCGGTCTCTCGACAGCCGCGCCGGGTGCTTACGCCGAACGACTCGTCGTCGAACAGTCACTCGCGCTGCCCGTGCCCAACGGATTACCGCCCGAGAAGGCCGCGCTGACCGAGCCGATGGCCGTCGGATGGCATGCCGTCCAGCGCGGCGAAGTGGGCAAGCGCCAGGTGGCCATCGTCATCGGCTGCGGGCCGATCGGGCTCGCCGTCATCCTCATGCTCAAAGCCCACGGCGTGCGCACCGTGATCGCCAGCGACTTTTCCGCCGGCCGCCGCGCTCTCGCGATGAGATGCGGCGCCGACGTCGTCGTCGACCCCGCGCAGGACTCACCCTACAAAGCCGCCTCGGGTCACGGACACCTCGAAACCGCCCCCGACGCACTGGGTCTCGCCGTCAACACCCTCGACACTCTGCACAAGTTGCGGCTGCCGTGGTGGCACGTCTGGCGTGCCGCCGAAGCCGTCGGTGCGGCAACCCCCAAGCGCCCCGTCATCTTTGAATGCGTCGGTGTTCCCGGCATCATCGACGGAATCATCACCAGCGCGCCGCTGTTCTCACGCGTCGTCGTGGTCGGTGTCTGTATGGGCGCCGACCGGCTCCGGCCGTCGATGGCCATCAACAAAGAGATCGACCTGCGATTCGTACTCGGTTACACGCCAATGGAATTCCGCGACACACTGCACATGCTGGCCGACGGCAAGGTCGATGTCACGCCGCTCATCACCGGGACTGTCGGTCTCCCCGGCGTCGAGGCTGCGTTCGATGCGCTGGTCGACCCCGAAACACACGCGAAGATCCTGATCGACCCCAAGAGCGACGCTGCGAGCCCGAGGTGACCATGGAGATCCTGCGCACTCCCGACTCACGATTCGAAAATCTTTCCGGCTACCCGTTCGCCCCGCACTACCTCGACGTGAAGGCCAGCGATACCGACACGCTGCGCATGCACTACGTCGACGAGGGCTCCGCCGACGCCCCGTCGATCGTGCTGCTGCACGGCGAGCCGACGTGGAGTTACCTGTACCGCACCATGATTCCGCCGCTCGTCGACGGCGGGCATCGTGTGCTCGCGCCCGACCTCATCGGCTTCGGCCGCTCAGACAAGCCCACCCGCATCGACGACTACACCTACCTGCGCCACGTCGAGTGGGTAACGGCGTGGTTCGACGGCCTCGACCTACGCGACGTCACCATCGTCGTCCAGGACTGGGGATCGTTGATCGGCTTACGCATTGCCGCCGAACAGAGCGAGCGCATCGCCCGCATCGTCGTCGCGAACGGATTCCTCCCGACCGCTGACCGGCCGACACCCCCGGCGTTTCGCATCTGGCGCGCCTTCGCGCGCTACACACCCGTGTTCTCCTGCGGACGCATTGTCTCTTTCGGCACCGTCACCAAGGTGGGAGCCGACGTGCGCGCCGGATACGATGCGCCGTTCCCGGGCAAGCGATTTCAAGCCGGTGCCCGCGCCTTTCCCCAACTCGTGCCGACGTCGCCCGACGATCCGGCCGTTCCCGCCAACCGCGCCGCGTGGGAGAAGCTCGGCCAGTGGGACAAACCGTTCCTGTGTGTCTTCGGTGCGAAGGATCCGATCCTCGGGCGCGCGGACCGTCCGCTGATGCAGCACGTTCCCGGGGCCGCGGGCCAACCGCATGCGCGCATCAACGGCAGTCACTTCGTGCAGGAGGACTGCGGTCCAGAGCTGGCTCAACGGATCTTGGCGTGGAAGACACCATGACCGCGTCTCCCCGTCTGGGACCGAAATTCCAAGAGGCGCTGGCCTACGCGGCCGAACTGCACAACACACAGACCCGCAAGGCCAGCGATGTCCCGTACGTGGGCCACTTACTGTCCGTGGCCGGACTGGTCATCGAGGCGGACGGCACCGAAACCGAGGCGATCGCCGCGCTGCTGCATGATGCCGCCGAAGACCAAGGCGGCGACGTGACATTGGCCGACATCGAGGAGCGGTTCGGCGCCACGGTCGCGTCGATCGTCGAGGAGTGCAGCGACACCGTCGTGACGCCGAAACCGCCGTGGCGCCAGCGCAAAGAGCAGTACATCGCCCATCTGGACGAGGCGTCCGACAGCGCGATTCTGGTATCGATCGCCGACAAGCTCGACAACGCCAGGGCCATCCTGCGGGACCTGCGCCGGCACGGGCCGTCGCTATGGCAGCGGTTCAACACCGACGATCCGTACGAGCATCTCTGGTACTACCGCTCACTGCTGGAGGTGTACCGCCGCAGAAGCGACAGCTGGATGGTGGACGAGCTAGGACGGGTGGTCCGCACGCTCGAAGAGGAGATCGGACCGCCCATCGCCGCCACGGTCTAACGCGCCGCTCAGCCCTGTTGTACTACGTTGTCGCCGCCTGCGTCGATATCCGGTGAACCGGAGTGATAGGTGACCTGGTTCTTGAAGCCGGATGCGCCAATCGAGTCGGCCGTCTCGAGGATGACCTGATTCTGCATACCGGACACCGTCACCTTCGTGCAGTGTCCTGTGATCGTGACGGTGTTGGAGACACCGCTGACGCTCACCGGGCTGTCGTTGCATACCAGCTCTTCGTTCTTGCCCATGCCGGACACGCTCTGTGAGCCACCCGGAGGCGGGGTCGTCGGCCCGGCGGCGGTGCTCGGCGGCTCGACGCTGGGGATGCTAGGGAAGCTGGGGATGCTCGGCATGCTCGGAATCGTGGGGATGCCGTTGGGCACCGCCGACTTGATGGTGAAGAACACGAATGCACCAATGCCGACCATCAGGGCGAGTACGACGCCCGCGATCACCAACGGCAACGCGCCGAAACCCGTCGACACCGACACCCTCCGCTGCACCTGCGGATACGAGAACGGCGGCGCCGCATACGGATCCACCGGCGGTGGGCCATAGCCGGTTGGCGGCGGCACATACGTCGGCGTCGTGCTTCCCGACGGCGGGGGAATGTACGTCGGTGGAGGCATCGGTCTCGTGGCGCCGGTGCCGCCCGACGGACTCGTACCCAGTTCGCTCGCATTGGCAACGTCGGCGAGCGGTTGCTCGAGCTGCCTGATGCGGGCCTCGGGGTCGTCCTGTGGATCCATGCGCAGATAGTCCCATATGACCGTTTGCGACGCCGACATTGCGGAAACTCCGGGCTTGATGATCGGAGAACTTCGTCTACGGCATTTGAAGCAACCCCCCACAGGGTTGCTCGCGAAAGTATGACCAAAGCCTGACAACGGGCACGGCCGGCCCCCGGAAGTGGTACTCAGGAAGTGTGGTGGCACCGGGTTTCATCGCCATCGGCAGTGGTCCAGCAGGGTTGAGCGCGGCGGAGACGTTCCGCAGCAAGCACCCCCACATCCCGGTGCGAATGCTGACCTCCGACCCGGCGTTGCCCTATGCCAAGCCACCGCTGAGCAAGGCCTACCTCTGCGGCCGCGATACCAAACTCGACCTGCACAGCCCCGGCTGGTTCGTCCGCCACAACGTCGACCTGATCCGCGGCATCACCGTCGACCACCTCGACCTCGCCAACCAGGAAGTCGTCACCACCGGCGGCATGCGCTACCCCTACTGGCACCTCGTCCTGGCGTGCGGCGCGACACCTGTTCCGCTGACTATCCCCGGCGCGCATACCGCGCTGAGCCTGCGGTCCTTCGCCGACGCCGTCATCCTCCGAATGGCTGCGCGCAGCGCCGAATCCGCCGTCGTCATCGGTGCCGGGCTGATCGGCTGCGAGGCCGCCGCGTGCATGGCCACTCGCGGCGTGCTCACCACCATGGTTGCCGCCGAACCCGTACCGCTACAACGGCGTTTCGGCGTTGACGTCGGTGACCGGGTCGCAAAGATCTTGTCGGACAGCGGTGTTCGCTTCCTGGGCTCGACGAGCGTCGCGGCCATCGACGACACCACAGTGCACCTCGACACCGGCGCAGCCATCGAAGCCGACGTCGTGGTCTCGGCGACTGGTGTACGCCCCGATCCCCATCTGGCCGCCCAAGCGGGACTGGAAACGCAAGACGATCGCATCGTCGTCAATGAGCGCATGCACACCTCTGCACGCAACGTGTACGCCGCAGGCGACGTCGCGCTGGCGTACAACGTCACCGCGAGGCGACGCATCCGCGCCGAGCACTGGCGCGACGCCGCCCAACAGGGGCTCGTCGCCGGGCTATCCGCCGCCGGCTACGACGCCGGTTGGGACAAGGTGCCCGGATTCTCATGCACCATAGGCGAATCCACGCTGAAGTACCGTGGCTGGGGGACCGGATACGAGCACAGCCGACTCGTCGAGCATCGCAACGGGTTCACCGCCTGGTACGAAGCCGGCGGCGAAGTCGTCGGGGTGCTGAGCCTGAATGCCGACGACGACTATCGCCACGCCGACGAACTGGTGCGCCGCCACACCCCGATGACGGTGTAGGACTCAGGCGAGCCCGCACGGGAGACTGCGTCGCGCGTCGCAGACGGAGAGCACTCGCGAGACCGCCGCGCTGGGAATCAGCATCCAGCTGACCGATGCGCGTGTGCACCGCATGTCGATGGTCTGCAGCGCCGAAAAGCCCGCTGTCGCAAAGAAAGTGACGTCCTTCAAATCGAGAATCATGCTGCGGCAGTTGGCTCCGCGACGGAACACATACTCCAGCACTTCGGCGGAATTGGACGCGTCGATATCACCGTAGGCGCTGATGCGCACGACGGAGGTATTGAGCCATTCGGTGGACAGTTTCAGCCCAGCCCGGCTCGTTGCCGTGAATGGGTCTGATGTGGTCATTGCGGTCATTGAGGTCGGCTCCAAAGTGACGTCCGGATGAAAATAGGAGGTCGCGTCCAGAGGGCTGATCAGGGAGTCTTCCTGCAGTTCTGCGACGTTTCCTGCGGCTGGGAACTCAACCTGTGAACAGCCTACGTCAGTTGGCGCCTCCCGCGACAATTTCGAAGAAGATTCTCACCGAACCGCCAAACATTCCCCTTTCGGGGCGCCGCTGTCGGTATCGGAACCCGGCCCGCACTGCGGTGGCACTCAAAGCCGTTGCATTACAACCAATCTCGCCTCTTGAACATCCAATACAGCCCGAGCACCAGCAGCACGATGATCGAGGTGCTCGCCACGAAACCGCCGACTGTGTTGATCCCGGGATACTCGACGTTCTGGCCGTAGAACCCGGTAATCGCTGTGGGCACCGCGATGATCGCCGCCCAGCCGGTCAACTTTTTCATCACGATGTTCAGCCGTGCATCCTGCAGCGATAGGTGCGTCTCGAAAACCGTTGTCACCATGTCGCGCAGCGATTCCGTCCATTCGGACACGCGCAGAACATGGTCGTACAGATCGGCAAACAGCGGATCCAGCTGCGGGGCCGTCTTGGCGTCCAGCCGGCGGTGCTGAATGGTGTTGACGACTTCGCGCATCGGCAGAACCACCCGGCGCAGTTCGACGAGGTCCTTTCGCAGCCGGAAGGTGTGCCGCTGCAGACCGCCCTTCGGACCGCTGTTGGTGAACAGGGCGTCTTCCAGGCCCTCGATGCCCTCGTCGAGCGCCTGGACCGCTTCGAAGTGCCCGTCGACCACGACATCGAGTAGCCCGTGCACCAGGGAGCCCACGCCATACTCCTGGCCGTCGAGCTCGTCGAAGCGTCGCGACACCGCATCCATGTCGAAATGCGGCGACAACCGCACGGTGATCAGCCCCCGCGGCAGCACGAATGCGGAGATGCGGTGGATGTCGAGCATCGACTCGGATTCGTCGGCCGGTTCCCTGACGGTCACGCTGTAGACCGTGAAGAACGTATGGGTGCTGTAGACGTTGGCCTTGGTGCGCTCCGCTTCGGCGACGGCATCCTCCACCGCCCACGTATTGAGCCCCAACTCCTGCGCCAGGTCGGCGAGGATCGCGTGGTTGGGGTCGTAGATGTCGCACCACACCAACGTGTCGTCCTCGGTGAGGTAGTCCGAGATCGCAGGGAAGTCGAAGTCGTCCTGCGGCTTTCCGGCCCGCCACACCCGACCGCGGACGTGCGTCATTCCACCATCATGTCAGCGGCGCCGGCGAATGACTGCGGTGTATGTCGTTTTGAGGCGTCAACAACTGTTTGACGGGCGCTCTACGTCAGCGCAACCCCGTCAGGAGAGACCGCACCCCCAGCCGCCATCGCCGCTCGATCGACGGGCCATCGCCCAGCCACCGCCCGGCCTCCTGCACCGCCAAACCCTGTGCCAGAGCAAGCAATACGTGCGCGATGTCCGTCGGATCTCCCGACAACTGGTCCGCATCGATGCACCGTTGAATGCGGCCGACAAACACCTCCCGCACGGACGCTCCCGCGGCCAGCTCGTCGGGCCCCGGCTCGAAATCGGCGAACGGGCGCGAAAACATCACCTGGGCCAGGCGCGGATACGCGCGGCAGAACAGTCGGAAGACGGGTACCAGCCGCTCGAGATCGTCGAGCGGATCGTCGGTCACCGGAACCTTGGCCAGCTCACGGCCCAGTAGCCGGAAGCCCTCGAAGAACATCGCCCGCACCAAGCCGGCCTTGTCGTCGAACAGCTCGTAGACCGCGGGCACCGATGTGCCCGCCCGCTCGGCCACGCGTCGCGTCGTGAACCGCGCGATGCCCTCCTCGGATAGCGTCGCGATCGCCACTTCGAGCAGCCGGTCCCGAAGTTCGGGCGTTCGCTGCTTGATCCTTGGCATCAGTCCAGCGTGAATTCCGTTGCCAGACCGTCGATGCCGGCCTGGATGACCTTCAATGCGGGTTCGCGAGCCTTGAGCTTGCTCGCCAGGTGCGCGCCCGCGTGCAGTGTCGTCGCCGCCTCGGCCGCCACCTGTTGAGCCCGCGCCAGCACCTGATCCGCCTCGACGATCTCGTCGAGCCAACCGCCCGCGATCGCCTCGTCGCCGACGAACGTCGCGGCCAATGACACTCCTCGCTGGAATGCCGCCGGCGTCAACCGAAGCCGCATGATCTCGATCGCCGAGATCGGAATCGTCATTCCGATCGCCACCTCGATCGCCTGGCAGCGCGACTTGGGCTGACCGATCCGATGGTCGCCGGACAGGAGCAGGAACGAACCCATCGCGATCGCCGGGCCCGTCGCCGCCATGATCACCGGCTTGGGGAAGGTCAGGCAGCGGACCGACAGCTCGAAGCCGCCCGCCAGCATCCCGAGCACCGCCTTGGCGTCGCCGGACTGGAACACGGCCAGGTCGAACCCGCCGCAGAACACCCGGCCGTTGCCCGCAAGCACGACCGCCTTCGCCGAGTCCTTCTCAGCGCGGTCGAGTGCCTCGTTGATCGCGGCCTGCATCGCCGGGCCGAGCACGTTGACCTTGCCGTCGTCGAGTGTGATCGTGGCGACGGATTCGTTCAGTTCATAGTTCACGGTCATGCGTAGCGATGTTACGTAACAGCGTTACGAAAGCCAAGAACGGCGCTAACGCCCGAGCGGAAACTCGAAATCGCTTACCGGGATACAAATCCGCGGATCGGTGCTAGGCGAGGTCGCGGCGATGTCTGCCGTTGATCACGGTGGTGTGCGCCTCCTGGAAGGCGAAGCTGTTGTTGTCGACGGGCGCGTTGTATTGCGCGCGGTAGCGCTCGCGCAGTTCGTCGGCGGCCGAGCGGACGCGATTGATCTCGCTGCGTAGGACTTCCTCACGGCTCTCGCTCGCCGCGTAGTGAAAGTAGGTCAGCAGGCTGCGCAGCAATTCGAGCTTCTGCTTCTCCTGACGGGCGAGGTCGTGGGTGGTCAGCAGCTCGAGCCGCTCGACGGGATGTAGCGTCGCCCAGTCCAGGACGGCTGTGGACCGGAACTGCTGCCGGCCGGTCTTGGCGCTGCGGCCGTTGGTGGCCTGGTCGTAGTAGGTGACGGAGCCGTCGAAGCGCGAGGCGATGGCCTCGCCCAGCTCCCGGCGATCCAGCGCCGAATCCCAGACGATGCGCCATTCCTGCGAAGGCGCCAGGTAGGGGATCTCCGCGGGCAGGTTCAGCGGCGCGATGTCGATGTAGCGGTCCTCGTAGGCGTTCTCGTACTTGCCGACGGTGGGTGGGTTGGCGAATTCGAACCGGATTCCGTAGGCCGGGGTGCGGCCGAAGTTCTTGACCACCAGCTCGACAAGATGCCAGTCCGTTGCGCTGGGCTCCATGAACATCGCCACGTTGGGCTGCATCAGCTCATCGGTCTGGTGTTTGACCCGCTGATACTGGCGCCAGGCGTACAGCAGCGCGGCGACTCCCACCATGACTGCCAGCCAGGCCGCGAGCGCGGTCCATGCACCGGCGGATACGTCGGCCAGGTCGCGCGCCCGGTCTTCGAACCAGTCCACGCCCCGCAGTAAACCATGGGTCGTCCGTGCCGACAGCATTCGCCGAGCCATGTCGGCCGGTATTTGCTGGGGCGTCACTGCCCAGTGGGAAATTAGAGACTGAAGTGCTTCAAGGGACGGTTGCGACAGATTGCCGCTGACGTCGCTAGGTTGTCGCTCGGAGGCGGACGCATCGTCGATCGGAATCGGTTCCCCATCGGCGTTCAACGCGACGCGACGCACATGGGCGATTGCGACGTCCGACCGTAAAACCTCGACAAAGATTCATGTCAACCCGTGAGTAGCACCGTTGGCAAAAACGCGTAGTCAATTACTCGTTCAATGAGGCTCGTACTGTCTTAGCGTCATTCCCATGGGGATGACGACAGGTCCGGCGCTCCGGACCCCGCGACGACGACGCTTGCGCACCTTCGCGTTTGACCCGATGTCCAGCCGACTGTCGGGGCGGCTGCTTACCGTCAACGTGCCATACGAACCCGAGCTTGCGCCCGGACCGCAGGGCGAGCTGCTTCAGATCGTCGACTACGACCCGATGCGGCAAAACTGGTATGCGCTGGTCGATCTCGACGACCCGTTCATCCTCGCCCAGGACGGGCTGAAGCCCTCGGAAGGCGATCCGCGCTCGCATCAGCAGATCGTCTACGCCGTCGGTATGAGCGTGCTCGAACGATTCGAACGGTATCTCGGTCGCCGTTTCCGGTGGAAAGGCGACGACAAGCTCGCGATGGTTCCCCACGCGTTCGAGGGTCGCAACGCCTTCTTCGACCCGAGCCGCAAGGCAGTGCTGTTCGGCTACTACCACGCCGACGACAAGGACCCGGGAGCCAATCTTCCCGGCCAGATGATCTTCACCTGCCTGTCCTCCGACATCATCGCCCACGAGCTCACGCACGCGATCGTGCACCGTCTTCGCCCGTACTACTCCGAGGCGACGAACCGCGATGTGTTCGCCTGGCACGAAGGCTTCGCCGACCTGATCGCACTGTTCCAGCACTTCTCCTATCGCGACATCGTGTTCGACGCGGTCACGGCGTCGTCGGGCCGAATCGACGACGGCACCGCGCTTTTCGACCTGGCCGTCGAATTCGGCGAGTCCACCGGCCGGGGCGCTGCGCTGCGCTCCGCGATCGCCGACCGTAAGCGCACACCCGACCGGTTCCAGGCCGCCACCGAACCACACGAGCGTGGCGCCTGCTTCGTCGCCGCCGTCTTCGACGCATACCTGGACAAGTTCCAATCGATGATCGCGGATCTCACGCGGATCGCGACCAGCGGCACGGGCGTACTTCCCGAGGGCAGGTTGCTTCCCGATCTGGTGAGCCGCATCGCGACGGAGGCGGTATTGACCGCCGACCGCTTCCTGGCCATGGTCGTCCGCGCATTCGACTACCTGCCACCGGTCGACGTCACGTTCAGCGACGTCATCCGCGCGATCGTCACTGCCGACTGCGCGCTGTATCCCGAGGATGCCGCCGGGCTGCGCGGCGGGCTGATCGAAGCGCTGCGCCGCCGCGGCATCATCCCGGAGAAGGTCGGCTCGCTCACCGACAACGCATTGAGATGGCCGGAGGGCCGCGGTCTGAGCCTGCGCGACGGCAATCCCGCGATCCCGCTGGAGGAGCTCATTCTCGAGGCCACCATGAACCTCGATCCGATGGGGGACCCGGGCGAGAAACCGATGCGGGTATACAGCGCGCTGACTCGTTGGGCCAGAACGCATGCCATCGCGATCGGATTGGAACCCGACGAGAAGATGCCGATTGCGCTGAGCAGCGTCCACGTCACATACCGGTTGGCCGACGACCGCCAGCCCAGGCCCGAGGTCGTCGTGCAGTACACCCAGCGTCGGCCCGACCTCGAAGAGAAATGCCAGCCGGACGTGCCGGAGAAAGAGCGCACCCCACTACGCGCGGGCACCACGTTGATCACCCGGGTGAACGGCGATGTCGAACACATCGTCGCCAAGCCGCTGCCGTTGCGCGATCCGGTGCCGACTGATGAGGACGCCGCGTACGTCAACGAGCTCGGGTCGGATCGCCTCAGAAAGATGCAGGAATGGTTCGGCACCGTCGAGGACGACGACCCGCTGAGCATCTGGAGTGACGAGCCGGCGGTCAATCGCCTCGACTTCGCAAGCTTGCACTACGAACAGGCAGGTGTCTGATGGCCGGCGCCACGACAGTCGAAATTCGCATGTACAACGTGGGTTTCGGCGATGCGTTCCGCGTCACCGTTCGCCGCGGTGAGCAGACGTGGCGGATGCTCGTCGACTGTGGGGTGCATTCGCAGGGAATGGCCAGACCGATCAGCGAGTCGGTCCAGAACATCATCTCCGACCTGACCGACGACTGCGGCGACGCACCGCCCCACCTCGACGTCGTCGTCGCCACTCACCATCACCAGGACCACATCAGCGGCTTCGCCGAAGATGATTGGACCGCCGTGCACGTCGACGAGGTCTGGGTGCCTTTCGTCGAAGACAGCAAGGATGCCGACGCCAAGAAGTTGCGCCGTGCGCAGGCGGTGGCAGCCCAAAAGCTGCAGGGGCTGATCAGCGCGCGGCTGGCCGGGCTGACCGGGCGTGACAAAGACGCGGCCGAAAAGCTCAACGCGGCTTTGGCATTCGCCGTCAACTCAAGCGGAAACGAGAAGGCGACGGACCGGCTGCTGAGCCGCAACGGTCATCGCTTCGCCAACGAACCCGAGGTGCGCTTCCTGCCCAGCAAGACGCCGGACGAAAACACGATCAAAGCCGACAAGTGCGGCGTGCGGGCCCATGTCCTGGGCCCGTCGCGGGACCCGAAGATGCTCAAGAGGATGGACCCGCCCGCGCGGGCGGGCTGGCTGACGCTGAATCTGGACGACGAATCGACCGAGCACGCCGACGACGACTGGCAGCTGTTCAACGAGAACTACGTCATCGCCGACAAGACCCAGATACCGGAAGCATTGACAAAGGCCAAGACTCGTCTTCGGCTACATGCTCTGTCCAACGACATGGGCCTTCTGGCCGCCGCGTCGGTCCTCGAACAGTCGGTCAACAACACCAGCGTCTTCTTCGTCCTCGAAGTCGCGGGCCTGCGGATGCTCTTCCCCGGCGACGCCCAGTTTGGTGCCTGGGAGCACGTGCGGACCAACCCTGAGGCCCTGGCGCTGATCGAAAGCGTCGACTTCTACAAGGTCGGTCATCACGGGTCGCACAATGCGACGCCGAAGCCGTTCATCCTCGACGAGTGGGTCAAACCCGGTGACGCGATGGTGCCCTGGGGTCTCGTCGAACGATGGAAGAAGACCATTCCGAAGAAGGAACTGCTCGACGCTCTCACCGAGAAAGACCATCGCGTGATCCTGCCGGCCGAGGTACGGAAAGCAGGGCACCCATCGAGCAAGCTCAAGACTACGCAGTGGTGGTCCCAACTGACATTCGAGGTGCCGCGATGACCAGGAATCTTGTTGTATGCCTTGACGGTACGAACAACGAACCCGAGCACGGCGTCACCAATGTGGCCCGCATCTACGACATCGCCGAGAAGGCCGACGATCAGCTCGTGTACTACGACCCCGGCGTGGGCACCATGGGTGCCCGCGGCGCCGTCACTCAACTGGGCCAGACGATGAGCAGGGCGGCCGGCCTCGTCGCGGGTTTCGGCGTCAAGGACAACATCGAAGAGGCCTACACGTGGCTGTCGCGGCAATACCAAGCAGGCGACCAAATCTATGTGTTCGGGTTTTCGCGCGGGGCCTACACGGCGCGCGCGTTGACCGGCATGCTGCGCACTGTCGGACTACTGCGTCGTGGCACGGAGAATCTAGTGCCATACGCTTTGAAGCTCTACGCGCAGAGCGGCAATCCACCGCCGCGTCCGGGCACCGAGCGAGACGCCAAAGCCAAAGCGGCAGAACGGGACTTCTGGAAACTACGCGACGAGTTCAACCGGCAGTTCGGCCATCCCGACTTTCCCGGCCCGTTCGACACCAGCCAGCACCAAGTGCGCTTCCTCGGCGTATGGGACACCGTGAAGTCGGTGGGCTGGCTGAACCTCAAGGCGCGTATCGAGATGGCACACTGGCCGTTCACCCGGCGGATCACCAACGTCGACATCGCCCGCCACGCCATGGCGATCGACGAACGCCGCCGCCCGTTCGAGGTATATCGGTTCGATCCCAAGGCCGTCGCGGATGCCAAGGGCCGCTACCAGGAGATGTGGTTCGCGGGCGTGCACAGCGATGTCGGCGGTCAGTTTCCGGACAATCACGACCTGTCCGACATCGCGTTGTCCTGGATGGTCAAGGAAGCCGATGCGGCCGGTCTCGCAGTCGACAAACGGCGGTACAAAGATCTCATCGGCGTCGCATACGAAGACGAGCTGCCACCTGACAAGGCGATGGGCACAATCCACGCCAATGAATGGGTGTGGCGGTTGGCAGGTGGCTGGCTCAAGCGCGCGGTGCTGCCGGACGATGCGCTGCATCGAAGCGTGCGGTACCGGATCGAGCACAGCGACTACCGGCCAGACCTCAGACGTTGACATCGCGAGTTGGGCCATCGCGAGCAGACGCAAAAGCCCCCGACACGCCGCGGAAATGGTGCACTTTACGTCTGCTCGCGCAGGAAAAGTCAACCCTGGCCGCCGCCGCGGATCAGCGCGGCGAGCTCCTCACGGTCGGAGATGTCGAGCTTGATACACGCGCGATAGAGATGGCCCTCGACCGTGCGTACCGATACCGTCAGCCGCTCGGCGATGTCGCGATTGCTCAGACCCGCGGCGACCAGGTTGGCGATCTCACGCTCGCGCACCGTCAGCGGCAGCGGATGGGCTGCCAGATCCAGTGCAGGCGTTCGGATTCCACCGCAGTCGGCCGCGAGCCGGTTGGCCGCCGCGGCGGCCTCCACGCTGCGGCGGCGATCGTCGGCGCCCTCGTACGCCACGGCAGCCTGTGCGGCGGCGTCGGCTGCCGACAACAGCGCGCCGAGCTCCTCGAACTGCTGGGCTGCCGCGGCGATTCCCGCGGCGTCGCGGTCCCGCACCGCCTCGGCGTGCGCAGCTATCACCGCCGCCAGCCGACCGCCGGTCGCCGCCGACACCTCGACGAGCCGGTCCAAACAGCTCTGGTCGCCGAAGCGCACCGCGTCGTGCAGCGCCAGCATCTCGATGGCCTGCTGCCCCGATTCGGCCGCCAGGCGCGCCGCGTTTAACGCGAGTTCGATTGCGGCGCTGACGTTTCCCTCCGCGGCGGCCAACCACGACTCGGCGATCTTCAGCTGCGGGCCGAAGACCGCCACATGCCTGCCGTAGCGGGTCTTCACCTCGGCCATCATCCTGGCGCCCGGTTCCGTACGGCCGAGCGCGCAATAGGACTGCGCCAGCATGAGCCGGGCCGGAAAACTCCACGATGCGGCCGACTCCGCGGTCAGTGCGGCGACGGTCTGCTCCATCCGCGGCACCGTGTCGGCAAACAGCCCGCGAGCCACGCCGACGGTGCCGACCAGGACGTTGGCCATGCCCCATGCGAGATACTGGCCCGCCGCGGTGATTCGAACGATGTCGGCGGATCGTTGTGCGGCAGTGTCGAACTCGCCGCGTAGCACCAACGCGCGCACCTCGCCGAACGCCGCCATGTAGCGCAGCAGCCCGTCGACTCTGCTTTCCACCTGATGACTTCGCGCAGCCGCCGCCGCGACGTCCTCCGCGCGGCCCATCAACGCCAGGGCCCATCCGCCACCGAACGCGGCCCACTCGACGGCACTGGGAGGCGCCGCGGAATCCGACAGCACACGCGCGGACATGGTTACTGCCTCTTGCAGCTGGTTCTCGAATGTGCGCGACGCGGACGCCACGCCGTCGACAAGCAGCCGCAGACCGTCTTGAGTGACCTTCTCGCGCAGCAGTTCCAGGACTTCGTTGGCGCTTTCGGCGTCGCCCATGGACCAATGCAGGTTGGCAATGCGCGCTGCACCCCAGCGCACCAGCTCGAGCTCGTCCATCTGGTCCGGATCAAACGAGCTCAGCGTCTCCTCGGCCTCGGCGGCCTTGCCCTGCCACAGCAGCGAGCGCGCCAACAGCTCGCTGGCCACCAGGCCGCCGCCCCGGTTCACCGCGGCCCGGGCCAGGCGCTCGCCAAGGGTGACGTTGGTCAGCGCGATCGCGTCGCGAGCCGCCGATACGAGCAGCTCGAGCTCGGGCTGCTGGTCACTGTCAAGTGTCAACTCCGCCAACCGAATTCGTTCTGCAGCCGAATTCAACGGCTGACCCCGCAGCGCGCGGACGACCTCGCCGCGCAACCGCCGCGCCCCGGCCATGCCCAGCCGCCGGCGGATCACCTCACCGAACAGCGGGTGGTTGAAGCGTACGTCCACTGTGGAGTGGTCTTCGACCACCCGGATCAGGCCGCGGCTCTCGGCCTCCTCGACTGCGTCGGCTCCGACGATGTCGCACAGCGTGTCGAGCGCAAGCGGCTCGCAGAACGTCAGCAACCGCAATGTGTGCAGCACGTTATCGGGCAACTGGTCCACGCGCGAATCCAACAGCGACGCCAGTTCGGAGGTGACCGCCGTACGGCCGCGAAGCTGCCACACCCCGCGGACCTGGCGCAGCGTGCCCGCCTCCAGCGCGCCCTCGACAAGGTGCCGGACGAACAACGCGTTGCCCCCGGACGCCTCCCACATCAAGTCGGCCGACAACCCCTCGACGCGGCCGCCAAGCGCCTCCTCGATCAGCGAGACGCACTGATCCCTGGTGAACGGCAGCAGATGCAGCCGCTGCAGGTACCCGTCCTTCCACAACGACGTGATCGCGTCGGGCACCGCCTCTCCGGCACGCACTGTCGCGACGATGCGCACCGAGCCGTCCAGCGCCAGCTGGTGCAGCAGCGTCGCCGAAAGCTGATCGAGCAGGTGGGCGTCGTCAACACCGATCACCGAATGCCCTTCGGCGATAATCGTTTCGCGCGCCGCCGACAGGAAGGCCACCGGATCCCGCGACGTCGCGGCCCCCACCAGATGGGCGAACACACCGAGTGGGATGCTGCGTGCCGACTCCGTGCCTGCCACCCATTGCACGCGCGAGGGCAGCGATTGCGTCACCAGACGCGCCAGCGTCGTCTTGCCCACACCCGCGTCGCCGATCAGGACGATCCCGCACCCGCCGTTTTTGTCGACCAGCGCGTTGTGGATCGTCGCGTATTCGTTGTCGCGACGGACCACAGGCCAGTTTTGGGCCATAACCTCGGACGGTACTACCTTGTGCGGTAGCGCAGCGGTCATAGGCAAAGTCTGCTGCGCGGATGCACAGCGGTCATGAGTAGTGCACTACGCAAATTCTCGCGTAGCTGGGGATTCGCTACTTAGTTCACGACGCGGCGGCCGTCAGCAGCTCGGGTAGGACCGGCGCGGTCGTCGGTTCGGCACGCACCAGCCGCTCGCTGCGGGCGAGCCAATCCATATCGGCCCAGATGACGTGAGCCGGCAATCGCCGCCAGTACTCCGGATGTGCGCGCAGATAGATGTCGACACTCGCGTGCACCAGTGCGTTGGCGGGCAGCTTGCGGATCGAAATCGTGTGCGCGCTTCCGGAGAGCGCGTCGAACTCGCTCGGCGCCGGACCTAGGTGCCTGCTGCCCGGCCGCACCGCGACTCCGGCCCGAATGGCGCCGTCGAGCACCCAGTCCAGCGCGATCTGGGCCAGCGGCCGGCACGCCGCCGGGCCCCCGGCGACGTCGCAATGCGCGCCCCGAAACCAGGCTTCCTCCACCCGGTCGGATCCGGACGCCACCAAGTGCTCGCCGAACGGACCGTAGCCACCGTCGATCGCGACGGCGTGCCGACCGGCGGCGACGTTGGTCAGCGGCTCCGAATCTCGCGGCAGCCCCGGCAATTTCGCCGTGTCCCACAGCCCCAAATACTCGACGGGAACCCCGATATCGCGTCGTCCGGTCAACCGCGCCGCCAATCGCCTGACACGATTCCAGTCCTGCGGGGTGCGTCGCGTGCGAGGCAGCGCATAGGCGTCGAGCACGTAGTCCATCAGCTGGGGGAACAAGCCCACTGTTCCGAGCAGCCGGGTCAGTGACTGTGCGCAATACGCGCCTCGCCCGACGCCGAACAGGTAGATGCGGTCTCCGGGCTCCCAAGAGTCGATCAGGAACTCGTAGGCCTCGGAGATCGCTGCCTGTGCGTCGTCAAGCGCATGCCGCCGGCGCAGACCGCCCAGCCGCCGAGTGTTTGCCGATCGCGGACCCGGGTGGTACCACGTGATCTGGTCGTCCGTTTCGTCGAGCAGACCCAGCAGTGCCTCGGCATTTGTCGCAACAGAAGACCCGAGATGCGCTCGTGCGTTGTCGAAGCACAGCACGATGTTCTTCACGGCAAACCCCCGACAAGATTAATTGACGTTGCTGCGAAATAGTTTGCCGGGCGAAAGTCGCTGTGTCCTGCGTATTGCACTACTCGATTCGAGGTTTCCTACGAATTCTTGAGTGCGCAAGCTGGGCGGCTGCGGGATCGGTGGGTGTAACGCCACATGCACGTGCGAACTCGTCTGCCGCCAGCCCGTCCGCAGAGTTCATGTCGCAGCGGCCGAACGGCGGTGCACCCTCAGGCAGGCCGCCTCCGTAGCCCTGGCCGTCGGTGTATTGATGGGCGATCTTCCCCGGGTATGCCGGGTTGTAGCCATAGGCGGCGACGACCAGTCGAATGCCCGGCGGCTTGCGTGGCCACAAGTTGTTCAGGTCGCCGACGTTGCCGTAACCGATCACCTTCGCCGTCGACCCGACGAACGCGCCGACGGCCTCGTAGGCGGCGTTGATGTCGGCCGAGCGATCGCCACGGATCTGCCCACCCCACGACTCGACGTCGAGCATCACCGCCATCTTCGGGTGAGGGGTGCGAACCAGGTCCTTGAATGTGTCGACGGTTTGCTGCCAGTTCGGCCGCCAGACGAAGTAGACGATGAAGAACGTCAGGTGCCCGCTGTCGGCGTTGCGCAGGCACCAGTCATAGTTGTTGACCCACCGGCGATCTCGATGCGTGCCGTCGTTGGACCGGATGCACAAGACGGGATAGGGATAACTGTCGTTGACGCCGACCTGCCACTCGGACACGTCGGCATAAAGCGTGTCTGCCACGCCTCCAGTCTTACGTGAAGCTACGACAACGGCAGATCGACGCCCGCGCCCATCGGGTCGCCGTGCACCTCGAGCGTCTCGGGCACGGTCCCCGGTGGCACGTCGAAGGCCAGGCCGACGTCGGCCGAATCGCCCGGATTCAGTTCTGCCAGACCGCCATTGAGATAGAACGTCGCTTCGTCGTCAATGGAATACGTGGTGCCGGCGGCCTTGAGCTTCTGCAGCGTGCCAAGGAACGTCACGGGCGCGTCGCCGGAGTTCAACACCGTCATGTGCACGATGACGAATTCGCCCTGCGCCGTCTTCTCGACCGGCGCGTCCTGATACTTCACGCTCGGGGCGGTCTCGACGCTGTCGACTGCGAACGTGATACCGCTGTCGGTCGCTTGTTCGGAACCTGGTGCTGCCGTGGGTGATTCGCTCTGTGTCTGGGTCTTGGTGGCCGACGTGGTGGGCGACGCCGACTTGGACGTCGTGGTGTTACCCGATGCGCCGATCTGGGTGGTGTCGTTCTTGTGAATGAAGAACGCGTAGACGAGCACAACCACTAGCACCACGAGCAGAGCCGCGCAGGCGGCACCGAACTTGATGATGAGCTGCCGATTGCCATTCGATACGGGCTGTTCTGCCGCCGGTGGGAAGCCAGAGTCTGGCGGTTCGGGTGGCGCGCCGGTGGCCGTAGGCGTGGGTTCACCCGTGAACACCGGTGCGGTCGTCTCGGCCGAAGGTGCCGTCGGCTCGGCCTGCGAAGGAGGCCAGGTCACCGGGGTCGTCGCCCCTGGATCGGGCTGCGCGTCCGGTTCGGGCGCCCGGTGTGCGCCGCCACCGCTGGCCTCGGCAGGGCGCGTTGGGACGACCACGGTCGGCTGCTCGCCGGCGGCTACCTCATGGCTTGTGGGTTGCTCGGTCGACTCGGGTATGGCGGGGGAGCGGTGTTCGGTCCAGATTGACCCGTCCCAATAGCGCTGGCCGCCAGAGCCGTCGGGATCGGGGTACCAGCCAGCGGGTGTCGTCATTGCAGAGGGTCCTCCCCGTCACGCGCCGCAAGGGCGCCGAGCAACGGGAGAATAACGCAGGTCGCCCGGGGGTGGCGCGACTTTTGCTCACGCAAAGACCGTGTCGCGCGCTGGTCAGCCGCCCATCAGCATGCGCCACTGGTCGAGATTGCTTGCCCGGTAGACGTAATTGGTCCGACGAACCTCTGACAGCGAGGCGCTCGGTTCCGCCGAATACCAGTGCCCGGGAAAGACCGTGGGATCGCCAGGCAGCTGCGCAAGCGCCTGCAGACTCCGATACATCTCGTCGACGTCGCCGCCAGGAAAATCGGTGCGGCCGCAGCCCTCGAGGAACAGCGTGTCGCCGGCGACCAGGCGGCCGTCGAGCAGGAAGCACTGGCTGCCCGGCGTGTGGCCCGGGGTGTGCAGCAGCTCGATGTCGATGTCTCCGACGCTGACCACATCCCCGTGTTCGTGCGCTGTCAGCTCGCTGCGCGCGATGCCCGTGACGCGTGAAACCCATTCTGCTTCAAGCGAATTGACGTGAACAGGAACACTTACCCGCTCCAGCAGCTCGGCGAGGCCCTTCAACTCGAAGCCCATCATCGACCCGCCGACGTGATCGGGATGGTGGTGGGTGACCAGCACACCCGACAGATGCATGCCGTCGGATTCGAGCGTGTCGACGAGGTCCTGTGCGGCGTAGGCCGGGTCGACGACGACGCAGTCGCCGGTCTCGCGGTCGCCGATGAGGTAGGCGAAGTTGCGCATCTGCGCCGCGATCATGTCGGTCGTCGCGAAATCGCGACCGGACAGCAACTGCCGAAAGTACAGGCGATCGGTCATCGCTCCACCCTATGAGGGCTTGAGTCGCACCATGCGCGTGGTGGTGCTCTCGTCGAGATTCACCAGGTCGCTGCGCGAACGGAGGAAGTCGGTAAACGAGCGGAATCCGAGCGACTTTTCACTGAATGACGGGTCCATCCGCTTCATCTGCGCCTTGACGGCCGAATTGTGCAGCCACTCGGCGTCATCCTTCTCGTGGCCGATTCGCAGCGCCCGCTCGAGAAGGCCGGTGGCTGCGGACTGTGGGTCGGGTCCCTCGGGCTCCTCGTCGGGCTCTTCATCCTTCGTGCGGCGCGTCTTCTTGGCGGGTGCCGGCGCGACGGCGGGCACGCCGGGCAGCGCGTCGTACGTGACGAACTCGTCGCAGGCGGCCGTCAGCGCCTTGCTGATCGAGCCGGTGATGCCGATGCCGACGACGTAACGACCGAGGCGCTTGCAGCGCTGAGCCAGTGCGATGTAGTCGGAGTCACCGGCGACGATGACTACGTGCGTCAGGTCGGGCAATCGGAACATGTCCTCGACGGCATCGACGGCCAAGCGGATGTCGGCACCGTTCTTGGCGTATGCGGCGGCTGGGAAGAGTTGCACGAGGTCGACCGCGCGGCCGACCAGTTGGCCGCGGTAATCGGCGTTGACGTCGGCCGACCAGTCGGCATAGGCCTTCGTCAACACTAGGGTGCCGAACGACGAGGCGAAGTCGATGATGGCGCCGACGTCGACAGTCGCTGCGGCCAGCCGGCCCGGCACCTTGTGGAAGCCGGCCGATTTGTCCCGCTGAAACGAGTTGCGACCGTGCACTTGGTCGTAGCGCGAGATGACGATGTTGTCGAAGTCGAGGTACACCGCCACGCGTGGCGTGCCGGGTTCGGTCACGGTTCCGTCCTATCACCTGGCGTCCGGGCTGCGGACAGATCGCAATTCTTGGCAATTTCGTGATCTCACCGCAGCCTCGACGTGTCCCGCGGTGACCAGCGGTTTGGCGCGGATATCCGCGAGAATGTACCCTCTTTAAGGCCCACGCCACGGCTGCGCGGGTTTGGCCCCCTTAGCTCAGTCGGTAGAGCGTTTCCATGGTAAGGAAAAGGTCAACGGTTCGATTCCGTTAGGGGGCTCGATGGACACCGGGCGAGCGAAGCGAAGGGAAAGCGCGGAGGCTCGACGGCGCCCGACCATGGCGGTGTAGCTCAGTCGGTTAGAGCGAACGACTCATAATCGTTAGGTCGCCGGTTCGAGTCCGGCCATCGCTACAAGACGAATAAAGACATTCAGGAAGAGGCAGCTGACGTGGCGTCCAGTACCGACGTACGGCCAAAGATCACTTTGGCGTGCGAGGTGTGCAAGCACCGCAACTACATCACGAAGAAGAATCGTCGCAACGATCCTGACCGGCTCGAGCTCAAGAAGTTCTGCCCGAACTGCGGGAAGCACCAGCCCCACAAGGAATCGCGCTAGCGCGCGCCAACCCGTGGGCGTTTGCCCAAGGGTTGACTAGGTAGGTTCACTAACCGTGTCGTTGTCAGCGCAGATCGTCGGGATGCACTATCGCTATCCCGACCACTACGTCGTCGGTCGCGAGAAGCTGCGCGAGTACGCCGTCGCCGTGAAGAACGACGATCCCGCGTACCACGACGAGACGGCGGCCGCCGAGCTCGGTCACAAGTCGCTGCCTGCGCCGTTGACGTTCATCTGCGTGTTCGGATACCAGGCGCAGACTGCGTTCTTCGAGGCCGCGAACATCGGCGTCACCGACATGAAGATCATCCAGGTCGACCAGGTGTTGAAGTTCCTCAAGCCGATTCATGCGGGCGACAAGCTCTACTGCGACGTCTACGTGGACTCCGTCCGGCAGTCTCACGGCGCCGACATCATCGTGACCAAGAACATCGTTACCAACGAGGCCGGTGACGTCGTGCAGGAGACGTACACGACCCTGGCGGGTCGAACTGGTGAGGGAGAAGAGGGTTTTTCAGATGCCACTGCGTGAGTTCGATTCGGTGAAGAAGGGCGACGAGCTTCCCGAGCAGGTGATCCCACTGACGCGGCAGGACCTGGTCAACTACGCCGGCGTCTCCGGTGACCTGAACCCCATCCATTGGGACGACGACATCGCCAAGCAGGTCGGTCTGGACACCGCGATCGCGCACGGCATGCTCACGATGGGTCTGGGCGGCGGCTACGTCACGTCGTGGGTCGGCGATCCCGCTGCCGTCACCGAGTACAACGTGCGCTTCACCGCGGTGGTGCCGGTACCCAACGACGGCGTGGGTGCCGAAATCGTGTTCAATGGGCGTGTGAAATCCGTTGAGCCGGAGACGAAGTCGATCACCATCGCGCTGACGGCCACCTCCGGGGGGAAGAAGATCTTCGGCCGCGCCATCGCGACCGCGAAGTTGGCCTAGCCATGGCGCTAAAGACAGACATCCGGGGGATGGTCTGGAAGTACCCCGACACGTTCGTGGTGGGGCGTGAACAGATCCGCCAGTACGCCAACGCCGTCAAGGCCCACGACCCTGTATCTCTCGACGAGGCCGCCGCGGCCGAAGCGGGCCACGACGCGCTGATCGCGCCGCCGACCTTCATGTCGATCTTCGCGATTTTGATCCAGCGGCACTTCTTCCAGCACGTCGATCTCGGCATGGAAACTTTGCAGATCGTTCAGGTCGACCAGAAGTTCCTCTTCCACCGGCCCATCAAGGACGGCGACGCGCTGACCGGGACGATGTACATCGAGTCCGTCGACGAGCGATTCGGCGCCGACATCGTCACGACCCGCAATGTGCTCACCGACCCGAGCGGCGAAGTGGTGATGGAGTCCTTCACCACGCTGATGGGACACGAGGGTGACAACTCGATTTCGGCCAAGTGGGACCCGGAGACGGGGCAGGTCGTGCGGACGGCGGTCAGCGAGAACGGCCAAGGATCGGATTAGTAACTGGGACGGATCGCGCGCTACACTCGGACCTCGGGGTTTTCCCAGTCCAGCGCGCTGTCCGTCGGTTTGAAGATCGACCGATCGGGGAGCGCGCGAATTGTGTAAGCCCCGGACGCGACTGTGACGACAGTGCCAGCTGTGTCATTGCTAAAGGGGCGTAGCTCAACTGGCAGAGCAGCGGTCTCCAAAACCGCAGGTTGCAGGTTCAAGTCCTGTCGCCCCTGCTCAACTGAATACTCGACAAGTGTGGACACTGGAAGGTGACCCACAAGAACCAGACGAAAGGCATGCGGTGAGCGACGAGCGCGATAGTGCCGGCTCCCCAGGCGACGGCACGGACAGCGTCACCGACAGCACCGGTGACACCCGCGGTCAGACCGCGGTGGTGACCCGTCCCACGCGACCGACGGGCAAGCGGTCGCGGCGCAGCGGTGTCGACGTCGACAGCGAGGCCGTCGATTTGGCGACCGGCACCAAGGCCGGCCCCACCAAGAACGGTGCGGGCACTGCGACGAAGACCGCCAAGAAGTCGGCCGACCGGCCGTCGCGCAATCCGTTCGCATTCGTCTGGAACTACCTCAAGCAGGTAGTCGCCGAGCTGCGGAAGGTGATCTGGCCGAACCGTAAGCAGATGATCAACTACACCGCCGTGGTGCTGGTTTTCCTGGCATTCATGGTGGCGCTGATCGGCGGGGTCGATCTGGGCCTGGCCAAGCTCGTCACGCTGGTGTTCGGCTGACGAGCGAATTGAGAGAAGAGGACTGAAACCGTGACTAGCTTCGAGGGCGACGCGCCTTCGGCTGACAGCGTCGACCTGATCGACGAGGCCAACCCCGAAGCCGTGACCGAGGACGTCGACGCGACGCCCGCCGACGTGGCCGACGAGGCCCCGGCGGTTGCAGAGGGTGAGGCGGCCACTGAGGCTGCGTCTGATGTCGCCGCCGACGCGGCTCCGGCAGAGGACGAGGACCCGGCCGTCGCGCTGAAGAAAGAGCTACGGCTGCAGCCCGGCGACTGGTACGTCATCCACTCCTACGCGGGCTACGAGAACAAGGTGAAGGCCAACCTCGAGACCCGCGTGCAGAACCTCGACGTCGGCGATTACATCTTCCAGGTGGAGGTGCCGACCGAAGAGGTCACCGAGATCAAGAACGGCCAGCGCAAGCAGGTCAACCGCAAGGTGTTGCCGGGCTACATCCTGGTGCGCATGGAACTCAACGACGAGTCGTGGGGCGCGGTGCGCAACACGCCTGGCGTGACCGGCTTCGTCGGCGCGACGTCGCGGCCGTCGCCGCTGTCGCTCGACGACGTGGTGAAGTTCCTGCTTCCGCCCGCCGCCGCGAAGAAGCCCGGCAAGGCCGCATCGACCACCGCAGCCGCCGCCGAGGCCGGTGGACTGGAACGTCCGGAGATCCTGGTCGACTTCGAGGTCGGGGAGTCGGTCACCGTCATGGACGGACCGTTTGCGACGTTGCCCGCCTCGATCAGCGAGGTCAACGCCGAACAACAGAAGCTCAAGGTGCTGGTGTCCATCTTCGGCCGCGAAACACCTGTCGAACTGACCTTCAACCAGGTCGCCAAGATCTAGAGCGATTTGTGTGCGTTGAGGAGCGCTGAGCGCTCGAAAACGCACACAAATCACTGAGTACGAGAGAGGAACACCAACACCCATGGCCCCGAAGAAGAAAGTCGCCGGTCTGATCAAGCTGCAGATCCAGGCCGGGCAGGCCAACCCCGCCCCGCCCGTGGGTCCGGCCCTCGGCCAGCACGGCGTCAACATCATGGAGTTCTGCAAGGCGTACAACGCCGCGACGGAGAGCCAGCGCGGCAACGTCATCCCCGTGGAGATCACCGTCTACGAGGACCGCAGCTTCACCTTCGCCCTGAAGACCCCGCCCGCGGCCAAGCTGCTGCTGAAGGCGGCAGGCGTGCAAAAGGGCTCCGGTACCCCGCACACCACCAAGGTCGCCAAGGTGACCTGGGATCAGGTGCGTGAGATCGCCGAGACCAAGAAGGAAGACTTGAACGCGAACGACATCGACGCCGCGTCCAAGATCATCGCCGGCACCGCCCGGTCGATGGGCATCACCGTCGAATAAGTTTCGACGCGTGGGAGGGCTGGCATCGGCCCGACTGGATGGACGCTCTTCGCGCGAGCGCTCACCGCACCACAACCCTGAAAGCAGGAGATACGAATGAGCAAGAACAGCAAGGCATACCGCGAAGCCGCCGAGAAGATCGACCGCGAACGGCTCTACACGCCGCTGGAGGCCGCGAAGCTGGCCAAGGAGACGTCGTCGAAGAAGCAGGACGCCACCGTCGAGGTCGCGATCCGGCTCGGCGTCGACCCGCGCAAGGCCGACCAGATGGTGCGTGGCACTGTCAACCTTCCGCACGGCACCGGCAAGACCGCCCGCGTCATCGTGTTCGCGGTCGGTGACAAGGCCGAGGCGGCGGTGGCCGCAGGCGCTGACGAGGTGGGTAGCGACGACCTGATCGAGAAGATCCAGGGCGGCTACCTGGACTTCGACGCCGCGATCGCGACGCCGGATCAGATGGCCAAGGTCGGCCGCATCGCACGCGTGCTGGGCCCCCGTGGTCTGATGCCCAACCCGAAGACGGGCACCGTCACCCCGGACGTGGCCAAGGCCGTGTCCGACATCAAGGGCGGCAAGATCAACTTCCGCGTCGACAAGCAGGCCAACCTGCACTTCATCATCGGCAAGGCGTCATTCGACGAGAAGGCGCTCGCCGAGAACTACGGTGCGGCGCTCGACGAGATCCTGCGCGCCAAGCCGTCGTCGTCAAAGGGCCGGTACCTGAAGAAGGTCGTCGTCTCGACGACCACGGGCCCGGGCATCCCGGTCGACCCGGCGGTCACCCGCAACTTCGCGGAGGCCTGAGCCCGCGGCTAATGGTCCGCGGTGCTGTGGGAACCGGTTGATTCCCCCAGTTTGAGTTGACTGATGCGCTGCCCGAGTTCGGCCCGTGTGTGGATGCCGAGTTTGCGGTAGGCGCGAGCCAGGTTGTGTTCGACGGTTTTTGGGCTGATGAACAGCGTGGCGGCGACGTCGCGGTTGGTCATGCCCGTCGCGGCGAGCTCGGCCACCCGTTGTTCAGAGGGGGTCAACCCGAAGTCGTGGGTCGGGCTGACGCGAATCCGTGCGAGCTCGGCGCGGGCACGCTCGGCCCACAGCGGCGCGCCCATCTCTTCGAACGCGTGCAGAGCCTCATGCAGGGCCGCGGCCGCCAGATCCTTGCGGCGTTGCCGACGCAGCAATTGGCCGAGCAGCAGCTGCGTGCGTGCGCGTTCGAACGGCATCGGCAGCCGCTCGTGCTCGCGCAGCGCCTGGTGGACCAACCGATCGGCACCCACGACATCACCGTGTGCGGCCAGCCACATGCTGCGGCAGCGGGCACCGACTGCCAGCATCCACGGGCGGTCGAGCCAGCGCCCATTGTGTTCCAGCGCGTCGATGAGCGGCTCGGCATCATCGAGCCGGCCCACCGCAACCATCGCCTCGACCGCATCGGGCAGGAACGAAGCGGTAATGATCTCTGTGCCTGGGATTGCGTCGAATCCAGAAATCAGCGGTTCTAACGTCGCCAGCGCCTCGGCGAAGTTGCCCAGCGAAACTTCGAGGAACCCCAAGATCGCTGTTGGCAGCTGTATCAGGCTGGGCGCGGCGCACCGCTGGGCGGCCTCCAACGCTCCACGTGCATCGGCGCGCGCTGCATCGTCGCACCCGGTGTATGCCGCGACCGCCGCGCGGACCGTCTGGGCGATGGCGAGCACGTGGTCACCGCCGAGCTGCTCGGCCCGTTCTATCGCGTCCTCGGCGATCTGTGCGGCATCGGTAAAGCTCCCGCGCCAGATTTCGATCAAGGCACTGTGTAGAGACACGAATATCATCAGGCTCTCGGCGCCGCGTTCGATGCAGCGGCGCCGGACGTCGCGCATCTGCGTGCGCGCCTCATCGAGCTGACCCGTCCAGGCCAGAATCAGGGCAGAGGTGCAGATGGCGCGCGAGGCGCTCGGCACGTCGACGTCGAGGTCTTCCAGCTCCAGCGCACGCTGGAGACTGCGTTCGTCGACCCCCTGGCCACAGATGCAGCTCACCGTCACCCACATCGCGAGTGCCTGACTCGTCAGCACTGGACGGTCGAGTTCTTCTGCGAGCGCCACTGCCTGCCGTGTGTGATGCAAGCACTCGTCGTACTCGCCGGTGTTGATCAGAGCATTCGACAGCAGGAGCAAGGTCTGCACCAGCAATGCGTGGTCGTCCGATGCGTCTCCGAGCGCGGTCCACAGCAGATCGACGGCCTTCTGGAAGCGGCCGTCGGCGACCAGCATTTCGGCAAACAGCTTGAGGGCGGTCGCTCGCTGCGTCCCGGGCGCCAGCTGTTCAATCGTCGGCTCGAGTAGGGCACGGGCCCTCTTGTTATCGCCGGCCTGGAAGTAATGCTCGGCGGCCGACAGCCGACGCGATGGCGTGTCACCCCCCAGCCGAATCGCGGACTCGATCAGCTCAGCCGCCGCCATCGGGGCTCCGCGAGCCCGCGCGGCGGTGGCGGCTTCGTCGAGCGCCTGAAGCGTCGCCGGATCCGTACTGGTGGTGGCTAGCGCCAGGTGCCTGGCTTTCAGCTCGGGCAGCGTCTCGACCTTGGCCAAGGCCCGGTGCATTGCTCGGCGGCGCGACGGATTGGCGTCTGCGTAGACACCCCTAGCCAGCAGGGGGTGAGAAAACCGCACGTGATTTCCGTCGATGTCGACGATGTCGTGACTCTCTGATTCCGCGAGCAGCTCGGCGGTGCGCTCAATAGGGTTGCCGGTGGCGCGCGCCAGCAGATCCACCGTCGGCTCGGCAGCACAGGCGGCAGCCAGCAACATCTCCCGCGCGTCGTCGTCCAGGCGTCCGATTCGGGCGCGCACCACCTCGGCCAACGTGGCGGGTAATGCCACTTCGCTGCCCGGCGATTCGCTCGCCATTGTGCGCGCCAACTCCAGCGCGAAGTACGGATTGCCGCCAGAGAGCTCGGCGATGCGCGTCATTGTCGGGCGAGGAAACGACCGGCTCAGCTTCGCGTCGAACAGCAGACGTAGGCCGCCGAGACTCAACGGACGCAAGCGAATTCGTTCGATGCCGTCGGGCCTGCGCAGCCGCAACCACGATGTCGCGGTCTCGGAGCCGCGCTGTGACCGCTCGGTGAGAACCAGGCCGACGCGGCCCGTGAGGCGCCGTGCGACGAACGCCACGACCGCCTTGCTCGACGGATCTAGCCACTGAACGTCGTCGATCGCAACCAGCACCGGCGCAGTGCGTGCAAGCCCCTCCACAATGGACAGAAACGCAGTCGCGACCACCCTTTGATCGGTGGGGAGACCGCCGAGGTCTGTCTGCAATAGAACCCGGTCGAGTGCGATGCTCTGCACGTCGGGCAGTTGGTCAAGAACGGCCGCTTCGACATCGGCGAGCAGGTCGGCTGTCGCCGCATACGCGAGCATCGACTCGGCCTGCCCCGTTTGGGCGGACAGCACGTGAAATCCACGCTCACGCGCTTGGCTGATCGCGGCTAGCCACAGCGTTGTCTTGCCGATGCCGGCCTCGCCCTCAACCAAGAGACACGATGGCTGCGCATCGGCAGCCGACAAGAATTCCCCAACCGCTTGCCCTTCGGCAGAGCGGTGTACTCCAACCCCCGACACAGCCCGAGTATGGCAGCTAGCAAATCGCATTTCCTGCGAAATCGGCGCAGTTCATCGGTATGATTGACGAAATAGTCAATTAATCCGCATCGAGGTGCAAATATGGCAAAGGCGCGTCCCGGGCGCAGGTCAAGTAGCCAGCTTTTGCGTTTGCAACGGCTCGCTACCCTCAACCAGATCGCGGGCCTTTGCGCCGTATTGCCGGTGGCCAGTGCATTTACTCCATCGAACTGGAACGAGTTACAGAGAGCTGGACATGCCAAACTGTCAGTAGCTAAGGCATTGCACGGTGACCGCGTTTGCACATCTAGCAAGCGAGGAGCCTTCCGGTCCGCCAACCGACAGCCCAAGGGCAAACAACGTCGGCGAATGCCATGGTCCCCTTCGATGCTTCGCGGCGGCCAAGAGATTCAGGCCAGCAAATGATCGCTTGCCGACCCGATCATGAGACGATCCACACTGCGCTGTCGCTTGCGACGCGCGCACCGTCGATCAATGACTCCCAACCTTGGCTGTGGCGCGTGGGCGCCCAAAGTCTGCATCTTTACGCGGACCCTGACCGAGGCGGACTCGACACCGACCCACAAAGCCGGGACGTCCTGCTGAGCTGCGGTGCTGCGCTGCACCATTGTGTCGTTGCCCTTGCGGCGCTGGGATGGCGCGCAAAGGTCCAGAGGCTGCCCGATCCCGCGGAACCCGGACACGTTGCCGCCCTGGAGCTGTCGCGGCACCCCGCCGGCGCACTCGATGCCGCGTTGGCCTCGGCAATACCGAGGCGGCGCAGTGACTGGCGGCCGTACAGCCCGTGGCCAGTGTCTACCGCCGACATGGCTTTGATTGGGGCTCGCGCCGCCCGTGCCGGCGTGACGACACGGCGAGTGGAAACCGCGGAATTGCAACACGTTGTGGCGCAAGCAGTCTGGCGGCACACGACTCCGCACGGGCACGCACCGAAATCCGATTCGACGGCGTCGATGGTGTCTCCGCCAATCGCCGACTCGGAAGACGACAACGCTGTCGTGTTGGCTCTAGGCACCAAAGACGACAGCCGGCTCGCCCGTCTGCGCGCCGGAGAAGCGACCAGCCTGGTGCTGCTCTCGGCCACCGCGCTGGGACTTGCGAGTTGCCCTGTCGCAGAGCCGCTGGAGACCAGCGAAGCGCGAGATACTGTGCAAGCCAACTTGTTTAGTATCGTGGGGTTTCCCCAGATGTTGTTGCGCATAGGGTGGCCTCCCGTGGACGCCGACTCGCTTCCCTCACCTCCGCGTCGCCCATTGACGGACGTCGCTGAGTGGCTGGGTCATCAGTCGCTTACCAGTGCCTGACTGCCACAGCACGGCGGCGACGCCGAAGGGGCCGTGGCGCGCTTCCATCGCGGCCTACAGATCGTCAATGACGCGGCCGAGTTCCGCCCGAGTCTTGATGCCGAGCTTGCGGTAGATGCGGCCGAGGTTGGCCTCCACGGTTTTTGGGCTGATGAACAACGCCGCGGCGACGTCGCGGTTGGTCATGCCCGACGCGGCCAACTGGGCCACTCGCCGCTCGGATGGCGTCAACGCCAACTCACTTCTCGGCCCGATGTTGGTGCGGGCGAGTTCGGCCCGCGCGCGGTCGGCCCACAGCGGCGTACCCATGGTTCCGAAAGCCTGCAACGCTTCGTGCAGAGTCGCAGCGCCGGCCTCCTTCTGGCGTTGACGCCGTTGCAGCTGGCCGAGCAGCAGCAGCGTGCGTGCGCGTTCGAACGGCATGGGCAGCCGCTCGTGTTCGGTCATGGCATCGTGGGCCAGCCGATCTGCCGCAGCGACGTCGCCCGTGGCAGCCAGCCACATGCTCCTGCAGCGCGCGCCGACGGCGAGCATCCACGAGCGGCGCAGGCGATTGCCGTTCCGCTCAAGCTCCTCGATGAGCGGCACTGCGTCGGCGTGCCGACCCATCGCGACCATGGCTTCGACAGCGTCAGGGATGAACGTGGCGGTCATGATCTCACTGCCGGGAAGCGAGCCAAAGACGTCCAGCATCGGCTGCAAGGCTGTCAACGCCTGGGCGTAGTTGCCCAGTGACACCTCGAGGAATCCCATGGTCATGGTCGGCCATTCGGCCAACCGCGGTACCCCGCACTCGCGGGCGATCGCCGTGGCGGCGTTGGCGTCGGCCCGGGCTTCACGCTCCTGACCGATGTAGGCGTTGACCGCCGCGCGTACGGTCAGCGCAATGGTGCGCGAACCGCCGCTCTGCTCGGCGCGCTGCATGGTGTCTTCTGCCAATCGAGCGGCTTCAGCGTAGTTGCCGCGCCACATCTCGATCAGTGTGCAGTAGCCGTTGACGGCCATCATGTCGTTCTCGGCCCCGCGGTCGACGCATCGGTCACGCAGCGCGGCCATCTGCCTGCTGGCGATGTTCAGCTCACCGGTCCACGCGCAGATCAACGCGTTGATGGCGCTGGCGCTGAAGGGGATTGGGGTATCGGCATCGGGGTCTTCGAGCTCCACTGCGTGGCGCAGGCTGGCTTCGTCGAGCCCATGGCCGTACAGAAACGATGTGTTGACGAACATGGCGAGCGCGCGGCTGGTCAACGGTGGGTAGCCGAACGCTTCCGCACGTGTCACCGCCTCGCGGGCGTTTCGCACTGACGCGTCGAACTGTCCCGCCATGCCTTGTGCGAACGCCAACGACACCAGCGTCTGGACGTACAGACCGGGATTCGCTTCGGCGTCGTCGAGTGCGCGCTCCAGGTACGCGGCCGCTTGGATGAACGTGTCGTCATACATGCGGATTCCGGCCAACAGGTTCAAGGCGACTCCGCGCAACAGTCCCGGCCGCAGCTCGTCGATGGTCGATTCGAGCAGCGCGCGGGCACGCTCGGTATCGCCGGCCTTGAAGTGGTGTTCGGCCGCGCGGATTCGGCGAGATGGAGTGTCCTGGCCGAGTCCTATTGCCAGCTCGACCAATTCGGCCGCGGCAGCAGGTGCACCGCGGGCGCGGGCGGCGTCGGCCGCCGTATCGAGCGCCTTCAACGTGTTGGGGTCCGCGCGCGCAGCCGCCAATGCCATGTGCCTCGCCTTGAGTTCCGGGAGTACGACGACCTCGGCCAGCGCGCGGTGGACGGCCCGACGCCGGGCCGGACGTGCGTCGGTGTAGACGCTGTGGGCCAACAACGGATGGGAAAACCGGACGTGATTGCCGTCGATCGCGATGATGCCTTTGCTTTCGGCGTTGTCGAGCAGCTCGACAACGCCCTCGACGGTGGTGTGCACGACCTGCGCTAGCAACTCGACGGTCGGATTGGCCGCCGCGGCGGCCGCCAGCAGCACGTCGCCGGTCTGTCCTTCGAGCGTGCCGATGCGAAGACGCATCAGGTCGGCCAGCGTCGCCGGCAGCGATGGTTGCGCCCTGCCGGAGCCGACGTGAATGGCGCGGGCCAGTTCGAGTGCGTAAAACGGGTTGCCGCAGGAGATTTCGGCGATTCGCACCATCGTTGAGCGGGCGAACGATCGACCGAGCCGCGCTGAGATCAGTGCATGCAGTCCGCCGAGACTGAGCGGGCCGACGTGGACCCGCCCGATGCTGTCGGGATCGCGCAGCTGCAGCCGAGTCACCGCTTCGCCGCGGTTGGGGTCGCACCGCTCGGTCACCAGCACTCCGACCCGGCCGCTGAAGCGTCGGGCCGCGTACGTCAGGACGGATTGGCTGGAAGAATCGAGCCACTGCACATTGTCGACGGCGATCACTACCGGCTTGTCGGCGGCGAGGTGTTCGACGACGGAAACCAACGCCGCGGCGGCCACGCGTTGATCGGTGGCGGGACCGCCGACGCTGGCTCGCAGCAGCACTCGATCAACCGCGAGGCGTTGGACGTCGGGGAGGCGGTCGAGGATGTCCGGATCCACGCCGCCCAGCAGGTCGGCCACCGCCGCGTAGGCCAGCATCGATTCCGCTTCGCCGACACGCGCCAACAGCACCTGGAATCCGCGTTCGCGCGCCTGGTCCGTCGCCGCGAGCCATAGCGTGGTCTTGCCGATGCCGGCTTCGCCCTCGATGACGAGGCCGGAGGTTCGCTCAGCGGCCGATTGCAAGAACGCAGCAATCGCTCTGAATTCGGTCGGACGATCAACGAGCCCGGCATTCACGACATCCCCACCCAAAGCCGACAGCAAACGTAGACTACCTGGCCACCAGTGGCCAGTGCGACACCATCGGCGTCGCACTCGCCAGCTAGACCAGGGTTGTGATGATCCGTACCTGGATTCGACGATCGTTGACCGGCAACTTTGGCGAGAGATGCAGGGCGGGTCGCCCAGCGCCCGAAACGCTAGGGGAGCGCAGTGCGGCTGGCGTCGGATACTTCCGCACCGGTCAGGTGGCTCATCCGATGGCCGAGCTCGGCCCGCGAATGGATGCCGAGTTTGCGGTAGATGCGAGCCAAGTTGGCTTCGACGGTTTTGGGGCTGATGAATAACGTGGCAGCGATGTCGCGGTTGGTCCTACCGGAGGCGGCGAGTTCGGCGACACGTTGTTCGGACGGGGTCAGTTGCAGGTGCGGAGTTGGGCCGACCTTGGTGCGGGCCAGTTCGTCGCGGACGCGGTTGGCCCACAGCGGCGTTCCCATGTCCTCGAACGCGCGCAACGCATCCCAGAGGGTTACTGTGGCCGCCTCCTTGAGGCGCTGGCGGCGTTGAAGCTGGCCGAGCAGCAATTGGGTGCGGGCGCGTTCGAACGGCATGGGCAGCCTGTCGTGCTCGCTCATCGCTCGGTGCGCCGTGCGGGTGGCCGCTTCTACGTCACCCTGGGCGGCCAACCACATGCTGCGGCAGCGGGCGCCGATTGCCAGCATCCACGGGCGGTCGAGGCGGCGGCCGTTGTGCTCCAGTGCTTCGATCAATGGGCCGGCTTCGGAAATGCGCCCAAGTGCGATCATTGCCTCGACGGCATCGGGGACAAAAGCCGCAGTGACAATCTCCGTGCCGGGCAGGTTATCGAAGTCTGCGAGCAGCGGCTGCAAGGTCGTCAAGGCCTCGGCATATTTGCCCAGTGAAACATCCAAGAACCCGAGGGTCATGATCGGCCGGTCCGCGAGGCGTGGCGAGCCGCATCGGCGAGCTCCGTCGATCGCGGCGTGAGCATCCGCGCGGGCTTCCTCCTCGCGACCGGTGTAGGAGGCAACGACAGCCCGGGCGTCTTTGGCGATGACCGCCAGGTGATCACCACCGAGCTGCGCGGCGCGCTCCATCGCTTCTTCGGCTGTGAGTGCGGCTGCGGCGAAGTCGGCCCGCCAGACGTCGATCAAGATGGCATGGAGGTCGATGTAGATGATGTGGCTGTTGGCTCCGCGCTCGATGCGGCGCTTCCGCACAACCATAAGTTGAGCTCGGGCTTCGTCCAGCTGTCCGGCCCAGGCCAGAGCCAGCGTGTTGACGGCGCTGGCACTGAACGGAAGTGCCACGTCGACGTCGAGGTCTTCGAGGTCCAGCGCGCGCCGCAGCCTGGGCTCGTCGACGCCCTGCCCGCACACAGCGGCGACAGTCACCCACATCGCGAATACTTGACTGGTCAACGCAGGTAAGTCGAGTTCCTCGGCCAACGTCACTGCTTGCCGCACGTAGGTCAATGACTCGTCGTACCCACCGGTACTGACAAGAGCAAGCGCCAGCAGAAGCAAGCTCTGCACCAGCACCGTGGGTTCGGTCGCGGCGTCGTCTACCGCGCCTCGAAGGAGTTCAGTGGCGTGCGCAAAACTGTTGTCGTACATGCGCATTTCCCCAAGCAGGTTGACTGCTGTCGCTCGGAGTGGGCCCGGGGGCAGCTGGATGATCACGGGTTCGAGTAGCGCTCGGGCGTGTTCGGGGCAGCCAGCCTGGAAATGGTGCGTGGCGGCACGGATCTGACGTTGGGGCGTGTCACCGCCGAGCCGGATCGCCAGATCGACGAGCTCGGCGGCGGCGGCCGGAGCACCGCGGGTACGCGCCGCGTCTGCCGCGGCGTCGAGGGCGTGCAGCGTCGCGGGGTCCGAGCTGACGGTCGCCAGTGCGAGATGTCGGGCCCTCAGTTCGGGTAGCGACTCAATGTCGGCCAGGGCCCGATGTATTCGGCGCCGCCGTGCCGGACTGGCGTCGGTATAGACACCTCGCGCCAGCAGCGGGTGACTGAACCTCACCCGGTTACCGTGAATGCTGATGAGGCCCTTGTCTTCGACCGGTTCGAGCAGCTCGACAGTGCGCGCAGTGGTGGTTCCGGTGGCGCTAGCGAGCAGGTCGACGGTCGGATCGGAGGCGCATGCCGCGGCGAGCAACACGTCCTCGACATCCTCTTCCAGATGACCTATCCGCTCGTGCATGAGCTCGGCGAGCGTGCCTGGCAGCACTGGTTCGGCGGTCGGAGACTGGATGCTTGCCGCGTATGCGAGCTCGAGCGCATAGAACGGGTTGCCATGAGATATCTCGGCGATCCGGACCGTCGTCGGGCGAGGAAGTGAGTGACCCAATCGGTTGCAGATCAACGTGTGTAGCACGCTAACGCTCAACGGCCCCAGACAGATTCGCTCAATGTCGGTCTGTCTGGGCAGCTGTAGCCAGGAAGCAGTTGTTCCGCTCGTGTAGGGTCCGGAACGCTCAGTGACCAGCATGCCAATCCGTCGGTCAAGCCGGCGCGCAACGAAGTTGACGACACTCTTGCTGGACGCGTCCACCCACTGCACATCGTCGATGGCAACCAGCACCGGCGACTTGGCGGCCAGGCATTCGAGGATGGAAAGGAAGGCCGTACCGACGACCCGATGGTCGCTCGGGGGGTCCCCGCTGTCGGCCTGCAGTAGTACGTGATCCACCGCAGCGCGCTGGACTTCGGGCAAGCCGCCCAGGGCTGCCGAGTCCGCGTGGCTGATCAGATCGGCAACCACCGTATAAGCCAGCACCGACTCGGCTTGGCTGGCGCGGGCCGACAGGACCTGGAACCCACGCTCCCGCGCCTGCTGTACTGCAGCCGACCACAGGGTGGTCTTGCCGATGCCGGCCTCCCCCTCGATCACGAGGGCAGACGGCTCCCTAGTTGTCGACATCAAGAAGTCGACAACTAACCCCCACTCGACCGAACGGTCGATGAGCCCCCCGACCATCGGGACAATCGTCGCATCCGGCAAACCCTTTTCGTGGTCAAACCTGTGATATCGAAATTATCTGCACCGTCGAATCCTGCTTGCGCGCCCCGGCCGGGGAGGGGCCAACGGCCGCAGAAAGACGACCGCCCGCCCTGGTCCCGGTAGCTGAGTCGGTGCGCCGGCGCCCAATCGGAAGGGGGGGTGGGGGGCAACCTTAGGGAAACACCCGATTCCTGGGGTACCGGTACCGAGCTAAATTCACTTCGCAACGAAGGATGCGGCATCGGAGGGGTCCTGCCGCAGATTTCAGCCGAGCGAGGGGGCAGAGCTTGCGGGGGTGGGCGCCGAGCATGAGAGTGCCGCGGTGGTCGGGGGGCCCCGCAAGTTTCGTGGCGTCGCAGCCCCGAGCTGACGACGCTGCGCAGGCCGAGCGGTATGCAGCCAACGGGTGCGAGATCGGCAAGAATTCTTCGCTAGGGAGGGGTTTCTGATGGGCAGTTTGGCCGTGCGGATCCTGGGTTCCGTTGGTGCTGCGGCACTTTCGGTGACGATGTTCGGGTCCGGTGTCGCCTTGGCTAAGGACGGGTTGATTGGAATTTCCTACGACGAGGCTTCAGCGGCGATTTCTTCCAAAGGTGGCACCGCCGTCGTCGGTACGGTGACCGGCGATCAGGTCAAGACGGGCGCCTGCACTGTCGCCAGTTGGCACAAGTCGATATTCCTGGATTCCAGCGGCAGGAACGACAACAAAAAAGAATACGTGTTTGACTTGAACTGCAATAATCCCCTTGCCTCGCCAGGGAACCCCGGCAACTCGGTGATGAGTCCGGCAGGTGTGGCGGCGAAAAAGGACCAACTAACGGCGGCAAGGATCAACAAGAATCCGTCGTGGTGTCAAACGTCCGACTCGAACTTGACGTATTGCCAGGCAATCTGCAAGCGCACAGGTCTATGTGAAATCTGACCGACGATCGTCCGCGTAGCCCGGGCCGAGGTGTTGCAATGCGAATCAGTGTGATCGGAACCGGTTATCTGGGCGCCGTCCACGCTGCATGCATGTCGAGCCTGGGGCACGAGGTCGTCGGATACGACACCGACTCGGCGAAGGTGGAGGCGTTATCGCGCGGGGTCTCGCCGTTCTTCGAGCCGGAGTTCGAGGTGCTATTGGAATCGGCGCTCGCGACGGGCCAGTTGCGATTCACCACCAGCGCCGAGGAGGCCGTTCGGGGCGCGAAACTGCATTTCATCTGTGTCGGGACGCCGCAGCAATCGGGGTCTGATGCCGCCGATCTGCGCTTCGTCGACGCCGCGGTGCAGACCGTCGCCGACCTCGCAGATTGCGACGGGCTGATTGTCGGGAAGTCGACCGTGCCAGTCGGAACCGCCCAACGGCTGGCCGACAGCCTGGGCGGTGACGGCTCTCGGCTCGAATTGGCCTGGAATCCCGAGTTTCTTCGCGAGGGTAAGGCCGTGCCGGACACCCTGCACCCCGATCGGCTGGTGTTCGGGGTGACGTCGGAGTATGCCGAGAAGTCGCTGCTGGAGGTCTACGGGAAGATCATCGATCGCGGCACGCCTTACATCACGACGGACTTGGCGACGGCCGAGATGGTCAAGGTCGCCGCGAATTCCTTTCTCGCCACTAAGATCTCGTTCATCAACGCGATGGCCGAGGTGTGCGAGGTGGCCAACGCCGACGTCGTCACGCTCAGCCGGGCGCTGGGCTACGACGAGCGGATCGGTAGTCGTTTCCTCAACGCCGGCCTCGGATTTGGCGGCGGATGCCTGCCCAAGGACATCCGCGCTTTCAGCGCTCGGGCGGGCGAGCTGGGGGCGTCTGACGCGCTGACGTTCCTGCGTGAGATCGACAAGATCAACATGCGCCGTCGCGACAAGGTCGTCGCTATCGCCGGTGCCATGCTCGGAGGTGACTTCCTGAGCAAAAATGTCGCCGTGCTGGGCGCGGCGTTCAAGCCCAACAGCGATGACGTGCGCGACTCCCCGGCCCTCAACGTTGCCGCCGCGATGCATCTGAAGGGGGCTGCTGTCCGGGTGCACGACCCGAAAGCCATCCCCAACGCGCGCAGGCGGTTCCCCACGTTGACGTACTGCCCGATCATCGAAGACGCGTGCCGCAATACAGATTTGATCGTGCTGGCCACGGAATGGGACGAGTACCGCAGCATCGATCCCCGCTCGTTCCTGTCCGTTGTTCGCGAGCCGCGGCTACTCGACGCCAGAAACGCGGTCGACTATGACTTCTGGTCGGACGCTGGCTGGCAGGTGTACGCGCTCGGGCGGGGCGCACTGAATACCTGACCCCACTTGAGATGACGTCGCCATCTGGCGGCTCGAATTGCGTTGGTTTCAGATATATTTCAGCACCGCTGTGCAGGCGTGCACCGCTAATCGGCGGCGAGAGGGGAGGAGCGCTGACAAAGTTCGACTATTGGCGGCAGGAGTTCGGCAATCTGTGAACCCACCGTCGCAAAGAAATCCGCGGCGCGGCCAATCGGGTCAGGAATGTCCGCAAGTTCGTGCGTTGCCAAGTGCGGGCGGAGCGCCGCGAGATCTGCGATGTTTCGTGCGTTGCAATCTGATGCGAGTCGGGCGGCTTCACTCAGGGTGAAGGTTCTGTGGAGTTGGCGCGGGGCAAGTTCCAGGACAGTATCGCGATGCGCCCTCGTCATCGTGAGAACAAGATCGGCATCTGAAGCAATGCGCGATGTGAGCTGTCGCGCTGCGAAGTTGGATGCGTCTCCACCCAGTTTTTCAAGAACGAGCGCCGCGTCGGGGTGAATCGGATGCGCAGTCACTGCGCGGGTACCCGCGCTGGAAGCTCTGAAGTCCGGAACCCGAATCCGAGTGGAATACGCCGAGGCGAGTCGCTCCGCAATTGGCGACCGACAGATGTTTCCGGTGCAAACAAACAGGACGTGCAGAGCAAACTCCTCACTTCGACAGTGAATCTCCGACGCCGGCCTGAACGGTATCGGGCCGCGTACAACCGTACTGGAACTGCCTTGAGCCTCCCTCTGTCGATGCTGGCCGCCACCGGGTGTGCAGTCCAATGACTCCGCGACTGGAGCTGTCGGAAGGTCCCAATTTGCCCGATAGCGTGCCGGCGCGTGTCGTAGCTGGTTATCGATCTCTACATCCAAGGTGTCGCGATAGCGGTTCGCGCAGAATTAGTACAATTTCCCAGCTGTGGTCACCGCGCCGAACAGCCGCGAAATCGACCACGAATAGGTGTCGAGTCTTGGATCTGGTTGTAGAAATCGTTGGAAATTTCGGTCACACGACTAGTTAACATCGAATTGACTTAAGGTCGGGAATCTCCGGACGGTTCAATCCGTGGTGCGGTTCTCCGATCAGCTAATCTCGCCTAGATAGCGAATGCATCTTGGCCGGCGGTCCATGCATGCCAGTCAAGTGCCGCGGAATCTGTGTCTGGCGCAGGAACTGTCGTGGGTGTCCGGCTGACCGTGCAACCACAGCAACCGCAGTCAAGCATTCAGGGAAACCGGGTCCCCTGACATGAAAAGTCAGATCTACCAGCGGTTCCTAGGGTAGGCGCAGTGAAATCATAGGGAAACACCTCATTCCGTCAGGCACCCCGCTGTGAATATGCTGGTCACCGGGTGACAAGAACGGTAACGATTGTCGTGGCTGCGGGGTGTGGATAGCCACAACACTCGCCGTTGGTTGGCGTTGGGACCGCCATTCTCACCGGCAAAGTCGTCACCGACGGCTACAGGGGGTAAGTGATGTCGGTATTGCGACCCGCGCATACGCGCGTGGGCAACGTGGGTTGGACGCGGGGGCCGTCCGATGTTGTTTCCGTTTAGCGGTTCATCGAGGATATTGCCGACTCACCTGAATGGAAATTCATTGGGCGCGTCGGGTGTCCAGTCATGACCGAAGTCCTCGAGCCGACCGCAGCGGCTGTCACTGAGAAATCTCGGGCTCGCGATCTCGAAATTGGGAGCGGTATTCCGCATAATGTCCGGCTCCTGGACAGCCGTCGAACACAGGTGGCGCCGCTTACGGCGAACGCTGACGCTGGGCGGCCACCGGTTCTCGAAGTCGCCAAAGATGTCCTTCGTCCGGTCGGCGATCGTGAGCGCGTCGACATGCGGTTCCTCAGCCGCATCCGGGCGTGGATGGTCGTCCCGGTCGTCGACTTCGCACTGATGCTGGCTCCACTTGCATGGCGGCCACCTCAGATCCACGCAATGGTGCTGATGGCCATCCTTGCGACACTTCTCCTGACCGACGGCGGCCGATACGTCGCACCGTTGCACCTCAGTGTCTTGGACGAGCTGCCGTCTATCGTTACTCGCCTGCTGGCCGCCGTGGCCGCGGTTTCCGCCGCGATCCTCTACCTGTATCACAAGGTGGAGGTACTGATCTTCTTCCAAACCGCTTGCCAGGCCGTGGCGCTGGTCATTGTTGGCCGCGTCATCACCACACGGCTCATCGCCATAGGTCGTCGAAGCGGAATTGCAAAGCACCACACCGTGCTGATCGGCGGCGGACCGCTGGCCACAGAATTGGCCAGAATCCTTGCCCAGCATCGCGAGTACGGAATCGCATTGGATGGCTTCGTCGATGATGGTGACGACTGTCCGGCCGAGGAGTACCTGCCACGACTAGGTCGCCTTGCCGATCTAGACATTGCGGTGTTGAGGACCGGTGCGGACACCTTGCTGGTGGCTGATGGAAGCTTCGAGGAACGCGCGTTGATCGATGCGGTGCGTACAGAGGTGTGTCAACACACAGACCTATTCGTTGTTCCGCGAATACATCACTTCCACACCCAGACCGGCATGGCTGACCACATTGGCTCCATTCCGATCATGCGAATCCGCAATCCCAACCTTCACGGGCCGACGCGGGTGATCAAGCGTGGGTTCGACATCGCAGTCGCGGTGATGGCACTGATCCTCTTGCTGCCCGTGTTGGCTGCAGCTGCGCTGGCGGTGCGGATCGAGGGTGGACCCGGCGTCATCTTCCGGCAAGTCAGGGTGGGACGCGACGGCAAGCACTTCGAGCTTTTGAAGTACCGTTCGATGCGGCCGGCCAATGAAATTGAGTCGCAGACGAATTGGTGTGTGGCCGCCGACAACCGCGTCGGTCGAGTCGGACGGTTCCTGCGCTGCACCTCAATCGACGAGCTGCCTCAGCTCTGGAACATACTTCGAGGCGATATGACGCTGGTGGGGCCGAGACCGGAACGGCCGCACTTTGTCGAGCAATTCTCGACACAGTTCGACAGATATGCCCACCGTCACCGCGTACAGGTCGGGCTCACCGGTTTCGCTCAGGTCAGTGGGCTCAGGGGGGACACGTCCATCGCCGACCGCGCCCGACACGACAACTTCTACATAGAAAACTGGTCGCTCTGGCTGGACATAAAGATCATTTTGCGGACGTTCCGCGAGGTCTTGTTCTACCGCGGAAGGTGAGCTCGGTGGTGAAGCCGTAGGGGTGCGTACTGAACCGGGCTAGTCTCGACCGGAGGGGAAGCCGACAGTGGCGGGCGTCGTAGTCCACGAGTGGATGTCAGCACATGGCGGGTCTGAGAAGGTCTTTGAGGCGATGAGTCATGCCTTTCCCGACGCCGACCTGTGGACGCTGTGGCGCGATCCTGGCGCCGTGATGGCCGACCGCAAGATCACGGAGTCCTGGTTCTCGCGCACTCCATTGCGACGGTCCAAAGCGGTCGCGCTGCCATTGATGCCCCATACATGGCGAACGCTCCGCAGCGGCCACCGCTACGACTGGATGCTTGTGAGTTCGCATCTGTTCGCCCACCATGCCCGATTCCAGGGTGCGAACCGAGGCATCCCCAAGTTCGTGTACGCGCACACCCCGGCTCGCTACATATGGACACCGGAACTCGATTTCCGCGGCGGCAATCCTGCCGTGCGAGCTGTCTCGCCGTACTACAAATCGATGGACAAGAGACGGGCAACCGAACATGTCGCGATCGCAGCCAACAGCGCATGCGTCCAGGACCGCATCAGGCGGTTCTGGGACCGCGACGCAACGGTCATCTACCCACCCGTTCCGGTTGAAGCGATCGCGGAGTCGGCGCGAACAGGCAACGGCCTCAGCGACGCCGATCTGCGCGTAATCGATGGTCTGCCAGCAATATTCATCCTTGGAGCCTCACGGTTTGTGTCGTACAAACAACTCGACAAGGTGATATCTATCGGTGCCCTCCTGGATATCCCGGTGGTGATCGCCGGCCGAGGCCCCGAGGAACAGCGCCTTCGCGACATCGCAGCGAGCGCGTCGGTGCCTGCGACGTTTGTCATCTCCCCATCGGATGCGTTGCTGCACGCGCTGTACGCGCGTAGCGCCGCCTATGTGTTCCCCCCTGTGGAGGATTTCGGCATGATGCCGGTTGAGGCGATGGCGGCAGGGGCACCGGTGGTGGTTAACGCCGTGGGTGGCGCACAGGAGAGCGCTCGAAAATCAGCGGCTGGCGTAGTAGCGGATTTCGCCGACGTCAGGAGTGTTGCCGACCGTACCCGCGAACTCATAGATCGCGGCATTCGGCCGACGACTGATGACGTAGCGGAGTTCTCCGAAGCGCGGTTCATCGAACGCGTACAGGGCTGGGTCGCCATCGAGTTAGGGTATGAAGCGTGCCGGGCCTGAGCGCGTACAAACTGCCTCCAGTAGCCGTGTGTTGCGGTCCGTTGACGCCAAATGGCATGGGCCAGAGAGGGGCTGCAGTCCGTGCGGATCGCTGGGCGTGATACCCGCACGATTGCCAAAGCGGTATTCGAGCGACAACACTATGTCGCAGCCAGCAACATGCTGAGGCTGTACGAACATCCCTTCGAGATGTATCGCCGGTACTTGACGGGCATGGGGGAGTACCCGTGCAGTGTGCGCGTCTCCAGCCCGATCGGTCCGATCGACCTCGAGTTGTATACCCACCACGACGTCCTCACCGTTAACGAGATCTTCTGCCGAGTCGACTATCTCGCCGATGACAGCGACAAGGTCGTCGTGGACTTCGGTTCCAATATCGGTATCTCAGCCGCGTACTTTCTGTCTCGGGGAGCCGATACCTTCACTTACCTGTTCGAGCCACTTCCCGCCAACATTGAGCGGCTCCAACATAATCTGCGCCCTTTCGAAGGTCGCTACGCCCTTGATCGGGCCGCGGTAGGAACGGAGGAAGGCGAAGTGCGGTTCGGCTGGGAGCCGACAGGACGCTACGGCGGAGTCGGGCAACCAACCGGCAACTACATCACTGTCCAGTGCCGCAGAACACGCGAGGTCCTCGAGGATGTCGTCGGCCGACACGGCC
>NZ_DATENY010000004.1:0-70072 GCF_035274705.1 Mycobacterium sp. | reverse complement strand
CGCGTTGTCCAGCAGCAGCAGAAACAGGTCCTCGGCGATCTGCGCCATACGCGGACTGTAATCCGACCGCGCGGAGCGGTCGCGTCAGGAGTGGTACGGCTCGGCCTTGACCAGCGTGACCTTGACCGTGTTGCCGTTGGGCACGGTGTAGCTGCGGGTCTCACCGACCTTGGCGTCGATCAGGGCACCGCCCAACGGGGAGTTCGGCGAGTACACCTCGAGTTTGCCATCGCTGACGCCTTGCTCACGGGTGGCGATCAGGAACGTCTCCTTGTCGGACTTGTCGTCGCCGTAGTACACGGTGACCACCGAGCCGGGCAGCGCCACACCGGACTGCTTGGGCGCCTCGCCCACCTTGGCGTTGTTGAGCAGCTCCTGCAGCTGACGGATGCGGGCCTCCTGCTGGCCCTGCTCCTCGCGGGCGGCGTGGTAGCCGCCGTTCTCGCGCAGGTCGCCTTCCTCGCGGCGGTCGTTGATCTCCGCAGCGATGACCGGTCGATTGGCGATCAGCTGATCGAGCTCCGCCTTCAGCCGGTCGTATGCCTCCTGAGTCAGCCAGGTGACCTGGGTATCGGTCATGTCGTCGCGCTCCTGTCGTCTTTGCTCTCGCGCTCTTCGCGTAAGAAGTCTCGTCTGTACGGCGCCGGGAGCTTTCGTTCGTGTATTGCCGCGATTGTCAGCGCCTAATCCGCGCACTAAATGCAGCAATACACGGCCCCAGCAGGAACCGTGTATCGGACCATAATACCACCGCGACGACAGCCAACTTTTACGAATTCGCAGTTCGGCGTTTGTTGCGCCGACGCGCGACCGTGTGTTTCTAGGACGCCACCAGGTACGACGGCACGTCGGTCCCGCAGCCGTAGACGTCGCCGACGACGGGCCGCCGGCTGGCCTTGACGTCGGTGGTCACCTGCACAGTCTTCTGTGTCGACGGCGGCACCAGCACTTCCCGGCGTCCTGTTTCGGTGCCGTCAATCGAGCGGGCCCGCACGATGCACACCACCGGCCGCGAGGGGTCGTCGCGGGTGACGCTGATCGTGACCTCGACGGTTTCGTCGTCGACCAGCCGATAGCCACCCAGCTCGCCCTTGACGTCGCCGCTGCCCAGCCGTTGCGAAGCGATCACCGCGATGGCGACCCCACCGGCCAACACAAGCAGCGCCAAGCCGATAGCGATCCACCGGCGGTTGCGACGGCTCAGCCGCTGCCGCCCGTAGCGGGCGGTGGGACGCTCGATCATCTCGTTTTGCATGCCCGTCGGTCGGATAGATCTACAGAACTGGAACTATAGGGCTACCCGAGTTGGTTGAAAGGTCTCGACGACTGCCGGCGCAGGGCTGGCACTGGTAAGCAGAGGGAACAGGTGAGCGAACTGCGGCTGATGGCGGTGCATGCCCACCCAGACGACGAGTCCAGCAAGGGCGCGGCCAGCATGGCGCGTTACGCCGACGAAGGCGTGCGCGTGCTCGTCGTGACACTGACCGGCGGCGAGCGCGGCGACATCCTCAACCCGGCGATGGACCTGCCCGAGGTGCACGGCCGCATGGCTGAGATCCGGCGTGACGAAATGGCCAAGGCCGCCGAGATCCTCGGTGTCGAACACCACTGGCTCGGCTTCGTCGACTCCGGCCTGCCCGAGGGCGATCCGCCGCCACCGCTGCCGGACGGCTGCCTCGGCGTCGTGCCGCTGGAGGAACCCGTCGAGGAGCTGGTGCGTGTGGTCCGCAAGTTCAAACCACACGTGATGACCACCTACGACGAGAACGGCGGCTATCCGCATCCCGACCACATCCGGTGCCACCAGGTTTCGGTCGCCGCGTACGAGGCCGCCAGCGACTTCCGGCGGTTCCCCGACGCCGGCGATCCATGGGACGTGCTCAAGCTGTACTACAACCACGGATTTCTGCGGAAGCGCATGCAGCTGTTGCAGGACGAGTTCGCCAAGCACGGCGAGGAGGGCCCGTTCGAAAAGTGGCTCAAACATTGGGATCCCGGGCATGACATATTCGAGAAGCGGGTGACCACCCGTGTCGAATGCGCCAAGTACTTCGCCCAGCGTGACGACGCGTTGCGCGCGCACGCTACCCAGATCGACCCGCTTGGGGACTTCTTCCGCGCGCCCATCGAATGGCAGCAACGGCTTTGGCCCACAGAGGAATACGAGCTGGCCCGGTCGCGGGTGCCGGTGTCGATGCCGGAGACGGATCTATTTGCGGGGGTCGAAGACCAGTGAACGAAGCGCTGATGTTCACGATCGGTCTGCTGGCCGACGACGCTCCCCGCAACACCGGTCCGGACTTCGGTAAGGCCAGCCCGTTCGGCCTTGTCATCGTCGTGCTGCTGCTGATCGGAACGTTCGCGTTGGTGTGGTCGATGAACCGGCACCTGCGCAAGCTGCCGAAGTCGTTCGACAAATCGGAGGAGACGACCGAGGATCGCAAGGATGAGCCCGGCGGCTCGTAGACCGCCGTGGCGTTACGCAAATCGCCTTTGGCACTCGACCTAGGCTGGGGCCCGTGGCCAACCAACTAGCAAGTGCCACCAGTCCGTACCTGCGCCAGCACGCCGACAACCCGGTGCACTGGCAGCAGTGGACACCCGAGGCGCTGGCCGAGGCGGCGGAGCGCGACGTGCCCATCTTGCTGTCTGTCGGGTACGCGGCCTGCCACTGGTGCCACGTGATGGCGCACGAGTCGTTCGAAGACGATCAGGTCGCCGCCGTGATGAACGACGGCTTTGTGAACATCAAGGTCGACCGCGAGGAGCGACCGGACCTGGACGCTGTCTATATGAACGCCACCGTCGCGCTGACCGGCCAGGGCGGCTGGCCGATGACGTGCTTCCTGACCCCCGACGGGCGGCCGTTCTTCTGCGGCACCTACTACCCGAAGCCGAACTTCCTGCAGCTGCTGGCCGCGGTCTCCGAGACCTGGCGGACCCGCCGCGGCGAGGTCGAGGAGGCCTCTGACCGGATCGCGGGGGAGTTGCGCTCGATGGCGTCCGGACTGCCCGATGGTGGGCCGCCGATAGTGCCGGCGCTGTGCGACCACGCCGTCGCGGCGGTGCTGCAAGACGAGGATCTTGAACACGGCGGCTTCGGCGGTGCGCCGAAGTTCCCGCCGTCCGCCTTGCTGGAGGCGCTGCTGCGCAGTCACGAGCGCACCGGCGACATCCTTCCGTCGGAGACCGTCGAACGGACCTGCACGGCGATGGCGCGCGGCGGCATCTACGACCAGCTGGCCGGTGGGTTTGCCCGCTACAGCGTCGACGCGTCTTGGGTCGTGCCGCATTTCGAGAAGATGCTCTACGACAACGCGCAGCTGCTGCGGGTGTACGCGCATTGGGCGCGCTGTACCGGAAACCCGTTGGCGCGCAAAGTCACTGAGGAGACTGCTCGGTTCATCATCGACGAGCTGGGCGCGGGCGGGATGTTCACCTCGTCGCTGGACGCCGACGCCGACGGCCGCGAGGGTCTGACGTACGTGTGGACACCGGGCGAGCTGCAGGAGGTGCTCGGCGATGACGACGGACGCTGGGCCGCAGAGCTTTTCAATATCACTGATGTCGGCACGTTCGAGCACGGCAGCTCCGTGCTGCAGTTGTTGCGCGATCCCGACGACTGGGCCCGCTTCGAACGCGTCCGCACCGCGTTGCTCGCATCGCGGCTGAGCAGGCCGCAACCGGGTCGCGACGACAAGGTCGTCACCGCGTGGAACGGCCTGGCGATCACCGCGCTTGCCGAGGCCGCCGTCGCGCTGGAGAAGTCCGAATTCCTTGACGCTGCAACGCAATGCGCCGGCGGGTTGTTGGGCTTGCACATCGTTGACGGCCGGCTGCGGCGGGCCAGCCTTGGCGGACGCGTCGGCGGCAGTGCGGCCATTCTCGAGGACCACGCGATGCTGGCCACGGGACTGCTGACGCTGTATCAGATGACCGGCGATGCGGCCTGGCTGGGTGCTGCCACGTCGTTGGTCGACATCGCGCTCGAGCACTTCGCCAACCCCGAGCGCGAGGGCCGCTGGTATGACAGCGCCGACGACGCCGAGCAGCTGATGGTGCGGCCCGCCGATCCGCTCGACGGCGCGACCCCGTCGGGTGCCTCGTCGATCGCCGAGGCACTGCTGCTGGCCGTGCACCTTGCGCCGGCGCACAAGGCCGAACGGTATGCCGTGGCGGCCGAAGCGACGCTGGCCAGCTCGTCGCCGATACTGGCCCGTCTGCCGCGCTCGGGCGGGCACTGGATGGCCGTTGCCGAGGCGGCCGTGCGCGGGCCCATCCAGATCGCGGTGGCCTGCGACCCACAGCGCTCGGAACTACTGGCCGCCGCGCGCAAGCTGGCGCCCGGTGGTGCGGTCGTCGTCGGCGGTCCGGTCAACTCGTCGGAGCTCCTGGTCGATCGTGACCGCATCGGCGGCGCCGATGCCGCGTATTTGTGCCGCGGGCGGGTGTGCGATCTGCCGGTCACCACCGCGCAGGAACTCGCCGCCGCACTGGGAGTGGCCGTGTAGCCTGCGGCTCATGCCGAGCGCCGAAGACAACGCCAACACCGTCCACCGCTACCTCGAGTTGGTCGCGAAGGGGCAGCCGGACGACATCGCCGCCCTGTACGCCGACGACGCCACCGTCGAGGATCCCGTTGGCGGAGAGGTGCATATCGGCCGCCAGGCGGTCCGTGGCTTCTACGGCACACTCGAGAACGTCAAGGCCCAAACCGCGGTGCTGACGCTTCGGGCGCTCGGAAACGAGGCGGCGTTTCACTGGACCCTGAGCATCGATTTCGGTGGCAACGGGATGCGCATCGACATCATCAGCGTCATGACGTTCGACGACGAGGGCAAGATCGCGTCGATGAAGGCCTACTGGACCCAGGACAACGTCACGAACTTCTAGTGAGTTGTGGAGCCGCAGCCGCGCTCAGCGCGGTGCCGGCTCCACACGTCACTAAAAGACGGCGAACCACATCGCGATGTAGTGGCAGATCGCCGCGACGGCCGTGCAGGCGTGGAAGAACTCGTGGTGGCCGAACGTCGTCGGCCACGGGTTGGGCCACTTGAGCGCGTAGAGCACGCCGCCGATGGAATACAGCGCACCGCCGACGATCAACAACACCAGGGCCGCGACGCCCGCGCCCTCCATGATCGGCCCGACGAACCACGCCGCCACCCAGCCGAGCAGCAGATACAGCGGCACGCCCACCCAGCGCGGCGCCGATGGCCAGAACATTTTGAGCAGCACCCCGGCGATCGCGCCGCCCCACACGATCCAGAACAGCACCCAACCGCTGCGCTCCGGCAGCGCCAGCAAGGCGAACGGTGTGTAGCTGCCCGCGATGAACACGAAGATCATCGAGTGGTCAGCACGCTTCATCCACTTTCGCGCCGTCGCCGACTGCCAATGCACGCGGTGGTACGTGCCGCTGACGGCGAACATCGCCACGATCGTGAAGGTGTAGAGCAGCGTGGCCAGCCCGGCGCGTGTCGACTCCACCGCCCATGACACCGACACCAGCGCTGCGCCTGCGATGAACGCAACAACCGCCGCGTAGACGTGGATCCAACCACGCAGCCTCGGCCGGCCGAGAAACTTCTCGACGCCGTCGACGACGGCTTCGGGGAAGTCTTCGGCGTATACGCGGGGCGGCTGTTGTTGAGCCTCGTCGGCGGTGTCGATCTGGGCCACGTCACCTCCATCAATGGCATGGGGGTTATCGAGCGCCACAGTAGTCTGAATTCCGTGGACATCATCCCCCCGCGGCTCAAGGAACCGGCCTACCGGCTCTACGAGATGCGGTTGCGCCAGGAACTGGCGCGGTCGAAATCCGAACTGCCCCGGCATATCGCAGTTCTGTGCGACGGTAACCGGCGATGGGCGCGTGATGCTGGTCACGACGACGTCAGCTACGGCTATCGGATGGGCGCCCGCAAGATCGCCGAGATGCTGCGCTGGTGTCAGGAAACCGGCGTCGAGATGGCGACGGTCTACCTGCTGTCCACCGAAAACCTGCAACGCGACGCCGACGAGCTGTCGTCGCTGATCGACATCATCACCGACGTCGTCGAGGAGATCTGCGCACCAGCCAATCGGTGGAGCGTGCGCACCGTCGGTGACCTCGAGCTGATCGGCGAGGAGCCGGCGAAGCGGCTGCGCGATGCCGTGGAATCAACGGAAGCGGCTCCTGGGTCTTTCCATGTCAACCTCGCCGTCGGATACGGCGGGCGGCAGGAGATCGTCGACGCGGTGCGTGCGCTGCTGGGCAAGCAGCTCGCCAACGGTCTGACCGGTGAGCAGCTGATCGAAGCCGTCACCATCGACGCGATTTCCGAGAACCTCTACACCTCTGGCCAGCCGGACCCCGATCTGGTGATCCGCACGTCGGGGGAGCAGCGGCTGTCCGGTTTCCTGCTGTGGCAGAGCGCGTACTCGGAGATGTGGTTCACGGAGGCCTACTGGCCGGAGTTCCGGCGGGTGGACTTCCTGCGGGCGCTGCGCGACTACACCGCACGGCATCGGCGTTACGGCATGTGATGCGACACTGAAGTCATGGCTGCGCTGTCAGCGATGGTCTCCACGCTCAGCTGGTGGTTGGGCCTCTACCTGCTGGCCCGTGACCCCCGTAAACCCGTGCTGGTGCTTGCCGCGATCGGGTTGACGAGTTTCGCGTCGGTGGTGGCGCTTGACGCGGTGCGGGTGGTCAGCGGTTCGGACGTGCTGAGCAGCGTCGAGGTCTATCTGGTCACCGTGCCCGGCATCGCCTGGTTCGCGGTGCTGCTCGAGATGTCGCGGCCGAGCGACACCTGGCGCAGCCGCGTCGGCGAGATCGCACTCGTGGCGGCCGTCGCGGCCGTTGCATTGTCCGGCGCCGCAATGGCCGGCAACGTCGACGGCCCGCTGCGGATGGGTCACTGGGTGATGTTCGCGGCGATCTCGCTGTCGTCGTTGGGCGCGATGCTCAGAGCGGTGTTCGGGCCTTGGCAGCCCCGTCCGGTAGTCGGTTACATCGTGGTCGCGACGCTGTTCTTCGCGCTGGGCAACGCGATCCTCATCATCCCGCTGGGGCTGGTGCCGAGCTGGCTGGCGTTGGCGTCAACGGGATGCGACGTCGCGCTGCTGGGTGTCGCCGTTGCGATGTGGGATGCATTCGACGAGGGCCAGGCGCTGCGTGCCGACATGCTGCGGTCGTTCGCGGCGACGGCCGCGGTGGCGCTGCTGTTCGGCGGCCAGTTGTTGATCGGGCTCGCCGTGACGGGCCAACAGACCGCGTTGACGGTGCTGTTGTTCACCAGCTTGGCCATCGCGATCGCGATCAACGTGCTGGCCGACCCGTTGGCGGGTCTGCTTGACCGGCTGGCATTTTCGCGGTCACCGGCACTGCGCGCCGACCGCGCCGCGTTGCGTGACGCCGAGGCCGCGTTGCCGCGACGGTCGGCCAGTCCGCTCGACGGTGTTGACGAGAACACCTTCACCAGGCTGACCCGTCGTGCGCTGGGCCACTACGCGGACCTGTCCAAGCTTGTCGCCAGTCCACTGACCGCGCTGCCGATCATCGGCGAACGACTTGCCGCCCGCGGCGCACCCGATGCGCCGCTGGAGCGGGCCAACGAACTCAAGGCACTGCTCGCCGACCGCATCGCCCGGCTCAAGCCGCGCGACGGCGGCGACTTCGGCACCACCGAGGAATGGCGGTACTACAACTCGCTGTACTTCCCGTATGTCGTCGGGGTGCGCGCGTACGCGCAGAACGCCACCGCCGCCGGGCTCGACCCGGTCGCGCGGCAGGCATGGCAGTGGTTCGTCACCGAGGTGCCGCAGCGGTCGCTACACAACTGGCAGAACGCGGCGGCGCGGGTGATCGCCGCCGATCTCCGCGGGCAGTTGGTGGCGGCGCAAGACTAGTTTCGCCGTTCTCACCTGGCCTTGGCAGTAGCTGGCAGCGTCTCGCGTCGATCTGGCAGTGGGTTCTGAGCAACCTCAGTGTCATGACCGCAATCAACACCCGCCCGGTCCGGGAAAGCACCGATTCACTACTGCGATTCGCCCTTCGCGCGGACGCGACGTTGTGCGCCGCGCTGGGCCTGCTCGTTGCGATGGCCGCCGACCCGCTGTCGCGGCTCTCCGGTCTTTCGTCCACATCGGAATGGATCGGCGGTGCGGCCTTGGTCGCCTATGGTGTCGCGCTGTTCATGGCCGCCGGCCTGCCCGACGTCCGGCGCGTCGGCGTCGGTGTGCTCGCCGGAAACGTCGTCTTCGCGATTCTCGTCACCGTCGTACTGGCGGCGGGGTGGCTGCCGCTGACCGAGTTCGGCGTCGTCGCGACGATCGCGTTCACCGTCGCCACGCTGGCCTTCGCATGGGCCCAATACCTCGGAGTGCGCCGCCTGGTGTGACTCCCACATGGCTGGTCCGGAGCCGCCGTCGTAAGAGGTTGCGGCGTCGGCTCCGGAACGGTCGCCGATAACCCCCGAGAAAGGAAAACCCATGACCGCCATCGCAACTCTGAAATTGACCGATTCGACCGACTCGCTGCTGCGCTTCGCGATGCGCGCTGACGCGGTGCTCACCGGCCTGGCCGGTATTGCAGGCATCCCGCTGACCGGCTGGATGGCCGAGATCTCGGGCACCACTACGACGTTCGAGTATTCGATGAGCGCCTTCTTCATCGCCTACGGCATCCTCGTGTTCGGCCTAGCGGCGCTGCCTAGGGTGAAGCGGGCCGGCATCGCCGTCGTGATCGGCAACCTGCTGTACACCGTCGCGTCGGTGGTCTTCGTGCTCGCCGACGTGTTTCCGCTGACGACGACCGGTGTGGTGCTGACGCTCGCCCTGGGTGTCTACACGCTGGTGTTCGCCGAGCTCCAATACCAAGGAGTTCGGCGCATCAAACGGTAACCTTCTTCTGCCGAGCAGACGCGAAAGTCCCCGACACGCCGCGTGTTTGGGGACTTTTCCGTCTGCTCGCGCAATTAAAGTTTGCGTAGCCGCAGTCGGTTGATGGAGTGGTCAGCATCCTTGCGCAGTACCAGAGTCGCCCGTGGCCGCGTCGGCAAGATGTTCTCAATCAGGTTGGGGCGGTTGATCGAATTCCAGATATCGCTTGCGGCGAAGACCGCCTGCTCGTCGGTCAGCGTGGCGTAATGGTGGAAGTGAGAGGCGGGGTCGGCGAACGCCGTCGAGCGCAGGCCAAGGAACCGGTTGATGTACCACTGCTCGATGTCCTCGATGCGGGCGTCGACGTAGACGGAGAAGTCGAACAGATCCGACACCATCAGCGCCGGGCCAGTCTGAAGCACGTTGAGGCCCTCGAGAATCAGGATGTCTGGATGCTTGATGGCCTGTTTCTCATCGGGGACGATGTCGTAGAGCAGATGCGAATACACCGGCGCGCACACCTGATCGGCGCCCGACTTCACGGCGGTGACGAAGCGCATCAGTGCGCGGCGGTCGTAGCTTTCCGGAAAGCCCTTGCGGTGCATCAGGTTTCGACGCCCCAACTCGGCGTTGGGGTAGAGGAAGCCATCGGTGGTTACCAAGTCGACGCGCGGGTGGTGCTCCCATCGCGCTAAAAGCGCCTGCAGCACACGGGCGGTCGTCGATTTGCCGACCGCGACGCTGCCGGCCACGCCGATCACGAACGGTACCGGGCGATCCGGATTCTGCTGCGGCTCACCGAGGAACTCCGTCGTCGTGGCGAACAAACGTTGCCGCGCGGCGACCTGCAGGTGGATCAATCGGGCCAGCGGAAGATAGACCTCTTCGACTTCGAGCAGGTCGAGCTTCTCGCCCAGACCGCGCAGCCGCATCACTTCGTCTTCGCTCAGCTTCAGTGGTGTCGACATGCGCAGCGCACGCCATTGACTTCGGTCGAACTCCACATAGGGGCTGGGTTCGCTCAGCCGCGCCATGCGGTCAGTCTTGCAGTTAGCGTGGTGCCCATGGAGCCCGGCACCCTGATCCGCGAGTATCTGCTGCTCGGCCTGCGCTTCGACCGCGTCGAGGAGGGCTACGTCGACTCCTTCACCGGCGACCCGGCGCTGCGGCGCGCGGTAGCCGACGAGCCGCCACCAGATCCAGCCGACCTGGCCCGCCAAGCCGATCGCCTGCTGGCCGAGCTGCCCGCCGGGCTGGAACCTGCACGTGCCGACTACCTCGGCGCGCACATGCGTGCGCTGGCCTGTGCGGGGCGCAAGTTCGCCGGCGAGGACGTCGGATTCGTCGACGAGGTCGAGGCCTACTTCGACGTGCACATCACCAAAGGCGATCCCGAGCAGTATCGCCAGGCGCACCTCAAGCTCGATGACGCCCTGGGCGGCAGCGGACCGCTCGCCGAGCGGATGCGGGCCTACCGCACCTCCGAGGAGATCCCGCCCGACCGTCTCGAGGAAGCCATCCACGCGTTCTCCAGCGCGCTGCGTGACCGCGTGCGGGCCGAATACCCGTTGCCCGACAGCGAGACCATCACCTACGAGGTCGTCACCGACAAGCCGTGGTCGGGGTTCAACTACTACCTCGGCGACTACCGCTCCACGGTCGCCGTCAACGCCGATCTCAAACAGCAGATGTCGAACCTGCCGCGGCTCGTCGCACACGAGTCCTATCCCGGACACCACACCGAGCATTGCCGCAAGGAAGCCGGGCTGGTGGGGGGTAAGGGCCAGGCCGAGCAGACGATCTTCCTGGTCAACACGCCGCAATGTCTGATGGCCGAGGGGCTTGCCGACTTGGCGCTTTACGCGGCGATCGGTCCGAACTGGGGTGGGCGGGCCGCGGAGATCTACGCCGACCTCGGCCTGCGCTTCGACGGCGAGCGCGCCGAAGCGGTGTCGGAAGCCGCGGCCGCACTGGCCGACGTCCGGCAGGATGCGGCGCTGATGCTGCACGACGAGCACCGCGACGTCGACGACGTCGTCGCGTTCCTCAAGCGCTGGCTGCTGGTGAACGACGAGCGCGCCCGCCAGATGCTGCGCTTTTTGTCGTCGCCGCTGTGGCGGGCCTACACCAGCACCTACATCGAGGGCTACCGCCTGCTGCGGGGCTGGCTGGATGCCCGGCCCGACGGAGTCAGCCTCACTGAACGGTTCGGCACGCTGCTCGACGAGCCGCTGATCCCGTCGGCGCTGCGGGCGGGCTGAGGCCTCGTCACATCAGCCACAGGCGTCCCTGCGGGGCGGGCAGAAAGAGATATCGCGCGAGCTAGAGACATCTGAGACGCCTGTGGCAATGGGCGCCGGCCACCCGATTAGGCTGGACGTCATGGCTGCAGACCCCACCGTGACCACCGCTTCCGCTCCCGGCGCCGAGTACGCCGATACCGCCAGTGAGGCCTATCGGGCTGCGCTGCAGGTCATCGAGTCCGTCGAGCCCCGCATTGCCGCGGCGACACGCAAAGAGCTTGCGGACCAACGTGATTCGCTCAAGCTGATCGCCAGTGAGAACTACGCGTCGCCCGCCGTTCTGCTGACCATGGGCAGCTGGTTCTCCGACAAGTACGCCGAGGGCACCATCGGCCACCGCTTCTACGCCGGCTGCCAGAACGTCGACACCGTGGAAAGCGTGGCCGCCGAGCATGCCCGCGAGCTGTTCGGGGCGCCCTACGCCTACGTCCAGCCGCACTCCGGTATCGACGCCAACCTCGTTGCGTACTGGGCAATCCTGGCCACCCGCGTCGAGGCTCCCGTCCTGGCCGACGCCGGCGCCAAGCACATCAACGACCTGTCCGAAGCCGACTGGGAGCAGCTGCGCAACAAGCTCGGCAACCAGCGGCTGCTGGGCATGTCGCTGGACGCCGGCGGCCACCTCACCCACGGTTTCCGGCCCAACATCTCGGGCAAGATGTTCCACCAGCGCAGCTATGGCACCGATCCGGACACCGGATTCCTCGACTACGGCGCCGTGGCCGCGGCGGCACGCGAGTTCAAGCCGCTCATCATCGTCGCCGGGTACTCCGCGTATCCGCGACGGATCAACTTCGCGACGATGCGTGAGATCGCCGACGAGGTCGGCGCCACGCTGATGGTCGATATGGCCCACTTCGCCGGGCTGGTCGCCGGCAAGGTGTTCATCGGCGACGAGGACCCCGTTCCACACGCCCACGTCACGACCACCACGACGCACAAGTCGCTGCGCGGTCCGCGTGGCGGGATGGTGCTGGCTCAGCCCGAATATTCCGACGCGGTCGACAAGGGCTGCCCAATGGTGTTGGGAGGTCCGCTTTCTCATGTGATGGCCGCTAAGGCGGTCGCGCTTGCGGAAGCTCGGCAATCGTCATTCCAGACCTATGCAAAGCGCGTCGCCGACAACGCCCAAGCGCTCGCCGACGGCTTCCTCAAGCGTGATGGCGGGCTGGTCACCGGCGGTACGGACAACCACCTCGTGCTGCTGGACGTCACGTCGTTCGGGCTCACCGGTCGCCAGGCCGAGTCGGCACTGCTGGACGCCGGCGTCGTCACCAACCGCAACTCGATCCCGGCCGACCCGAACGGCGCCTGGTACACCAGCGGCATCCGATTGGGCACGCCGGCACTGACCACCCGCGGCTTCGGGCCCGACGATTTCGACCGGGTCGCAGAGCTGATCGTCGACGTGCTGTCCAACACCCAACCGGAGGGCACTTCGAAGGCGAAGTACAAGCTGGCCGACGGAACAGCCGAGCGGGTGCACGCCGCCGCGGCCGAGCTACTCGCCGCCAATCCGCTCTATCCGGGCCTCACGCTGTAGCGCGCCGCGCCGGGCAGGAATTTTACGAAACCCACAGAATTGGGTTAATGTAACTGCATGGCACAGAAACCTGTTCCTAACGCTCTGATTCTCGAGCTAGAGCCGGTGGTGCAGCAGGAGCTGCGTCGTCACATCGACTCGGAAGACCTCTGGTACGCGCATGACTACGTGCCGTTCGACCAGGGCGAGAACTTCGCCTTCCTCGGCGGCCAGGACTGGGACCCGTCGCAGGTGACGCTGCCCAAGACCGTCACCGACGCGCTGGAGATCCTGCTGATCACCAAGGACAACCTCGCCGGCTATCACCGCGAGTTCGTCTTCAGCTTCATCCTGGAAGAGAAGTGGGGCCGCTGGATCGGCCGCTGGACCGCCGAAGAGCACCTGCACGCGATCGCGCTGCGCAACTACCTCGTCGTGACCCGCGAAATCGATCCGGCCGCCAACGAGGATGTGCGCGTCGAGCACGTGATGAAGGGCTATCGCGTCGACACCTACAGCCAGATCGAGCGGCTGGTCTTCATGGCGTTCTTCGAACGCGAGCACGCCGTGTTCTGCCGCAATCTGGAAGCCCAGATCACCGAGCCCGTACTCAAGGGCTTGATCGGACGGATCGCCCGCGACGAAGAGCGCCACGAAGAGTTTTTCGCCAACCTGGTCACGCACCTGCTGTCCTGGAGCCGCGACGAGACCATCGAGGCGATCGCGCGCCGCGCCGGCGATCTACAAGTTGTCGGTGGCGATATCGACGCGTATTCGGACAAGGTGGCCCACATGGCCGAGGCGGGCATCTTCGGCCCAGACCATTTGCGCCGGGTGGTTTCGGATCGCATCAGCGCGTGGGGCCTGGCCGACGAGCCGGCGCTCAGCGCCTACGTGTGACGCGTAGTTAGCCACGGCGCGCCTGCACGGCGCGCAAGCCTGAGCGAGAGTAGCGTCGTTTCTCGATGGCTAGCGACATGCTCTGCTATCCGGGCGGTACCGATCATTTCGATCATGAGAGGACCGGCCCCGGTCCTGGTACCGCAGTGTCCGCCGAGAGGTTCGCGCGGGGCCGCGCGGGTTCGAGGAGCGCTACGTGACTGATTCGCCCGTCCGGACCTATGTGCTCGACACCTCCGTGTTGTTGTCCGATCCCTGGGCCGCCACGAGGTTTGCCGAACATGAAGTGGTGGTCCCGTTGGTGGTCATCAGCGAACTGGAAGCCAAGCGGCATCATCACGAGCTTGGCTGGTTCGCCCGGCAGGCATTGCGGTTGTTCGACGATCTGCGGCTCGAGCACGGACGGCTGGATCAGCCGATTCCCGTTGGGACGCAAGGCGGCACGCTGCATGTCGAGCTCAACCACAGCGATCCCACAGTGCTGCCGGCAGGCTTCCGCACCGAGACGAACGATGCGCGGATCCTGACGTGCGCGGCCAACCTCGCCGCCGAGGGCAAGCGAGTCACGTTGGTCAGCAAGGACATTCCGCTGCGGGTCAAGGCGGGCGCCGTCGGGCTGTCCGCCGACGAGTACCACGCGCAGGACGTCATCACCTCCGGCTGGACGGGGATGGACGAGATCGAGGTCACCGCCGACGAGATCGACGCGATGTTCGCCGAGGGTGAGATCGACCTAGAGTCGGCCCGTAATCTGCCCTGCCACACCGGAATTCGACTGCTCGGCGGCAGTTCTCATGCCCTCGGGCGCGTCAACGCCGAGAAGCGGGTGCAGTTGGTGCGCGGCGATCGCGAGGTGTTCGGGCTGCGCGGCCGCTCCGCAGAGCAGCGGGTGGCGCTGGACCTGCTGCTCGACGAGTCGGTCGGCATCGTGTCGCTCGGCGGCAAGGCGGGCACCGGCAAGTCGGCGCTTGCTCTGTGCGCCGGGCTGGAAGCCGTGCTGGAGCGCCGCACCCAACGGAAGGTCGTCGTGTTCCGGCCGCTGTATGCGGTCGGCGGACAGGACCTCGGCTACCTGCCGGGCAGCGAAAGCGAAAAGATGGGCCCGTGGGCGCAGGCCGTCTTCGACACGCTCGAAGGACTGGCCAGTCCCGCGGTGCTCGAAGAAGTGCTGTCGCGCGGCATGCTCGAGGTGTTGCCGCTCACGCACATCCGTGGACGCTCGCTGCACGACTCGTTCGTGATCGTCGACGAGGCGCAGTCGCTCGAACGCAACGTGCTGCTGACCGTGCTGTCGCGGCTGGGCGCCGGCTCGCGAGTGGTGCTCACCCACGATGTCGCCCAGCGGGACAACCTCCGGGTCGGCCGCCACGACGGCGTGGCCGCGGTGATCGAGAAGCTCAAGGGCCACCCGTTGTTCGCTCACATCACGCTGCTGCGCAGCGAGCGGTCACCGATCGCGGCGCTGGTCACCGAGATGCTCGAGGAGATCAGCCCGGGCGCGCTTCCCTGACGCGATTTGCGGAGCCGTGGCGGCGCTGAGCGGCGGTAGCGTGCCACGAATCGCACACTCGGTAGGCTGCTTGGGTGCCGAAGCGACCCGATAACCAGGCCTGGAGGTACTGGCGCACCGTCTTGGGTGTGCTTGCGGCCGCCACAGTGCTGGTTGTCGGCGGGCTCACCGGCCACGTCCGCAAGGCCGGCGCCGACAACGTCGACTGCTCGCAAGTCAAGTGTGTCGCGCTGACGTTCGACGACGGGCCGAGCCCGTACACCGATCGGCTGCTGAAGATTCTGCACGACAACGACGCCAAGTCGACGTTCTTCCTGATCGGCAACAAGGTCGCGGCCAACCCCGCAGGCGCCAAGCGCATACTCGACGCCGGCATGGAGGTGGCCAACCACACCTGGGAACACCCCAACATGACGAGCATCCCGCCGGAGTTGATTCCCAGCCAGATCTCCAAGGCCAACGACGCCATACAAGCGGCCACCGGTCAGACCCCCAAGCTGCTGCGCACCGCCGGCGGGCTGATCAACGACAAGGTGCTGGCCGCGGCCAAACAACAGGGCATGGCCGACATCAACTGGGACGTCATCCCATTCGACTGGATCAACGACTCCAACACCGCGGCGACCACATACATGCTCAAAACGCAGATCAAGCCGGGCTCAGTGGTGTTGTTCCACGACACCTACTCCAGCACCGTCGACGTGGTCTACCAGTTCATCCCCGTGCTGAAGGCCAACGGCTATCACCTGGTGACGGTCAGCCAACTGCTTGGGCCGCGTGAGCCGGGCAGCACGTATGGGAGTCGTGACAACGGGCCAGCGGTCAATGACATCACCGACATACCGCCGTCGGAGATTCCAACGCTGCCGAACACCCCGTCTCCCAAGCCGATGCCGAACTTCCCGATCACCGACATCGAGGGCGCTAACTCCGGTGGCGTGAACAACGGGGCCTAGGCGAGCCCACAGCGCGGGGGACCAGCATGCGCACCGACACGGCGTTTGTGATCACTCTTCTCGTGCTGTGCTACGCCGTGGTCTCCGGGCTGGTGAAGCGGTGGTACATCGCTCCCGCATTGATCTTCGTCGCGTTCGGAATGGTACTGGGCCCGTTCGGATTCGGCGTGATCGACGCCGGGACTGACACCGCGAGCTTCACGATCGTGGCCCAGCTGGCGCTGACCGTGATCCTGTTCAACCAGGCCGCCATGCTCGACCTGCCGACCGTGGTGCGCCGCGGCCACGTGACATTCCGGTTGTTGGTGATCGGCATACCGCTGTCCATCGTCCTCGGCACGGTCGTGGCGCTGTTGGTGATGCCGGTGATGCCGCTGTGGGAGGCGGTGTGCCTTGCCGCCATCGTGGCACCGACGGAAGTGGCGTTGATCGACGCGCTGCTCGAGGACCGCCGCATCCCTGAGCGCGTCCGGCATGCCCTTTCGGCTGAGAGCGGCTGCTACGACGGGTTCGCGTTGGCGGCGATGCTGGCCGCCGTGGCGCTGGCTTCTGAGCAGAACGACCCTGATCCGGCTCGCTGGGGCTGGTTCGCCGTCCGCACCGAGGTGGTGTCTCTGGTCGTCGGACTCGGCATCGGCGTGATCGGTGGCCTGGTGATCGTGCGGTCCCGCGGGCGTGGGTGGATGAGCGATACCTGGGCCCAACTGGCCAGCGTCGCTTTGGCGTTGGTGTGCTTTGAAGTCGGTGAGCGGTTGCACGGCAGCGGATTCGTGACCGCATTCGCGGGTGGTCTGGCGTACTCGATGATGATGCGACGGGCGGGTGCACAGATGCCGTCGCAGGTCACCGACGCGACAGGTCAGCTGCTGGAGTTGGTGGTGTTCGCGATGTTCGGCAGCTATGCCGTGTTCGTGGGGTGGCGTGATGCGGATTGGCGGGTGGTGCTCTTCGCCGTCGTTGCGCTGATCGTGGTGCGCCTGGTCGCGGTGTCGGCCGCGCTGGTGGGCAGCGATCTACCCGCCCGCAGCAGGCTGTTCATCGGCTGGTTCGGGCCTCGCGGAATCGGCACGCTGGTCCTAGGGCTGTTGATGATCGAGCGCGGCGAGATCCAGCAGTCGGCCATGATCACGCAGGCGGTCGTCGTCACCGTCACGGTCAGCCTCGTGATCCACAGCCTGACCACGCCGCTGGGCATTCGGCTGTGGCCAGCCCCGTCGCCGGAGAAGACGGCGCAAGTAAGCGGCTAGCGGCGACGGCCCCGCACCAGAAACCACCCCGCTGCGGCCGCGCCGCTCAGCGCCACCATCCGATCGGCACGCTCAGCCCTCGGCAGGTCGAGAAGCGAGACCAGGCCCAACACCGCGAAACCGGTGCGAAGCGCGGGTTGGCTTGTTCCCGTCGTGACCAGGGCTGCCTGGCTCTGCGGGGCAAGGGTAGCGGGGTTGTGCTGGATCGGCACCGATCCTCCTTCGTTGGCATGACGAACTCGGCCGGGTCGACGCTAATTCGCTCAAGAGCGTTGAGAAATAGGGTGTTTCCCTATACGTGGACCGTCTAGGTTTTGTACGTCGACGTTCTAGGTTTTGCTCATGCGCCGGCCAAGCTCGGCCCGCGACTTGATGCCTAACTTGCGGTAGATCCGCGCCAGATTCGCCTCGACCGTCTTGGGGCTGATGAACAGCGCGGTTGCGACGTCGCGGTTTTTCATGCCCGCGGCCGCCAGCTCTGCGACCCGTTGCTCGGACGGGGTTAGCTGCCCGGTCCGGCGTGGGCCGACGTTCGCGCGGACAAGTTCGGCGCGGGCGCGGTCGGCCCACAGCGGGACCGCCAGCTTCTCGAAGGTGTCGAACGCCTCCTGCAGGCTCTCCGACGCCGCCTCCTTGCGGCGCTGCCGCCGCTGAAGTTGCCCCAACAGCAACAGCGTTCGGGCCCTCTCGAACGGCATCGGCAGCCCTTCGTGTTCTGTCATCGCGCGCTGCGCGGTGCTACAGGCCGCATCGAGATCGCCGCGGGCGGCCAGCAACATGCTTCGCCCCCGGGCGCCGACGGCCCTCATCCAGGCACGGTCAAGCCGCTGGCCGTTGCGCTCGAGCGCCTCGACAAGGGGCTGCGCCTCGGCGAGCCTGCGCAACTGCACCAGGGCCTCGACCGCGTCGGGCAGAAACGCCGCGTTGGGAAGCTCGGTCGAGCTCCTCGCGGAGTCGAACTTGATGACCAGTGGCTGCAGCGTCACGGCCGCGGCCTGATAGTTGCCCAGCGACACTTCGAGGAATCCCAGCGCGGCAACAATCCGCTCGGCCATTCTGAACGAGCCTGTGCGCCTGCTGATTTCGAGCGCCTCACCCGCTGAGCGTCGCGCGTCGGCTTCGCGTCCGGCGTAGACGGCCAACTTGGCCCGCAGCCCGTGAGCCAGGAACATCGGCGTATCGCCGCCGAGCTGGCGCGCCCGCTCCATCGCATCCTCGGCGACCAGGTCGGCCTCCCCGAAGTCGCCGCGCCAGATGCTGCTGAGCACCACATGCTGCGCGAGGAAGATGAGCTCGCCCTCCTCACCTTTCTCCACACATCGACGCCGGATGGCTTGCAGCTCGCGGTGTCCTTCGTCGACTCGTCCGCTCCACGCCATCAGCAGGGCGCGCTGAACGGACGCGCGAAATACCAACGGCGTGAAGACCTCCGGGTCTTCCAGCCCAACCGCGCGCCGAAGGTTGACGTCATCCAGACCTTGCCCGTTGAGGAACCGAAGGATGGTCTGCATGCCCAAGGCCATGCTCAGCAGGTGGGGCTGGCCGAGCTGCTCGGCTTGCATCACCGCCCTGGTGATCGTCGCGACGCTCGCCTCTGTCTGGTTGGCGTTGAGCATCGAGTACGCCAAGGTGATCAATATCTGCACCCGCAGCGGGCTGTCGGGTTCCGCCTCGCTCAGCGCGCGCTGCAGCAAGCGGGTGCCCTCGAAAAAGCCGTCGCCGTAAAGCCGCACGACGGCAAGTCGGCTCAATGCTTCCGCTCGCAGGTTGCCGGGTGACAACAGCTCGATCGTCTCCTCGAGCACAGCGCGCGCCACTTCCTGGTCACCGGCGTCGAAGTGATGCAGGGCAGACCGAAGCCGGCGGTCGGCTGTATCACCGCCGAGCCCGATCGCGAGGTCTACCAGCTCGGCGGCCGCTTCCGGCGCACCACGCCTGCGCGCCGACTCCGCCGCCTGATCGAGTGCCTTCAGTGTCAGCGGGTCGCCGCTCGTCGCGGCCAGCGCCAGGTGCCTTGCCCGCAACTCCGGCTCATCGATGATCTGCGCTAGCCGCCGATGCATCGTGCGCCGCTGCCCCGGCAGGGCCTCGGTGTACACGCCACGTGCCAGCAGCGGGTGCGCGAACTGGATCCGATGCCCGTCGATCGCGATAATGCCCTTGCTCTCAGCATTTTCCAGGATTTCGACCAGCCGGTCGTCGTCGCTGATCGTCGCACTCGAAACCAGCTCCACGGTGGGGGAGGCGACGCACGACGCGGCGAGCAGGGCGTCGTGTACATCAGGATCAAGATTGCCGATCCGTGCCCGCACAACGTCGGCCAGCGTGCGCGGTAGCGATGTCTCGACCGCCGGCGCGTGTTCGTCGATGGCCCGCGCCAATTCGATGGCATAGAACGGGTTTCCGCCGGAGACTTCATGGATGCGCCCCATCGTCGTGCGCGAAAACGACCGGTGCAGCCGCGCCGAGACTGCGACCTTGAGGTCATGAATACCCATCGGGTGCAACCCAATTCGATTGAAGGCATCGGGCCGCGGCATCTGCAGCCAGTCGGCGCCTCTTCCGCGCCCGGTGTCGGTACGCATCGTGACGAGTACTCCCGCCGGCCCGGTGAGGCGCCGTGCCGCGAATGCCATCACATGCATGCTCGAGGGGTCGATCCACTGAATGTCGTCGATCGCCACCACAACCGGACCGTCGTCGCTGAGCCGTTCAACGACTGACAGGAATGCCGCCGCCACCGCACGCTGGTCCGTCGCAGCGCCGTTGTCCGCGCGCAACATCACCTTGTCGACGGCCAGTTGCTGGGGCTCGGGCAGATCCGACCACGCCCACTCCTCCACGCCGTCCAGCAGATCCGCCAGCACCGTATAGGCGAGCACAGACTCAGCGGCCGCGGCTCGCGCCGACAACACCCGGAATCCGCGCTCTCGTGCCTGCTCCAGCGCAGTTAACCACAGGGTGGTCTTGCCGATGCCGGCCTCACCTTCGATCAGCAACGCCGATGGCTCGCGAGCCGCCGAGGCCAGGAAGGACCGAACCGTCCGAGCCTCAGTCGGACGGGTTGGTGAGCCCAACCCCGGCATAATCAAGAGAATTCCAGCTAACGGCCCAGCAGTCCATAGTTTGGCTGAAATCAAATACTGAACGCTTGCTGGCAACATTCGTGGCGGTATGTTTACCCGCTACGTGCCAGTCTTACCCATTCGACGTCCGAGTTCGGCCCGCGACCGGATGCCCAGCTTGCGATAGATGCGTGCAAGCGTGGCCTCGACGGTCTTGGGGCTGATGAACAACAGGCCCGCCACCCCACGATTGGTCATTCCCGACGCCGCGAGCTCCGCTACTCGCCGTTCGGCGGCGGTGAGAGCGTCGGGCGCATGCGGTCTGCGGTCAGCGCGTGCGAGTTCGGCACGGGCACGATCGGCCCACAACGGAGTGTCAAGCTGCTCGAACACCATGAGGGCCTCGCGCAGCGTGGCTGTCGCCTCTTTGTTCCGTAGTCGATGCTGAAGCTGACCCAGGACCAGCTGGGTCCGTGCACGCTCAAACGGCATCGCCAGCCGATCGTGTTCGGCCATCGCTCGCTGCGCACTCTGCATCGCCGCTTCCACATCGCCGCGCGCCGCCAGCACCAGCGCCCGGCAGCGGGCGCCGACCGCCAGCATCCAGGCGCGATCCAGCCGGCGTCCGTTGCGTTGAAGTGCGTCGGCAAGCGGCTCGGCGTCATCGACCCGGCCCAACTCCACGTAAGCCTCCACCGCGTCGGGGATGAACGACGCCGCAACAATCTCCGTCGACTCCGGCACCGCTTGATGCATCGCCAGCAACGGCTGCAAGGCGCTTAGCGCGGCATCCCAATTGCCGAGCGAGATCTCGAGGAAGCCCAGCCCCGTGATCACCCACTCCGCCAGCCGGCGCGAGCTGCTTCGTTCACTCGCAGCCAGCGCGCCGGCCACCGCTTGACGGGCTTGTGGTTCATGGCCGGCAAATATTTCCAGCCACGTGCGCAGTATCAGCGCAGCGAACAGCGGGACGTCGCCTCCGAGTTGCAATGCTCGTTCCATCGCGTCTTCGGCGACCAGGTTGGCCTCGGCGAAGTCGCCGCGCCACATCGTGTTGAGGCCGATGTAGAAGACGACAAGGATGAGATCGCCTTCTTCGCCCTCCTCGAAGCAGCGGCGCTGGATCGCCCGCATCTCCCAGTAGGCCCGCTCCTGCTGGCCGGTCCAGTCGAGCAGCAGCGCATTGAGCAGAGTTGGCCGGATGGCCATCGGCGTGCGTTTCGCGGGGTCCTCGAGTTCGAGCGCACGCCGCAGGCTCACCTCGTCGACGCCGTCGCCGTGAAGGAAGCCCAACATCACCCGCACGCCGAGCGCTTGGCTGAGCAGGTCCGATTGGCCTAGCCGTTCGGCATCGGCGACGGCCTCCCGCGCCTTGACTCCGCCGGCTTCCGGTTGGCCGATGTTGAACAGGGCGTACGCGGAAAGGCTCAACATCTGAACCCGTTGAGCAAGATCGACGTCCGGCTCGTCGAGCGCCCGCTGTAACAATCCGGCCGCCTCGAGATAGCCGTCGGCATGCAATCGCACCCTGGCGAGCGTGCATAACGCGTCCGCCCTAAGCCGACCGGGTGTCATGCCCGCGATGGTCTCTTCGAGCATCGCGGCTGCCCGGCCAGGGTCGCCGGCGTCGAAATAGCATGTCGCCAAACGTATCCGGCGTTCCGGTGTGTCACCGCCTAGGCTGATCGCCAGATTCAGCAAGTCGGCCGCCGCTACGGGGGCGCCGCGCCGCAGTGCCGATTCCGCGGCCTCATCGAGTGCGCCAAGGGTGGCAGGGTCGTCACTCGTCGACGCCAGCGCCAGGTGGCGGGCCCGCAATTCGGGTTCATCGACGATCGTCGCGAGCCGACGGTGCATCACGCGGCGCCGCGCTTCGGATGAGTCGGTGTAGACCCCCCGCGCAAGAAGCGGATGCGCGAAGCGCACCCGGTTGCCATCGATGGCGACGATGCCCTTTTCCTCAGCGTCCTCAAGCAGGTCGACCAATCGGTCGGGGTTCGTTTCAGTGGCGAGCGATATGACGTCGACCGTCGGTGCGGACAAGCAGGACGCTGCAAGCAGGGCATCGTTGACGTCGGGACGAAGCCCGCCGATCCTTGCCCGGACCAAGGCGGACAGACTGCGGGGCAGCGAGATCTCACCGTCAGGCATTCGCTCGTCAAGCGTCCGCGCTAGTTCGATGGCGTAGAACGGGTTTCCGCCGGAGGTCTCGTGAATGCGCACCAGAGCCGGCCTGGGGATCGACCGGCCAAGGTTCTGTATAACGACGTTGTGCAGTGCGCCAACGGTCAAGGGGTGAAGGTGAATTCGAGCGATCATGTCGGGGCGGGGCATCTGCAGCCAGGCCGCGGTGGCGCCGCCGTCCGTATCGGTGCGCGCGGCGCCGAGGAAGCCGACGGGGCCCGAAAGCCGGCGTGCCGCGAATTCCATGACGTGCACGCTCGACGGGTCGAGCCACTGCATGTCGTCGACCGCCAGCAGCACCGGTCCGTCATCCGTCAGCCGCTCGATGACCGAAAGGAAGGCCGCCGCAACGGCGCGCTGGTCGGTAGCCGAGCCGGCGTGCGCGTCAAGCAAGACCTCGTCGATCGCAACGCGCTGCGGACTCGGTAGATCAGCCCAGGTGATCGGATCGACGTCGGCAAGCAAGTCGGCCAATGATGTGTATGCCAGGACGGACTCTGTGCCCGAGGCACGCGCTGACAACACCCGAAAGCCAAGCTGATGCGCCTGCTGCAGCGCGAATGTCCACAGAGTCGTCTTGCCTATGCCCGGTTCGCCTTCGATCACCATCGCCGACGGCGCGCTCGACGCCGACCTCAAAAACTCGCCGACTGCTCTTTCCTCAACGGGGCGAGCCGCCATGCGATCGGGCATGAAACGAGAATCGCAGCTATCGGCCCACGCTGGGCGAATATGGGGCACGTAGCGGTCAACGAGGCGCAGACAGCACCGGTACGGTCTAGATGTCGCCGTCCTTGACCTTGGCCATGGCCAAGACGTCGAGGCGCTTGTCGAGTTCCTCGAGTGACAACTTGTCGCCGATCAGACCCCGGTCGATGACCGTCTGGCGAATGGTCTTCTTCTCCTTCAGCGCCTGCTTGGCGACCGCGGCGGCCTCCTCGTAGCCAATCGCGGAGTTCAGCGGTGTCACGATCGACGGCGACGACTCGGCGAGCTCGCGCAGCCGCCCTTCGTTGGCGACCAGGCCGTCGATGCACCGCTCGGCGAACAGCCTGGCGACGTTCGTCAGGATCTTGAACGACTCCAGCAGGTTGCGGGCCATCATCGGGATGTACACGTTGAGTTCAAAGGCACCGGACGCGCCACCAAATGCGATCGCGGCGTCGTTACCGATCACCTGCGCGGCCACCTGCGTAACCGCCTCCGGGATAACAGGATTGACCTTGCCCGGCATGATCGAGCTTCCCGGCTGCAAATCTGGCAGCTGAATCTCGCCGAGACCGGTCAGCGGACCCGAGCCCATCCACCGGATGTCGTTGGCGATCTTGGTCAGCGACACCGCGATCGTGCGCAGTGCACCCGACGCCTCGACCAGCCCGTCGCGCGCCGCCTGCGCCTCGAAAGAGTTGACGGCCGTGCGTAATTCGGCCAAGTCGGTCTGCGACACCAGCACGTCGACGACCTTCGGGCCGAAGCCGTCGGGCGCGTTCAGGCCGGTGCCGACGGCCGTGCCGCCGATGGCGAGTTCGCCCAACCGCGGCAGCGTGGCCTTGACCCGTTCGATGCCGGCTTCGACCTGACGGGCATAGCCGGAGAACTCCTGGCCGAGTGTCACCGGCACCGCGTCCATCAGATGCGTACGGCCGGACTTGACCACGGTGTGCCACTGCCGCGCCTTGCCGGCCAGCGACTCGTGCAGCACCTCGAGAGCCGGAATCAGGTGGCGCACAGCGGCTTCGGTGGCCGCGATGTGCGTCGCGGTCGGGAACGTGTCGTTGGACGACTGCGACATGTTGACATCGTCGTTGGGGTGGACATTGACGGGCGGGGTCGCCGTTGCCGCAATACCGGCGATCACCTCGTTGGTGTTCATGTTCGAGCTGGTACCCGACCCGGTCTGGAACACATCGATCGGGAACTGATCGTCGTGCAGGCCGTCGGCGATCTCACCAGCCGCGGCGATGATCGCGTCGGCCTTCTCCGGCGCAAGCAAACCAAGGTCCTTATTCACTTGGGCGCACGCGCCTTTGAGCAGTCCGAGCGCTCGGATCTGCGCGCGCTCCAGCCCCCGGCCGGAGATCGGGAAGTTCTCCACCGCCCGCTGCGTCTGCGCGCGCCACAGCGCGGTGATGGGCACCCGGACCTCGCCCATGGTGTCGTGCTCGATGCGGTATTCGACGTCGTTATCGACGCTCATATGTGTTGTTCCTCGCTAGTTGTCGGTTACGGCAGCGGGTAGACGGCGTTGCTGTCGCCGGTGAAGTCGATCGCGGAGTACTCATTGAGCTTCGACAGCCGGTGGTATGCCTCGATCATCCGAACCGTGCCGGACTTCGACCGCATGACGATCGACTGCGTGGTGCAGCCGCCGCCGTAGAAGTGCACTCCCTTGAGCAGGTCGCCGTCGGTCACACCGGTGGCGCAGAAGAAGATGTTGTCCCCGGACACGAGGTCCTCGGTCATGAGAACTTGGTCGAGGTCATAACCGGCGTCGATGGCCTTCTGGCGTTCCTCGTCGTCCTTCGGCGCGAGCTGACCCTGGATTGCACCACCCATGCAGCGGATCGCGGCCGCGGCAATGATGCCCTCGGGAGTGCCGCCGATACCGACGAGCAGATCGGTGCTCGTGTTCGGGCGGCACGCCGAGATCGCGCCGGCCACGTCGCCGTCGGAAATCAGCCTGCACCGAGCGCCGGCGGCGCGGACGTCGGCGATCAGCTGTTCGTGCCGCTGCCGGTCCAGGATGCAAACCGTCAAATCCGACACGGACACGTTCTTGGCCTTGGCGACCCGGCGGATGTTCTCGCCGATCGGGGCGGTGATGTCGATGGCGTCGACCGCATCAGGTCCGACGGCGATCTTGTTCATGTAGAACACCGCCGACGGGTCGTACATGGTCCCGCGCTCAGACACCGCCAGCACCGAGATCGCGTTGGCCAGCCCTTTGCTCATCAATGTGGTGCCGTCGATCGGGTCGACGGCGAAGTCGCAGTCGGGGCCGTCGCCGTTGCCGACCTCTTCGCCGTTGTAGAGCATCGGCGCGTTGTCCTTCTCGCCCTCGCCGATCACCACGATCCCGCGCATCGACACTGTGTTGACCAGCTCACGCATGGCGTCAACCGCCGCGCCGTCGCCGCCTTCCTTGTCGCCGCGGCCGACCCAGCGGCCGGCAGCCATCGCGCCGGCTTCGGTGACCCGCACGAGCTCCAGGGCGAGGTTGCGATCTGGGGCTTCCCCCCGTGACGGTTTCATGCGCCGATTGTCCCAGAACGGGTTCGCGGATTGAGAGCTGGGATACTGGTGATGTGAGTGGCCAGCCGCAACCCAGCCCGAATGTCGCCGCCCAGGCGGCTCCGGCACCCAAGCCTGCCAAGCCGCGGCTGCTCCAGGACGGCCGCGACATGTTTTGGTCGATCGCGCCGCTGGTGATCGCCTGCATCGTGCTGGCAGGGCTCCTCGGTATGTGCTCGTTTCAGCCGAGCGGGCCCGGCAAGAGTCCTGCACCGTCGTATGACGCTCCGGCCGCGCTGAAGGCCGATGCAGACGCCCTGCACATTCCGATCCGACTACCGCAGCTGCCGGAGAGCTGGCGGTCCAACTCGGGCAGCCGCAAGGGGATCGACGGCGGGCGCACAGACCCGTCGGGCCAGCCGACCCGCGCGGTCAGCTCGACCGTCGGCTACCTGACGCCCAGCGGGATGTATCTGGCCCTGACGCAGAGCAACGCCGACGAGGACAAGCTGGTGGCGTCCATCAGCGCCGATCTGGTGCCGACCGGTGCGCAGGACGTGAACGGCGTCAAGTGGGTGGTCTACGACGGCGACGAGCAGGACGGACGGCCCGCCGAACCGGTGTGGACGACGCGGCTGAACGGTCCAGGCGGCCCAGCGCAGATTGCGATAACAGGCGCCGCGGGTACGGACGAGTACCGTACGCTTGCAGCGGCGACGCAGGGCCAGTCGCCATTGCCTGCCAAATAGGAGTCGTCATGACCGCGCCTGACCCCAATGTCGCCGACCCGGCGGCTCCGGAAGCCGACCTGGCCGGATGGACCGCCTCGCCGTTTTCGGCGGCCGGGTACACCTACGACGTCTATCGCAAGGGCGAGGGCCCAGGCGTAGTGCTGATCCCCGAGATGCCCGGCATTCACCCCGGCGTGCTGGGGTTGGGTAATCATTTGGTGGACAACGGATTCACCGTGGCCTGTCCGTCGCTGTACGGCACGCCGGGCGCGCCGGGTATCCGGCCGGGCGCGGTGCCGGTGATGCTGCGCGGTTGTGTGGCAAAGGAATTCGCGGCGTTCGCAACGAACGCGGACCGTCCGGTAGCTCACTACCTGCGCGCGTTGGCCCGCGACCTCAACGAGAAGACGCCGGGAAAGGGCGTCGGGGTGATCGGCCAGTGTTGGAGTGGCGGTTTCGCGCTCGCGGCCGCGGTCGACGACAGCGTGCTGGCGCCGGTGCTGAGCCAGCCGTCGCTGCCGATCGGGTTGACCGCGAAGCAGCGAAGCGATCCCGGCCTATCCGAAGCGGAGCTGAAGATCGTCGAGCAGCGAGCCGCCAACGAGGGACTGTGCGCGCTGGGCCTGCGGTTCAGTGAAGACCCTCTGTCGCCGGGCGCGCGGTTCAAGACGCTCAAGGACCGGCTCGGCGACGCGTTCGAGATCATCGAGATCAACTCGAAGAAGGGCAATGAGCACGGCTTCGGCAAGATGGCCCACTCGGTGTTGACCTTGGAGGTCCGCGAGGTCGACCTGCACCCCGCCTATGAGGCGCGCAAACGCGTCGTCGAATTCCTCAATGAGCGCCTGAAGTAGGCGACGCCGACCGGCCCTCACGTTTGCCGCGGCTTGAACCGTCGCGCAAACCATTCGAAAAGCCTTCCCCGCTTGGGTTTTTCGTCGTCGTCATCGGGTCGATCCATGGGAACGCCTTTGTACACCGCCAGATAGACGCTGATGGTGGTGACGATGACGATCATCAGGACTGGGCCGACAATGATGCCCCATGCGCCGAACATGGTGATACCCGCGAACACGGCGAGCAACATCAGCGCCGGGTCGAGGCGTGCTTCACGCGGCACCAGGAACGGGCGCAGGACGTTGTCGATGTTCGTCACCACCAACAGATGCCAGACGATGATGAACACGCCGCCAAAGATGTTGCCGAAGAACATCATTCCTATGCCGAACGGAATCGTCACGATGCCTCCGCCGAGCGGGATGATCGACAGCGCGGTCAGCAGGATCGCGAAGATGAAGAATCCCTTGTGAAACCCGGCGATATAGATGGACGCCGCCCCGGCGGCACCCTGACACAAGGCGATGACGAACTGGCCGCGGACGGTGGCACGCACCATCGCGCCCATCTTGCCCAGGTACAGGTCGGTGGCCTCTTCGCCCAGCGGGTTGAGCTGGCTGATCAGCGTGCGCACCTTGTCGCTATTGAGCAACAACGAAATGAACACGTAGAGGAACAAGATCGCCGCGGTGACTGCGCCGAAGACGCTTCCGGCCGCCGCCTGCAAGAAACCCAGCGCCCATTGGCCGACGTGTTGGGCGGCGCTGGCGATCCAGCCTCGCACCGAATCTGCGGTGACGTGAACATTGTTGGCGAAGGGAAGCCGCGCGAGGAACTCGTTGACCACCTGCAGCGCCCTGTCACCGAGCGCGCCGACGTCGGTGCTGCCGATCCAGTCGGAGACGCTTTTCACCATGCGGCTGATCTGGACCACCGCTAGGAGCACCAGCAGGCTGAGGGGGATGATGACCGACGCGATCGCCGCCAGCAGGGTCAGCGCGGCCGACAGCCCCCTGCTGAATCGGTTGTTGAGCCAGTTGAACAGCGGCGTGAACAGGTAGGCCGCGATGGCCGCCACCACGATCAGCATGAAATAGCCGCGCAGGAAGTACGCGCCGAACGCGATGGCTATCACCGTGCAGACGGCGAGCGCGCGCTTCTGCGTCACCGTGAATTCGGTATCCATGCGAAGACGTTAGCCAGGCTGCGGGGCGCGAAAGGCCTATTTGCTCAGTGGATCTGCGAGCGAGAGGCGGCCTGGCTGGCGCGCTGCCGTTCGATGAAGCCGATCGACATCCGTTGCATCAGACCCGGCGACAGCCGGGCGAATAGCCACTGGGCATGCGCGAGACGCGGTTTCACCAATATCGCCTTGTTGCGTTCGATGGCCCGCAACGTGTCCCGGGCCAGCCGGTCGGGGTCGTATGCGGTCTTGACGCCCTGGCCTTGAAGGAAGTAATTCCGGCCGACGAAACCGCCGAGCGCGCCCTTGTCGAGGATCGGCGTCTCGACCGCAGAGGGACAGACCACCAAGACGCCGACTCCTCGGGCGACTGCTTCGGAGCGCAACGCCAGCGAAAGTCCGACGACTGCGTGTTTGGTGGTCACGTAGCTGGTGATCTGTCCGGCCGCGGTCAGCCCCGCCATCGATGCGGTGTTGATGATGTGCCCATGGCCTTGGCGGACCATCAGCGGGTAGGCCGCCGCGACACCGTGGACCACGCCGCGGATGTTGACGTCGATGATCGCGTTCCACTGGTCGAGCGTCAGTAGCTCGGTATCGCCGCCCCAGACGATGCCTGCGTTGTTGAACATCAGGTCCAGGCGGCCGGCTCGGTCGACGACCTCGTCGACGGCGGCCTGCACTGCGGCGGCGTCGGTGACGTCCAGGCGGGCCGGGCGCGCGTTGGCGCCGAGCGCCTCGGCCGTGCTGGCCGCAGCGTCGCCGTCGATGTCGGTGCACACGACATGCGCGCCAGCTGCCGCCAGCGCGCGGCACAGCGCAGCCCCGATGCCCGATCCTGCGCCGGTGACGATCGCCTGCTTGCCATCGAAACTCATGGCCTTCGGCTCTTCGCCCAAGAGGCTCATCCCGCAGCCTCCGCGAGCTTCATGACATGGCTGAGGATGTCGGGGTAGCGCTTCAGGTGTGCGCCGCCGTTGAGGTCGAGCACCTCACCGGTCAGCCATGACGCCGCAGGAGAACACAGATACAGCACCGCGTTGGCGATGTCCTCGGGCGTGCCCGCCCGCCCGAGCGCGGTGTTCTCCAGATACTCCTCGACCACACCGGGGATTGCGGCGGCCGGCTCGGTGAGCGGAGTGTGGACGAAACCGGGCGCGACGGCGTTGACCCGAATTCCCCGCGGCCCCATCTCCAGAGCGGCGACTTCGGTGAGCATCGACAGTCCGGCCTTGGCCGCGCAGTAGGCGCTCATGCCGGCCGCAGGCTGACGCCCGTTGAGTGAGCTGATCGAGACGAGCGCGCCACCGGGACGAAGATTGCGGCCGGCGTGCTTGGCGACGATGAACGCACCGGTGAGACACACGTCGACGACCTCGCGGAACTGGTCGACGGGCATGTCGGTGATCAGCCCGACATTGGAGAACCCCGCGCAGTTGACGACCACATCCAGTGGACCGATCTGCTCGAAAAGCCGTTGCACCGAGTCCTCGGCGGTGACATCGACGTGTGCGGCGGTATGCGGGTCGCCCAGTTCGGCCGCCCTGTTGCGTGCGCCGTCGATGTTGCGATCGGCCACCGTGACGCGGCAGTCGTCGGCGGCCAATGCCCGCGCCGTGGCCCAGCCGATGCCGGATGCTCCACCGATGACCACCGCGATTCGTTGAGTGCTCATCCAGGCCCTTCGACGACGGAACTAGAACGCGTTCCAACCTCACACCCGCGGAAGGAAAGTGCAATAGCCGGATTTGGCAGACTCGAGCCGTGACCGATTTGAAGCTGTCGGATTCGATCTTCGTGTCAGTGACGCCAGACGACCTGTATGCGCTGGTGTCGGACGTGACCAGGATGGGCGAGTGGAGCCCGGTCTGCAAGGCCTGTTGGTGGGACGACGGAGCCGGCCCGCAGGTTGGTGCTTGGTTCACCGGACGCAACGTCACCCCGGAGCGGACGTGGGAGGCGCGCTGCCAGGTGGTGGCCGCCGATCCCCGTCGTGAATTCGCGTGGGAAGTCAACAACGGCTGGGTGTATTGGGGCTATACCTTCGAACCCGAGAACGGCGGCACCCGGCTGACCGAGTCGTGGGAGTTCCTGCCGCCCGGCATCGCCGGGTTCCGCGAACGCTTCGGTACGCAGGCCGATTTCGAGATCGACAAGCGGCGCGAGGGGGCTAAGTCTGGTATCGCCGCGACGTTGGCGGCGATCAAGAAGACGGCAGAAGCCCGCTAGCGCCTGGCGCGCGAACGTTCCTTACCGCTCGAATATTCGGCCAAATTCTCGAGCGGTAAGGAACGTTCGGCCGCAAGTCACCGCCTGATGCAGCGGAAACCGATGTGGCTCATGCCCGTGTCGACGGGCTGGGGCCGACGCGCGGCGGGTCGGTAGCGCAGGCAGTAGTCGTCCGCGCAGAGGAACGAGCCGCCCTTGATGACCCTGCGCGGCACCTGAAATTGCGGTTGCCGCGGGTCGTAGCTTCCGGCCTCGCAGCAGGGGTCGCCGGCGCGGGTGTCGGCATACCAGTCGGTGGTCCACTCCCAGACGTTGCCCGCCGTATCGAACACCCCGTAGGCGTTGGCCGGGAAGCTGCCGACGGCGGTGGTGCGGCCGTATCCGCGCTCGGGGCGCCACGGGAAGTCGCCGTGCCAGTAGTTGGCCAGACGCTGCCCGGGCTGCTCGGGTTCGTCTCCCCAAACGTAGGTGGTGTGCTCGAGCCCGCCGCGGGCCGCGGTCTCCCACTCCGCTTCGGTCGGCAGGGCCAGGCCGGCCCACATCGCGTACGCGTCGGCGTCCTCGTATGCGACGTGCACGACCGGATGATCGGCTCGTTTGTCGATCGACGAGGTCGGGCCGACGGGGTGGCGCCATGACGCGCCCGGCGTCCACGTCCACCACAGATTGAGGTGACGCAGGTCGACCGGACCCGCAGTGCGGGTGAACACCATCGAACCCGGCTGCAGGTTCTGCGCGGGTGCGCCCGGATAGTCTTCAGGATTCAGCGGACGCTCGGCGACCGTGAGATAGCCAGTGGCTGTGACGAATTCGGCGAATTCAGCGTTGGTCACGGGATAGGTATGGATCCAGAACCCGTCGACGCTGACCGAGTGTGCCGGCCCCTCCTCGGCGTAGTGTTGATCGGATCCCAGAACTGCGGTCTGCGCGGGAATCCACACGAGTTCATTGGTCAAAGACGCGTGTCCAGTCATCGCGCATGCTGACCACGGTCCAGCCGTCCTTCGCCGCCTGCGCCAAAGCCTTCTCTGCGCCTGCGGTGTAATCGAATTCGCGATCGGCATCGTCATGCAGAATCAAGAGGCGCATGCCGCTGGTGAACTCCAGCATTTCGATGTCGCCGTTGGAGTTGCCTGCGGCCAGAATCGGCCGGCGACCGATCCTGCTCCACAGCCGCACCGGTTTCATCGGGCCATCGTCGAGGAATTCCGGCTGCGAGGTGGTGAACAGTTGGCCATCCCGGTAATCCAGCCCCACCGAGCTGCCCACCACCCGCTCGGGCGGAATTCCATAGAGCTGACTGGTGATCGGACGCATGAAGTCGCGCCCGCCACCGGAGACGATGTAACACGTGAACCCGTTTTCCTCCAGGTAGCGCAGCAGCTCGACCATCGGCAGATACCCGCACGCCGTGTACGGCCGACCCAGCGTCGGGTGTTTGGCCGCGTCGAAGAATGCGCTCACCCGCTCACGGTGCTCCTCGACGCTGATCTCGTGATGAGCGGTAAGAATCGCTCCCACAAGGGGTTTGACGTCGGAGTCGTCGCCCTGGTAGTGCTTGGTGACGGCCTCGCCGAACCACTTCAGGTCACCCTCGGCCGCCGCTTTGTACGGCTGGCGCTCGAGCAGTGACGGATCGGCATCGGCTTGCTCGGCGAATCGGCGGATCAGGAAGTCGAGTTGGATGTACATCGGCTTCTCGCACCACAGCGTGCCGTCGTTGTCGAAAACCGCTACCCGCTCGTGCGGCGCAACGTAATCCGGGCCTCCTTCGGAAGTGACGCGGTCGACGAAGTCGATTATCGCCGACTTGGTGGGCCCGTTAGCCCAGGTGTCGAGTGCAATCAATCTCAGCCGCCCCGCGACGCGAGGAAATGCTGCAGCTGCTCCACCGCGTGATTGATGGTGAACGACGCGGGTTCCCGCCGCGGCGGAAACTCCTTGAACGTCTCCAGGAACTGGGTCACTATCGCAACACCGTAGAACGCGATGAAATCCTTTCCCAGGAACCAGTCCCAATAAGTGTTCGAGGTAACGTCCGCGTGCTCGAACGGATCGGTCCGCAGGTTGAACAGCTTTGGCGCCCGCAGTGGGGTGAAGGGCTCAAACCATATCTGCAGGGTGCCCCTGCACCGTTGCTCCATGAAGACGATCTTCCAGTTCTCGAACCGAAGCCCGAGTACGTCGCAGTCGTCTGAGAAGTAGATCATGCCGCGGCGTGGGCTCTTGTCGACTTCGCCGGTCAGATAGGGCAGAAGGTTGTAACCGTCGATATGAACTTTGAAGTCCCTGTTACCGGCCTTGTAGCCCTTCTTGAGCTTTTCGACGACGTCCGGCTCGCCCGCTGCTGCCAGGAAGGTCGGCAGCCAGTCGTGGTGCTGGACAATGTCATTCGAAACCACGCCGGCCGCAATCTTGCCCGGCCACCGAATTACCTCCGGGATCCGAAACGCCCCCTCCCAGTTAGTGTTCTTCTCACTGCGGAACGGGGTGGTCGCGCCGTCGGGCCAGCTGTTCGCGTGCGGACCGTTGTCGGTGCTGTAGATGACGATGGTGTCCTCGGCGATGCCGAGCTCGTCGACCAAATCGAGCAACTGCCCGACGTTGCGGTCATGGTCGATCATCGTGTCGTGGTAGGGCGACTGCCAGCGGCCGGCCTGGCCAAGGCTCTCAGGCTTGGTATGGGTCCGGAAATGCATGTGCGTCATGTTCATCCACACGAAGAACGGCGTTTTCGCCTCGTGCTGTCGCTTGATGAAGTCGATGCACGCCTCTGTGGTCTCGTCGTCGACGGTCTCCATCCGCTTCTTGGTCAGCGGACCGGTGTCCTCGACGCGTTGTTTGCCCAGTGGTCCGTACCGCTCGTCGACCTCGCCGGCGTCCTCCTCAGTGGCCCAGGAGTGGATGACACCGCGCGGCAGCAGTGCTGCCCGAAGCACTGGCGCCTCCTCCGCGGTGGGGTAGTCGGGGTCCTCCGGCTCTTCTTCGGCATTGAGGTGATAGAGGTTCCCGAAGAACTCGTCGAAGCCATGCGCCGTCGGCAGGTACTTGTTCAGGTCGCCGAGGTGGTTCTTGCCGAACTGGCCGGTGGCATAGCCGAGAGGTTTGAGCAGCTCGGCGATCGTCGGGTCGTCAGGCGACATACCCACGTCGACACCCGGCATGCCCACCTTGCTCAATCCGGTTCGGTACACGCTTTGACCGCTGATAAAGGACGATCTGCCGGCGGTGCAGCTCTGCTCGCCGTAGGAATCGGTGAACCGCATGCCCTCGTTGGCGATGCGGTCGATGTTCGGGGTGCGATAGCCCATCAAGCCGTCGCTGTAGCAACTCAGGTTGGTGATGCCGATGTCGTCGCCCCAGATGACCAGAATGTTCGGCTTCCCGTTCGGCATGGCTGCTCCTTAACCAATTGACGTCTAGGTCGAAGCCTAGGAGCGTCACGTCGTTGCCATCCGGCATTTGGTCAACGATTCAGCGTCAATACATCTGGTGTGCGGCCGCCTAGCGGAGCACCCTGGTAACTGGAGGGTGATGGCGATGTACGACAAGGATCTGAGCAACAACTGGCACATCGAGATCGACTTCGACGAGGACGAGACCCACACGCATGCGAGGGTGCGCGCCAAGCGCGGCGACGGCGAGGCCGTCACCACGTTGGGAGACGCCTACCGCAACCCGAAAGACAGCAGCCAGCCGATGATCGGTGAGGAAATCGCGGCCGCGCGCGGGCTGATCGCGCTCGGCACCGAGCTGCTGCAGAGCGCGTCGTCACGGATCGAGCAGACCACGCACCACGCGGTGCACCTGTATCACTGAGCCGTGGCTCTGGCCGTCTGCCTGCTCTTCGACCGGCGATCCGAGCGGGCGGTGCGGGCGTTATGGGATCGGGTCGAAGAGCAGGGAGTGCCGAGCCTGCGCTCGCACACCCATGGTCGGCATGTCCCTCATGTGTCGTACGCGGTGCTGCGGCGCTGGGACCAAGCGGCCGTCGACGATGCGCTGGCCGGTCTAGACGGTGGTGAACCGGTTGAGCTGAGCTTCGACGGGGTCGGGCTGTTTCGGCGCGGCCGGACGTGGCTCCTTGCCGGGGTGAGCGCCGACTTCGTTGCGCGCCAACAGCGGGTGGTCGAGGCAGTGACCGCCACGGGAGCAGAACTGCACAAGCACTACCGGCCGGGTGTATGGCTGCCGCATTGCTCGCTGGCGCCGCGCGCCAGTCTGGCTCAGCTTCCGGTCGTGGTGGCCTCGGTGCTGGACGTGCTGCCGCTGAGGGCGCGGCTGGACCGGGCCGCATTGGTCAACAGCGCGACGGGTGAGATCAGCCCGCTGGCGGAGCTGCCCTAGCCGCGCGAACGTTCCTTACCACTCGAAAAAACGCGAAAACGTCGAGCGGTAAGGAACGTTCGGCCAAGCGATGCCAAGCGATGCCAAGCGATGACGAGCGGTGATTAGCCCGCTGCCGGCTCTTCTGTGAGCACGCTGACGGCGTGCGGTTTCACTTGCCCCTTCATCTGGTGGAAGAGATCGACGTAGTAGGGCAGGCACTCGGCCATCGCCTGCTCGGTGGTGAACAACGGCCGATACCCCAGATCGCGTTCGGCCTTGGCGATGGAGAAGTAGTTGTCGAGGTAAAGTCGTTCCACCGCAAGGGGTTCCAGCAGAGGCTTGGGTAGGCCGAACCGGAAGTGGAACCACTGCCACACCGTCATCACCAACCACACCAGCCGGCCCGGCACCCGCAGCTTCGGCCACGGCTGGCCACACGCCTCCACAACCGGCCGGGAGAACTCGAACATGTTGATCGGCTCACCGTCGTTGATGAAGTACGCCTGACCCGGTGCGGTTCCGCCCGGCACCAGGTGCTCGGCGGCCAAAACGAAGCCGTGAATCAGGTTGTGCACGTTCGAGTTATCGAGCTTGACGTTCTTGCTGCCGACCAGCACCTTGACGTGACCGGCGAGCACGCTTTCGAACACCTTGCGGAACATCGTCTGATCGCCGCGGCCCCAGATGCCGCTGGGCCGAATAGAGCACGTCAGCAGGCCGTGAACGCCGTTCTGCGACAACACGAATCGCTCAGCGACGACCTTTGTCTCGGTGTAGAGATCGTTGAATCGTTCGGTGTAGGCAAGAGTTTCGTCGCCGCCCGAGATGCGATTGCCGCCCATCACGACGCTGTTGGACGCGGTGTAGACGAACCGCCCCACGCCGGCCGTCTGTGCGGCATGGACGAGGTTCTTGGTGCCGTCGACGTTGACCGCGAAGCTGCGCTGTCGGTACTCCTCGGTGACCGACGCCCCACCCATCAGGTCGATGATCGCCGCGGTGTGAATGATCGTGTCGATGCCGTCGACGGCCTTGGTGACAGTGTTCGCGTCGCAGATGTCGCCCTCGAGCACCTCGAGGCGCGGATGCGCCGGCAGCGGCGACGGGGCCCGGTCGAAGGAGCGGACGTGATGGCCGCGGTCGAGCAGCTCGGTCACGAGGTTGGCGCCGACGAAGCCGGAGCCTCCGGTGACCAGTACACGGCCGAGTTCGGTGGTCAGCGTTGAATCGCCCATGCCGCCGAGCATAAATGAAACGTGTTACAGTTTCGAGTCTCTAGGCGAGAAATCGTTCCGCAGTCAAGATTCCTCGGCATCCCTGGAGGCGAGTGCGTCCTCCACTCGTTTCCGCGCGCCAGCTAAGTGCTCTTCACAGCGTTTAGCTAGCTCTTCGCCTCTTTCCCAAAGCGTCAGCGACGCATCCAGGTCCAGTCCGCCCTGCTCGAGCTGCTGCACGACGTCGATCAACTCGTCGCGGGCTTCTTCGTACCCTAGTTTACTAATAGGCTTCATTCAGTGCCCTCGCTCACGACTTTGACGGCCCCGTCGGCGACCCGTACGCGCAACCGCGTGCCCGCCGGCGCGTCGGCCGTCGTGCGCAGCACCAACCCAGCGTCCGTCTGCACGACGGCGTAGCCGCGAGCCAGCGTGGCCGCCGGTCCCAGTGTGGACAGGCGGGCCGACAAATGGCCGATCCGCTCGGACTCGGCGCTCAACAGCCGGGTGATGTCGCGTCGAACACAGGCGCGGGCCCGGTGAATCTCGTCGGCGCGTGAGGTCAGCGCCGCCAGCGGCTGGGCCAGCACCGGCCGGCTGCGCAGTTGGCTCACGATGTGCTGCTCGCGGTTCACCCAATTGCGCAGTGCGCGTGCGCTGCGCCGGCGCAGATCCGTGATGAGGGCCTGCTCCGCCGCGGTGTCGGGCACGATCCGCTTGGCGGCGTCGGTGGGCGTGGCGGCGCGCAGATCCGCAACGAGGTCGCACAGCGGGTTGTCTGGTTCGTGGCCGACGGCGCTGACGACCGGCGTCGTGCACGCGGCGATCGCGCGGCACAGCGTCTCGTCGGAGAACGGCAGCAGATCCTCGACGCTGCCGCCGCCGCGGGCGATGACGATCACGTCGACGGCGGTGTCGCGGTCCAACTCGCGCAGCGCCTCCACTATCTGCGGTACGGCGTTGGGCCCCTGAACGACGGTGTTGCGCACCTCGAATCGCACCGCGGGCCAGCGAGCGGCGGCGACCGTCAGCACGTCATGCTCGGCCGCCGATGCGCGGCCCGTGATCAGCCCGATCTTGGACGGAAGGAAGGGGATCGGCCGCTTGAGTCGGGGATCGAACAGCCCCTCGGCGTGCAGCAGCTGGCGCAGCCGTTCGATGCGGGCCAACAGCTCGCCGATGCCGACTGCACGAATCTCGCTGACTCGCAACGCAAATGAGCCGCGACCGGTGTGGAACGTCGGCTTGCCGCAGATCACCACCTGAGTGCCCTCGGTGAGCTTTACCGGAGCGTTGAGCACCAGATCGCGCGGGCACATGATCGACAGCGACATGTCAGCGGCCGGGTCGCGCAGCACCATGAACACGGTCTTGGCGTCGGGCCGCACCTTCATTTGGGTCAGCTGTCCCTCAACCCACACCGTGCCGAGTTTGTCGATCCAGCCGGCCACCCGGATGGCCACAGCGCGAACGGGCCAGGGATTCTCGGGCGAATTGGGCGGGGCGGACGCGGTCACTTGGCGGTCGCGCGGGTGATCCTGTTGGCCAGCAGGGTCTGAAACGGTGCGCGCGCCTTGGTGGCGCCTTCGTAGGCGAGCAGCGCCTCGAGGTCGGCGACCCGCAGCGAGGACATCCGGGCGCGCAGCTGGGCCAAGGTGAGCGACTCGTAATCGAGCTCCGTGACGACGTCGGGCGGATCCGCCTCGGCGAGCTCGGCCTCTTTGACGGCCGGATCCGGGTCCGGGTCGGGTCCACCGCCGGTGAACAACGCGAACCGGCCCTCTGTGAGGCGTTCGCCGTCGGCGGCCGGCTTCGGCGGCAGATCGTCCACGATGTCTTCGTCGAAAGTGGCCCACTCCGGCTGCTCGTCCTTGGGCGGGAACATCGCGTCGAGGGTCTCGTCACCCTTGATGACCAGGTCTGCCACGTCCTGCTGCATCTTCATCACCAGGTGTGCGACCTGGCTCGCGACGGTCATCGGATACATCAGGATGGTCTGCGGAAGCTTTCGGGTTTCCTCGATCGCGGTTACCGCCGCACCTACCAGCAGACGGACCCCGTACGGTGCAGTTGCCATGGCCTCCAGACTACGGCTGGCCCCCCGACCTTTCGGATCAGTACCCTTGGAACCATGCCGCCGACGATAAACATGGGGATTCCGGGTGCTTCCAGCTCGGTTACCGGCGGCGTTACCGGTAAACGAGTGCTGCTGGCCGAGCCGCGCGGGTACTGCGCCGGCGTCGACCGCGCCGTCGAAACCGTGGAACGCGCGCTGGAAAAGCACGGCGCGCCGGTGTACGTGCGCCACGAGATCGTGCACAACAGGCACGTGGTCGACACGTTGGCGAAGGCCGGCGCGGTGTTCGTCGAGGACAACGACGAGGTGCCCGAGGGTTCCATCGTGGTGTTCTCCGCCCACGGGGTGGCGCCGACGGTGCATGAGACGGCCGCCGCACGCGAACTCAGGGTCATCGACGCCACCTGCCCGCTCGTCACCAAGGTGCACAACGAGGCCAAGAGGTTCGCCCGTGACGACTACGACATCCTGCTGATCGGCCACGAGGGCCACGAGGAGGTCGTCGGTACTGCAGGCGAGGCGCCCGACCACGTCCAATTGGTCGACGGGCCGAACGCTGTCGACAGCGTCACTGTGCGCGACGAGGACAAGGTGATCTGGCTGTCACAGACCACGTTGAGCGTCGACGAGACGATGGAGACGGTGCAGCGGCTGCGGGAGCGCTTCCCGAAGCTGCAGGACCCGCCGAGCGACGACATCTGCTATGCCACCCAGAACCGCCAGGTGGCGGTCAAGGCGATGGCGCCGGAGTGCGAGCTGGTGATCGTCGTCGGATCGCGTAACTCGTCGAACTCGGTGCGACTGGTCGAGGTCGCCCTGGGCGCGGGCTCGGACGCCGCGCACCTGGTGGACTACGCCGACGACATCGACCCGGCCTGGCTCGAGGGCGTGACGACGGTTGGCGTCACGTCCGGCGCGTCGGTGCCCGAAGTGCTGGTGCGCGGAGTTCTCGAGCGGCTAGCCGAGTACGGCTACGACCTCGTGCAGCCCGTCACGACAGCCAACGAGACGTTGGTGTTCGCGCTACCCCGGGAGATCCGCCCGGCGCGCACGTAATGCGTTCGCTGTTAGCGCTTTTCGTCACGCTCACACTCTTGGTTGCCGCTTGCGGTGACGATGCCACGGACCGGTTGAACGCCACGGTGCACACCTTCGCCGACGCGCTCACGAAGGGTGACGCATCGGCGGCCGCCGCCGTCACCACCGATCAAGCCGCGGCGTCGGACACGCTGGGCAAGCTCTTCGAAAGCCTCGGCAAGAACGCGCACGTCGACGTCTCCAAGGTCGATCGCCAGGACAACGGCACTACGTTCACGTTGAACACGACATGGAAGTTCGGGCCGGACGGTCGAAACCAGTGGACCTACACCACCACTGGCAATGCCGACGCCAGCGGTGACGACTGGAAGATCCGGTGGACCCCGACGATCGTCGCGCCCGGCCTGGACGTCGGCCCGCTGTCGTACAGCACGCTCGCGCCCGATCCGGCCGCGCGGGTGCTCGATCGCACGGGCGCCGGGCTGCTCACCCAACAAGTCGTCACGCTGGTCAACGTGGGGCCTGATGCTGACCTGAATACCGTTGCAGCACTGTTGAATCCGCTCGACCAGAGCATCACCGCCGAGTCGCTGCAGACGCAGCTGAGCGGGGCGCAGGGCCAGCCGGTCACCGCGATCACGCTGCGTGCGGACGATCTGGCGCCGATCGAGGATCAGCTGAAGGCGCTGCCGGGCGTGACGCTCGCTCCCCAGGCGCGTCTGCTGAGTACCGACAAGTCGCTGACGTCGCCGACACTGTCCGGCCTGACGGACCTCTGGCAGCACGCCACCGACGACGCCGCCGGATGGGCGGTGAGCGCTCAGGGTGCCGACGGTGCCCGGCGCGTCGGCGGCCAAGATCCGAAACCCGTCGCCGACATCTCCAGCACGCTCGACATCGGCATGCTGATCGCCGCCAAGAACGCGCTCGCGCCGATCAGCACTCCGGCGGCGATGATCGTGATCGAGCCCTCGACGGGCAACGTCTTGGCGGTCGCGCAGAACGCCGCGGCCGACGCACAGGGGCCGATAGCGCTGACCGGCCTCTATCCGCCCGGCTCGACGTTCAAGACCGTGACGGTTTCGGCTGCCCTGCAGGCCGGCCAGGTCACCCCCGACAGCGTCGTCGCATGCCCGGCGACCGAGAACATCGAGGGCCGGCAGATCCCCAACGACGACAACTTCGACCTCGGCCAAGTGCCGCTGCACACCGCGTTCGCCCGGTCGTGCAACACCACGATGGGCCGGCTCGCGGTGAATCTGCCGCCCGACGGCCTGACCAAGGCGGCCGCGCAACTCGGTCTCGGTATCGACTACACGGCGCCCGGGATGACGACGGTGACCGGGAAGGTGCCCGCCGCCGACTCCGCCGCGCTACGCGTGGAGGAGGGCATCGGCCAGGGCCAGGTGACCGCATCGCCGTTCGGCATGGCGCTGCTTGCCGCCGCGCTGGCGCACGGCTCGGTGCCTGCCCCGACCATCGTGGCGGGGCAACCGGGGAAGCCGGACCGTGCCCCCGACGCGCTTCCGCCGGCCATCGCCGATCAGGTGAAATCGATGATGCGCGAGACAGTTACGGGCGGCACCGCCACCGAGCTGCAGGACATTCCCGGCATGCTGGGCAAGACGGGAACCGCGGAATACATCGACGACCAACACGCACACGGCTGGTTCGTCGGCATCGATGGCGACTTGGCGCTGTCCGTATTCATCAGCGACGCAGGCAGTTCCGCGCCTGCCGTGGAAGCGGCAGGTCGGTTCCTGCGTGCGCGCAGTTAGATGTCGTATTCCCAGCTGTCGGCTTGCCAATTGCGAGAGGACCGCGGCCGCGACCGGTAGTCCGCGCGGTCGTCGCTCTCGTCGGCGCCGCGATAGCGCACGCGCGAAACCGGATGATGGGTGCCATTTCCGTTGGTGGTGTGGGGCTCCAACGGCTCGTAGTCGTCCAAGCGACGGCGACGCTCGGGTCGCTCGTAGGACGTGCGCCGGTCGGCCGGAGGAACGGGTTTGCGTGGCTCGCGTGTCGACGACGTGCGTGTGCGTCGGCGAGGTTCGGCGGGCTGATCGGTTTTCCGGGGTGTACGCGTACGGCGCGGCCGCTCGGCGACGGGTTCGATGATCTCGGTCTCTGGCGGGCGGGCGTGCCGTGACCGGGACGGTGTCGTGCGCTTCGTGGTCCGGGCGCTGCGTGAACTGGTCTCCGGCCGGGCGGCCCGGGCGGACCGGTCGACAGTGTGCTTGCGGCGCGGCGGTTCGGTGTCTTCGGCGTCGTCCTCGTCGGGCGCGCCGGCCACGCCGGTCAGCAGCGACGCCACCTTGGACGTGAGGGTCGAAGCAGCGCTCGTGGGCTCTTTCGCGGCGGTCCGCGCTGCGCCGCGACGTGAAGACATGCCGTAATACCAGCGGGCCATGCCGATCAGCAACACGGCCGCCGAGGTGAAGAACATCAGCGGAAACCGCTCGATGAGCGGATAGCCGCAGTTGATCGCCAGGTCCTTGATGCCGCCGATCTGGCCGCCGTGAAAAAGGAAATACGAGGTCGGCACGGCGATAAAGAGGATGAGTGGCGGTTGGATGACGGCGGTGAAGATTCCGGACTGCCGCACCGCGAGGACCGCAAAGATACAGCCCACCACATATGCCGCGGCGAAGACGGAGCTCAGCTCTTTGTCGCCCGAGCCGGCGTCGTAGGCGAAGCCGACGGCCGTCAACGTGACCGCTAGCAGCACGGCGCCCCACCACGGAACACCCGGGATGTTGGGGAGCGCAGAGCGGTGGTCGGTCGTCACCGCCGACCGTGCGCGCTGTCCTGACACACGTTGACCGTACCGGCTGTACCCAAAAGTGGTCGCCAGCGCGCTTCTGGCGTGCCGATCACAGTCTCCTAGACTCTGGACCCTGTGAGCTTGAACCTGGGAATCGTCGGACTGCCGAATGTCGGAAAGTCGACGCTGTTCAATGCGTTGACGCGCAATAACGTGCTGGCGGCCAACTATCCATTCGCGACGATCGAGCCGAACGAGGGTGTCGTGCCGCTGCCCGACCCGCGGTTGGCCGAGCTCGCGAAAATGTTTGCTTCAGAAAAGATCGTGCCTGCGCCGGTGACGTTCGTCGATATTGCCGGCATCGTCAAAGGTGCATCTGAGGGCGCAGGGCTGGGCAACAAGTTCCTGGCCAACATTCGCGAAAGCGATGCGATCTGTCAGGTCGTGCGGGTGTTCACCGACGACGACGTCGCGCATGTCGACGGCCGCATAGATCCCAAATCGGACATCGAAGTGATCGAGACCGAGTTGATCCTGGCCGACCTGCAAACGCTCGAGCGCGCGATTCCGCGGCTGGAGAAGGAAGCGCGGACGCACAAGGACCGCAGGCCGGCGTATGAAGCGGCGGTGCAGGCGCAGGAGATCCTCAACGGAGGCACGACGCTGTTCGCGGCGGGCAAGGATGCGTCGTTACTGCGGGAGCTGAACCTGCTGACGACCAAGCCGTTCCTGTACGTGTTCAACGCCGATGAGGCGGTGCTGACCGACGACGCGCGGGTGGCGGCGTTGAGGGAGATGGTCGCGCCTGCGGATGCGGTTTTCCTCGACGCGAAGATCGAGGCGGAGTTGCAGGAACTGGACGACGAGTCGGCGGCCGAGCTGCTGGAGTCGATCGGTCAGACGGAACGTGGGCTGGATGCGTTGGCGCGCGCGGGTTTTCACACGCTGAAGCTGCAGACGTTCCTCACGGCGGGACCAAAAGAATCCCGCGCGTGGACGATTCACCAGGGCGACACCGCGCCCAAGGCCGCCGGGGTGATCCACACCGACTTCGAGAAGGGCTTCATCAAGGCCGAGATCGTGTCGTATGACGACCTGATGGAGGCCGGTTCGATGGCCGCCGCCAAGGCCGCAGGCAAGGTGCGCATGGAGGGCAAGGACTACGTCATGGCCGACGGGGACGTGGTCGAGTTCCGCTTCAACGTCTGACCAGCCGAAGAAGCAGTAATCGTTACCAGGCGAACTGGCCCGATGGCGTGGCTGGCGACGTAGCATTCCCTGGTGAGTTTCGTCGTCTCACCGGAGGCGTATGCACGTTTCATGGGGCGGTATGCCGAGCCTCTTGCGGAGGTTTTCGTAACATTTGCCGGGGTCGGCGTGGGCGATGAGGTGCTCGACGTGGGCTGTGGGCCGGGCGCGCTGACGGCGCACTTGCTGTCGGTCGGAGCCGAGGTCGCGGCGATTGACCCTTCTCCGCCGTTCATCGACGCGATCAGTGCGCGCTTCCCAGACGTTGACGTGCGTCGGGGTGCGGCGGAGGAATTGCCATACGGCACTGCCGCATTCGACGCTGCTCTTGCGCAATTGGTGGTGCATTTCATGACGGACCCAGTGGCCGGCATCAGACAGATGGCGCGCGTGACGCGACGTGGCGGTGTTGTCGCAGCATGCGTCTGGGACGGGCCGACCGGCGCACTGGCGCCGTTCTGGGATGCGGTGCACATGATCGACCCTGAGGCTCAGGATGAAGCACTACTTTCCGGGGCGCACATGGGGCACCTGACTGAGCTATTCGAAGCTGCTGGCCTGAGCGACGTGGAAGAAGATTCCATAGCGGTCGACGTTGTGCATCCGACCTTTGAGGAGTGGTGGGAGCCTTACACATACGGTGTCGGACCCGCTGGTGACTACGTCCAGCATCTCGATGGCGATGACCGTGCGCGTCTCGAATCGGTGGCTCGCGAACGTCTCGGTAATGGGCCGTTCACTGTCACCGCTACCGCGTGGGCCGCTCGTGGGACGGTGTGAGTTCGTCGTGGTCGAGTTCGGGACGATGATCGTTTCCCAGGCGCAACGCATGCGCATCGTTGGGCTCGCGGCGTGCGCGGCCCTAACGCTCTCAAGCTGCTCGTCCAACGAGCCGACGACCGCACTCTCGTCCTCCGCTACGACGACCGCGACGAGCGCCGCGCCACAGGCTTCTGCGCTGAAGCATATCGATCCGAAGGCATTTCAAACGGTTATCGACACTGCCGCGAAGAAGCTCATGGTCCCCGGAGCGATGGTGCTGCTACGCACGCCTCAGGGCGACTTCACCGCATCGTTCGGCACCACCGAACTCGGCGCCCAGACGCCGCCGGCCGCGAACACTCACTTCCGGATCGCCTCGAACACCAAGACCATGACGGCGGCGCTGATTGTGCTGCTCGCCCAGGACGGCAAGCTGAAGTTCAGCGATCCCGTGTCGGCCTACGTACCGAATGTGCCCAACGGCGAGAACATCACCGTCGCAGAGCTTTTGAAGATGCGCAGCGGCTTGTACGGCTACTCGGCCGATCCCGCGCTTTCGGCCTCGATGGATGCCGACCCAGGAAAGGCCTGGACGCCGCAGGAGGTACTGGCTATCGCGTTCCGGCATCCGCCGCAGTTCGCGCCTGACGCCTCCTACGAGTACAGCAACACCAACTACGCGCTTCTGGGTCTGATCGCCGAGAAAGTCGGAGGGAGCCCGTTGGCCAAGCAGTTGGCCGACCGGCTGTTCGGTCCGGTCGGCCTCACGCACACGTCGCTTCCCGCCACCGACGACACGTCCATGCCAGCTCCTCACTCGCACGGCTACATGTACGGCGGCAGCTTCTATGCACTCGCCGACGAGCCGTATCCCGCTGACATGCAGGCCGCCGCACAGGCCGGGACTTTGCGGCCGATCGACTACACCCACCAGAACTCCTCCTACGCCACTGCGGCAGGCGGAGTGATCTCCACGGCGGATGACCTCGCCACCTGGATGAAAGCACTCGTCACGGGCAAGGTCTTCAACGCTGACTTCCACCAACAGTGGTTGACGAGCCTGCAGGCCGAGGATCCGGACGCGCCCGACGGGCAGAAGTATGGATATGGCATCTCGTATCAGCGCTTCGGCCCGAACGCCGCGATGTACTACCACGGCGGGGAACTTCCGGGCTTCAACTCGTTCATGGGCTACGACCCCGATAACGATGTGGCGCTGGTCATTTGGACGAATCTGACTCTCTCGCCGGACGGCAAGACAACGGCGCAGGCCATGTTGCCCACGGTTCTTGACGAGATCTATGCGGGCTTGTCGCTGGCATCACCGCCGACTCCGACGACCACGAGGTAGCCACATCGAAGAATCCTTCTGGGCTGGCGTCACTCGACGTGTCTGTCCGATGAAGGCAGAATCGCGCAGATGACACAGCCGCCGCAGCGCCCCGGGCCGCCGCAATGGCGAGGTAGGGGGGTGCCGCCGCCCGATCAGGCGACGCAACGGCTTCCGCGTCCTGGACGACCGAAGCCGCTGAACGAGCAGCTCCGCGCGCGGTACCGGCCCGGGGATGCGGGGCCGACGAGAAGGATTCCCCGGCCTCAATCGCCTGCGGATGCAGCGCCGACCCAACAGATCTTGCGGCCGCCGCCGCCACCGTTACCGTCACCGTCGCCCGCCGAGAAGCAGCGGAGCTCGGGCTTACGAACGCGGCAGTCGATCATCCTGATTGCAGTCATCATCGTTGCGCTGTTGGTCGGTGGCCTGGCCGGCGGGGAGCTCTATGCGCGGCACCGTGCAGACAGCATCCTCGTGGCTGTTGCCGAGTGCGTCGTCAAGGACAAGGCCAGCATTTCGTTCGGGGTGACCCCCCCCTTCCTGTGGCAGCACATCACGGGCCGTTACACCAACATCTCGGTCGCCACTGCTGGAAACCAAGTCCAGGAAGCCAAGGGAATGACCGCCGACGTGACCCTTGCGGACGTGCGGCTGAAAGATTCCGCGGACTCCAAGGGCACCATCGGATCGCTGAACGCGACGCTTACCTGGAAGTCCGAAGGCATCAAGGACACGGTCGTCGCCAACCTCCCGGTTGTGGGGAGTTTGGTCACCGGTGTGAGCACGGACGCGGCCGCCGGCACCATCGTTCTGGATGCCGGCAGCAACAGCGTCACGGCCAAGCCCGTGGTCACCGACGGTGATCTGAATCTGCAAGTTGTCGACGTCAACGGCCCGCTGCCGAAAGACGCTGTGCAGTCAGCGCTGAACGACCTCACCAAGAAGCTGAACGACAACTATCCGCTCGGTATCCACGCCGACAGCGTCGAAGTGACCGGGACGGGAGTCGTCGGCAAGTTCTCCAGTCAGAACGCGTCGATTCCCAAAGAGGACGCGAACCCCTGTTTCGCGCGCCTCTAAGCGCCGACCGTGTGTCAGAAGGCGGTGTCCACGAAGCCGTTCGTCGTGTTCGCTTCGTCGTGGTTGGACACGTGGTAGCCCAGTGTGGGGACGTGTGGATCGGTACCGTACGGCACGAGCGGATCAGTGTCAGCACTGGCGATCGGCGCGAGAAGGATGGCCCCGCCAATCGTGGCTGCGGTCAATGGCGCTGCGAGGTACTTGATTGCTTTCATGATGGTCTCCTGTTTGCCGATGGTCCTTGCTCGGACACGTCAAAGCATCGCGCTCCGGCAAACCGATGTCGCCACTGCTGACGTCCATCTTGATCTTCCAGCTAGCTGGAATCGGGGTGCTCCGGCGCGGAACCGATGTGCTTCCTGGAGGCGTCAACAAGTGCTGACGCTTCGGAAAAGCATGTCTGCGCCCAGACGGAGAATGATCGCGCCAGACGTGCGCTCGTGCTGTCAGTCCACTGAGCTCACGGTCGCGCCGCAGATGGGTACATCGACGCTCAACGGGTGCGATACGAAGCCGTTGGGTGGGGTGACGACCAACGCGCCCCAGCGCGGGCACGCGTTTCCGGTGGAGGTGTCGACGGCGTAGGCCTCTATGTCTGCGTTCGCCACGTCGCCCGGATTGAGTACGAGTCGATGTGCTGCTGCAGCGGGCTTGCGTGCGACGTTGATCAACACGCCACCGGCGGGAGTCACGAGGTCTGCTCCCGGATATCCGACGAGCGTGCACGGGTGTGACGACGTGTTCTTGAAGGACACGACCACGTGACGCAAGGTGTTGGCCGACTCCAGCGGTCCGTTGGAGACCGTGAGGTCGTCGTCGGAGCACGGGCCGGACGCCTCGGGCGTCGACGGATTTGGCGCTGGTGCCGGGGGAGTCGATGCGGCCGGCGCAGCCGTTGAGCTGGTTGCCGGGCTGGCCGCTGTCGACGGCGATTGTCCCGAAGGGGCGTGTTCGGCAGAACATCCCGCGATCAGAACGACCGCCACCAAGGGCAGGATGCGTTTCATCGACAACTCCTACTAGCACGGCAGATCGAGGTGCGACGGGTCCGGGGTGGGCCGTCACGCAGAGTCTGCGGTGGATGCCTTGGCGAATTCTTGGAAAGGCTTGAGTACCTAGGGCACGACGGCGATTTCATCGCCAAGCCGGTAACTCGCCGCCAGCGGTAAATGGTCTCCGCTCCAGAACGATCCGGGATCAAACCAGTTGTAGTGCTTTTCCGTCGCCAGCAGTCCCATCTCCTCATAGGTGATGGCCACGGTCTCCGCGCAGTAGGCCGTTTCCAGACCGACCTGCAGCTTCTCGACCTTCTTTCGCCGAACCGACTCTCGAATCCTGTTGTGCACGAACGGAATTCCGCGTGTGAAGTCGCCAACGACGGGGACTCGGCCGCGAAACCATCGGCCCGTCAACCGCGCGGTGCTCGGAAACGGCGTGCCGTCCATCCGGGCGATGACCTTCAGCATCCGGTCTTCCTGCTCACGGCCGGCATACGGCGTGAGCTGACGCAGCCAGCACCGCTGTCCGTAGGTGTTGATCCACCGCTCCACAGCCTGCCGCGCATCGTTGAGCTGCACGCCGCGGTGATTGGTGCCCGTCCACATGTCGGTGAGCTTGTCGCCGAGCTCGGCGTGCCAGATCAACGGCGGCAGATCGTCGATCGCCACCGTCATCCCGACATGGTTCACCGGACTGTTGGTCATCGACTGGATCGCCCGGTCGGGCCCGGAACGGCCGCGGAACAGCCAGATGTCCCCGGTCCGCGTCTCGTCGAGCGCCCGGTTCAGCGACACCGTGCTTTGATTCACCCCCGCAGCTTAGGCAGACTCTCCCCATGCGCGGCATATGGAAGTGGGTCGGACTGGCCGGTGTCGCCGGTGTGGTGGCCGGCGGTGTGTTGGTCGCCCGCGACCAACGCCGTCGCAACTCCTACTCCGCGGACGACATCCGCGCGCGCCTGCATCAACGACTCGCCGAGGCCGGCGAACCAGCAGACTAGACCGCGACGGCGTACAGGCGGTGTGCGCCGGAAAACCCCTTGAGCTCGACGTCGCGGCCCTCGTCGAACTCGATGTCATCCTGGTCGCTGACCGCATCGCGGACGACCTCACTGACCAGAATCTCACCGCCCTGGGCCTGCCCGGCCACCCGCGCCGCCATCGCGACGTTGCGGCCGAACAAGTCGTCGCCACGCCGTACCGACTTGCCCATATGGATGCCGATGCGAACCCGAATGCCGTTAGGGCGCTTGCGCAATGACTCCTGGACATCGAGGCTGAACCGCACTGCCGCCTCCGGATCAGCGAAGGCGACCATGAATCCGTCCCCCTGGCTCTTGACGACATAACCGCCGTACCTCTCGACGCGGCGGCGTACCAACTTGTCGTGACTGCCGAGCAGCCTGACCCAGGCTCGATCGCCGATGCGCTCATTGAGCGCAGTCGACTCCTCGATGTCGGAGAACAGGATCACGACCTTGCCGCTCGTCGTCAGGCGAGCCAGGTCCGGGCGCTCCACCTCCGCCCAGTCCGCAAGGTCCTCGATCGACGAGCGGACCGCCGCGCCGAACCCGTCCTTGCGCAGGATGTTGGCGGTCTGCCACATCGTCTTGACCGCCTCACGACCACCGGTGAGCAGCATGTTCCTGGTGTCGACGCGGCGACGCAGCTCGTCGAGTTCGCGTCGTTGCCGCGTGTAGTACACCCACAGCACGATCAGCCCCGCCGCCTCCAGCGCCGCGATGCCCGCCAGCACGTAGGCCGCGATCTGCGCTCCCATCACCGCTCAAGTATTGGATGCTGAAGCCGTGATGTCCGCCAAGGCGCCCTATTACGAGAGTCGCTACATCCGCGCCAACCACCCCGAGCTGCCGCAAGCGCTGTGGCTACGGGAGACCTTGCTGCTGCCGACCGTGGGCGATCCCGTCGCCGATGTCTGGGTGATGTTGTTCGACCCCGAAGGCGAGGGCAACCGGGCTCTCAAGCAGCCGTACCCGATCGCCGCCGCGGCCTACGGCTACGGCGATTGGACCGCGCGGATCGGCGCGACGACCCTCGACGACCGATCGGCGCAGGGCGTGGTGACCGGCGGAAATCGATCGGCACGCTGGGATCTGCGGATCAGCCCCGGGTCCGAAGGCACGGTCAAGCTCCTGACCGAGCGCGCGTACAAGGCGCGCTTCCCGACAGCCAAGACGACGGTGCGCCACCCGCTGGCCGAGTTCGACGGTCAGCTCGAGCTCGACGACGCCCGGCTTGTGCTCGACGGCTGGACCGGCAGTGTGAACCACAATTGGGGAACGCGACACACACCGGCTTACGCGTTCGGCCAGGTTTGCGGATTCGACGACGCACCCGATTCGACGCTGGAGATCGTGACGGCCCGTGCCGCAATCGGATCCGTCTTGCTGCCGGGCGTCACACTGTTCGTGTTCCGTCACGCCGGCCAGGAGTTCGCTGTCCGATCGATACGCGGCAGTATGCAGACCCACGGCAGGTATCGGCCGTTCTCGTGGGCGTTCGGTGCGCGGGTGGGGGAGAAGATGATCGAGGGCGAGATCACGACCGAGCCGGCCGACGTCATCGGCTTGACGTATACCGACACCGACGGCGGCTCCAAGTTCTGCTACAACTCCGCCATCGCAACATGTCGAATTCAAGTGGCGGGTAAAGCCTTTGAACGCACCGAGCTTGTCGCGTCGCGTCGCGCGATGTTCGAGATCCTCACCGACGTTCGCCACGACGACGTACCGCTGCTGGCCTAGTTCCTGGCCGAGCAGACGCAGAAGTACCCGACACGCCGAGGGTTTGGAGCCTTTTGCGTCTGCTCGCGAGGCGGATGGGGGGACCTACCAGCCCTCCGTCAAGACCCGGTCCAAGGTATCGACGTAGAAGTCAGCCGAGTCGATGTCAATGCACAACGGCGGCTTGGTTTTCAGGATGTTCATGTGATCGCCGGTCGGCTGGATGATCACTCCGAGCTCCAGCATGCGCTCACAGATCGCCGACGTCTCTTCAGCAGCCGGTTCCAGCGTGTCGGGGTCGCGAATCATCTCGACACCGAGGTAGAGCCCGATGCCGTGCACGGTGCCGATGATCGGATGCTTGTCCTGAAGCGCTTGCAGTCTCGCCTTCAAATGAGTACCGACGCGCTTCGCGTTCTGTTGTAGCCCCTCGTCACGCAGCACGTCGAGGACAGTGATCCCGATCGCGCATGACAGCGGGCTGCCGCCGGTAGAGGAGAAGAAGTAGCCCTGCGACCGGAATCCGTCGGCCACCGCGCGACTGGTGATCACCGCCCCCAGTGGATACCCATTGCCCGCCGACTTTGCGATCGACACGATGTCGGGCACCGCGTCCTGCTGCTGGAAACCCCAAAACCATTCGCCGAGACGGCCATAACCCACCTGGACCTCATCGGAGATCGCGAGGCCGCCGGCCGCCCGCACCGCCTCGTACACCTGCCGCAAGTATCCGTCCGGCAACGCCATGCCCCCGGCATTGCCGTACACACTCTCGCAGATGAACGCTGCGGGCGCGCGCCCCTCGGCAGCCAGCTGAGAGATCTGCTGTACCGCGTCGCCGGCATACCGCACGGCTTCGGCCCCGCGGTATTTGCCACGGAAGCTATTGGGCGACTCCACGGTATGAACCCAATCAGGCCTCGTCGCAAGCGCATTCGGGTTGTCGGCGGTCGACGTGGACACCGCATCCGTGCCGTACGTCCATCCGTGATAGGCCTCACGCACTGCCACGATGTCCCGCCGGCCCGTGACCGCCGTCGCGAGCCGGATCGCCAGATCGCTTGCCTCCGAACCCGAATTGACCAGGAAGACCGTGTCCAGCGAATCGGGCAGCGTGGCGGCGAGGCGCTCGCTGAACTCGACCACCGCCTCGTAGTTGAACCGCGAATTGGTGTTCAGCTTGCGCAGCTGCCGCGCGGCGGTGTCCGCGATCCGCGGGTGGGCGTGGCCCAGCACTGTGACGTTGTTGACCATGTCGACATACGTCCGGCCGGCCGTCGACATGAGGTAATGCCGCCGCCCGCGTTCAATCTGCGGCGGCCTGCGATAGTAAAACTCTTGTACCGGAGCAAAACTCGCGTCGCGCCGCGATAGCAGATCACCGGTCTTCGCGGCGTCCACCGCATCCAGGCCCAGCAGCGGCCGGGGGTCACGCGTCAGCGCCAGCCACCCCGGCGCAAGCTCTGAGCGGGTGAACAACGGCGCCGCGGGTGCACCGACGGGTCGCACACCGATCTCCACCCAGGACCCGGCGGATGCATCGGCCAGCGCTTCACCCGCACGCACACTGCCCGACGCAACAGCATCCGCCCCGGTCAGCGTCAACTCGTATTCAGCTCCGCGTAGCGTCGCCCCTTCGATCTCGCCGTCCCATGGCGAGACGAGCCTCGCCGGCGACGCCGCCCACAGGCTGATCCCGGTCGCGACGACATCGGGGCTTTCGTGCGTCAGCGTGCGGGTCCGGCTCAGCCTCGCCTGTCCCCAGGGAGTAACCACCAGCTGCGCGCCGTTTCGCACTGCCGCCCTGGCTAATTCGTCCTCGACATCCGCCTTGAGGGAACCGTCATCGTCGAATGCGAAGTCGTAGACGTCGGACGTCGTGGCCAGATCGAGCGTCATCACCGACGATGGATCCACATCAATGAGGGTCCCGGTAACAGGATCCGGCTGCGCGGCCAACCCGAGGTCGTCCCTGATCACCCCGGCCATCACGTCGATCGGGACTGACGTGGCCTGTTCGAACATCCGCCACTCAGCGTCGGACTGCTCGGTGATGTAAGGATTGTCGGGATCCAACTCGGCCTGCTGCGCGCCGCTGACAATCAGCACCGCGGTCCGCAACACCAGCAGCGGCCACAGCGCATCCACCTCCGCTGGGGTCAGCGGCCGGATGGCGTGAAATGCCCGTACCGCAGGGAGGATCGAAGTCGGACCGGTGCCCGGGTGACCCAGTACCGACGACACCGCGATCGCCAGTTCGGACACGGCCCACGTGTCGGACAAGTCGCCGAAGTCGATGATCCCGTCGGCTCGAGCAGAACCATCGCCACCGCGCGACACCACCACGTTGGCGTCGGTGAGGTCGAGATGCACCGCCTGCCGGGGCAGATCGTCGGCGAGCGGTGCGATCCTGGCCCATGCGTCACGGGCCGCGGCCTCGATCCGCGCCCGGTGTGACGGATCGTCGATATGCGAAATGAGCTCGGTCACAACGTCGGCGGCGTAGCGCAGGTCCCATTGCAGGACCCGGTCCAGGCCAGGATGGCTGAAGCCCTCGAGTGCCCGGCTCACTCGACCGGCGACATCGCCCAGCGCTGCTGCCGCGGTCGGCGCCAGATAGCCCGATTCCACTAGTGTGCCGCCCGGCAGGTAGCGCAGCAGCCGAACATACGCTGTGCCGTCCACCAATCCCGTAATGGCCGTGCACTTTTCGCCGGAAATGTTCGGCAGGGGTACGGCGATACGCAAAGTTGGCTCGGCGTCGGCGATCCGTTCCGCAGCCAGGTCCTGTGCCTCGATCTCGCTCGCATTGAACGCCGGGTTGGCGATCTTCAGCACGCCGACGATGGCGCCGTCTGAGCCCGTGACGACGAAGTTCTTGTCCTGTTGGCTACCCAGCGACGTCGCTCGGGCATACAGCCCGTAATGCGTTGCAAGGATTTCGCAGGCCTGTTCCTCGCTCACTTGAGGCGCCGGAAGCTCCCGTGCCTCAAGGAAATTGAAACCGATGGTCACCGGCTGACGAATTGCACGACGGCTTCGGAGAACGCGTCGTTGTCATCACCGGCCGCGGTGTGCCCGGCGTCGGACAGTTCGACGAACTCGGCGTGCGGCACCTTGTTCAGGAAGTCCTTCACACCCTCGGGACTGACGACGTCGGACAGCTTGCCCCGGATCAGCAGGATCGGGATGGTCAGGTCGATCGCGGCCTGTTCGAGCCTCTCCTCCCGCACAAACGCGTTGTCTGCAGGCGCGGTCAGGAACTTCGGATCCCAGTGCCAGTACCACCGGCCGTCGCGGCGGCGCAGGTTCTTCTTCAGGCCCTCGGGGCTGCGCGGCTTGGTCCGGTGCGGCAGGTACGCGGCGACCGCGTCAGCGGCTTCGTCCAGAGACTCGAAGCCGAGCACATGGCTGAACATGAAGTCGCGAATCCGGGCGCTGCCGTCCTTCTCGTACCGCGGCACCACGTCGACGAGCACCAGCTTCGTCACCTTTTCCGGGCCGGCAGCGTCGGCGACGAGGATGCCGGTCATTCCGCCCATGCTGGCCCCGATCAGCATCACCGGCCGCCCGATCTGGTCCAGTACCCGCAGGACATCCGCGCATAACGCATCCACGGTGTAGGTCGCGTCCGGTGAGCGGTCGGAATCGCCATGGCCACGGCTGTCGAGGGCGACGACATGGAAACCTTCGTCGGCCAGGATCTGGCCGGTGTTCTTCCACGAGAAGCGGTTCTGCCCGCCGCCGTGGAGCATCAAAACCGTCGGCCACACAGCCGCAGACTGCGCCCCGTTGTCCGATGTCGCCGCCGTTGCGGCTCCCCGGTTCCATTCGTCGGCGACCAGCACGAGGCCGTCGACACCGTGAAACGTCACCGTTTGCGATTCGCTGCGTGTGCTGCTCACGGACGTCCTCTCGGCTGGCCCCGGAGCCTGACGTTACCGAAGGGACAATTTGCGCCGATCTTCGGCCCAGCGGCCCGTCGGCGTCCCTAGAATTTGCGCGTGCAGCCCGATATCCCTGATGACGACGACAGAGGATGCATCATGGACGCTGCATACAACTGCCTGTCGGAACCGCACAGCGGTCCGATCCCTGTTGCCGCGATTCTGCAGCGTGCCAGGGTGTCTTCCCGCGCCTTCTATCGCCACTTCGAATCCAAGGACGAACTGTTCCTGGCGATGCTGCGAGAGGAAAGCGAAGCGCTGGCCGGCCGGTTGGATCGCATCGCCGACGAGGCACCCGGCGGGCCGATCGACCAGCTCAAGGCGTGGATCGCCGAGATGTTCGGTCTGGTGTACGACGCGAGGATGCGTATGCACCTCACCGTGATCGACTCCGACGAGGTGCGCGCCGCGAAGGGATATCGCGAAACCCGCGAGCGTGCCCACGCAGATCGCGAACGCTCACTCGTCGAGATCCTGCGACGTGGCCGCGACGACGGCTCCTTTCCGTTGGCCGAACCCGAGCGCGACGCGATCGCCATCAGCGCCGTCGTCAGTCGTGGGATGAGTCAGCCTCCAGAGGGCGGCGGAGGAATGGAGTGCGCGCAGGCCCGCGTGCTGGACTTCGCCCTGCGTGCGCTCGGCGCCTATCGATGAGTTCTGGGTGGCGTGTCGGTCTATCCCGATAAGCCGCCTGGACGAAAGGAACTCCTATGCCGTCGATCACGCCGTCACTCTGGTTCGCCAACAAGCTCGAGGAAGCCGCGCAGTTCTACACCTCGATCTTTCCCAACTCTTCGATCGAGCACTTCGACCGTTACACGGATGCCGGACCCGGCACGCCCGGCGAGGTCGTCTCGGGCACATTCGTGCTCGACGGTAACCGGTTCGTTGGCATCAACGGCGGACCGCACGACGCGTTTAACGACGCGGTCTCGTTCATGGTCAACTGCAAGGACCAGGCGGAAGTCGACTACTACTGGGACCGGCTGGTCGACGGCGGCGAAGAGTCGCAATGCGGTTGGCTACGGGACCGCTACGGGCTGCGTTGGCAGATCGTGCCTGACCGGCTGTTCGAGCTGCTCGGCGATCCCGATCCGGCCCGCGCCGCTGCCGCGACGAAGGCCATGCTGGGCATGCGCAAGATCGTCGTCGCCGAACTCGAGGACGCGGTCCGCGACGCCTGACCGTCAGCTCGTGAGGCGGTCGATCCACTCGATCGTGGCGTCCGTGATCGGGGCCACCTCGGCGGCGTCCTCACACATGATCACCATCCCCGACGCCTCGGCCATCACCGCGACGAGGATGCGAGTCAGTAGCTGCCCTCGGTGTGAGGTATCCAGTTCGAGCGCCGACATCCAGCGCCGAAACCCCTTCAGCATGCTGCCGCGGCGAACCAAGTCGAAACCGGCGGGGGTGTCGCCCGACGCGAGCACCATCGCCGCGCGCCGATTTACCCACATCGCCTCCAGATACGCTCTCGCGTTCGTTTCGAACGCGAGCGGGCCGTTGAGTTCGCCCGCATGGTCCGTGGCTGCGTCGATATGGCGGTCGATGTCGGCGGCCAGCCGCTCGAAGATCGCCAGGAACAACTCCTTCTTGCCGCCGAAGTGGTGGTAGATGCTGCCGATGCTGGCTCCTGAGCGCTCGACGATGTCGGCCATCGTGGCGGCGGTGAATCCCCTCGAGGCAAAGACGTCGGTCGACGCGTCCAGGATGCGCTGCTTGGTCGCGTCGGTCTTCGCCCAGCGGCGCATCGGAGTGTCGGAAAGGCCTGGTACCCGGGCGTGGTCCACCGAATCGTCGGAGGGCGCCGAGGTCGTCATGCGATGAAAGCTAGCGCACCGCGTGCGGTTTTCGAACGCAGTTCTAGAAGGTCGCCGCTTATGCATTTGCGGAGTTTGCTGCGCGGCCTGTTCACGCATAGCGCCTCTTGCTGGGCGTGCACGAACCGTTATCGAACTGTATGTTGCCCGATATATCGAATTCCTGCCGCGTACGGGGCTTTTCATCGCTGGGTAGTGTTGGCGCAGAAGCCATTCCGGCTTGCCTCATCTTGTACCAGGTGGGAGTGGTGGTGATGGTCACGCTGCCTCGTTATATGTTGCTCGCCGCGAAAACGTTGGTGTACCGTTCTTCGATCAGCTCCTGTGTCGCGAATCACAGCGAATTGGGGCCGGCTAAGCACGTCGGAGGGAATCAGCGGGCTATGCGAACGAGGAGCCGCCGGGGAAGGGCCCGCTGATGGCCGCGTCCAACGTCGTTGCCAAACCGGTACGCGCCTTCGGCGGCTTCTATGCGATGGCACTCGACGTGTTCGTGGTGATGTTCAAGCCTCCGTTCGCATGGCGTGAATTTCTCTCGCAGGCTTGGTTTGTCGCACGGGTGTCGATCGTGCCGACGCTGATGTTGACGATTCCCTACACCGTGTTACTGACGTTCACCTTCAACATCCTGCTGACAGAGTTTGGCGCAGCCGACTTTTCGGGCACGGGTGCGGCACTGGGCACGGTGCGGCAGATCGGCCCGATCGTGACCGTGTTGGTGGTCGCCGGCGCCGGTGCCACTGCCATGTGCGCCGACCTGGGGGCGCGCACCATTCGCGAGGAACTCGACGCCTTGCGGGTGATGGGCGTCAATCCGATTCAGGCGCTCGTCGTTCCGCGGGTATTGGCCGCGACGTTGGTATCGCTGGCGCTGGCGGCGACCGTCATTCTTGTCGGGCTCGCAGGGGCCTACTTCTTCTGCGTGTACATCCAGCACGTGTCACCGGGTGCCTTCGCCGCAGGCCTGACGCTGATCATCGGCGCCGTCGACGTCACGATCGCGCTGGCGAAGGCGGCGTTGTTCGGTCTTTCCGCCGGCATGATCGCCTGCTACAAGGGGATTTCCGTGGGCGGCGGCCCGGCTGGCGTCGGTAACGCGGTCAACGAAACCGTCGTCTTCACCTTCATGGCGTTGTTCGCGATCAACGTCGTCGCGACCGCCGTCGCCGTGAAGGTGACCGCATGACGGTATCGAGGCCCCATTCCCAGTTCCCGTGGCTGAAAAGCCGTTTCCGCAGCGTGGCCGAGCCGTGGAACCGGATCGGCAGGCAGACCAAGTTCTACGGACGAACACTGCGCTCGATTCACTACGCGTTCACCTATTACCGGGTCGAGTTGATCCGGCTGATTGCCCAGATGGGTCTCGGCGCCGGCGCTCTCATCATCATCGGCGGAACGGTCGCGATCGTCGGGTTCCTGACCGTCACCACGGGCGCGCTTGTGGCCGTTCAGGGCTATACCGACTTCTCGGAAATCGGCGTAGAGGCGTTGACCGGATTCGCGTCGGCGTTCTTCAACGTCCGTCTGATCGCACCTGCGACCACCGCGGTCGCGCTGTCGGCGACCATCGGTGCCGGTGCGACCGCGCAGCTCGGTGCCATGCGCATCAACGAGGAGATCGACGCGCTCGAGGTGATGGGCATCCGGTCGGTGGCCTACCTTGCTTCCACGCGCGTGGTGGCCGGTCTGCTCGTCGTCATCCCGCTCTATTGCGTTGGTGTGATTGCGGCCTTCTGGGCGGCGAAGTTCGGCACCACCGTCCTCTACGGCCAGTCGTCGGGTGTGTACGACCACTACTTCCGAACCTTCCTCAATCCGGTCGATCTGATGTGGTCCTTCCTTCAATGCGTGGTGCTGGCCGTGGTGATCATGCTCGTGCACACCTATTACGGATTCACCGCAAGGGGCGGACCAGCCGGTGTGGGTGAGGCGGTCGGGCGTGCGGTGCGGACCTCGCTCATTCTCGCCGCGTTCGTTCTCGTGATGATGTCGCTGGCCGTGTACGGCCAGTCCGGAAACTTCAACCTGGCCGGGTAGCGCATGGACAGTGACGAGGGCGGTCTGCATCCGGCGTGGCACACGCTGATTCTGGTGGTGGTGTTCGGCGTTTTGATATGGCTGTCGTACGCGCTGTTCGCAGGCACGTTGCGGTCGTACGTGCCGGTGACACTGACCTCGGACCGGGCCGGCCTGGTGATGGAGACCAACGCCAAGGTCAAGTTGCGCGGTGTGCAGGTGGGGCGGGTTGCCCAGATCACCGGCGGGACCGAACCCGTTGTCCTGAAGCTGGAGATCGACCCGGACCAGGTCAAATACATCCCGGCGAACATCGAAGCGCAGATCCGGGCTACCACCGTATTCGGCGCCAAGTTCGTCGATCTCGTCTATCCAGACGATCCCAGCTCGCAGCGTCTGGCGGCGGGACAGGTGCTGAAGTCGCGCAACGTCAGCACCGAGGTCAACACGGTCTTCGAGAACGTGGTCGTGGTGCTCAAGCAGATCGACACGGCCAAGCTCAACAGCACCCTTTCCGCGCTTGCCGAGGGCGTTCGCGGTCAAGGCGAGCGGATCGGTCAGGCCACTACCGACGCCAATCAGGTTCTGCTGCAGCTCAACCCGCGCAGTGAGACGATCCGCGCCGACTGGCAGGCACTGAAGGGCTTCAACGACGCGTATAGCGGTGCGGCCCAAGACATTCTGACCGTTCTGAACGCAGCCAGCACGACGAGTGCGACCATCACCAGCCACACCAAGCAACTGGATGCGTTGCTGCTGGCCACGATTGGGCTCTCCAACAGCGGAATCAGCCTCCTGGCACCGAATCAGGCCAACCTGATCAAGGCCATCAATGTGCTAGAGCCGACCACCAACCTGTTGTACAAGTACAACCCCGAGTACACCTGTCTGCTCGTTGGCGCGAAAACCCTGCTGGATACCGGAGGTTACGAAGCGCCCGGCGGCAACGGCCGAACACTCGTGCTCGACACCGCCCTCTCGCTCGGGGACGACCCGTACCATTATCCGGCCAACCTGCCGGTCATCGGCGCCAAGGGCGGACCGGGCGGCAAACCAGGGTGCGGCTCTCTGCCGGATGTCGCGAAGAACTGGCCGGTGCGGAATCTCGTCACCAACACCGGATTCGGCACAGGCGTGGATTGGCGACCGAACCCCGGCATCGGCTTCCCGGCCTGGGCCAACTACCTGCCCGTCACCCGTGCGGTGCCAGAGCCGCCGAGCATTCGTAACCTGTTCGGTGGGCCTGCGCCGGGACCGATTCCGTATCCAGGCGCCCCTGCGTATGGAGCGGACCTCTACGCGCCGGACGGCACGCCATTGTGGCCGGGCCTGCCACCGGCGCCTCCGCCGATGGCGCCACGGGATCCAGGTCCGACACCGGGCTCGGAGCCGTTCGTGGTCCCGGCGCCCGCGCAAATGCAGCCGACCCCGCTACCTCCTGTTCCACTGCCGCGGGAGGCCGCCCCATCGCCCTGACCGTCCGTTATTGCCTCAGCCGGAAAGGTAACCAGTCATGAGAGAAAGCCTGCGAAGCGTCGCCTTGCGACTCGCTGTCTTTCTGGCTGTGTGCCTGCTCGGTGTTTTCGCGCTGTACGCGGTCTTCGGGCAGCTGCGCTTCGGGGAGAAGACGCACTCCTACAGGGCAGCGTTCACCAACGTAACCGGGCTGGAGAACAACGACTTCGTCCGCATCGCCGGTGTCGAGGTCGGGCAGGTGAAAAAGGTTGCCATTCAACCCGACACGACGGCGCTGGTCGAGTTCACCGCGGACGAATCGGTGGTGCTGACCGAGGGCAGCCGAGCCGTCATTCGTTACGACGACCTGATCGGCGGGCGGTATCTGGCGTTGGAGGAAGGCGCCGGTGGCACCAAGAAGCTCAACCCCGGCGGCACGATTCCGCTGGCCCGTACGTCCCCGGCGCTGGACTTGGATGCGTTGATCGGCGGGTTCCGGCCGCTGTTTCGGGCGCTGGATCCGGATCAGGTAAACGCGTTGTCCGGCCAGTTGATTGCCGCCCTGCAGGGCCAGGGCGGGACGATCAACTCGTTCCTGTCCCAGACTGCGGCGCTGACGAGCACACTGGCCGATCGTGATCAGCTGATCGGGCAGGTCATCCTCAACCTCAACACCGTGCTGGGATCGCTCGGAGACCAAAGCAACCAGTTCGCAAAGGCCGTCGACGCGATCGCCGACCTGGTGAAGGGCCTCGCGTCGCGCAAACAGGACATCGCCAACGGGCTGGCCTACACCAACGCCGCCGCAGCAAGCATCACGGACCTGTTGGCGCAGGCCCGTCCACCATTTGCGAAGACGATCCACGAGACCGATCGAGCGGCGGGAATCGTGGTGGCCGATCACGATTACTTCGACAACCTGCTCAACACCCTGCCGGATGCATACCAAGCGCTTGCGCGCCAAGGCATTTACGGTGACTTCTTCAGCTTCTACCTGTGCGACATCGTGCTGAAACTCAACGGCAAGGGGGGCCAGCCGGTGTACGTCAAGGTCGCGGGCCAGAGCACCGGGAGGTGCGCGCCGAGGTGAAACCTTTCTCTGAACGCAATCTGTTTGTCATCGGTGCCATCGGGCTCACCATCACCGTCGCCATCATCTTGGGTGCGATCAACTACGACAAACTGCCGTTCCTCAACCAGGGCAAGCAGTATTCGGCTTACTTCGCCGAGGCGGGCGGGCTGATGGACGCTGCCGCCGTGCAAGTTTCGGGCTTCCAAGTGGGCAGGGTCGAGTCCATCGAGCTCGACGGGCCACGGGTGCTGATCAAGTTCACCGTCGACAAGAACATCCGGCTCGGGGATCGCACCGAGGCGGCAATCAAGACCAAGGGTCTGCTCGGCACGAAGATCCTCGAGGTCACCTCGCGAGGCGACGGTCGGCAGGACGGGACGATTCCACTGGAGCGCACCACGTCGCCGTATCAGCTGCCCGATGCGCTGGGCGAATTGGCGACCACGATCAGCGGTCTGAACACCAACCAGTTGTCGGACTCGTTGCGGGTGCTGTCCGAGACATTCGCCGACACCCCACCGGAACTCAAGATCGCGGTCGAGGGCGTGGCCCGGTTCTCGCAAACGCTCAACGAGCGCGATGCGCAGCTGCGCGGTCTGTTGACCAACGCGGACAAGGCGACGACGGTTCTGGCCGAGCGCAGCAACCAGGTGGTCAGTTTGATCGGCAACACCAACGCACTGCTGGCCGAGCTCGAAAGCCAAAGCGCCGCATTGGATCAGATCTCCGGAAACGTCTCGGCGCTCAGTCAGCAGTTGCAGGGTTTCATCGCCGAGAACCGCGGGACGATGAGACCCGCGCTGGACAAGCTCAACGGGGTGCTCACGATCCTCGACAACCGCAAGGAACGTCTGCAGAAGTCGCTCAAGCTGCTCACCCAGTACTCGATGTCGCTTGGCGAATCAGTGGCATCCGGGCCCTTCTTCAAGACCTATGTCGCGAATCTGCTGCCGGGACAGTTCGTTCAGCCGTTCATCGACGCCGCGTTCTCCGACCTCGGTCTGGACCCCAACACGCTGCTGCCTTCGCAACGTACCGACCCACAGATCGGCCAGCCGGGGACACCGGCATTGCCCGTGCCCTACCCCCGGACGGGGCAGGGCGGCGAACCGCGCCTAACCCTGCCCGACGCGATCACTGGCAATCCGGGTGATCAGGGCTGCGGTCCGCCCGGCTTGCCGTTGCCAGGGCCGACAGGCTGCTACCCGTACCGCGAGCCGCTGCCGGCGCCCGCGCCGGGTGGCCCGCCTCCGGGACCGCCCGCGCTGCCGCCACCCGGGCTGGAGTCCACTCCGCAACCGACGCCGAGCCCCGTCATGGTGCCCGCACCCGGGGAGGCTGGACGATGAACCGTATTCGCAAGAGCTGGGTCGCGGTCGCCCTTGCCGTGCTGCTGGTCGCCGGAGTGGCCGTGCTGTTGCGCACCAGCGACACCATCAATCGGACGAATGTCGTTGCGTACTTCGAGAACAGCAACGGCATTTACGTCGGCGACGACGTTCGCATCCTCGGTGTGAACGTCGGCAAGATCACAGCAATCGAGCCTCAACCCGAGCGGGTGAAGATCTCGTTCTGGTACAACAGCAAGTACAAGGTACCGGCCGACGCGAAGGCCGCGATCCTGTCGCCGACCCTGGTGACCGCGCGGGCCGTTCAGCTCACTCCCGTCTACACCACCGGGCCGGTGATGCGGGACAACACAGTGATTCCGCGCGAGCGCACCGCCGTCCCGGTCGAATGGGACCAAGTCCGTGCGCAATTGGAGAAGCTGGCACATACGCTGCAGCCGAGCGAACCCGGCGGAGTGGCTCCACTGGGATCGCTGATCAACACCACCGCTGACAACCTGCGGGGCCAGGGCGCCAACATCCGCGACACCGTGATCAAGCTGTCGCAAGCCTTTTCAGCTCTCGGTGATCACAGCACGGACATCTTCTCGACCATCAAGAATTTGGCGATTCTGGTGTCGGCGCTTCAGGACAGCACCGACTTGATGCGCCACCTCAACCAGAACCTGGCGTCGGTGACCGGGCTGTTCGCAAACGATCCCGACGAAGTGGCCAACGCGGTCAGCGATCTCAACAATGTCGTCGGAGAGGTCCAGACGTTCGTGGCCGAGAACCGTGAAGCGCTGGGCACCACGTCGGACAAGTTGGCAGGGGTTACCCAGGCGTTGACCGACAGCCTCGACGACGTCAAGCAATTCCTGCACATTACGCCCAACACGTTGCAGAACTACGTCAACATCTGGCAACCCGCCCAGGGTGCGGTAAGCAGCGTGCCGATGCTCAACAACTTCGCCAATCCGATTTCCTTCCTGTGCGGCGCTATTCAGGCGGCATCACGGCTGGGCGCCGAGGAGTCGGCGAAGCTGTGCGTCCAATACCTGGCGCCGATCATGAAGAATCGCCAATACAACTTCCTGCCCCTCGCGCAGAACGTCTTCGTCGGTGCCACGACGCGGCCGAATGAGCTCACCTACAGCGAGGACTGGATGCGGCCGGATTACATTCCGCCGCAAACTGTTCCATCCCAGCCGCCGCCGGCGGAGGTACCGCCACCAGCGCCGCCCCCGGGTCCCCCGTTGGCGGCAGAGGCGCCGATAACACCGAACCCGGCTGACGGCCTGTCCGGGCTGATGGTGCCGCCTGGGGTGGGACCATGATGCGGGCCAAGGCGTTTCGCACCACATCCGTCGCGGTCGTGCTGGCAGCTGCGCTATCGGGCTGCGCCGCCTGGCAAGGGCTGAACTCGCTTCCGCTGCCGGGTGTGCAGGGTACCGGTCCGGGCGGGTTCACCATCCAAGCGGAGATGCCCGACGTGGACAACATCGAGCCGAACTCCCGCGTCCGAGTGGGTGACGTGAACATCGGCACCGTTACCAAGATCGAGCGCCAGGGCTGGCATGCGCTGGTGACGATGAAACTCAACGGTGATGTCCAACTTCCTGCCAATGCGACCGCGAAGCTCGGTCAGACCAGCCTGCTTGGTTCGCTGCACATCGAGTTGACGCCGCCGACCGACGTCGCGCCGGAGGGAAGGCTGCACGACGGCTCGCTGATCCCGCTGGCGTCGTCGGGGGCTTATCCGAGCACCGAGCAGACGCTGGCCGCGATTGCGCTGCTGCTCAACGGTGGTGGCATCGGCAACATTCAAGACATCACCGACGCGTTGAGCATCGCCTTCGCTGGGCGCGAGAACGACTTACGCAGCCTGATCGAGCAGCTCGACAAGGCCATCGGCTACCTGAACGACCAAAAAGACGACATCATCGCGGCCTCAGAGAGCCTGAACAACCTGATCAGTCAGTTCGCCGCGCAGAAGCCCGTGGTGGACAAGGCATTAAAGACCATTCCTGATGCGCTGGTGGTGCTGAAGGATCAGCGCAACAACCTCTCCGAGGCTTTGGCGCAGCTCGGCAAGTTCAGTGCCCTGGCCGCCGATTCGGTCAACCAAACCAAGGACGCACTCGTCCAAGAGCTCAAAAACCTTGGGCCGGTGCTGCAATCACTGGCCGACGCCGGCCCGGCGCTGACCCGCGCGCTGAGCTTCCTGCCCACATTCCCGTTCCCCAAGGAGACGCTGACCAACTGGATGCGTGGCGACTACGCCAACCTGACGTTGATCCTCGACTTGACGTTGAGCCGGATCGACTCCGGATTCTTCACTGGATCGCGGTGGGAGTGCGATCTGACCTGGCTGGAGATTCAGTGGGGCCGCACCATAGGCCAGTTCCCCAGCCCGTGCACGGGGAGCGCCCCGCCGAACGGCGCCGGCAATCCGTTGATCGCTCCGTATCACTGGGATCAGGGGCCCTGACATGATTTTGACGAGACGGATCCTCATCCAGATAGCCATCTTCGCCCTGGTTGCGACAACCGCCCTTGCCGTCATGCTGTTCGGCTACATGCGGGTGCAAGACATGGTTGGCATCGGGGAGTACCGCGTGACCGTCGAGCTGGCCGAGACCGGTGGACTGTATCCGCGGGGCAACGTCACCTACCGCGGCGCGCAGGTCGGTACGGTGGATAGTGTCCACTTAACCAATTCCGGTGCGGCGGCAGTCCTTTCACTCGATTCGAATGTCAAGATCCCCGCCGATGTCGAGGCCGAAGTGCACAGTGTGTCCTCCGTTGGCGAGCAGTACGTCCAGCTGCTGCCCCGAAGCGGTAGCGGGCCGATGCTGAAGGACGGCGACGTGATCCCGGCGGACCGCACGACGGTCCCGACGGACATCAACAAGGTCTTGACGGACACGACCCGCGGCCTGGAGGCCATTCCACGCGAGAACCTCAAGACCGTCATCGACGAGGCGTACGTCGCGGTGGGCGGTCTCGGCCCGGAGCTTCGCCGACTGGTCAACGGCAGCACGACACTTGCCATCGATGCCCGTAAGAACCTCGACCCCCTGACGACACTGATCGACCAGTCCAAGCCCGTACTGGATACGCAGACGGAGACTGCGGGGTCGATCCAGGCGTGGGCGTCGAACCTGGCAAGCGTCACCAGTCAGCTGCAGAACCAGGACGCCGCAGTGGCCGGAATCCTGGACAAGGGGCCGGGTGCGGCCGATGAGGTACGGGCGTTGTTCGACCGAGTGCGGCCGACGCTGCCGATCGTGCTTGCCAACCTCGTCAGCATCGGGGAAGTGGCAGTCACTTACCAGCCGAGCCTCGAGCAGCTGCTGGTGCTGCTGCCGCAGGGCACCGCCGTCACTCAGGCGGTCGGCGTGCACAAGCGGAACACCAAACAGGACTACGAAGGCGATGCCTTGGTCTTCAACCTGAACCTGATGATTCCTGTCCTGCCGGCGCCGATCCCTCTGCCGCCGCAGCAGCTGCCGCCGCCGTGCACCACCGGCTTCCTGCCCGCCCAGCAGCAGCGGGTGCCCACATTCGAGGACTACCCCGACCGACCCGCGGGAGACGTTTACTGCCGTGTGCCCCAGGACGCGCCGTTCAACGTGCGCGGCGCCCGCAACCTGCCCTGCGAGACCGTGCCGGGCAAACGTGCCCCGACGGTGAAGATGTGTGAGAGCACCGAGTACTACGTGCCGCTCAACGACGGCTACAACTGGAAGGGCGATCCGAACGCGACGCTGTCGGGCCAGGCCGTCCCGCAGCTCCCACCTGGGTCGCCACCTGCACAAGCCGCTCCGCCACCGGGCCCGGCGCCGCCGCCAGTAGCGGCCGCTGAATACGACCCGGCGACAGGCACGTACGTTGGACCGGACGGGCGTGTGTATACACAGTCCAACCTGGCCCACCGTGCCACAGAGGAGCAAACATGGCAGACGATGCTGCTGCCCCCGAGGGGGAACTGAGCAAGTCGACTTCGGCAGAGGCCGAGTCGTCGGCGATCGAGGAGACGTCGAGCGCGGCCGAGCCGGATTCGGGTGGAAGCGAAACCACCGAGGCCGCTGACGCCGCCAAGACCGAGGCGACCGCCGAGGACGACGCCGACGCGGAGAACGCCGACGCGGGGGACGCCGACGTCGAGGACGCCGACGCGGAGGACGTCGAGGACTACGACGAAGCCAAGCCTGCCAAGCCGCCGATGTCGCATGTGCGGTTGGCGACGATCATCGGGCTGGTGCTCGTCGTGGCGCTTGGTGGCCTGACCGGCTGGCTGGGGTTCCGCACCTACGAGTCGCACAAGGCCGATGAACAACGCAAGCTGTTCCTTCAGGTCGGTCGGCAGGGCGCGCTGAACCTCACCACGATCGACTGGGAACACGCCGACGCCGATGTGCAGCGCATCCTCGACTCGGCAACCGGAACGTTCTATGACGACTTCCAGAAGCGCTCGCAGCCGTTCGTCGCTGTGGTCAAGCAGGCGCAGTCGAAGTCGGTCGGCACCATCGCCGAAGCCGGGCTGGAGTCCGAATCTGGTGACGGAGCCCAGGTGCTTGTCGCAGTGTCTGTCAAGACCTCGAATGCCGGTGCGCCGGAACAAGCGCCGCGCGCCTGGCGGATGCGCATCTCTGTGCAGAAGGTGGGCGACGAAGCCAAGGTGGCGAACGTGGAGTTCGTACCGTGAGCAAGCACATCCAAGACGAGACCGCGAAGGAAGAAGCCACTGTGCCTGCCGACACCGACACCGACATCGAGCAGGCCGACGAAGAAACGGCCGCCGAGGACTCGACCGGAAAGGCCGAGGAGTCAACCGATTCCGCCGAGGAGTCGACGGAAGCCGCCGACGAGTCGTCGGAAGCCGCAGACGAGTCGTCGGACAGCGATGAGCCGGAGAAGCCCAGGCGGCGCATCAAATGGGGCCGAGTGTTCGGCTTCGGGTTGCTGCCTGCATTGGCGCTGATGCTGGCGATTGGCGCGGGCTACCTCAAGTGGATGGACAACTCGGTGCGCGACAGTGAAGCCGCCGGCATCGAGTCGGTGCAGGCCGCGAAGGACAGCACCATCGCGATCCTTTCGTATAAGCCCGACACCGTCGAGCAGCAGCTCCATGGCGCGCGCGATCTGCTGACCGGCGAATTCCGCGATTCCTACACCTCACTGACCAACGACGTCGTGATTCCAGGCGCGAAGCAGAAGCAGATCTCCGCTGTGGCAACGGTTCCGGCCGCGGCGTCGGTGTCGGCCAAGCCTAACCACGCCGTGGTTCTGGTGTTCGTCAATCAGACCGTGGTCGTCGGCCAGGACGCACCGTCGGATTCGGCGTCCAGCGTGCGCGTAACGCTGGACAAGATCAACGGCCGTTGGCTCATCTCCAAGTTCGACCCGGTATAGCGTGACCCAACCACGCTGGCTCGATATCTCGGCGCCAGCTGTGCAACTGCGCGCATTGACATGGGGTTCGGCCGACGCGCCAATTGCGGTGTGTCTGCATGGTTTCCCGGACACGGCGTACGGGTGGCGCAAGGTCGCGCCCGCGTTGGCGGACGCGGGATGGCGCGTCGTCGCGCCGTTCATGCGCGGTTACGTGCCGTCGTCGCTACCGACCGATGGCAGTTATCACGTCGGCGCATTGATGGACGACGCGCTGCGGGTGCTCGAGGCGGCGGGCCCGACGGGACGCGACGTGATCATCGGACACGACTGGGGCGCCATTGCAGGCACGGGTCTGGCCGCGATGCCCGACAGCCCGTTCAGCAAGGCCGTGATCATGTCGGTTCCGCCGCCGGCCGCGTTCCGTCCGCTGGGCAAGGTTGCGCATCCGGGCCGGCTCGCCGCGCTGCTGCCGCACCAGCTGATGCGCAGTTGGTACATCGCGTATTTCCAATTGCCTTGGCTTCCTGAGCGTTCGGCGTCATGGGTGGTGCCCCGGCTGTGGCGGCAATGGTCGCCCGGATATCGCGCCGACGAGGACCTGCGCCACTTCGACGCCGCGATCGGCGCGCCGGATCGGTGGCGCGCCGCGCTCGGGTACTACCGCGCGACGGTACGGAACACCCGCCCGCCTGCGCGATACGCTGAACTGCACAAGTATTGGCTCGAGGCGCCGAAGCTGCCGACGTTATATCTGCACGGCACCGACGATGGTTGTGCCACACCGGATTACGCCCATTGGGTGGAGAAGGTCCTGCCGGACGGCAGTGAATTGGCCACCGTGGAAAACGCTGGCCACTTCCAGCATCTTGAGCAGCCCGATCTCATCGCACGGCACATCGTCGACTTCATCGGGCAAGCCGCCTAGGACCCCTTCAAGCCGGGATGGTTGCGGGCGATCAGCGGCAGCAACAGCCGCCGCGGCCCGTGCTGGTAGATCACCGCCGCGATCCGGTTGGGTGCGCCGGGAACGATCACGGCCTTGCCGGCTGCCAGCCCGTCCACAGCGGCCCTGGCCACCGCGTCGGCCTCCTTCCACAGGAACTTCGGCAGCGACTTCTCCGCTTCTTCGTCGGGAATGCCAGCGGCTTCGCCGAACCCAGTCCGCACCGGACCAGGGCACAGCGTGGCGGCGGTGACGCCCGTGCCGCGCAGCTCTTCTCGCATCGCCTGGGTGTAGGACAGGACGAATGCCTTGGCCGCGCCGTACGTCGCCTGTCCGGGGACAGGGCCGAATGCGCCGACCGTGGCGACGTTGAGCACCGCCCCCCGACCGCGGGCGACCATGCCGGGTACGAACCGGCTGCACAGATCGACCACCGCGCTGACGTCGACCTCGATCAGATGAAGTTCGGCCTGCGGATCCGATTTGGCGACCGGGCCAAGGTTGGACAGACCGGCGTTGTTGACAAGGATGTCCGCGGTGATGCCGAGCGCCGCCACTTGGTCCGGGAGAGCGGCGCGGTCATCGGGTTTCGAAAGATCTGCCGGCAGCACGTGCGCGACACCGTCCAGTTCCTCGGCCAGCGCTCGCAGCCGGTCCGCGCGGCGGGCCACCAGCACCAATGCGTATCCGCGGCTCGCGAATTCGCGGGCGATCTGCTCACCGATTCCCGACGACGCCCCGGTGACGACGACGGCGCCGTCGTTACTCGGAGGCGGCAGCATGGGCCAGAGCCTAGCCTGATGGCATGACGGTGCGTCGGCTCTCGGCGGTCGATGCACAGACATATTGGATGTCGGCGAAGATCCCGAACGACCAGTTCCTCCTCTACGGTTTCGCAGGCGTGCCGTCGCGCCTGGATCGTGCGCTGGACGTAGTCCGTCAACGTGCGTCGGGCTGTCTCGAGCTCACGCTGCGGGTGCAGGACCGCAGCGTTCTGACGTATCCCGCGTGGGTGACCGGCGATGTGCGGCCTGACCAGTTCGTCGTGCACGACCTCGCTGACACCAGCTGGGCGGGCTGTTTGGCGGCGGTCGCGCGGTTGGGCGAGCACCAGCTGGACGCGCGCGTCATGACGTGGCGGCTGCATGTGTTCAGCCCAGTCGAAGGGTTGCCCGGCTCGGCCCATGGCACGGTGGCGGTGCTGCAGGCTTCCCATGCGCTCGCCGACGGGATCCGGTGTTCGGCCCTGGCCGCGTTGCTGTTCGGGCGCGCTGGGACGGTGCCACCCGTGCCTGCGCCACCGCCGTTTCGGGGCGCGGCGCTGCCGTGGCGCAGCTTTCGGGCCGCCCGAACGCATGGGCAGCTGGTCTGTGATACCGAGGCTGGAATTGTTCCGCCGCAAGCTGATTCGCGGCCGGTGCTGCACACAAACGCGCCACCGTCAGGAATGCGCACGGTCCGCACCGTCGTTCGTCATCGCAGTCAGATCCGTGGCCCGACGCTGACGGTCGGTGTACTGGCGTCGATCTCGACAGCGCTGGCTGGTCATCTGCGTGACTTGGGCGATGACCCGGCCACGTTGGGCGCGGAGGTGCCGATGGCGAAAGCCGGTGTGCGTCAAGCGCATAACCACTTCGGAAATGTCGGCATCGGCTTGTATCCGGAGCTGGAGTTCGGTGAACGGACGACGCGAATCGCCGAGGATTTCGCGCTGCGCCGCCGCCGGGCGGCGCAT
>NZ_DATENY010000003.1:0-4276 GCF_035274705.1 Mycobacterium sp. | reverse complement strand
CCGCTTCCTCCTTGGCGGCGAAGGCCAGTCGGCGAGCGCGCTGAAGCTCGCCGGGAATCGTCACGGGTGAATCATAGGAAGTGGCGGACGTGCTAGGCACGCCCGCCACTTCCCCTCGGATGGTCAGCTGCAGGTCACCTTGACGGTGAACGGCTTGGTGATCATCCCTGCCATCGGGTTCTTGATGTCGGCGCCCGACGCTTCACCGGTGATGGTGTACGTGCTGCCGTCGACCTTCACGTCGGCCTTGCCGACCTGCGCACCCATGTTGGTGACCGCGAGCGCGTTGCCGTCGACCACCATGCCCAGCGACTCCACCTTCGGAGTGGCCTCGTCGGTCATCACGATGCCGAGGCCCTGCTGGCCGCCGACCGCGCCGCTGGCGACGTTGATCTTGCCGCCTTGCTTGACGCAGGTCACCGACTTCAGGTCGAGGCCGGCGAGATCCTTGCCATCCACCTTGACCTCGGTGCTGCCGCCCGTGCTGACCTGCGAGCCCCCGGCAGCGGTCGCCGACGCAGGCCCGCTCTTGTTGTCCGAACAGCCCACCAGCACGGCAGCGCCGGCGGCAAGCACGATCGCACCCGCCACAACTCGATTCATCGATGTTCCCTTCGTTCGTACGTCGCCCCGATGGCGTCCGTCGTGGGGTAAGTCAAGATCGGCCGGTGCGCTACCGATCCCAACTTCGTCGGTGGCTGAAGGTACGGTCCGAAGATTGTGCGGTCATTCACGGTTTCCGAACGGCGGTCCAGGCTGGCGCGGCGGCATTTCCTCGGCGGGGCAGCCTCCTCGATTGAGGCTGTTGTCGAGGACCTGATCGGACTGCACACCACCGACCCCGCTACGCCCTACCTGTCGCTGTGGGCGCGGCTGCCGGGGTTCGTCGTCACCGATCTGGACGCCGAAGTCTATGAGCGACGCACGCTGGTCAAGCACCTCGCGATGCGGCGCACGCTGTGGACGGTGCGCGCCGCAGACCTGCCATACATCCAGACGAGTGCCAGTGATCGTGTGGCCGACAACGAGCGTCGGCGTCTGGTGGCCGACGCGGTGAAGGCCGGTCTGACCACCGATGGTGAGAAGTGGCTCGACGCGGCGTGCGAGGCGGTATTGCAGCACCTGGCCGACCATGGCGCGACGAGCGCCAGGGAGCTGCGGGCGGCACTGCCTGAGCTGGCGGGCACCTACGACTACGCACCGGGTAAACGCTGGGGTGGTGAAACTCCGTTGGCGCCAAGGGTTTTAACGGTGTTATCGGTGCGCGGCGATATTGTCCGCGGCCCGAACGACGGCGGGTGGACGGTTTCGCGGCCGCGCTGGGCGCCGGTGGAGGACTGGCTGGCCGCGGCATCGCAGGCTGCAGAGCCCGAGTCGGCTCGCGCCGAACTGGTCCGCCGGTGGCTGCGAACATTCGGACCGGCCACCGTAAACGACATCAAATGGTGGTTCGGCAACACGCTGACCTGGGCACGGCATGCGTTGCGCGACATCGACGCCGTCGAGGTCGATTTGGAAGGGACGCCAGGTTTCGCACTGCCCGACGATTTAGAGGTCGAGCCGGCCGTCGAGCCGTGGGCTGCGCTGCTACCGGGCTTGGATGTGACGACGATGGGCTGGTCCGATCGCGATTGGTATGTGGGCGAACACCGCAGCCAGGTCTTCGATAGAAACGGCAACGGCGGCACGACTGCGTGGTGGAACGGCCGAATCGTCGGCGGGTGGGGCCAGGCTGCCGACGGCCTGGTCGAGTTGCGGCTACTCGAAGACGTGGGCCGCGACGCCAAACGGGCGCTGCAGCGGCGGGCCGACGAGCTGACCGAATGGCTGGGCGGTGTGCGGGTAAGCCCGCGGTTCCCGTCGCCGTTGTCGAGGGGCTAAGCCAATGGATAATCACGCCGAGTGTGAAGCCACTGTCAAATTCCGTGCGATTTCTCGCAATACCTTCACACTCGACGCGAACTAGGCGCTGACCTTCCGGCCGTTGCGGCCGTTGCGTGTCTTGGGCTTCGGCCTCGGCACGTCGAGAATCCCCGCGAGGAAGTGACCGGTGTAGCTGTCGGGGTTCGCGGCGACGTCTTCCGGCGGTCCCGACGCCACCACTGTGCCGCCGCCGCCCCCGCCTTCCGGACCCATATCGACGATCCAGTCGGACGTCTTGATCACGTCGAGGTTGTGCTCGATGACGATCACCGTATTGCCTTTGTCCACAAGGCCGTTGATCACCCCGAGCAGTTTGCGGATGTCCTCGAAGTGCAGTCCGGTGGTCGGCTCGTCGAGGATGTACACCGTGCGCCCTGTCGACCGCTTCTGCAGCTCCGAGGCGAGCTTCACACGCTGCGCCTCACCGCCGGACAGCGTCGGCGCCGGCTGCCCCAACCGCACGTAGCCCAGCCCGACGTCGACGAGTGTCGCGAGGTACCGGTGAATCGAGGTGATCGGCGCGAAGAACTCGGCCGCCTCCTCGATCGACATATCGAGCACCTCGGCGATGGTCTTGCCCTTGTAGTGCACCTCGAGCGTTTCCCGGTTGTACCGCGCGCCATGGCACACCTCGCACGGCACATACACGTCGGGCAGGAAATTCATCTCGATCTTGATCGTGCCGTCGCCCGAGCACGCCTCACATCGACCGCCCTTGACGTTGAACGAGAATCGGCCCGGCTGATACCCGCGCACCTTGGCCTCGGTGGTGGCCGCGAACAGCGTGCGGATCTTGTCGAACACTCCGGTGTACGTGGCGGGATTGGACCGGGGCGTGCGTCCGATCGGCGACTGGTCGACCCGCACGAGCTTGTCGACCTTGTCCAGACCGGTGATCCGCGTGTGCCGTCCGGGCACCTGCCTGGCGCCGTTGAGCTTGTTGGCCAGCACGGAGGCCAGGATGTCGTTCACCAGCGTCGACTTGCCCGAACCGGAGACACCGGTGACCGACGTCAGCACACCCAGCGGGAACGACACGTCGATCTCACGCAGGTTGTGCTCGCGGGCGCCGACGACTGTCAGCTGCCGCCGCCGGTCAACGGGGCGCCGCAGAGCCGGCACCTCGATTTGCTCTTTACCCGAAAGGTACGCGCCAGTAAGAGAATTCGGGTTCTTCAGCAACTCTTCGTATGGGCCGCTGTGCACGATCTGACCACCATGTTCGCCCGCAAATGGGCCGATGTCGACAACCCAGTCCGCATGCGCGATCGTGTCGAGGTCGTGCTCCACCACGATCAACGTGTTGCCCAAATCCCGTAGCCGGACCAGGGTTTCGATCAAACGACGGTTGTCGCGCTGATGCAGCCCGATCGACGGCTCATCGAGCACGTACAGCACGCCGACCAGACCGGACCCGATCTGGGTGGCCAGCCGAATGCGTTGTGCCTCACCGCCTGACAGCGTCGCCGCCGCACGCGAAAGCGACAGATAGTCGAGCCCGACGTCGAGTAGAAAGCCCAGTCGCGACTGGATCTCCTTGAGCACCTGCCCTGCGATGGCCTGCTCGCGCGAACCCAACGTCAGCCCATTGAGAAACTCCGCGCACTCGGCGATCGACAGTTCGGCGACCTCGGCGATCGACTTGTGGTCCCGATCGGCGGCGAGCGTCACTGCCAGGATCTCCGGCTTCAGGCGTGTGCCGTTGCATTCCGGGCACGCCACGTCGCGCATGAAGCCGTCGTAGCGCTCCTTCATCTGCTCGGAGTCGGTCTGCTCCATCTTGCGTTGCAGGAACGCCATCACGCCTTCGAAATCGGCGTAGTACGAACGGGTTCGGCCGTAGCGGTTGCGGTACCGCACGTGGACCTGTTCGTCGCAGCCCTCGAGAATCGCCTTGCGCGCCTTGGCCGGAAGCTTCTTCCACGGAGTGTCGACATCGAAACCCAGCTGATCGCCCAGCCCCGAGAGCATCCGGGTGAAGTACTCGGCGGTGTGGCCCATCGACCACGGCGCGATGGCGCCCTCCGCCAGCGTCAACTCCGGATCCGGGACGACGAGATCGGGATCGACCTCTTTCTTTATGCCCAGGCCGGTGCATTCCGGGCAGGCGCCGTACGGCGAGTTGAACGAGAACGACCGCGGCTCCAGGTCGTCGACCGCGAGCGGATGGCCGTTCGGGCAGGCCAGCTTCTCGGAGAAGCGCTGCTCGCGATGATCAGAAGAGCTGTCGGACTCGCGGGCCCCATGATCGGGGAACTCCAGCACCACGATCCCGTCGGCCAGGTTCAGCGCTGTCTCCACCGAGTCGGTCAGCCGCTGCTTGGAGCTGGCCTTGACGGTCAGGCGGTCGACG
>NZ_DATENY010000002.1:0-63626 GCF_035274705.1 Mycobacterium sp. | reverse complement strand
AAACTACCGAAAGCCACCTTTGCCCAGTCCTTTTCCATATCGGGACTGCAACCGTTAGAGCGGTCGACCAACACCATGTGCACGGCGTTCTTCGGCAGTGCTGCGACAGCCGCGTGGACCTCTGATGTGACAAACTCAATGCCGTCACTGAGGACAAATACCAGTGGGATGTCGCTCCGCCCCAGGATGGAGAGCACCTCCATTGCCCGTCGCAGTGCCGCCGGCAGATCGTTGCCTCCGAGCGTGGGCGGGATCTGCAACGCATCGTCGAGTTGCCGGCGGCCGCGCCGAACATCGACAAGTGGCGTGGCCATTTCCTCTGGGGCATCGCTGCCCCAATGGACAACACTCGCCTGTCCGCCACCGGACCGTCGCTGGAGTTCGACCAGGCTCTGTGCCGCCGCGTAGCGAACACCTGTCGGATCTCCGAAACTCCCGTACATGCTTCCGCTGTCGTCAGCGACATAGACGGCCTTGACCCGCGCAGCCAGCTGTCGGACTTCATTAGGCAATGCGCCGGCCAACGACGGCAACGAGATCGGTCGCGCAGCACACTTTTTCGGTGGCTGCCACGTCGGTGGGTCAACCTTAGTTACCGCTCCGCCAGGCGAGGCGAGAAACAGGGCCGACCCACCGACCAGCTGACGGCACCGATCAGACGCGGTCATCGGGACTCCGCGTCCAGTTCCGCCAATTCCTTAGCGACTTCGTCGCTGAACCGCATTGCACGCAGCGTTTCGTCGAGCTCGCGCAACTCCGCCCGGATCTCCTCACATCGCTTGGCGAGCCCATCAGTGCTGAACTTCTCGAAGACCGGTACCGACGTGATGCCGACCAGGTACTGGCCCAGCTCCAGGCCGGAACGCGTTGTGGGCTGCGGCAACTCGGATGGGAACAGTCGTCCCAGTGTCGGTTCCGGCTGGGAGAGGATCGTCCGCCGGACATACATTGACGCCTGGCGGCGCGCGTCGGACGCGCTGATTCCGACGTGGTGACCGGCTTGTGCCAGCAGGGTCTCACAAAGGTCGATGTTGGTGTTCACCGCGCCGACGATGTCGTTCAGAATGGTTTCAGCACTCTTCCAAGTCTTCTCGGCATTGGTCGCTTCGCGGAATTGCGCGGCCCACTGCTTGCCGTACGGGTGGGCGTGGGTATAGCTGAGGAAGACCGCAGCTGCAAAGATGCCGACTTGGATCGCCACAAAGGGAAGACTCTGGGCGTTAACCCCTTGCTCGCGAAGGTAGTCCGCTCGTATCGCGGACAGGCCGCCGAGAATCACACCGGCACCAATGATGCAGACCCCGATAAGTGCTCCGCCGAACGTGGAGGGCTTCGGCAACTTGGCCTTAGCGTCGTCAGTCACCGCGAGCCGCCGCTGTTCGACGTCGTGGGAAATCAGCCGCAGCTTATGGCCAGCTACGTGTGCCGCGATCAACAATGCCGTCACACTGGCGTACGCGGCGAGGTGCAGCTCGTCCGTCGCACTCACGAGTGGAATGAATGGCTTGTCGGACAAGCCGAACACCTGATAACCCACGCTGATCAGCGCCGTCTCCCCGCCAAACAGAAGTACGATGCCGCCGATCAGCCACCACATCGAGCGCGCCGAGGGTACCGGCAGCCCGCGTGATTCGAGCTCGTGTCGTAGCCTCATAAGCCCGATTTGACTGCGGCGCCACATCTCCAGCGCGGCGTAGGCGTTCTGTTCGGCCGATTTCGCCTTGGGCACATCGAATTCCAGTTCAGACGAAGTTGTCTGAACGGCGTCCCGGTACGCATAGGCAATCAAGCCTGCATTTGAGTCATGTCCCGCGTTGACTATGTCGATAGCGTGCGGGTGGGTGTTCTCGCCGAACCTGGATGGGTTGTGGACAGCTGCCTGTCCGTCCTCGACCGCGAACGCCTCGATGTCTTCGTCGGAATAGCCGCCCGGGTACAGACGGCCACCGCTTATCGACATGGACACGCGTGAAGGGGGTATCTTCTCATTTGTCATTTTGTGTCTCCTTGTTCGAATAGGAACTGAGCGGGGGATATTCGGATGACAAGGCTCTGTCGGGTGGCCGCCCGACAGAGCCTCCAATTGAGTCGCGCTGTGTTGCTACCTCCTCGATTAACCACTATTGGTTGAGACTCGCGGGCGGAATGCCGAGCCACAGGCTGAACATGTAATCGCGATGTCGTCTCTCCATGAGCCGTGCGCCATGCGGAATGTCACCTCGCCGCCACGAGCTGTCCGACACCGGCAGGAAGCAAAGACGTAGCTCGGCCGGTCGCCTTGCTCGGACACAGAAGGTTCTGGCGTTCCTGCACTTTCCGTCGTTTCGCTGGGCACCCGGCTGATATGACGAGGACGACGAACGATGGTTAGTGCATCGCGCAGGTCGAAGAGGAGATCCGCGAACTCGTCCCGGCAAGTTGGCTGAAGCCCAACAGTCGTGTGACCGAACCGAGCGTCCCGATCGACCAAGAGGCCGAGTTGCAGTGCGACTTCCGCGAATCGCCGGTTGTGGTACCGACCGCGATTGGAACAGTCTTTGATCCGGTTGGCAGCGTTCCAGGCGTGACACGCCTCGTGGAGGAGCGTGTCGAGTACTTCTTCGGCGACGTCATGATCCTGGCGAACTTGCCTGAAGTCAGCGTTGACGAAGATCTCGTCAACGGGCCGCCCGTCGTGGTGCCAACTCGCGCACTGAAACCACCCGAGCGCGGAACGCGTCGTTCCGCCCACGACAACGAGAACGTTGTCCTGCAGGTGTTCTGACAGACCGGGCAGGACGCTGGCCCGGCGGCGAGTCGCTTCAATCAGGACGGATTTCGCCTTAGAAACCAGCATCGCGTACGCCGCCGACGGCTCGCCGACGAGAGCCGCGTCATCAATATCGAGGCGAGTCATAGGGCATCGCCGCCCCTGGCACGAGCCGCAGACGGGGTGTTTCCCCGCCGGTTCGCGGGACGAAGGTTTCCGACTCTTGCCGTGCCTGCCATCGTCAACGCCAATGCCGTCGCCCCGTGGTCACTTCGCGCAAGGCACGTCCCGCCCCCGACGACCCGGCCGCTTGAATCGGTCAAGTCAAAGGTCCACCAAGCGATTTCATTCAGATCACTTCGCGCGCGGGTGTCCGAAGTTTGGCAGTCGAGCTCAATTACGGCAGCTACGTGGCTGTGCGCTTGTGCAGTTGGTCCAGGCACTATCGCCGCGCGGCCAACGGTCTTCTTGTCTACATGGATGTTAGAGACGACCGACTTGTCATCCGCGTTCATCGCCATGCCGCTCTCATCAATCGGTTCATGGGGCAAGGCTTTCACCACAGATGTAGGGTCCTGTCTGTCGAAGGACGGGCACGCGAGTGCCGACAGAACGGTCCACGCCCGGCGCTGCGGCTGTCGATGGCGCGCCAACGCGTGATGCTGGATCGCGCTGTCAAGCGCTCACGCCTATTTGCCGTCTAACAGCCCTTAACACCAACACACAGCAACGTCACTACTGTTCTAGTCGACGGGCAGGGAGGTGTACGGCGATGGACTACCACATATCGATGATCAATGGGCTGAGATTGGGCAGTCTACATCCGTCGAACACTATTGCGGCAAGGATTCTGAGTGGACTGCTCGCAAAACCGAACGCGGTCGTCGATGGCGACAGTTTGGTCGAGGCAGGATGGTGGAGCGACGACCCATATACAGGGCGTCCAGATATGGTGCGGACTCATAAGGCCAGTATCGTCAAGTTGTTAGATGATTCCGGTGTCCCTGGTTGGGATTTGACAGCGAAGAATGCAGGAGCCTACGAGCTCACTATCGATCCGAACTTTATCGATATCCACGATCTGTCCAGACGCCTTTCGACTGCGATCAGTTTGGTGGAACAAGAGGACATCCTTGAAGCAATTCGAGAGCTTGAACCCACCATAAAACTATTAACGGAACCGATATCCACCATCGGCCATATCGAACCTGTGCAGGACAGCGTATGGATGGAGGAATTATCGGAGCTACGGGCAGCGCGAATTGCTGTATTAGAGCTCTATTTCAAACACGTATTTTCCGCGACTAATCATGATCCGGCACAGCTGTTAAAAACGCTAAATGCCGTTAACCTCACGTCCACACCAAGCGAAATTCTTTGGTGGATTCGCGTGGGGCTCACGGCGGAAGTAGAAGGCGAACAGCGAGCTGCCCGAACGTTGTCGGATGCCAAGATCGCGCTCACACGCCTGTCCGTTCCGAACACGCTCGATTCCTCGGACGTAAGCAGGATCCATGACTCCGTTAGCCGGACTCTCAAGGAACGGTATTCACGACCCGAGTACGAGCCACCCGCGGAATCGACGACCCTTTCTGCGCCAGCTGAGGACAGCTCAAATGCGCGGTGGTCGGCGATTCGAAGCGATCTCTCGGCCGAGTGTGAGCGCTTGTTGATGCGTAAGATTACAGGCTCTTCGATCTTGACTCTCCGGGATATGTCTACGGATTCAGCATTGAGAATGCCGGCGCGAGCGACCATACGTTCGGGCGCGAACCGTCGTCACTCCATCGAGGATATCCTGACGCACTTGACTCACAAGCTGCGGACAAGCGATCAGCAATACATGATTATTGCGCCGCCTGGGGCTGGAAAATCGCTGATATGTCGCCTCATCTTCCTATCGCTGGCGGAACAGTCGATGAAGGATGGTCGAGCTGTCCCAGGCCTGATCGACCTGAGGTCAATGGGCCTTTCGAGCGCTGGGGCTATCGCCGCGGACCGCGACATCTTGTTGCTCGATTCCTTGGACGAGTTGCTCGCTTCTGGGACCCTGAACCGCGTCAGAGAAGCCGTCGAGGACCAACTTATTGCCACTGCATCGGTGATCGCGTGTAGGACACAGTTCTACGAACAATTTTTGACCGGCAGTACATTAATTGAGGGACGCCAAGTCATTGAAATTCGTGCCTGGGATACAGACACAATTGAGGCGTACATAGACGCTTATCACCAACACGTATTCCAGACAGACGACCTCGAGGTGGTAAAGGACCTGAAGCGACGCCTCGAGTCCCCCAGCGTACAATCACTACTGTCGATCCCACTCCGATTGAATATGGCTCTGGACCTAATACCGCCCGGCGAAAATAATCTGCCAGTTGACTTGAATTCCCTTTCGCTTCACCGTCAATGGATTCAGACTACGCTGCGAAATGAATCGGCACGTCGAGGCAGCATTCTAGAACCTGACGAAAAGCTTCAATACCTCACGACACTCGCGTGGCGATTTTATGACGAGGGAACGCCGGGGACCGAAACAGCACCTTCCTTCACAGAAAGTGATATCCGGCAGGTCATCGCCGAGATTATGTTCGGTGCGGACGCCGACGAGGTCCGCGCCGCCGTACGGGATATCGAACTCTATTCAATACTTGTCAGCGCCGATCCCGACGGTGGTGGGACTACGCTGTTCGACAGCTTTGAATTCCAGCACAAGACATATCAAGAATTCCTCGTCGCGCGATACATCATGAACGCGGTTCTCTCAGGACCGGAAGCAGCGGCGTCGGTCTTTCGCCAATACTTATCTCCTCAGGTATCGGACTTTATTAAGGACGACTTCAAGAATGCGTCGCGCTCCGCTGGCACGGCTAGCCGCCTCGCAACGAATATGCAGCAAGCACTGGCGACCTACGATCGCGAGTCGGCTCGCGACATGGATTCCGTCCGCCTCCGTTCTACAACGCAGCAGATCTGCTACTACCTAGCATCGCTGCCGCTAGCTCCCATCCGTGAATCGATGCTTGACCGCCTAGCCGCCGAAAGAGATCCGTGGATCGCAAGAGCGATCGCGATCGGCCTCAGCTTCGGCGGCGAGACGAGGGGGCTCGATCAGTACATTGAGTCGCTACGTCGCGAACGCCAGCTAGGTCGGTCGACCGACGCGAACGACCTTAATATTGGTTTCCACTTGTCTTTCTTCGGCGACCAGCCCTTCGATCCCGTCCAACCCTACTTAGACCGCGGCCTGGAATCGGTCACGTCGACAGTGTCGCGTCTCATTTACCAACTGTCGATCGAAACTGACTTTGGCAGTTGGCGTCTAGACCTTTACACCGTGCTTGATCTCTACCAACATCGCCCGCAATCACGCGTGTCCTGCGTCGGCGCGATCGTAGAGAACCGTGATCGGCTGAACTGGGTCTTACGCCAGTTCCGCGCGGACCCACGGACGAATACATGGCCCGAGTTGGAAGAGCTGGAGGTCGTCCTGGCCGAACTGGAGGTTCTCGATGACTGACGCGAGTAGACAAGCGCTACGGGCTAACGCCGAACATTACTCTCAGCCCGACGCATTCGAGTACGTGAGCACGAAGTACCACGACCGTCGAATACGTGTGGCGCGGGAGTTGCTGGAGAAGTACCTTCCCCCGACGTCCGAACGACTAGTTCTGTTGGACGTCGGCCCTGGCAACACCAGCCCAGTCAACATGGATAGCTACCCGCGAGCGACAAGGATTGCAGTAGACGCAACGAGGTCGGCCTTGCAACGGTCTCACGGCTTTACCGACCGAGTCTGTGCCGACAGCGCAGCCGGGCTGCCTTTCGCAGATGAATCGATCAACGCTATCTATTGCGGAGAGTTAATAGAGCACCTGTTTGATCCACGGATTTTCCTGCACGATTGCCACAGGGTCCTCGCTCCAGACGGCTTGCTGTTAGTGACGACGCCCAATATTGCCACCCTGCAGGATCGAATTCGCTTCCTCTTCGGCCGATCGCCTCGGCATATCGATCCACTGCACCCATATATTCGGTTACATATCCGGCCCTTTACACCGGATCTGCTGGCACGAACACTTCTCGACGCAAACCTTATTCCGGTAGAGACGCGGAGCAACTTTATCGATCTTCATATCCAAGGGAAGCGGTACAACGTACCTTACATCGCTCGCATTACCCCCAATCTTGGCGGAACAATTATCACCATCGGCAGAAAAGGCAAATATTGATAAACTAGTCTCGAGCATAGTAGTGTCGATAAATAAAGCAGATATATGGAGGGATTTCAAATGCAAACTGAAGGTTACTTGACGGGTAAGGTTGCCGTAGTCACTGGCGGAAGCCGCGGACTCGGGGCGGCGATGAGCGAGCGGCTGGCATCCGCCGGCGCTTCGGTGATTGTTGTATACCGAGAGCAGTCTGAAACGGCCGAGAAGTTTGTTTCTCAACTGCCCGGCACGGGTGACCATCGTGCAATCGCCTGCGACCTGAGCGACGCGAGTAACGTAGCTAGCCTTTGCGCGGAGCTTCAATCCACGCAAGGAGTTTCCATTCTCGTTAATAATGGAGGGAGAATTATCCGGCCCGCTGAATGGGATGCCACAACATTTGAGAATGCTGCAGCCACATTCGCGGAACATGTGATTGCGCCGACACTTTTGATTAAGACCGTTGCGCCGTTCATGAAGAAGCAGGGGTACGGCCGCATTGTAAATATTCTGAGCACATACGCTGAGAAGGGCTCAGCAGCAGTCCTCGCTTACACTTCGGCTAAATCAGCGCTCGGCACGATCACTGTCGCAATGGCCCGAGAACTCGGAAGCGCCGGTATAACTGTCAATGCAATTGCTCCGGGCAACATGGACACCGAAATGACACGATCAGCTGGTCAGGGCGTTGTTGATTGGGCCATATCCACTACACCTGCCGGCAGGTTAGGAGAACCGTCAGAGGTCGCTGACGCATTAGAATATCTACTCAACAATTCATTCATGACTGGCACAGTGCTCCCTCTTGATGGCGGACAACGGTTGGAAATCTAAATGCATCAATCCTGGTCCGCGTGGGCCGAGTGCTTTTTACGAGCGCGCTGGCAGCAGGGTGTTGAGCAGGCGCTCGAGAATCTGTCTCTGGCGCGATGGCATCCCAATGGCTTCATCGTGTTTCGACTAGGCGATGTCACGTACCAACCCGACGATACAACTTATTCGGGTTCTCATCGTATACATATTTGGCCTGCGGAGATAACGCGGAGGTCCGTTCCAGGGCATCCGCGGATCCACAGCCACGATTGGGAGCTAATGTCGCTGAGTTTAACCGGTGAATATAGGGACGTCATTTATACTGAAGAATCTAACAATGCACCGCTTCTATTCACTCATGACGTCAAATATGGCGGAACGCACGGAGATTCAATCACTCCATCGGGTCACCGTATCCGGCTCGCTCGAACCCAATTTCGCACCGTTAATCGGGGAACGTGCCATCACATGGATATCGGGATACCACATGAAACGCTTGTATCGGACCTCCAGTTAGTGGTCACTTATGTGATGATGGGCGCTCGGCAGCGACATGGCATGATGCTGGCAGCGGAAGAGCCATTCACAATGACTAATTTTCACCGACAATTTCTGAACGATTCTGAGCAGTCGTACGCTGAACGCACATTGATTAACCTCTTAAACGATCAAAGCGTCGCGTAACCTCGGCTCACGATAAACGAATTCCATTGAGCATGCGTACCTCTGGGACGCCTCTGTCTTATTAGACAAACATGACTGGACTCACACGACATTTCGTCCCGTGCGGCTACCGACGCAGTTAAGAAGAGTAAACATCGCTCTTTCGCTCGGCTGCGTTGCGCGCATTACTTTTTTCGAGGGCGAGGGACCACCACGTTATATGTCGGGTTCTTTGTGTTATCCGCAGTGATCAACGCGTATAGCTTCCTAAGGGCCGTTACTCGGCGACGGATCGTATTTTCGCTGTACTTCCGTCGGCGTAGGAGCGAAACATACTGGCGCACATCGCTCTCGCGTAGGGCCAGAACGTCCTTGCCACGTTCGATCGACCACCGATAGACATCATCAAGGTCGCCCCAGTAAGCCCTCGCAGTGTTGTAGCCGTAGTCCAGCAGAATCAGCTCGCGTAGTTCAGTGAACCGTTGATAGGGCGGTTGTGGCTCCTCGCGAATAACTGGCAGCAGACTCTCTGGATAAAACGTGCTCGACATCGCCCCCAGGATAGCACTTAGCGAGAGCAGCTAAGTGCTATCACGCTCATGCTTTCATCTCATTTACCTGCGCAAATAGAGTCGACTTCACGACGTTCGCAGTGCGACCACGTCACCTGATCGGATCCTTAGAGAGGAGAGCAATGGCCGCGAACAGAACCCCTAGCCAGCCCCATCGCCGGGTGCCACCGTGGAGTACTCGCGATGCACCAGATATGAAATTCGTCGACAAGACGTGCGCGCTGATTCGCGGCGACATCGCCGATGCTGCTGCACGCTTGGGGTGGTTGATCGAGCACGAGGCGGATCAGCGGCGCTTCTTCATCGGTTGCGTCACAGCTGGGTTTGACTGTGTGCTTCTACACGAATTGCGAAGTGGTCCATCGTGAGCGCCGAAGGTCCTGGAACGTGGATGAACCGTCTGATCGGCTGGTGTTTCGGCCTCCTCGCCGGGGCGGTCGCACTGTATTGCGCCATTCGACTCATCGAGTCGATTCTGCCGGCGCTGATCGTTGTCGTCGGGACCTTGACTCTCATCGCCTTGGTGATAGGCGCCGGAATCGTTGTAATTCGTACATGGCGGAATCGCTGGTGATGGCAGGCAATTTCGTCCCGAGGCGCTTTGTTCCGATCGGTGTTGTGTTATGCACCAAAGTCATTGAGCTTTGAATCCATTCAACGCATAGTGAGTGCAGAACCTTTGAATTGATTCAAAGGCAACGTTTTTCATCAAACTAACTCAATTGCCAGAGGGGGATAGCTATGTCCAAAACCGGAAGACCAAACTACCGCCGCGGTCAACGCGGCAGACCAAAAGCCGAGCGCCACATCGTCGTCCATGGTGTTCGCCGGGAGCCGCCCGACCTTCGCAAGCTGAGCCGGGCGGTCATCGCTATGGCGCTGCGCGAGGCAGAAGCGGAAGCCGAGGCGCGGGCAGCGCAAAACGAAGACGCCGCACAATCCGACGCGTCGGATACCAAAACGGAGGTCGGCCATGACTGACCAGAGCAAACCTCCACTAACTGCGGATGACCTTGTCTGGCAACAGCCGTTCTGGCCGCACCCATTCCGTGAAGCCGCTGCCTTTGGCTTACTGCGTGACTGGGCGGCCCGTCTCCACGCCCCACAGTTGATTCTGGAAGCTCGGGCAGACGGCAGCGGCGTCGAGTACCTAATCGGTAGTCAGCTGCGCCATGCGTCCTACGTCCGCCGTTCGGTCGAGCAACTGGTCGACGGCTCGGTCGTCACCGGCTTTGAACCGGAGGACCGCGCCGATATCAGCATCGCCCGCCGCCTCCAACTCAGCACGACCACGCGCCCCCTGGAACCAGTTGATCCGGTGGCTTCTGAGCGCTCAATCCTTCACGCACTCACGGCAGTCCAGCGCGGTGAGCGGTTGGTGATACAGCTCGTCCTCGGTCCGCGGCGACAGCCTCGGTTAGCACCGCCAGTCCCACACCGCGAGGGCCAAACGGCTGCTTCGAGAGTGCTCCAGGGTGTCCTGCCGGAGCGCCGACCTGATGCTCGCCAGGCCCTTACCCGCAAGCTGGGCGAACATGGCTTCGCAGCCACGCTGCGGATCGGTGTTCATGCCACCACGGCCGAACGGCGTCGGACCCTGCTGCTTGGACTCGCAGCCGCGATCGCGACCATAGATGCACCAGGCGTACGGCTGAAACTGCGCACGGAGAAGGCAAAGAACATCAACGCGCCGCGCTCCACCTGGTCGTTCTTCACACCGTCGCAACCGTTTACGGTCACGGAGGTCACCCGCTTGACCGGCTGGCCCGTCTCCGACCGCGAGGAGCCCTTTCCCGGCCAGCCACCGAAGCACCCCAAGCCCGTACACCCAAGCCAGGCAGTGGCGACCGGCGACCGCGTCATCGCCGCTGCGAACGCACCTGGCGCAGACAGTCTCATCGGCTACAACGTCGCTGACGCTCTCCGCCATACATGGGTCATCGGGCCAAACGGCGTCGGCAAGTCGACGCTGCTGCTGAACCTGATCGTCCAAGACCTAGAGGCAAATCGACCGCTGGTCGTGATCGAGCCAAAGGACTTGATCCGCGATGTGCTGCAACGCATCCCGGAGCACCGCAGGCAGGAAGTGGTTGTCCTCGATCCGTTCGATGAGGCGCCGGTCGGCATAAATCCGTTGGACAGCCAGTACCGCCACGGCCGACAGCCAGAGGTGGTCGCGGACAGTTTGTTTGGCACCTTCAAAGCCATCTATGGTGACAGCCTTGGCCCAAGATCCTCAGATATTCTGCGTAACGCTCTTGACGTGCTTGCACGCCGCGATGACGCCTCGATTGCCATGTTACCGCTGATCCTGACAAATCCCGGCTTCCGCCGTTCCCTGACCCAGCGCGCCATGCGCGATGATCCGTTCGCCGCGGGGCCGTTCTGGCAGTGGTTCGACAGCCTCTCCCCCGAGGCCACCGCCAACATCGTTGCGCCGCTCAGTAACAAGCTGCGGCCACTGCTCACTAAGCAACTGCGCGCGGTGCTCGCACAGCGTTCACCGAAGTTCAATATCCGCCAGGTGCTTACCGAAAAGAAGGTCTTACTCGTACCGTTGCAGAAAGGTGTTATCGGACCGGAAAGCGCACAAGTGCTCGGCGCGCTCATTGTCGCTGAACTCTGGGCCGCACTCAGAGAGCGTGCCGGAACCCCAGAAAACACCCGCGACCCAGTCATGGTCTACATCGACGAGGTACAGGATTACCTCAGGCTACCAACCGATCTCGGCGATGCCCTTGCGACTGCGCGAAGCTTGGGTGCCGGCTTCCATCTGGCGCATCAATACGAGAAGCAGCTGCCGCCAGCCATGCTCGACGCCTTTCGCAACAACGCTCGGTCGCGAATCTGCTTCTCCCTCCGTCCTGGCGACGCCAAAGAAATGGTGGCGGCTCAGTCGGTGCTGAGCGTCGAGGACTTCACGACCCTTCCGGCACATCACATCTACGCCAGCTTGGTAAGAGACAACGCAGTACAGCCATGGGCCTCGGGGATCACCAACCCACCACCGCCGGTCACCAGCGACCCCGATGAAATCCACCGCCTCAGTCGCGAGCGCTACGGCCAACCGCTCGATGAGATTGAAGCCGGCTTTGCCGAACTCCTCACCGGTGCTAATGACACCGACACACCAGACGGTATGGCCGCAGCCAAAAGGCGACGGAGGCAGCCATGAAACATGTCGACCCACAGGGCAATAGCGGCGGTCCGATCGCAGGTCCATTCCGCTCGAGTACTACACGTCATCTCACGTCGACAAAGGGCCAAATGGGCGCGCGGAATGATGGTGCCCACACGGGCACCACACTCACGAACTCACGCCGCAAGCAGCTGACGCAGCGGGCAGACGTTGACGCGCTGTCCGAACGACTGAGCGAGCGGGACTGGGCCATACTGCGATCGGTTGCCGAGCACCAGTTCCTCACCGTTCGCCACATCGAAGCCATTCACTTTGCCGACCATCCACCAGCAACTGGTGGTCGGCTTGCCCGGCGTGCCCTGGCTCGGCTACGGCGGCTGCGGCTGCTCGGCGCGATCAATCGGCGGGTCGGCGGGGTGCGTGGCGGATCCTCGGGCATGACGCACTACGTCGATGTCGTTGGCCGCCAGCTGATCGACGGTCGATCTGGCAGGCATCTGCGCGGCTTTCGTGAGCCATCGCAGCGCTTTGTCAATCACCGACTCGCGGTCGCTGAAACGCACGTGCAGCTCATTGCGGCTGACCGCCAAAAGGATTTCGAACTCGTTATGTGCGCCGTGGAGCCCCAGTCGTGGCGCCGCTATGTCGGTCTGGGTGGAGCCCGCCTAACGCTGAAGGCCGACCTCTACGCCGAAACCGCCACCACAGCGGATAGTGACTTCGTCAACCCGTGGTTCATCGAGGTTGACCTTGGCACCGAGCACATCCCGACACTGCTCAAGAAATGCCGCGACTATGAGGCCTACCGGCGTTCGGGCACCGAACAGGCTGACGGTGATGGCTTCCCGCTGGTCATCTGGAGCATGACGCACCCAGACCCTTTCAGGGCCGAGCAGCGACGCACCGCCTTTCGTGACGCTATCGACCGCGACCCGCAGGTGCCGAACGCACTCTTTCGCATCGTTGCACCCAATCAACTAACTGCCTTGCTCCAGAAAGGAGGTGATCTATGACAGAACCCGATCAACCAGCATCAGTCGCGCGTCGTGAACTGCTCGTCGGCGACGCTCTTGTCCGACTGCGTGAAGTACCCATCCACTCCGTCGACATGGTTCTCAGCTCTCCGCCGTATTTCCGGTTAAGAAACTATGAAGCCGCGGGTCAAATTGGCCTTGAGGCGAACGTCCACCTGTGGGTCGAACACTTGGCGGCGATCAGCGCCGAAGTCCAGCGCACACTTGTCCCCACTGGCACGTACTGGCTCAATCTCGGAGACACGTATGCCACGCACAAATCGCAAGGCGCGCAGCGCAAGAGTCTCCTGATGGCACCCGAGCGCCTGGCCCTCCGGCTGCAAAGCGATGGATGGGTTATCCGCAACAAGATCATCTGGGCCAAGGCAAACCCGATGCCGATTAGTGTCACGGACCGCCTGGCGTGCACGTACGAGCTTATTTATGTCCTTGCCAAGCAGCCGACATACTTCTTCGACCTCGACGCAATCCGTGAGCCGCACCGCTCGGCACGATCAAAGCCATACCGGGTGAAGCAACGCGGTGATGAGTCGTGGCGCGGGCCCAACGCTGACACTGCCTCTGGATTAGATGCAATGAAAGCCGCAGGCCGCGTCGCGCACCCGCTCGGTAAGAATCCTGGTGACCTGTGGCGACTCGCCAGCAGCAACTTTCGCGGGGCACATCACGCGACGTTTCCAGAACCATTGGCTCGCCGCGCAATCCAGGCGGGTTGTCCGGAAGCGCGCTGTACCGTCTGCCGCCTACCATGGCGCCGTAACGTCATCCGCGCCATTGGCGGCACTGCAACGCGGGCAGCGCTTGGCCCAACGTGCGACTGTGCAGCACCTAGTGAACCCGGCCTCGTGCTTGATCCCTTTATCGGTAGCGGCACCACGGCTGTCGTCGCGGAGGCACTGTCTCGCGACTGGCTTGGTATTGAGCTAAATCCCGAGTTTGCAGCCATGGCTAAGCACCGTATCGCTAACGCTGGAACTCGCATCAAAACCGATGAGCGGGCCGCATGATGGCCCGCTCCACTCGTCGGCGTCATGCGGTCGTCCCCGTAAGCGCACGAAGCGTTTACCGACCGCACCGCACCGAGGAGGTCGCAATGTCCATCACGGACGAAGGTGCCGGGGGCTTCAAAACCCTTGGCATCAAGCTCGCTCCCGACGTCCACGCGCAACTCAGCTTTATCGCTGGATTGCGCCCGGGCAAGGGCACCATCACCGACGAGATCCAGGTCGCCATCGCCGAGCACATTGCCCGCGCGAAAGAGGATCCGGATCTTCGGAGCCGGGCGGATGCGGCACGCGCTGAAATCGAGCGTGAAGCCGCTGCCCGCCAAGCAGCCATCGCCACCTTGTTCCAAAGCGATGATCAGGCAGCAGCCCGGTCGGTCCGCCGCGGACAGAAAGGAGGCGAAGGCACGGAGGCCTGACCTCCTGCAAATGCTGGCGGGAAGCGGATCGAGTGCTCGACACTCTCCGCTTCCCGACCGGCCTCTCACACTCAAGGGACAAAGGAAAGCCTCTGCTACAGAATTGGTTTCACGTTGTGGAATTGTCAATTTCCATTGAACGCATTCAAAGAACCGCGATATAATTGGATTGAAATATAAAGGGAGACAATAAGAATGACGCCAGATCAGATTAAGCAGCTTTCGGAGCTTCTCACTTCTAAGCGTATTGATGCTGGACTCAGCGGGGCTGAAGTTGCACGTCGAGCTGGTGTCGATGTCGGGACAGTTTCACGGATTGAGCGCGGTCAGATCGCGAGCCCCACGGCCAAGACGCTGCTCGCCATGGGCAAGGTCCTCGGCATTTCCGCAACCGAACTCTTCGCGATCGCCCCGTGGACGACACCGCAAGAGTTGCCGACCATCCGACCGTACCTACGAACCAAATACCACCTACCGGATGAGGCTATGCGAGAGATCGAGGCACATTTCGCCGATGTCGCCAAACGCCACGGCATTAGCTTCGACCCGAACGATGGTCCGGTCGATGGAGAAGACGAATAGTGCTGTACCACAACTAAATAAGCCCTGCGAGGCAAGAAAGGAGACCACCATGCATCAAAAAGCGCAACCACAACGAACCACGAGCGTGCTCGGTAGTCTCCGAGCCGTCATCCCGACGCACGACAAGCTGACCTTTGCCGAAGCTCTGCGTGTTGCCGAACTGCAGGCAAACAAGCTGCTGGAACTTCATGGACTCATAGAAGTGCCGACGCCCACCGATCTCATCACGGAACTGCCGAAACTAACTATTGACTACACCGGTCGGCTGGTCTCTGGCGCGAGCTTCTGGGACACCAAACGCGGGAGTTGGATCATTCAGCTCTCCCGAGCTGAATCATGGCAGCGTCGCCGCTTCACGCTGGCCCATGAATACAAGCACATCATCGATCACGGCCGACGCCACATCCTATACCGCGGTACGCACAAGACCACCGCTGACCTACAGGCGGAACAGGCCGCTGACTACTTCGCAGGGTGCCTGCTGATCCCGCGCCGACTATTGAAACGTGCATGGGGCAACGGCATTCAGCAGACGCGCGAACTCGCCAGACTGTTCAATGTGAGTGAACAAGCGATCGGCGTCCGCATTCGACAGTGCGGATTGCTTGATGATCAGATGAGGCATCTTCCCACTCATGGGGTACTGGCGCCTGACCGCTCGATTTCAGTCAAACCTGTTCCCAGCGCACACGCTTGGCCAACGCTAAAGGAGACATCACCATGACGACAGGCGAGGGCACGTCGAGTTCTACAGACACTCTCCCCGAGTTGTCGCCAACGCTCGTATACCTCCGCGTGTCAAGCAGGCGGCAAATGGACACCGCGGTCGACATTGATCCGGACGGCCTGTCTATCGCCACCCAGCGCGAAGCATGCCTCGCCAAAGCTGCCGATCTTGGCGGCGATGTAGTGCACGAGCCGTTCGTCGAGCCGGGCGTCTCGGCGAAAACGGTTGATGAGCGCCCAGTTTTTCGCGAACTGTTGTCCTACATCCGCGAGCATCCCGGCATCAAATATGTGATCACGTACAACCGTGCCCGCGCTTTCCGTAACCACTTCGACGCCGCCATCGTCCAAGTCCAACTGCAAAAGCTCGGGGTCCGGCTCGTCACCGTGAAAGATGACTTTGGCGAAGGACCCCATGCCGTAGCGATGGAGGGGATGCTCGACGTCATGAATGGCCTGCAGAACACCCTGCAGGGCCTCGATATCCAAACCAAGATGCTGCACAAAGCCACCAACGGGGGCACCAATGGACGTGCTCCCCTCGGCTATCTCAACGTTCGCATCGAGCACGAAGGGAAGTTGATCAACACCGTTCAGCTTGATCCGAAACGTGCTCCCCTCGTACGTAAGGCCTTTGAGCTCTATGCGACAGGCGACTACGGTCTTGAACGCCTCGAAGCCACCATGGCTGATCTTGGCCTCACGGCTCGTGCTTACGGCAAGACGCCAGAACGCATAGTTTCGTTCAAACGCCTGCACTTGGTGCTTCGTGATCCGTATTACCTCGGGTACGTCCGATACAAGGGCGAGTTGTACTCCGGGCGTCACGAACCCATCGTTGACCAGGCGCTCTTCGATCGTGTGCAGGAGGTCATGAACCTGCGCAGCCAAAACGGCCAGCGGGATCGCGTCCTAACGCACTACCTGAAAGGTGCCTTGTTCTGCGACCGGTGTGAGCGAAACGAGCGCACGTCGCGGTTGATCTATACGGAAGCGCGCAATCGGAGCGGTAAGCGCTATGGGTACTTTCTCTGTCGAGGTCGGCAGGACGGGGTCTGCGACTTGCCGTACCTTCCAGCCGAAGTGGTGGAGCAAGCGATCGTTGATCATTACGCCGAACTCAAACTCCCCATTGACTTCATTGCGGAAATTCGCGAGCGGCTTCGAGCAGCGCTTTCCGACGAACAAAAGGATGTCAAAGCACGGCACGCCGCCTTGACCAAGCGGATGAAAAACCTCGATATCCAAGCCGATCGGCTGCTCGACTTGGCTGCGGATGGGTCATTGCCACAAGCGAAGATCAGAGCGAAACTCAGGCAGATTCAGCAGGATCGCACTCGAGTCGAAACCCAGATTTCAGGCACGGGCGCAGAGCTTGCGGTTGGCGTCGAGGTTCTTCTCAGTGCACTCGACCTTGTTGAGGATCCTGCAAAGCTCTATCACGAAGCCGATGACATCATCCGTCGCAATCTCAACCAGACGTTTTTCAATCGTTTCTATCTCGACGAACGAGGGGTACTAGACGACGCGTTGAAGGCACCCTTCGACGATTTTCGACAGGCGGCTCGGGTCAGATCCACCGGTGGCGGCAACGTAATCCAGCTCGCGACGGGTCTAACGAAACGAGGCCCCCAAGATTTGGGAGCCTCGAGTCGAGCAAAACAGGCCAGATCATCTGGACTTACTCTCGTCGGCATCCTTTCGGATCCCGGTTCGAGTAAGACCCCTTTGGTGGAGCTGCCGGGAATCGAACCCGGGTCCTACGGCATTCCCTCGAGGCTTCTCCGTGCGCAGTCCGCTATGCCTCTACTCGGATCTCCTGATCACGCGAACAAGTCAGGATGACGATCCCAGTCGCTGTTGGTGTCCCGATGAGTCCCGCGACCGAACTCATCGGTTGATCCCTCTAGCTGATGCCAGGGTCCGGGCCGAGGGCTTTCCCGGTCTGACAGACCAGCCGTCGCTTAGGCAGCGAGGGCGTAGTCGCGCTGATTGGAATCGGCGCTTAATTGGTTGCAACGACGCTTACGGTGGTCTCTTGCCTGCACCGGCACGCTTCCCTTGATTCGATGCGCGAAGTCGAAACCGTTCAGCCCCTCGCATCCCCGCCGACTTTCGGCGGGACATTTCATGGTACGCCAGTGACAACCAAGCACCACAACGATTTCATCCCGAATCGGTGTGTTGGCGCAGGTCACATCACGTAATTGAGGTGTTCGACGACCCGCCGGCCGACAGCCTCGTCGCCCCCGTAGACCACGGCGTCGGGGTGTTGTGCCAGCGTCGTGCGGCCACCCGCCAGTCGAGTGAACAGCAGGCCGTCGAGTGTGATCGTCGACGTCGGCTCCCGGCCGCCAAAGTCCTCGACGACCCGGCCGCGTCCCTGCATCTCCACGTGGATGGTCCGCTGGATCGGACCTGTCAGCTCGATGGTCACCCGCGAGCCGTCCGGCGCCCCACCCAGCTTGCCGACGACGAACCCCATGCTGGCTGCTATCTCGTCGAGCGCCAGCCGCCACGAAGGTCCCGCCGAGTCCGCTGCCGGCTGCTCGAGGGCGTCACGAATATCTTGTAGATGCATCCAGCAGTCGAAGACGCGGACCCTCATGAATCGGCCATAGGTGTCCGGGCCCACCGGCGTCGCGGTGATCGCGTTCCATACCTCATCGGACATGCCCGCCAAGGTGGTACACCGCTGGGCGACCGTGGCCCGGAACTTCTCAAGCAGCTCAGCGGGGGCGACGCCACGCAGCTTGCGCACCCAACGTTCGTTCAGCATGCCGACGTCGTTGCGGACGTGTTTGAGCACCGACACGTCGGCATCGGCGTCCGGAGTCGCGACGCCATGCAGCATCGACTCCGTGCCGATCACGTGCGCGACGACATCATGTACCGACCACCCCGGCAGCGACGTCGCCGTCTGCCACTGCGATTCGGTGAGGCCGGCGACCAGCTCGTCGATCTCGTTCCATACGGCCGAAAGGCCGTCGACCACGTCGGAGCGGTCGAGATTTGTCACCGGTCGCGAAGGGCTGTTCACTCGGCCGAACGTAGCGCTCGCGGCCGCCGAGCGTCCGCAAAATGCACACCAGAAGCGGCGTGTCGCTGTACAAACACGGGCGCTCGCGGGGAAGGGGCTCGCGCCTACTCACCGGTCAAGCGGCCGGCGAACGTCACGATTGCCGAGAAGAACAAGAACAAGAAGCCGACCGCTGTAAACACTGGTATGGGTCCGAACACGGTTGCGGGGAGAGCGAACGCAGTATCCGGGCCGTGTTCGACAATGCGCGCCGCAATGCGCCGTGTGTGCGTTCTTTGACGAAGTGGATGCGTTGGGGCACAGGCGTTCCGCGCTCAGCGGTGAACTCGGCGCAAGCTTCTACCAGGTCGGCATTGCCGATGTGGTGAGCCGCTGGTTCGGGCGCTCACTGACCCTCCCGTTTGCCAACGACATCCCATCTTAACGGCACGAACGTACACGTTACCCTGCGGCGATCATGGCCACCGACGCAAGCGCGAGCACCATGCCGATTGTTTGCCAGCGAGTGACTCGTTCGCGGAGCACGACGATTGCCAGCAGCACCGTCGCGGCCGGGTACAGAGACATCAGCACGCCCGCCAACGACAGCAACGACGCCTGCAGTGCGAGCAGCATCGCAACGTTGGCGCCGGTGTCGAGTACCGCGGCCAGCACCGCCAACCGCAGGGGTGTGCCGGTCGGCGGGCGCAGGTTCGAGCTCATCGCGGCGATGACGATCACCAGCATGCTGGCCGAGACGCGCGCGAACACCAGCGGCCACAACTTGGCCTCCACCGGCGCCTGGCTAATCAGCACGAAGTTCAGCCCGAACGCGAGGCCAGACCCGACCGTCAACCACGCGACGCGAGTGGTGAACCTGTGCGGCCTGACGTCTTCGTCGGTCGCCTCGCGGCTCACCAACACCACTGCGACCAACGCCAGCACCACGCCGATCGCCGCGATGAATCCGGGCCGCTCCCCCGTCGCCAGGCCGACGCCGACGGGGACCGCCGCGACCAGGATCGCGGTCAGCGGCGATACCACCGAGATCGGCCCCGCGCCCAGCGCGGCGTAGAACCACCACACACCGAATGCCTGCGAGACGCCGCACAATGCGCCCCAGAAGACGGCGCTGTGGGTGACCTGCCCGCCGACGACCACAGCGAGGACGGTCAGCAGCGCCATGGCGATCGGATAGGACACCAGCACGACCCGCAGCGCCGCTACCCTCCGCGACGCCAGCCCGCCGACGAAATCGCTGATGCCGTAGCCCAGCGCTGAGGCCAGCGCCAGCGCGACGCCGATCAGGTCATGCCCTTCATCCGCCGGCCCAGCTCTCGGGTCACCTCCCGCTGCGCGTCGCGACGGGCCATGTCTTGACGCTTGTCATGCGCCTGCTTGCCGCGCGCCAGTGCCAGTTCGACCTTCACCTTGCCCTCGGCGAAGTACAGCGACAGCGGCACCAGCGTCAGGTTGCCGTCCCGGATCTTGCCGACCAAATTGTCAATCTCTTTGCGGTGCAACAACAGTTTCCGGTTACGCCGTGGCGGGTGGTTCGTCCAGCTGCCGTGGTGGTACTCCGGGATGTGCAGGTTGCGCAGCCAGATCTCGCCGTCGTCGACGGTGGCGAACGCATCGGCCAGCGACGCCTGACCCTCGCGCAGGCTCTTGACCTCGGTGCCGACCAGCTGGATGCCGGCCTCGTAGGTGTCGATGATCGAATAGTTGTGTCGCGCTTTGCGATTCGTCGCGACGATCTTGTTGTTACTGGACCTCGTCGGGTCGGCTTTCTTGGCCACGGCTAACGACGTACGTAGAGTCGCAGCGTGACGTAGGCCGTGGCCGCGGCCATCGCTACGCCGACGAACAACAGAATCGGAGAGATGTAAAGGATGTCCGCGTAATCGATTCTGGCGATCAGATTGGCTTTATAGAACTGGTCGAGCGCGTTCTCCAGGAACATCGCTCGCACCAGGACCAGCCCGATGATCGAGATCACCACACCGATGAACGCCGCAAGCATCGCCTCCACGAGGAACGGTAGCTGGGTATACCAGCGGCTCGCCCCAACCAGTCGCATGATGCCGATCTCGGTGCGACGGGTGTAGGCCGCGACTTGAACCATGTTGGCTATCAACAACACCGCGCCGACCGCCTGCAACAACGCCACCGCGAACGCCGCGTTGGACAGCCCGTCGAGCACCGCGAAGAGCCGGTCGATCAAGTCCTTCTGGTTCAACACGTTGAGCACGCCGGGCTGGCCGACGATCGCCTGGTCGAAATCCTTGTGCTGCTCAGGATTGTCGAGTTTGACGATGAACGAGGCCGGGAACGCTTCCTTGCCCGCCACGTCCTTGTATTGCGGAAACTTCTTGATCGCGTCGTTGTAGGCGTCGTCGCGGTTCAAAAACCGCACCGACTTCACATCGTCGCGCTTTTCGATCTGCGACCGCAGCGCCTTGCACGGGTCGGCGTCGCAGGTCGGGTCGTTGGCCGACACGTCGTTGGTCAAAAAGACCTGGCTCTCCACGCGGTCGAGATAGATGTTGCGGGAGTTGTCGGCCAGCCGCACCACCAACAAACCGCCACCGAACAGACCGATGGAGATGGCCGTGGTCAGGATCATGGCCACCGTCATGGTGACGTTGCGGCGAAGCCCGGTCAGAACTTCATTTATGAGGAAGCCGAAGCGCACTTAGCGGTCCATTCCGTAGACGCCGCGCTGCTCGTCCCTGATGAGCCTGCCGAGCTCCAGTTCGACGACGCGCTGACGCATCGAGTCAACGATGTGGTGGTCATGTGTGGCCATCAGCACCGTCGTCCCGGTGCGGTTGATCCGCTCGAGCAGATCCATGATGTCCTTGCTGGTCTCCGGGTCGAGGTTGCCGGTCGGCTCGTCGGCCAGCAGCACCAGCGGACGGTTGACGAATGCGCGGGCGATCGCGACCCGCTGCTGCTCACCGCCGGACAGCTCGCCCGGCAGCCGGTTGGCCTTGCCCGACAGGCCGACCATCTCCAGCACGTCGGGCACCACGCGGTTGATCACTTCGGCGCGCTTGCCGATGACCTCTAGCGCGAAAGCGACGTTTTCGAACACGGTCTTCTGCTGCAGCAGCCTGAAGTCCTGGAACACGCAGCCCATGACCTGGCGCAGGCTGGGGATGTGACGGCCTGCCAGCTTGTTGACGTGGAATTTCGACACCTGGATATTGCCCGACGTGGGTGTGTCCTCGGCCAGCAACAGCCGCATGAACGTCGACTTACCCGACCCCGACGGGCCGATCAGGAAGACGAACTCACCCTTGTCGATCTGGAGCGACACGTTGTCGAGTGCCGGCCGGGCCGACGACTTGTACTGCTTTGACACGTGGTCGAGGGTGATCATCACGGCACGCCAGTGTAGCGGTCGCAGCAGGTCGGGCCGGTGAGGCTATCTCGGCGGCACCGTCGTCGTCGGTGCGGGCCCTAACGGCGCCGTCGTCGGCGTGGTCGTCGGCGTGGTGGTCGGCGTCGTGGTGATGGTTTGCGGGGGCATCGGCCCGGGACCGTCCGGGTCGATCACCGTCGTGGTCGGCGTCTCCGTCGGAGACGTCGGGCTGGTGGTCGATGTCGGGCTGGTCGTCTCTGTCGGGCTGGTCGTAGTCGGTGTGGTCGTTGTGGTGGTCGTGGTGTACTCGGGCTCCGTCGGCCGCTGCACGTTCGTCCGCGGCACCCAGGTGTAGTTCGGGTCGGGAACGAAACCGGGCGGCACGACCGCGGTTGACGGCGCTTCCGTGGCAGCGGGCGTGGGTTCGAAGTTGTGGTACACCCAGAACAACGCGAGGAACGCGACGATGAGCACCAACGTCGAGACCCGCATCCGGCCGAACTTGGCCTTCAACCACGAGGTCACTTTTGCTGCTCCGGCCGGCCCTGCGTCTCTTCCTCGGCGCCGCCGGCCGTCGCCGGGTGCACGATGGCTTCCACCATCGGTGCGTTGCCGTCCGTGGGCGAAGCCACACCTGCGCGGCGCAGCGCGCGAACGACCAGCACGCGTATCCGGCGGCCCACCTCGAACTGTTTGCCCGGCAGCGTGCGCGCGACCATCCGCAGGTTCACCGTGTCGAGCTCGATGCTTTCCACGCCCATCAGCTGGGGAGCGTCCAGAATCAGCGCGCGCAGCCCCGCGTCGTCCATTGCCTTCTCTGCGACGTCGTGCAGCACGTCGTTGACCAGGTTGAGGTCCGCCGACGTCGGAACCGGGATGTCGATGACGGCGCGCGCCCAGTCCTTGGACAGATTCACGGTCTTGACGATCTGGCCGTTGGGGATGGTGTACATCTCGCCCTCGGTCGACCGCAGCTTGGTGACGCGAAGCGTGACGTCCTCCACGGTGCCTTCGGCGGGCGCGTTGATGCCGGCGACCGTGAGGGAGACCAGGTCACCGAAGCCGTACTGCTTCTCGGTGATGATGAAGAACCCGGAGAGCAGGTCCTGCACCACGCGCTGCGCGCCGAAACCCAGTGCGGCGCCCAGCACGGCGGCGGGCGCGACCAGGGATCCGACCGGGATCGCGAGGATCGAGGTGACCTGCACTATCACGATGACGAACAACAGCGCGACCGTCACCCAGGAGATCACCGAGGCGACCGCCTGGCGGTGCTTGGCGCTCTCCGTGCGCACCAGCTGGTCGCTTTCCTGATATTCGGCGTCGATCCGCCGAACGATTCGCCGAGCGCCCCAGTTGATGAACCGGGCGGCCAGCAGGCCGCCAATCAGATAGAGCGCGATCGGTACGCCCCTGATGAGGAGCCAGTCGCCGATGGTGCCGGTCCAAAAACCTTCCCAGCGTTCGGCAATCGATGTTGCAAGCAGTGTGCTATTCGTCATCTCGCCTGTTGCGCCACCGGATTCCCGCTTCGAGGAACCCGTCGATGTCTCCGTCTAGTACCGCAGCCGGATTGCCGACCTCGTAGTCGGTGCGCAGGTCCTTTACCATCTGGTACGGGTGCAACACGTAGGACCGCATTTGATTGCCCCACGAGCTGCCGCCGTCACCCTTCAACGCATCCAGCTCAGCACGTTCTTCTAAACGCTTGCGTTCCAATAACTTTGCCTGAAGCACTCGCATCGCTGACACCTTGTTCTGCAGCTGCGACTTCTCGTTCTGGCAAGTCACCACGATACCGGTCGGGATGTGGGTGAGTCGAACGGCGGAGTCGGTGGTGTTGACCGACTGACCGCCCGGGCCGCTGGAACGGTACACGTCAACCCGCACATCGCTTTCCGGAATGTCGATGTGGTCGGTGGTCTCTGTGACCGGTAGCACTTCCACTTCGGCGAAAGACGTTTGGCGCCGTCCCTGATTGTCGAACGGGCTGATTCGCACCAGCCGGTGCGTGCCTTGCTCCACCGACAATGTCCCGTACGCGAACGGCGCGTGCACCGCGAATGTCGCGCTCTTGATGCCGGCCTCTTCGGCGTAGGACGTGTCGAACACCTCGACGCCATAGTTGTGCTGCTCCGCCCAGCGGATGTACATCCGCATCAGCATCTCGGCCCAGTCTGCGGCATCGACGCCACCGGCGCCGGAGCGGATGTTGACCAGCGCCTCGCGTTCGTCGTATTCGCCGGAGAGCAGCGTGCGCACTTCCATCACTTCGATGTCCTCGCGCAGCTTCTTCAGTTCGGCGTCTGCGTCGGCGAGCGCATTGTCGCCCTCCGCCCCTTCTTCCTCCATGGCCAGCTCGTACATCACCGGCAGGTCATCGAGGCGCTGCCGGAGTTCCTCGACCCGTCGCAGCTCACCCTGGGTATGGGACAGCTCACTGGTGACCTTCTGGGCGCGGGTCTGGTCGTCCCAGAGATGCGGGTCGGAGGCTTCGTGTTCGAGCTTTTCGATGCGACCGCGCAGACCCTCGACATCGAGCACCCGCTCCACCGTGGTCAGGGTGGAGTCGAGGGCGGCGATATCGTCTTGACGGTCAGGATCCACGAAAGTTCAGCGTACCGGCGGGGCAGTTCTTCCTGACCGGCGGCAGCGGGCGGGGTGCACGTTTAGCATCGGGTTGGTAACCAGCCCGGCTGGAAAGGTAGGTATGCGCCCATACCACGTGGCGATCGTTGGTTCAGGCCCCTCGGGGTACTTCGCCGCGGCATCGCTGTTGAAATTCGCCGATACGACCGACGACGCCGACGTGCGCGTGGACATGCTGGAGATGCTGCCGACGCCGTGGGGCCTGGTGCGCTCCGGTGTGGCGCCGGACCATCCGAAGATCAAGTCGATCAGCGCCCAGTTCGAGAAGACGGCCACCGATCCGCGGTTCCGGTTCTTCGGCAACATCGTGGTCGGCGACCACGTGCAGGCCGCCGAATTGGCCGAGCGCTACGACGCGGTGGTCTACGCCGTCGGCGCGCAGTCGGACCGCTCGCTGGGCATACCGGGCGAAGACCTGCCCGGCAGTGTCGCCGCCGTCGACTTCGTCGGGTGGTACAACGCGCACCCGCACTTCGAGGAGATGGCGCCGGATATATCGAGCGGTCGCGCAGTTGTGGTGGGCAACGGCAACGTCGCGCTCGATGTGGCGCGCATCCTCGTCACCGACCCCGATGTGTTGGCCACCACCGACATCGCCGACCACGCGCTGAAGTCCTTGCACGACCGCGGTGTTGAAGAGGTGTTGCTCATCGGACGCCGCGGTCCGCTTCAGGCGCCGTTCACCACCCTGGAGTTGCGCGAGCTCGGCGACCTCGAGGGTTTGGGGGATGTAGACGTCATCGTCGACCCTGCCGATTTCGCGGACATCTCCGACGCCGATCTCGAGGCGGTCAACAAGACGGTGCGCAACAACATCAAGGTGCTACGCGGATACTCCGAGCGCGAGCCGCGTGGAGCCAAGCGCCGCATCGTATTCCGGTTCAGGACGTCGCCGATCGAGATCAAGGGCGACGAACGCGTGGAGGCGATCGTGTTGGGCCGCAACGAGTTGGTCGACGACAACGGCCGCATCGTGGCGAAGGACACCGGTGAGCGCGAAGAGGTGCCGGCGCAGCTGGTGGTGCGCGCCGTCGGCTACCGCGGTGTGCCGACGCCCGGCCTGCCGTTCGACGAGCGCAACGGCACGATTCCGCACAGCGACGGCCGGATCGAGGGCAGCCGCAACGAGTATGTGGTCGGCTGGATCAAACGCGGACCCACCGGTGTGATCGGCAGCAATAAGAAGGACTCGCAGGAAACCGTCGACACGCTGATTTCGGACCTGTCGGGGGCTTCGTTGTCAGATGTCGAGGCGGACTACTCCGAGAAGCTCGTCGAGTGGCTGTTGGAGCGGCAGCCGAAGCTGATCACCGACGACCACTGGAAGCTGATCAACGATTACGAACGCAAAGCGGGCGAACCTCATGGCCGTCCGCGGGTCAAGGTGTGCAGCGTGGCGGAGCTGCTGCGGATCGCACACGGCTGAGCTAGCGCGACGGCTGCGGCGCGAAGTTCCAGTTGTCCGGATTCTTCGGCGAGTACGCGACGGGGAACAGCTGCCCCATCGTCGGCCATTGGTCGACGTCGACGGCCAGACTCTGATAAACCACGTGCTCGTTGACCGTCGGTCCGTTGATGACCCCGGTGATCGTGACGAGTTGTTCACCGGTCGCGTCGGGCTTCGGGCTCACGCCGGTGACCAGCAGCGTGCCCTGCATCCAGTCGCCGCCGATACCGCGGCGTCGCATGATCCATGGCCGGGCCAGCAGCACAAGCGCCCCGATCAACACCACCGCCACCGCGAGTTCAATCACACCGACATGGTAGGACTGCTGCCATGACGACCCTAAGACGAACGCGAGTGAGGATCGCAGCGAGGGACGAGCGAGGACCGGAACGAGTCGAGGCGTGAGCACGGTCCAAGATGACGTGGCGCTCGCGCTGCGGCTGGCCGATCAGGCCGATGCGCTCACGACGGACCGCTTCGGCGCGCTGGACCTGCATGTCGATACAAAACCCGACTTGACGCCGGTGACCGATGCCGACCGCTCGGTGGAAGCCGCGCTGCGCGACACGCTCTCGCAGGAGCGGCCCGACGATCCCGTGCTCGGCGAAGAGTTCGGCGGCACAGCGGTTTTCAGTGGCCGGCAGTGGGTGATCGACCCGATCGACGGCACCAAGAGCTTCGTCCGACGCGTGCCGGTGTGGGCGACGCTGATAGCGCTGCTGCACGACGGGGTCCCCGTCGTTGGCGTGGTGAGTGCGCCCGCACTGCTGCGACGCTGGTGGGCCGCGTCTGGTGAGGGCGCGTTCGCGTCGGTTGCGGGTGGCACACCACGACAGGTGACGGTGTCCGCGGTCGGCCAGATCGAGTCGGCGAGCCTGTCGTTCTCCAGCCTGTCCGGATGGGCGAAGTTGGGCCTTCGCGACCGGTTCATCGACCTGACCGACACCGTTTGGCGCGTGCGCGGCTACGGCGACTTCCTGTCCTACTGCCTGCTGGCCGAGGGCGCCGTGGACATCGCCGCGGAACCCGAAGTGTCGCTGTGGGATCTGGCGGCGCTCGACATCTTGGTGCGCGAAGCCGGCGGAGCGTTTACGAGTCTGGATGGCGCCGCCGGACCGCACGGAGGCAGCGTCGTCGCGACGAACGGTCTGCTGCACGATGCCGTTCTGAGCAGGCTCAGCGACGGGTAGCCTGGCGGTCGGAGGGACGCCATGGATCCGTTCACCGTTGCAACGAAATACTGGCACCGCCTCGACGACGGCAGGATCCAGTGCGATGTGTGCCCGCGAGCCTGCAAGCTGCGCGAGGGTCAACGCGGCCTGTGCTTCGTCCGCGCCCGCGTCGACGATGCGATCGTGCTCACCAGCTACGGGCGGTCCAGCGGTTTCTGCGTCGACCCCGTCGAGAAGAAGCCGTTGAATCACTTCCTGCCCGGATCGGCGGTACTGTCGTTCGGCACAGCCGGCTGCAACCTGGCATGCAAGTTCTGCCAGAACTGGGACATCTCCAAGTCGCGGGAAACCGACACGCTCGCCGACCAGGCGACACCGCAGGAACTGGCTGCGGTGGCAGACGAAATAGGTTGTCGCAGTGTGGCATTCACCTACAACGACCCGACGATCTTCTGGGAGTGCGCGGCCGATATCGCCGACGCCTGCCACGAGCGCGGCATCAAGGCGATCTCGGTGACCGCGGGCTACATGTGCGCGCGGCCGCGCGCCGAGTTCTACCGACACATCGACGCCGCGAACGTCGACCTCAAGGCGTTCACGCAAGCCTTCTATCACCGAATTTGCGTGGGGCACTTGGCCGATGTGCTCGACACGTTGGTGTACCTGCGGCACGAAACCGACGTCTGGCTCGAGATCACCACGCTGCTCATCCCCGGACACAATGACAGCGATGCTGAGATCGCCGCGGAGTGCGCCTGGATTCGCGACAACCTCGGTGTCGATGTTCCGTTGCATTTCACCGCATTTCACCCCGACTACAAGATGACGGACACACCGCCGACACCGCCGCAGACGCTGTCGCGGGCCCGTCGCATCGGGATGGCTGAGGGCTTGCGGTTCGTCTACACCGGCAATGTCCACGACGCCGAGGGCGACACCACGCGCTGCCCGGGTTGTGGGGACGCCGTCGTCGTCCGCGACTGGTATGCGATGCGGCGGTATGCCCTGACCGACGACGGCCGCTGTCAGCGATGCGAAACACAACTTCCTGGCGTATACGACGGGCCCGTTGGTACCTGGGGCGCGCGGCGGCTGCCGGTATTGGTTTCGCACTAGCTCCAGGTGCGTAGGTGCTCGGCGATCTTGTCGACATCGGGAAGTGCACCGGTTGCGACTTGGATGACGAATTCGAAACGGTCGTCCTCGGGGCCATTGATCCACTGGCCGTTGATGGCGAGGAGTGTTCGGCAGGCCGTCCACGCGAGTCGCTTGTTGCCATCCATCAGCGCATGGTTGCGCGCCAGAGACTGCATCAGCGCGGCGGCCTTGACGTGGAGATCTGGGTAGGCATCCTGACCGAATACCGACGCGCGGGGGCGCGCCAGGGCTGATTCAAGCAAGCCAAAGTCGCCGACCACGACGTCCCCGCCGACGGCCGCATGCGCAATGTCGAGCAGGTCGTCGAGATCGAGGTACTCGGTCACGCGTCCTTAAGGCGCTCAAGAACACCGGCTTCCTCGCGCACCACGCGCTGCAGCGCGGCGGCGACCTTGGCCTTGTGCGTCCGTCGGGCGATGTATTCGTCGATGGCCGACAGCGCAACGGCCTGCATCGACCGACCCTCGACGGCGGCCTGTCGACGCAGCGCTTCTGTCTGCTGCTCACTGGTCCGCAGAGTCATTCCCATGCGGTGATGATACCGGAGTGATACCACTCGCCGGGGTGCGGCTGAACTTGTGAATTCGCTTACAAAGCCCGATACCTTACTCTGGAGTCAGTTAGGTACGCGCGGACTTCCCACCAGCAAGCGAGGCAGCCGAGATGACCAACACCCTGCCGTCCAAGGACGGATCCAAGGCGCGACCCAAGCGCGCCGAGAGCGCCGTCGGGCTGCACAAACACCGGCGCACCCCGACGGACATCGGGCTGGCTCTGATCACACCGCTGGTCGGCCAGGAGTTCCTGGACAAATACAAGCTGCGCGACCCGTTCAATCGCGGGCTGAAGTACGGCGTCAAGCAAGTCTTCAGCGTCGCCGGCGCCACGACCCGTCAGTTCAAGAAGGTATCGGGTTCCAAGAGCGGGCCGACCCGGCTGAAGCGCAGCGGCGCGGACTACTTCGACCTGACGCCGGACGACGAACAGAAGATGATCGTCGAGACCGTGAGCGAGTTCGCCGAAGAGGTCATGCGCCCCGCCGCCCACGACGCCGACGAGGCGGCCACCTATCCCGAAGAGCTCGTCTCCAAGGCGGCCGAACTCGGCATCACAGCCATCAACGTGCCCGAGGATTTCGAGGGCATCGCGGACCATCGCGCCGCCGTGACGAATGTGCTTGTGGCAGAAGCCTTGGCCTACGGCGACATGGGCTTGGCGTTGCCGATACTTGCGCCCGCAGGCGTCGCGTCCGCAATCACGCACTGGGGCAGCGCAGACCAGCAGGCCAGCTATCTCAAGGAGTTCGCCGGCGAGAACGTGCCGCAGGCGTGCGTGGCGATCGCCGAACCGCAGCCGCTGTTCGACCCGACCGCGTTGAAGACGACGGCCGTGCGCACTCCCAGCGGCTACCGCCTGGACGGCGTCAAGTCCTTGGTTCCGGCGGCCGCGAACGCTGAATTGTTCATCGTGGCAGCGCAACTCAACGGTAAGCCAGCGCTGTTCATCGTCGAGTCCTCGGCCAAGGGCCTGACCGTCACGCCCGACCGAAGCATGGGCATCCGCGCGGCGGCGCTCGGCCAGGTGGAACTCGACCGCGTCACGGTGCCGCTTTCGGCGCGGCTCGGCGAGGAGGAGGCGCCACCGGCCGACTCAGACCGGATCTACTCGGAAGCCATCGCGCTGTCGCGGCTCGGCTGGGCGGCGCTGGCCGTCGGAACCGCCCACGCCGTGCTCGACTACGTGGTGCCTTACGTCAAGGAGCGTCACGCATTCGGTGAGCCCATCGCCCACCGCCAGGCGGTGGCGTTCATGTGCGCGAACATCGCGATCGAATTCGATGGGCTGCGGCTGATCACGTGGCGCGGAGCGTCCCGCGCCGACCAGGGCCTGCCGTTCGCCCGCGAGGCCGCCCTGGCCAAGCGGCTCGGCACCGACAAGGGCATGCAGATCGGCCTGGACGGCGTGCAGTTGCTCGGCGGCCACGGCTACACGAAGGAACATCCGGTCGAACGCTGGTACCGCGACCTGCGGGCAATCGGTGTGGCCGAAGGCATTGTCGTCATCTAGCGGAGTCATCTAGCGGAAAGACCAACAATGACAATCAATCTGGAACTACCGCGCAAGTTGCAAGCGGTCATCGAAAAGGCGCACCAGGGTGCCGCCGAGATGCTTCGCCCGATCTCACGCAAGTACGACTTACGTGAGCACGACTACCCCGTCGAGCTGGACACCCTGGCCACCCTGTTCGAAGGGATCTCGGCGGCCAAGACCATCTCGTTCGCCGGCGCTGAGGCATTCCGCGACGGTGACGAGCCCAAGGATGCCAACCACAACGGCGGCAACATGTCGGCGGTGCTCAACGTGATGGAGATCAGTTGGGGCGACGTCGCATTGATGCTGTCGGTACCGCGCCAGGGCCTCGGAAACGCCGCGATTTCCGGCGTCGCGACCGACGAACAGCTGGAACTGCTGGGCAAGGATGTCTGGGCGGCGATGGCGATCACCGAGCCGAGCTTCGGCTCCGACTCGGCGGCGGTGTCGACGACCGCCAAGCTCGACGGCGACGAGTATGTGATCAACGGCGAGAAGATCTTCGTCACGGCCGGATCGCGTGCCACGCACATCGTGGTTTGGGCGACGCTGGACAAATCGCTTGGGCGCGCGGCGATCAAGTCGTTCATCGTGCCGCGGGAACATCCGGGTGTGACCGTCGAGCGCCTCGAAGACAAGCTGGGCATCAAGGCCTCAGACACCGCGGTGATCCGGTTCGACAACGTCCGCATCCCCAAAGAGAATCTGCTTGGCAGCCCAGAAATCCACGTGGAGAAGGGCTTTGCCGGGGTCATGGAGACCTTCGACAACACCCGGCCCGTCGTCGCGGCGATGGCCGTCGGCATCGCCCGCGCGGCGCTCGAGGAGCTGCGCAAGATCCTCACCGACGCCGGCGTCGAGATCTCCTACGACAAGCCCGCCCATGCGCAGAGCGCTCCCGCCGCGGAATTCCTGCGGATGGAGGCCGACTGGGAAGCCGCGTATCTGTTGACGGTGCGCTCAGCCTGGCAGGCCGACAACGACATCCCGAACTCCAAGGAAGCGTCGATGGGCAAGGCCAAGGCGGGACGGGTGGCCAGCGACATCACGCTCAAGGCCGTCGAATTCGCCGGCACCGTCGGGTATTCCGAGCGGACACTGCTCGAGAAGTGGGCGCGCGACAGCAAGATCCTCGATATCTTCGAAGGCACGCAGCAGATTCAGCAGCTGGTGGTCGCCCGCCGGCTGCTTGGCCTGTCGTCGTCCGAGCTCAAGTAGCGTTCTAGCGCGAGCAGACGCAAAACTGCCCTAATTTCGCAAAAAATGGGCAGGTTTGCGTCTGCTCGGCCCAAATCAGAAGCCGCTCTGGACGATCACACGCGTTCGACCGGTGACGCCGCCACCTTTGATGGTGTGCACTGTCGTCGGCAAATCATCCGAGCCCATGACCAAACGCAAAAGCCCCCGACTGGAGCGTCGGGGGCCGTTGCGTGTTCGGTTGTCAGCCGAGGTAGGAGATCAGGTCGGGCTTCATCTGCTGAAGCTGCGCACCCCAGTAATTCCAGTTGTGGGTGCCGTTGGGCGGGAAGTTGAACACGGCGTTCTTGCCGCCCGCGGCGATGTAATTGTCGCGGAACGTCTCGTTGGTCCGGATCGTCAGGCCCTCGAGGAACGTGGCAGGGAGGTCGCCGCCACCCAGCTCGTTAGGTGTGCCGTTGCCGCAGTACACCCACAGGCGGGTGTTGTTCGCCACCAACGCCGGGATCTGGATCATCGGGTCGTTGCGCTTCCATGCGCTGTTCGGGTCCTCGGTCGGGCCCCACATGTCGTTCGCCTTGTACCCGCCTGCGTCGCCCATCGCCATGTTGATCAGGAACGGCCATTGGCCTTCGGACGGGTTCAGGAACGCGGACAGCGATCCGGCATAGATGTACTCGTCGGGGTGATATACGGCCAGGATCATCGCGGAGTTGCCCGCCATCGAGAGCCCGACCGCGGCGTTGCCCTGGGCGGACACGCTTCTGTTGGACGCCAGCCACTGCGGCAGCTCGCTGGTCAGGAAGGTCTCCCATTTGTAGGTCTGGCAGCCGCTCTTGCCGCACGCGGGCGAATACCAGTCGGAATAGAAGCTGGACTGGCCGCCCACCGGCATCACGATCGACAGCGGCGACTGGTAGAACCACTCGAACGCCTGGGTGTTGATATCCCAGCCGTTGTAGTCGTCCTGGGCCCGCAGGCCGTCGAGCAGGTACACCGCATGCGAGCCGGTGCCCTTCTGGAACTGAATCTTGATGTCTCGGCCCATCGACGGTGATGGCACCTGCAGGTACTCGACCGGCAGGCCTGGCCGCGAGAACGCGCCTGCGGTTGCAGACCCTCCGGCTAGACCGACCACGCCAGGTAGCAGTGCCGCCGCAATGGCTGCCACCGCGAACCGGCGCGCCCAATGGCCACGAATCTTGTCAACGAACCTCATAGGAGCAATTCCATCCATCTTCCGGTTACCGCGTACCACGCTTCCCCGACGATCACAGATCGCCATTCGGCACCGCAGCACTTGCTTTACTGCGCTGTCGCGCCCGCTCGACTGAGCCCGGTGCGGCGGAAGAGCGGACCGAGAAAACTTCCAGTTGTGCGTCTGCAGTAAAACATGTGACCAGCACCGGAGGAACCCCGACTGGCCTTACCTGCCACATTCGGGTGTGAGAAAGGCGTTGACGTCAGCGTTAGTTCTCGGGGCATATGGGCCGTAGGCTGCCGCTCATGGCGAGGGGCCGGGCCACTGCGAACAGCCGGTTGTCGGTCGACGACTGGATTCAGGCCGGCTTCGCGATCCTGGCCGAAGAGGGCATCAAAGCTCTCAAGATCGAACGGCTGTGCCGCCGTCTTGGAGTGACCAAGGGCAGCTTTTATTGGCACTTCACCGACATCGCGGGGTACCGCTCCGCGCTCGTGCAGGCGTGGGGTGAATTGCGCGACGACGACCGGCGCCATTTCGGCGAGCTCGCCGGCCTGCCACCGCGTGAAAGGCTCTCGCAGATGATGACGTCGCTGGTCAGTCCGCGTCACTGGACTCTGGAGAGGGCGATGCGGGAGTGGGCCCGCACCGACGCCGCCGCCGCGGCCAGCGTGCGTGCGGCCGATCAGCGGGTGCTCAACGCCGTACGGCAGGCGTTTCTGGATTTCGGATTCGACGCCGACGACGCCGACCTGCGTGCCAACGCCACGTTCGCGGCGGGCATCGGGCTCCTGCACCTGGCGGGACGACAACCGAACCCGGAGGCAGTGGAACGCCACGAACGCTTCCTGGACCTCATGCTGAGTCGCTGAGCATCGCTCGAGACTGCGGGGAGATCGCGAAATCTGCGTAGATCGCGATCTGCGCGCAGTCTCGGCGTGCGCTTTCCATACTGCAAAGTATGGTGATGTCGCCGCCTTGCTGCGGGCAGCGCTCACACTGGGGACGAAGGTGTCACGGACCGCAATGGTGTGAAAGGGATTCCCATGGCCGATGATCTGCGAGGCCGCATTAGCAACTTCTTTCAGAGACGAGTGGCCAACCCGCTGATGCGGCGAAGTCCAATCCAGACGCTGCTGGAGACCACGGGACGCAAGACCGGTGAACCCCGCCGCACTCCCCTGGGCGGCAGCCGCGTCGGCGACCAGTTCTGGTTCGTCTCGGAATTCGGCGACAGGTCGCAGTACGTGAAGAACATCCAAGCGAACCCGAACGTGCGGGTGCGGCTGCGCGGCCGCTGGCACAACGGCATCGCGCATCTGGTTCCCGATGACGACCCTCGCGAGCGGCTGCGGTCGCTACCGCAGTTCAACAGCTTCGGCGTGCGCACGTTCGGCACGAACCTGCTCACGATTCGGGTCGACCTGGCGGATTGACGCTGGATTCGACCTGTACAACCCGGACAACCCGAATCAACCGCCCTACACGCCCGAGTTCTTGGAGCGCTATCGCGAGGCGCAGATCGCGCGCAATCGCCGAATCACCAAGTGGGTCAAGGAGAAACTTGCCGAACTCGAGGCCGCGGGCCGACCTGACGACGAGTTCGCCTTCGTCGTGCACGACACGATGGCCGACCCGCGCTGGCTGGATCCGGCCGTCGATCCCAACGAACGCGCCACGGGTACGACCTATCTGGGCGATCCTCAGGTGGTGAACATGAGCCCCGTCGGCCTGGCCCGGTTCTGCACACTGCGCAGCTGGCTTTCGCAATGGAGCTACGACGACGCCAACGGCGATGCCGTGCGGTGCGGACCCGACATCGCGGTACCCACCCTGGTCATCGGCAACCTGGCTGACAACGCCTGCACGCCCGGCCACACTCACCGGCTGTTCGACGCGATCGGGCATGCTGATAAGGAGATGCATGAGATTTCCGGCTCCAGCCACTACTACTCGGGCCCTGACCAACGGCCGACGTTGCGCGAGGCGGTCGCCATCGTCACCGATTGGCTGACGAGGCACGGTTTCGCGCAATGACCACCGGTGCGCTCGATGGCATTCGCGTTCTGGAGGTCGGCACGCTGATCTCCGGGCCGTTCGCGGGACGGCTGCTCGGCGATATGGGGGCCGAGGTCATCAAGATCGAGCCGCCGGGAGCGCCGGATCCGTTGCGGACATGGGGGCAGGCCGAACTCGACGGCCATCACTTCTTCTGGACCGTGCACGCGCGCAACAAGAAAGCCGTGACGCTGAACCTGCGCGAGGAGGCGGGCCGGACCCTGTTCCTCGACCTGGTCGAGCGCTCGGATGTGATCGTGGAGAACTTCCGGCCCGGCACGCTCGAGAAATGGAACCTCGGTTACGACGTGCTGCGCGAACGCAACCGCGGCATCATCCTGGTCCGAGTCTCCGGCTACGGCCAGACCGGACCGGAGGCTCACAAGGCCGGATACGCCTCGGTGGCCGAGGCGGCCAGCGGGCTGCGGTACATGAACGGGTTTCCCGGCGGGCCGCCGCCGCGGTTGGCGCTGTCGCTGGGCGACAGCCTGGCGGGCATGTTCGCCGCGCAGGGCGCGCTGGCCGCTTTGTACCGACGCTCGGTCACCGGCGAGGGCCAGGTCGTCGATGCCGCGCTGACCGAATCCTGTTTGGCCATTCAGGAATCCACCATCCCCGACTACGACGTCGGCGGGGTGGTGCGCGGACCGTCGGGCACGCGGCTGGAGAGGATCGCGCCGTCGAACATCTATCGCAGCGCCGACGGCAGCTGGGTGGTGATCGCGGCCAACCAGGACACGGTGTTTCGCCGGTTGTGTGCGGCGATGAAACAGCCGGAGCTGGCGACCGACGACCGGTTCGCCAATCACGTTGCGCGCGGACGCAATCAGGACGAGCTCGACAAGATCATCGGCGCCTGGGCGGCCGAGCGGCAGCCCGGCGAGATCATCGACACGCTGTCAGCCGCGGGGGTGATCTCCGGACCGATCAACACCGTCGCCGAGGTGGTCGACGACCCGCAGCTGAAGGCACGCGGCATGCTGGTCGAACATTTCGACGAACGCATCAACCGCCCGGTGCTCGGCCCCGGCATCGTGCCCGTGCTCTCGGAGACGCCGGGCAGCGTGCGCAATGCTGGGCCCGCGCGGCCGGGTCAGCACAACGACGAGATCTACCGCGGCCTGCTCGGGCTGGGCGACGCCGAGCTCGACGACCTGCGGGACAAGGGAGTGCTATGACCGAGCTACCTGCACACGTCGACATTCGTGAGGTGTCGCTGCGCGACGGCTTGCAGATCGAGGATCCAATTCCGTTGTCGGCCAAGCTCGAACTGCTCTCAGCCGTCGCCGCTACCGGCGTTCGGGAAGTGGAGGCGACGGCGTTCGTCTCGCCGTCGAAGGTGCCCGCGCTGGCCGATGCGGCTGAACTGGCCGCCGAGCTGGCCGCTTTCGACGGCATCGAATTCTCCGCACTGGTGGCCAGCCCGAACGGCGCCAAGCGCGCGATCGCCGCAGGGCTGCGGTCGATCGAGTACGTGGTTTCGGCCGCCGACGGGCACAGCCGCGCCAACGTCGGCCGCTCTACCGCGGAGGCGACCGCGCAGATCCCGGAGATCGTCGCCATAGCCCACGACAGCGACGTTTCGGTCGAGGTCATCATCGCCACAGCGTGGGACTGCCCGTTTGACGGACCCACACCGCCCGAGCGCGTGGTCGACGTCGTCACCGCCGCATGCCGACACCGCGTCGACCGGCTCGCCGTCGCCGACACGATCGGCACCACCACCCCGCGGCGGGTCAGCGATCTCATCGAACGCATCCGCCCACTGATCGGCGACATCCCGCTCGGCGCTCACTTCCATAACACTCGCGGAGCCGGTCTGGCGAGTGCGTACGCGGCGGTGAGCTCGGGTGTCACCCGGCTCGACGCTTCGGTGGGCGGGCTGGGTGGGTGCCCGTTCGCGCCGGGTGCCAGCGGCAACATCGCCACCGAGGACCTCGTCTACCTGCTGCGCGACAGCGGAATCCACGTCGACGTCGACCTGCGGGCCACGATCACCGCTGCAGAGGTGGCGCAACGCGTGGTTGGCCACGACCTTCCGAGCTCGTTGCTGCGCGCGGGCGACCGCATGCTCGGCGAGTAACTCATGATTCGTCATCTGGCCCACAGAATTCGCTTCGCGAAGGTAACGCCGTGGCGGAGATTTCGAACAAATCCCGCCACCACGTTACGCACGCTGCCAATGAACGCCGGGCTCTGAGCTGTGCCAGCCGAGACGCTCAGCGCCAAGGGCCGCCAAACGCGGCTCGCCATCGAACAGGCGGCGCGCAAGCTGTTCGCGGAGCGGGGGTTTCACGGCACCACGCTCGCCGATATCACCTCCGCCGCCGGTAAGTCACCCGCAGTGTTTTACCGATACTTCGCCGACAAGGAGGACCTGCTGGCCGCCCTGGCCGACTCATTCCTGCACGAGACCGTGGCGCCGTCGGGGTCGGCTATCGGACTACCAAGTTCACCGGACGACGACGCATTCTTCGCCGCCGTGGTGACCGGCTACTGGAACATGTTCAAGCAGAACATCGGCATCATGATCGCGGTGGCCCAACTCGCCGCCACGCAGCCGCGATTCGCCGCGGTGCAGAACGAGTTTCGCCGCTTCGGCATGGACATCGTCGCGGCCTCGGTGCGCCGCGCACAGGAGCAGGGCTACGGTGACGAACTCGACCCGCAGCACACCGCCGCGGCGATCGCCCTGCTGTTCGAGAACTTCACCACCGTCTTCGTCGGAACATCCGGCCTCGGGCTCGAGATCAGCGACGCGGATGCCATCGCCACCCTGTCGAGAATCTGGAAGAAGACGCTGTACGGCTTTTGATCAAAGGAGATCACCGTGGATTTCGCTCTCCCCGAACACCTTCCCGGACTGCTCGAGGAGATGGACGCCTTTATCGAGGCGGAGATCAAACCGCTGGAGCGCGACCACATGCAGTACTTCGACCAGCGCCGCGAGAACGCCCGCACCGACTGGGACAATGGTGGCATTCCGCGACGCGAGTGGGAGGACCTGCTCGGCGAGATGCGCAAGCGTGCGGATAAAGCAGGATGGCTGCGCTACGGGTTGCCTGCACGGTTCGGTGGCCGCGACGGCGCCAATCTGGATATGGCCGTCATCCGGGAACACCTGGCGCACAAGGGTCTTGGGCTACACAACGATCTGCAGGATGAGTCGTCGATCGTCGGGAACTTCCCGCAGGTCATCATGATGGACCGGTTCGGAACCGACGACCAGAAGGCCCAGTGGTGCGAGGCGCTGATCACCGGTGAGCGGTCGATGGCGTTCGGGTTGACCGAGCCGGGCCATGGATCCGACGCGACATGGTTGGAGACTCGCGCCGAACCCGACGGCGAAGGCTGGGTCATCAACGGCGCCAAGCGCTTCAACACCGGTGTGCACCGAGCCACCCACGACCTGATCTTCGCCCGGACGTCCGGCGAGCCGGGCCAAGCCCACGGCATCACCGCGCTCCTGGTGCCCACCGACACGCCCGGTTTCACCGTGCCGTACTACTGGTGGACGTTCAACATGCCCACCGACCACGGCGAAGTCGAGCTCAAGGATGTCCGCGTGCCGGCCGACGCGGTGCTCGGCGAGGTGGACCGCGGCCTCGAGGTCGGGCAGACGTTCTTGCACGAGAACAGGATCCGTCAAGCCGCCAGCAGTTTGGGCGCCGCGCAGTATTGCATCGACCGAGCGGTCGGCTACGCCAACGAACGCAATGTGTTCGGCAAACCGCTGTCGGTGAACCAGGCCGTGCAGTGGCCTTTGGTGGAGCTGCAGACCGAGGCGCAGATGGTGCGGCTGCTGGTGTACTACGCGGCCTGGCACCTGGACCACGAGCACCACATGGAGGTCTCGGACAAGGTGTCGATGGCCAACTACCGCGCCAACCGGCTGGTGTGCGAGGCTGCTGACAGGGCCATGCAGGTGTTCGGCGGAGTCGGGTACAGCCGTCACGAGCCGTTCGAACACATCTACCGCCACCACCGCCGCTACCGGATCACCGAGGGCGCCGAGGAGATTCAGATACGGCGAGTGGCGCAGCGGCTGTTCGGATTCGGCAAGCGTTGACTACCGAAGAGTTGGCGACCGGCCTGGCCAAGGTGCTGGGCGGCGACGTCGTCGTCGAGAATCTGCGCCCGCTGACGGGCGGGGCCAGCCGGACGACGTGGGCGTTCGACGCCGTGGCCGACGACCGGCGACCGCTGATCCTGCGCACCGGTCCCCCCGACGACGTGCACGCCGGCATGGAGCTCGAGGCCCGTGTTCAGCAGCGTGCTGCGGCCGCGGGAGCGCCGGTCCCCCACATCCTTGCTGCCGCTAATTCGCCTGCGGCACTGGGCAATCCATACCTGATCTGTGAGGCGATCGAGGGTGAGACGATCGTGCGGCGGATCCAGCGTAGCCTCGATGACGAAGGCCGTCAGCGCTTGTTGCGGCAGTGCGCGCAGGCATTGGCCGCCATCCATCGGGCCGACCCGTCCGGCGCCGGCCTGTCAGACAACGACCAACTCGCCGAGTGGCGGCAGCGGCTCGACGAAATAGGCGACACCACGGCGACTTTCGAGTGGGCGTTTCGCTGGCTGTCCGCGCACCCGCCGCCGTCGTCGCCGCAGCGGCTGGTGCACGGCGACTTTCGGATGGGCAACCTGATCGTCGACGAATCCGGGTTGGCGGCCGTGCTGGACTGGGAGCTCGTGCACCTCGGCGAGGCGTACGAAGACTTGGCGTGGTTCTGCATCCGGGCGTGGCGTTTCGGCGCGCCCGAGCATCTCGGCGCCGGCGGGCTCGGCAGCGTCGAGAGCTTTCTGTGCGTCTACGAAACGGCTGCCGGCACGACTGTCGACCGCGACGCCTTCCGGTGGTGGTTGACGCTGGCCACCCTGCGCTGGGGTGTGATCTGCCGGTTCCAGGCCGAGCGTCACCTGTCGGGCCAGACGCCGTCGGTGGAACTGGCCGCGATCGGCCGGCGCATCGCCGAAACCGAATGGGATGTGCTGGATCTGCTGGAGGGAGGCGGCCCGCGATGAGTATCTATGGACGGCCGACCGCGGCCGAACTCGTCGCGGCCGTTGCCGACTTCCTCGATAACGACGTGCGCGCCGCCACCGCGCCCGATGCCCAGGTCAACTTCCACGCCCGCGTCGCCGCCAATGTGCTGCGCATCGTCGAACGGGAACTCCTCGACGAATCGGCAGGCGAAGCCACCGATGCGCTAGCCGGCCTTGGTTTCGCCGAGGAAGCCCAGCTAGGCGCCGCCATCCGCGCCGGCGATCTCGACCACCGGGCCGGCGACGTCCTGCCCGCCCTGCGCACGCTCGTCGGCCACCGGCTGGCGATCGCCCATCCGGGATACGACGAATCGTGAGGTCACACCCGTCGCGCACGGGCAAGCCACGCCGGCTCGTCGACGCGTGTGCCGACCGGCAGTCCAAGCGCTTCGGCATGTGCTTCCCCGACCACCCCGCGATACGTCGTGGTGTCCAGGGCTTCAAGCACCCAGCCGTCGCCGAACGCTCCCCTGATGACCGCCTCGCTGACCTGCGGCCCGAAGCCGCGACCCGCGTCGGACAGCGCGAGCACGTGGACCAGGCCGCCCGGCCGGGTCGCGGCGTGCAGGCTGCGGACGTACTTCGAGCGGTCGGTGTCGCCGAAGATGTGGAACAACGCGCTGTCCACGATCGTGGTGTAGAGCGGCTCGTCGCCGAGGTTCATCGCGTCGGCCACCTCGAAACGCGCGTCGACGCCCTTGTCTGCGGCGTTTGCCCGGGCCTGCTCGATCGCATGCGGCGAAAAGTCGACTCCGAGCACGTCATAACCCAGCCGGGTGAGCAATATCGTGTGTTCGCCGGTCCCGCAACCGACGTCGAGCACCTTGCTGCGGATCCAGCCGGCCCGTTGCAGCTCGACGATCGCGGGTTGGGGCTCGCCGATCACCCACGGCGCGCTGCGGGACTTGTAGGCCTCGTCAAACCGGGAGAGGGTAGGTGTTGGGTCCATAGAACGCAGTGTTCTACCTCAACCAAGCTTGAGGTCAAGGGAGGACAGCGGATGTCCATCGCCGATGCCGAGGCCATCGCCGACGTAGCCGATCGGCTGTTCGACGCGATCGAGAACAGCGATATCGCGCTGCTTGAGGAGATGTGGAACGACGACATCATCGTCTGGAAGGTCGCCGACCGTGAGCGCGACAAGGACCGCGCCCTGCGGGTCATCACGTGGTTCGTCAACGCGACGACGGACCGCCGCTATGAGATCCTCGACCGTCAACTGTTCGACGGTGGATTCGTCCAGCAGCACATCCTGCATGCCAACGGTCGCAACGGCGGATCGATCTCCATGCGGGTCTGCATCGTGATCAAGTTGGGGACCAACGGTCTGATCAGCCGCATCGACGAATACTTCGACCCCGCAGAAATGGCCCCACTGCTGGAGAGGTGACATGACACGCTTACAAGATCTTCTCAGCAATCCAGCATCAGTCGGCGTCTGGAACGTCGATCCACAGCGCTCGACGATCGAGTTCAAAAGTAAGTCGATGTGGGGCCTCGCACCGGTCAAGGGGCATTTCGCGAAATTCAGCGGCGACGGCCAGATCACCGATACTCAAACACTTTTCGGACGGATCGACATCAAAGCGACGTCGCTGGACACCAAGATCCGCAAGCGGGACAACCATCTTCGCTCCGCGGACTTCTTCGAAGCAGCGAAGTTTCCCGACATCAGCGTGGTGGTCACCAGCGCCGAGGCCATCGACGGCGACATCGTCGACCTGCGAGCACAACTCACCGTCAAAGGCACCACCGCACCGTTGCCGCTACGGACCAAAGTCGAGGTGCTCGATGACGGGGCGGTGCGGCTGAGCGCGCAGGCCACCATCGACCGCAAGGACTTCGGCGTCGACGGCAACATGATGGGCATGGTCGTCGACAAGGCCACGATTTCCGGCGACGTCGTGTTCCGGCACGGATAGCATCTGCCCCATGACCCAGCCGTCGCAGCCGCTGCGCATCCTCGTCTACAGCGACAACCCCAGAACCCGCGAGCAGGTGCAGCTGGCGCTGGGCAAGCGGGTGCATCCCGATCTTCCCGAGCTGACCTACCTCGAGGTGGCCACGCCGCCAATGGTGATCAGGCAGATGGATGAAGGCGGATTCGATCTGGTCATCCTGGATGGGGAGGCCACGCCTGCCGGCGGCATGGGGATCGCCAAACAACTCAAGGACGAGATTGCCGACTGCCCGCCCATCCTGGTGCTGACCGGACGCGCCGACGACAGATGGCTGGCCAGCTGGTCCCGTGCCGATGCCGCGGTCCCCCACCCGATCGACCCGATCCGTTTGGGCGACGCCGTAGTGGCACTCCTGCGCACCCCCGTGCAGTAGTCCGCGACTCTAATTACCCTGTCACGCTTGCCTTTTCGAGGCACGACAACATCGCCGCATGTAGCTAATAGCGATACTAACCAAAATGCGTGGCACCGATCACGAACCCCGCTAGGGTGTGGGTAAGCTCACATCGACAGCCCACGAGGGAGCGCGTTTTCGGCATGAACTTGTACACGCCAATCCTGGTTCTCGGCGCGATCGCGGCGGCGTTTGCCGTCGGCTCGGTCGGCATTGCGGTGCTGATCGGGCCGCGCCGGTACAACCACTCGAAGATGGAAGCCTACGAATGCGGCATCGAACCGGTGCCGGAGATGGCCACCGCGCACGCGGCAGGTCAGCGGTTTCCGATCAAGTACTACCTGACCGCGATGTTGTTCATCGTGTTCGACATCGAGATCGTCTTTCTCTACCCGTGGGCGGTGGCGTTCGACAGCCTGGGAGTGTTCGCGCTGGTAGAGATGCTGCTGTTCATGGTCGTGGTGTTCGTGGCCTACGCGTACGTGTGGCGCCGAGGAGGCCTGAATTGGGACTAGAAGAACAACTGCCCGGCGGAATCCTGTTGTCCACCGTCGAGAAGGTGGCCGGCTACGTCCGAAAGGGCTCACTGTGGCCTGCGACGTTCGGCCTGGCCTGCTGCGCCATCGAGATGATGGCCACCGCGGGTCCGCGCTTCGACATCGCCCGGTTCGGGATGGAGCGGTTCTCCGCGACACCCCGACAGGCCGACCTGATGATCGTCGCCGGACGCGTCAGCCAGAAGATGGCGCCGGTGCTGCGGCAGGTCTACGACCAGATGGCCGAGCCCAAGTGGGTGCTGGCGATGGGTGTATGCGCGTCTTCCGGCGGCATGTTCAATAACTATGCCGTCGTGCAGGGCGTCGATCACGTCGTGCCGGTCGACATCTATCTGCCCGGCTGCCCACCGCGGCCGGAGATGCTGCTGCACGCAATCCTCAAGCTGCACGCGAAGATTCAGGAGATGCCACTCGGCGTCAACCGCGAGGAAGCCATCCGCGAAGCCGAACAGGCGGCGCTGTCTATCACTCCGACTATCGAACTCAAAGGGTTGCTGCGGTGATGGGCCACTCGGGCGAAGAACAAGCAGCAGCGAGCGAAAGCACCAACGGCAACGGCAGCGATGCCCGCGAGGTGATCGGCGTGCGCCGCGGCATGTTCGGGGCCAAGGGCAGCGGCGACACATCGGGCTACGGCCGTCTCGTCAGGCCGGTCTCGCTGCCGGGCAGCTCACCGAGGCCGTACGGCGGCTACTTCGACAAGGTCGTCGATACCCTCGCCGATGCGCTCGGCGAGGACTCCTTTTCCGCCGCGATCGAACGCGTCGTGGTCTTCCGGGACGAACTGACACTGGAGGTGCGGCGCGAGCAGCTGCCCGCGGTAGCGCAGACGCTTCGCGACCATCCGGAGCTGCGGTTCGAGCTGTGCCTTGGCGTGTCCGGGGTGCACTATCCCGACGACACCGCCCGCGAATTGCACGCCGTTTATCCGCTCATGTCGATCACCCACAACCGTCGCATCCGGTTGGAGGTGGCGGCACCGGACGCGGATCCGCACATCCCGTCGCTGTTCGGCGTCTACCCCACGACCGACTGGCACGAGCGGGAAACCTACGACTTCTTCGGCATCCTCTTCGACGGCCACCCCGCACTCACCCGGATCGAAATGCCCGATGACTGGGAGGGGCATCCGCAACGAAAGGACTACCCGTTGGGCGGCATACCCGTGGAGTACCACGGCGCTGAGATCCCACCGCCCGATGAGCGGAGGGCCTACAACTGATGAGTACATCCGCAACCCCGCCCGCCTCGGGCGGTACCGAAACAGTGGTCGTGGTCGGCGGTGAGGACTGGGATCAAGTTGTGGCGGCGGCCCAGGAGCACGTGGGCGAACGGATCGTCGTCAACATGGGGCCGCAGCATCCGTCCACCCACGGAGTGCTGCGGCTGATCCTGGAGATCGAGGGCGAGACCATCGTCTCGGCCCGGTGCGGGATCGGGTATCTACACACGGGAATCGAGAAGAATCTCGAGTACCGAAACTGGACCCAGGGCGTCACGTTTGTGACCCGAATGGATTACCTGTCACCGTTTTTCAACGAAACCGCGTACTGCCTCGGCGTAGAAAAGTTGCTCGGCGTCACCGACGACATCCCCGAGCGAGCCACCGTCATCCGCGTGATGATGATGGAGCTCAACCGGATCTCGTCACATCTGGTCGCACTGGCGACCGGCGGCATGGAACTGGGCGCGATGTCGGCCATGTTCTACGGGTTCCGCGAACGCGAACAGATCCTGTCCGTGTTCGAGACGGTCACCGGGCTGCGAATGAACAGCGCGTACATCCGGCCCGGCGGGCTGGCGGCCGACCTGCCAGACGAAGCGATGCCCCAGATCCGCGACCTACTTCAGTTGCTGCCCAAGCGGTTACAGGATCTCGAGGACCTGCTCAACGAGAACTACATCTGGAAGGCCCGCACGGTGGGCGTCGGCTATCTCGATCTGGCCGGCTGCATGGCGCTGGGCATCACCGGACCCATACTGCGCTCCACCGGGCTGCCACACGACCTGCGCAGGGCGCAGCCCTACTGCGGCTACGAGACGTATGACTTCGACGTCATCACCGACGACGCCTGCGATTCCTACGGCCGCTACATCATTCGGGTCAAGGAGATGCGCGAGTCGATCAAGATCGTCGAGCAGTGCGTGGATCGATTGAAGCCGGGACCGGTGATGATCCAGGACAAGAAGCTGGCCTGGCCCGCCGATCTGAAGGTCGGGCCCGACGGCCTGGGGAACTCGCCAGAACATATCGCCAAGATCATGGGCCACTCGATGGAGGGACTGATCCACCACTTCAAGATCGTCACCGAGGGCATTCGGGTACCTGCCGGTCAGGTGTATGTCGCTGTCGAGTCGCCGCGCGGCGAACTCGGCGTGCACATGGTGTCTGACGGTGGCACAAGACCGTATCGCGTGCACTACCGCGACCCGTCGTTCACCAATCTGCAGGCGGTGGCGGCAATGTGCGAAGGCGGCATGGTCGCGGACGCGATCGCCGCGGTGGCGTCGATCGACCCGGTGATGGGCGGGGTGGACCGCTGATGAGCGCTTGCGCGAAGAAGAGAGGGCACTGATGAGCGCTTGCGCGAAGAAGAGACAGTCATGACGATTTTCCTTGAGCTCGGGCAGCGCCCCGACGAGCCGGGGCCGCCGATCAACGGGCCGGCCACCTACACATCCGACGTGTTGACACGGCTAGAGGGTGATGCCAAGGAGATCATCGGCCGCTACCCGAGCACTCGCTCAGCGCTGTTGCCGCTGCTGCATTTGGTGCAGTCCGAGGACGGCTGCATCACCCCGGCGGGAATCGCGTTCTGCGCGGCCCAACTTGGCCTGACCGACGCGGAAGTCACCGCGGTCGCGACGTTCTACTCGATGTACCGGCGCACGCCGACAGGCGAGTATCTGGTGGGCGTGTGCACCAACACGCTGTGCGCGATCATGGGCGGTGACGCGATTCTCGAAGCGCTACAAGACCATTTGGGTATCCACGCCGGGCAGACCACCGACGATGGCCGGGTCACCCTGGAGCATGTCGAGTGCAACGCCGCGTGCGACTACGCGCCGGTCGTGATGGTCAACTGGGAGTTTTTCGACAACCAGACGCCGTCGTCGGCCCGCGACCTCGTCGACGGGCTACGGGCAGGTGATCCCCCGGTGCCGACCCGTGGCGCACCGTTGTGCACCTTCAAAGGGACCGCCAGAACGCTTGCGGGATTGCCGGATTCGCGCGGGTCCGGCACCGAGGTCGGGGCGGCCACCCTGGCCGGGCTTCGGATTGCAGAAGAGCGCGGCATGACGGCACCGGACGCGTCCACCGCGACGCCGCCACACGACACACCCGACGACGCGAAGGCAGCAGCGGAGGCGACGAAGGACGAAACCGCGCCTGCGCCGTCGGCCAACGTGCCGCCCAAAACGGATGCGGACAAATGACCCAGTTGACGCCCGTGTTGAGCCGATTCTGGGACGAACCCGAGCCATGGTCGCTTGACACCTACCGCCGGCACGACGGTTACCAGGCGCTGGAGCGAGCGTTGGCCATGGCTCCCGACGATGTCATTGCCCTGGTGAAGGATTCGGGCCTGCGCGGACGCGGCGGAGCGGGGTTCCCGACCGGAACGAAATGGTCGTTCATCCCGCAGGACGACACCGGAGCCGGCGCGAAGCCGCACTACCTGGTGATCAACGCAGACGAATCCGAACCCGGCACCTGCAAAGACATTCCGTTGATGTTGACGACGCCGCACTTCCTTGTCGAAGGCGCGATCATCGCGGCGTATGCGATCCGGGCGCACCACGCCTTCATCTATGTCCGGGGCGAGGTGGTCCCGGTGCTGCGCCGGCTGCAGACCGCGGTCGCCGAGGCCTACGAAGCCGGGTATCTGGGCAAGGACATTCGCGGCACTGGTTTCGATCTGGAGCTGATCGTGCACGCGGGCGCGGGCGCTTACATCTGCGGCGAGGAGACCGCGCTGCTGGACTCGCTGGAGGGCCGCCGCGGCCAGCCCAGGCTGAGGCCGCCGTTTCCCGCGGTGGCCGGTCTGTATGCGTGTCCGACCGTGGTCAACAACGTGGAATCCATTGCCAGCGTGCCGCCGATCCTGCTCAACGGCGTGGACTGGTTCCGGTCGATGGGCTCCGAGAAGTCGCCCGGTTTCACGCTGTATTCGTTGTCCGGCCACGTCACCACCCCCGGGCAGTACGAGGCGCCACTCGGGATCACGCTGCGCGAGCTGTTGGAGTACGCGGGCGGGGTGCGGGCCGGACACACACTGAAGTTCTGGACGCCCGGCGGCTCGTCGACCCCGCTGCTGACCGACGAACACCTCGATGTGCCACTGGATTACGAAGGCATGGCCGGCGTGGGATCGATGCTGGGGACCAAGGCACTGCAGATCTTCGACGAAACCACCTGCGTGGTGCGTGCGGTGCGTCGCTGGACTCAGTTCTACGAGCACGAATCTTGCGGCAAGTGCACGCCGTGCCGGGAGGGCACCTACTGGCTGGCGCAGATCTATGAGCGCCTGGAGACCGGCGCGGGCACCGAGGCCGACATTCAGAAGCTGCTCGACATCTCGGACAACATCTTCGGAAAGTCGTTCTGCGCGTTGGGTGACGGTGCCGCAAGCCCGATCCTGTCGTCGATCAAGTTCTTCCGCGACGAGTACGTCGCACACCTCGACGGCGGCTGCCCGTTCGATCCGCACGCCTCGACACTGATGGCCACCGAAGAAGTGGGTGCCTAGATGACGTTCCTAGCGCGAGCAGACGCAAAAGGTCCAAAATTCTCGGCGTGTCGGGGACTTTTACGTCTGCTCGGCAGAGAAAAGGGAGTGGGTGCCTAGATGACGCAGACCGCTGACACCGGCACCGCCGCCGCACCCGTCGAGATGGTCAATCTGACCATCGACGACGTGGAAGTCAGTGTGCCCAAGGGCACCTTGGTGATTCGCGCCGCCGAATTGATCGGCGTCCAGATCCCGCGATTCTGCGACCACCCGCTTCTCGATCCGGTCGGCGCCTGCCGGCAATGTCTGGTCGAAGTCGAAGGGCAACGCAAGCCGCTGGCATCATGTACGACCACGGTCACCCCGGACATGGTCGTGCGTACTCAGTACACCTCCGAGGCCGCGGACAAAGCACAGCAGGGCGTCATGGAGCTGCTGCTGATCAACCATCCGCTGGACTGCCCGATCTGCGACAAAGGCGGAGAATGCCCGCTGCAGAACCAGGCGATGTCCAACGGCCGTGCGGAAACGCGCTTCGAGGACGTCAAGCGAACCTTCCCGAAGCCGATCAACCTCTCGTCGCAGGTGTTGCTGGACCGGGAACGCTGCGTGTTGTGCGCGCGTTGCACTCGGTTCTCCCAGCAGATCGCCGGCGATCCGTTCATCGAGCTGCTGGAACGCGGTGCGTTGCAACAGGTTGGCATCGCCCCGGACGAGCCGTTCCAATCCTACTTCTCCGGTAACACCGTGCAGATCTGCCCGGTCGGCGCGCTCACCGGCACCGCCTACCGGTTCCGCGCCCGGCCGTTCGACCTGGTGTCCAGCCCCAGCGTTTGTGAACACTGCGCGTCCGGCTGTGCCCAGCGCACGGACCACCGGCGCGGAAAAGTGATGCGCCGCTTGGCCGGTGACGATCCGCAGGTGAACGAGGAGTGGAACTGCGACAAGGGCCGCTGGGCGTTCACCTACACGACGGTCGGTGACCGCATCACCACCCCGCTCGTTCGCGAGGATGGCAAGCTCCGGCCGGCATCCTGGTCGGAAGCCCTCGGCGTCGCTGGGGCCGGGCTGGCAGCCGCGAACGGCAGCGCCGGTGTCCTTGTTGGTGGGCGGGCCACCGTTGAGGACGCCTACGCCTACTCGAAGTTCGCGCGAATAGTGCTCGGCACCAACGACATCGACTTCCGCGCACGCCGACACAGCGATGAGGAGGTCGCGTTCCTCGCCGCGCACATCGCCGGCCAGCCGATGACGGTCACCTATGCGGACCTGGAGAGTGCGCCGGCCGTGCTGCTGGTGGGCTTCGAGCCCGAAGAGGAATCGCCGATCGTGTACCTGCGGCTGCGCAAGGCGGCCCGCAAGAACGCGCTGCAGGTGAAATCGATCGCCCCGTTCGCGACGCGGGGGCTGACAAAGATGAACGGCACGCTCATCGAGTGTGTGCCCGGTGGCGAGGCCGCCGCACTGGACAGCCTGGCCGATGACGTGCATCTGAAACTCCCCGGCGCTCTGATCCTCGTCGGCGAGCGACTCGCCGACTCCCCCGGAGCCTTCTCGGCGGCAAGCAGATTGGCAGCCGCCACCGGTGCTCGGTTGGCCTGGATACCGCGGCGAGCAGGCGAACGCGGTGCCGTCGAAGCCGGTGCACTGCCGGGCCTGTTGCCCGGCGGCCGCCCGCTGGGCAATGCGTCGGCCCGCGAGCAGACCGCCGCAGCCTGGAACGTCGGCGAGCTGCCGACCGCCGACGGCCGTGACACCACAGCCATTCTTGCCGCGGCACGCGACGGCCAACTCGGGGCGCTGCTGATCGGCGGAGTCGAGCTTGCCGACCTGCCCGATCCCGACCTCGCGCTTGCAGCGGTCGACGCCGCGCCGTTCGTGGTCAGTCTGGAACTGCGCGAGAGCGCGGTGACAGCGCTGGCCGACGTGGTGTTCCCGGTGGCACCGGTGGTGGAGAAGGCCGGTTCATTCGTCAGCTGGGAAGGGCGGATTCGCCCGTTCGAGCCGTCCCTGCAGACCAACGCCTACCCCGACCTGCGAGTGCTGAACTTTCTGGCCGACGAGATCGGCGTCGACCTCGCCCTGCCGACGGCACTGGCCGCCGGCGAGGAGATGGCCCGCCTCGGGCAGTGGGGCGGGACGCGGCCAGAGGCTCCACAAGTGTCGCCGGAACGCCCGTCATCACTCGATCCGGGGCAGGCCGTGCTCGCGAGTTGGCGGATGCTGCTCGACGCGGGGCGGCTGCAGGACGGCGAACCGCACCTCGCTGGCACCGCTCAACCGCCCGTCGCTCGGCTGTCGGCGGCAACCGCGGACGAGATCGGCGCTGCCGAAGGCGATTTGGTCACCGTCAGCTCCGATCGGGGTGAGATCACACTGCCGCTGATTATCACTGAGATGGCTGACCGCGTCGTCTGGCTGCCACTGAACGCCGTCGGATCCGGTGTGCATCAACAGCTCGCGGTGTCAGCCGGGGCCGTGGTGTCGATCAGGCGGGCAGCGCAGTGAGGTACCCGGATCCCACTCTGTTCGGCCACGACCCGTGGTGGCTGATGCTCGCCAAGGCGCTCGGGATCTTCGTCTTCCTCGTGCTGACGGTGCTCGTGGCGATCCTGCTCGAGCGAAAGATCCTCGGGTGGATGCAGATGCGCCCCGGCCCCAACCGGGTCGGCCCGTGGGGCCTGCTGCAATCGCTGGCCGACGGCATCAAACTGGCGCTCAAGGAAGCCATCATTCCCGCCGGGGTCGACAAGTTCGTCTACCTTGTGGCCCCGGTCATTTCAGTCGTTCCCGCCTTCCTGGCGTTCGCCGTGATCCCGATGGGCGGTGAGGTGTCGGTGTTCGGGCACCGCACCGCCTTGCAGTTGACCGACATGCCCGTCGCGGTGCTCTACATCCTTGCCGTCACGTCGATCGGGGTGTACGGCATCGTGCTCGCCGGCTGGGCGTCGGGATCCACCTACCCGCTGCTGGGCGGGCTGCGCTCGAGCGCCCAGGTGATCTCCTACGAGATCGCGATGGCACTGTCCTTCGCCGCGGTGTTCATCTACGCGGGCACCATGTCAACCTCGGGCATCGTCGCCGCCCAGCAGGGCACTTGGTACATCTTCCTGCTGCTGCCGTCGTTCCTGGTGTACGTGACGGCGATGGTCGGCGAAACCAACCGGGCGCCTTTCGATCTGCCCGAGGCCGAGGGCGAGCTCGTCGGCGGTTTCCACACCGAGTACTCGTCGCTGAAGTTCGCGATGTTCATGCTCGCCGAGTACATCAACATGACCACGGTGTCGGCGCTGGCCTCCACGCTGTTCCTCGGCGGCTGGCACGCCCCGTGGCCGATCAACATGTGGGATGGCGCCAACACCGGCTGGTGGCCTCTGCTGTGGTTCATCGCCAAGGTGTGGACCTTCCTGTTCTTCTTCATGTGGTTGCGCGCCACACTGCCCCGGCTGCGCTACGACCAGTTCATGGCGCTGGGCTGGAAGGTCCTCATCCCGGTGTCGCTGGTCTGGATCATGATCGTCGCGATCACGCATAGCCTGCGCACCCACGGCTACGACGCGGCTGCCACCGGAATGATGACCGCGGGCATCGTCGTGGCTTTGATCCTGCTGTTCGCACTCTGGCGAGCCTTGCGGGCCAGAAACATTCGAAAGCGACCTGAACCTGCTGCCCAGGAGGGCGGCTTCCCGGTGCCGCCATTGCCCGGCCAAAAGACATCAGCCACGAAGGAGCCAGCGGATGCCTAAGTTCCTCGACGCGATGAAGGGTTTCCGCGTCACGTTCGGCACGATGTTCAAGAAGCAGATCACCGAGCAGTACCCGGAGAAGCCCGGACCCGTCGCCAAGCGCTATCACGGCCGGCACCAGCTGAACCGCTATCCCGACGGGCTGGAGAAATGCATCGGCTGCGAGTTGTGCGCCTGGGCCTGCCCGGCCGACGCCATCTATGTCGAAGGCGCGGACAACAACGCCGAGGAGCGGTTCTCGCCGGGCGAACGCTACGGGCGCGTCTACCAGATCAACTATCTGCGCTGCATCGGCTGCGGGTTGTGCATCGAGGCGTGCCCCACCCGTGCGCTGACGATGACCAACGAGTACGAGATGGCCGATGACAACCGCGCCGACCTGATCTGGGGCAAGGACAAGCTCCTCGCCCCGTTGCAGCCGGGTATGCAGCCCCCGCCGCATGCGATGGAGCCCGGCAGCACCGATGACGACTACTACCTGGGGAAGATCAAGCCGCTTACCGAGGATGTGCGGTGAGGATCGACTACCTCGCAGCTCTCACCGCCGACACCGCCGGGCATACCTCGACATCCGAGGCGGTGCTGTTCTGGGTGCTTGCGGTCGTCGCGGTGGTCGGAGGGATCGGTGTGGTGGCCGCGCCGAAGGCGGTCTACTCGGCGATGTTCCTGGCCAGCACCATGATCTCGCTGGCGGTGCTCTACATCGCGCAGGACGCACTCTTCCTCGGCATCGTGCAGGTGGTCGTCTACACGGGCGCGGTGATGATGCTGTTCCTGTTCGTGGTGATGCTGATCGGCGTCGACCTGTCCGAATCGCTCGTGGAAACGATTCGCGGGCAACGCATCGCGGCGATCGTGACCGGTGTCGGCTTCGGTGTACTGCTCATCGCCGGGATCGGGAACGTCTCGGTGGCCGGTTTCACCGGCCTTGCGCAGGCCAACGCCGACGGAAACGTCCAGGGACTGGCCGCGCTGATCTTCACCAAGTACCTGTGGGCGTTCGAGCTCACCGGGGCGCTGCTGATCACGGCCGCCCTCGGCGCCATGGTGCTTGCACACCGAGAGCGCTTCGAACGGCGCAAGACTCAGCGTGAGCTCGCCGCCGAGCGGTTCCGGCCGGGTGGACACGCGGGGACATTGCCCAACCCCGGTGTGTACGCACGCCACAACGCGGTCGACGTTCCTGCGCGACTGCCCGACGGAACGGGTTCGGAGCTGTCGGTCAGCGCGATCCTGCAGAAACGCCCAGTCGTCGAGACCAATGGCAAGGGTGACAACTGATGAATCCTGACAACTATCTCTACCTGTCGGCGTTGTTGTTCACGATCGGCGCGGCCGGTGTGCTGCTGCGCCGCAACGCCATCGTCATGTTCATGTGCGTCGAGTTGATGCTCAACGCGGCGAACCTCGCGTTCGTCGCGTTCTCCCGCATGCACGGCCATCTGGACGGCCAAGTGGTGGCGTTCTTCACGATGGTCGTCGCCGCGTGCGAAGTGGTGGTCGGCCTCGCGATCATCATGACCGTCTTCCGCACCCGCCGTTCGGCTTCGGTCGACGAAGCCAGTCTGCTGAAAAACTAAGGCTGCCATGACAACTCTGGTGTGGCTGGTGATCGCCCTGCCGCTGGCGGGCGCGGCTATTCTCCTGCTCGCGGGCAGACGATCCGACAGCTGGGGTCACCTGCTGGGCTGCCTGGCGGCGCTCGCGTCGTTCGCCGCAGGCGTCGTGCTGTTCGTCGACATGCTCGGCCGTCATGCAGAAGACCGGATCGTGCATGAGGCGCTGTTCTCCTGGGTGCCGGTCGCGGGCCTGCACGTGGACTTCGGCCTGCAGCTGGATGCGCTGTCAATGTGTTTCGTGTTGCTGATCACCGGCGTCGGGTCGCTGATCCACATCTATTCGATCGGCTACATGGCCGAAGATCCCGAGCGGCGCAAGTTCTTTGCGTACCTGAACCTGTTTCTCGCCGCGATGCTGCTGTTGGTGCTGGCCGACAACTACCTCGGCCTATACGTCGGATGGGAAGGCGTGGGTCTGGCGTCGTACCTGCTGATCGGGTTCTGGGCGCATAAGCCGTCGGCGGCCACGGCGGCCAAGAAGGCGTTCGTGGTGAACCGCGTCGGCGACATGGGCCTGGCGATCGCGCTGATGGTGATGTTCGCCTACATCGGTTCGATCTCCTTTGCGGGTGTCTTCTCAGCCGCACCCCGGCTCAGTGAAGGCATTCTCACCGCCATCGGTCTGCTGCTACTGCTTGCGGCGTGCGGCAAGTCGGCGCAGGTGCCACTGCAGTCCTGGCTCGGCGACGCGATGGAGGGCCCCACGCCGGTGTCCGCGCTCATCCACGCTGCCACCATGGTCACCGCGGGCGTGTACCTGATCGTGCGGTCCGGTCCGGTGTTCAACCTCGCGCCGAACGCACAGTTGGGTGTGGTCATCGTCGGCGCGGTGACGCTGCTCTTCGGGGCGATCGTCGGCTGCGCCAAGGACGACATCAAGAAAGCGCTTGCCGCATCGACCATGTCGCAGATCGGCTACATGGTGCTGGCCGCCGGGCTGGGCCCGGCCGGATACGCGTTCGCGATCATGCATCTGCTCACCCACGGCTTCTTCAAGGCCGGCCTGTTCCTCGGCGCCGGGTCCGTGATGCACGCCATGAACGACGAAGTGGACATGCGCCGCTACGGCGGGCTGCGCAAGGCGGTACCGATCACGTTCGCGACATTCGGGCTCGGCTACCTGGCCATCATCGGCGTGCCACCGCTGGCCGGGTTCTTCTCGAAAGACGGCATCATCGAGGCTGCCCTCGGCGCCGGGGGCGCCAAGGGAATCATCCTCGGCGGCGCGGCGATTCTCGGCGCCGGCATCACCGCGTTCTACATGACCCGCGTGATGCTGATGACGTTCTTCGGCGAAAGGCGTTGGACTTCCGAGGCGAGCGAAGCGACGGGAAACCAACTAGTCGCTCATCCGCACGAGTCACCCGCCGTCATGACGTGGCCGATGATCCTGTTGGCCGTCGGGTCGGTGGCGTCGGGCGGGTTCTTCGCGATCGGCGGCACACTCGCGCACTGGCTCGAACCCGTCGTCGGCGCCCACGAGGCGGAGCACGCCACGCCCGCGTGGGTCGTCACAATCGTGGTTTTGGCGGTGGTCGCTGCCGGCATCGCGATTGCGTACCGCATGTACGGCATGCGCGCGGTCCCAGCAGAAGTGCCCGCCGGGTCCGCACTCACCGTCGCGGCGCGCCAGGATCTCTACGGCGACGCGTTCAACGAGCGCGCGTTCATGCGACCGGGTCAGCTGCTCACCGAAGGTCTCGTCGAGATCGACGACGACGTCGTGGACGGGGCCGCGAACGGGCTGGCCGCACTCGTCGGCCGGGTCTCGGACGGCTTCCGGCAGTTGCAAACAGGGTTCGCCCGCTCGTATGCGCTTTCCATGTTGGGCGGAGCGGCCCTTGTGGTCGCCGCGATCCTGGCGGTGAACCTGTGGTCATGAACCTCCGAAGACGACCGCGAGTGAGGATCGCAGCGAGGAACGAGCGAGGACCGGAGCGAGCGGGAGTCGAGGCATGAACAACGTCCCCTGGCTCACCATCCTGTGGGCGATCCCGATGGTCGGCGCCGCAATCCTCATGGTGCTGCCCGCGTCGGCGCGCACCGTGGCGAAATGGCTCGCGCTGCTCATCTCGATCGCCGTCCTCGCGGTGACATTGGTGGTCGCGGTCGGATTCAAGCCAGGCGGCGACCAGTACCAGTTCGTCGAATCCCACGAGTGGATCCCGTCGTTCGGCACCGGATACATCCTCGGCGTCGACGGCATCGCGCTCGCCCTCGTAGTCCTCACGGCCGTGCTGGTGCCACTGCTGATCATCGCGGGCTGGAACGACGCCGATGACCAGATCGGTCTGCGCGGACGGTCGGTGCACACGTATCTCGCACTCACGCTGGCCGTCGAGGGCATGGTGCTGATCTCGCTGGTGTCGCTCGACGTGCTGCTTTTCTACGTGTTCTTCGAGGCCATGCTGATCCCGATGTACTTCCTCATCGGCGGCTTCGGCGGCGAGAACCGCTCGAGGGCGGCAGTGAAGTTCTTGCTGTACAACCTGTTTGGCGGCCTGATCATGCTCGCCGCCGTCATCGGCCTGTATGTGGTGACCGCTGGAAGCGGCGCGTTCGAATCAGGCACATTCGACTTCCGTGCGATCGTCGCCGCGGTGTCGAGCGGTCAGTTCGGCATGAATCCTGCGGTGATGAACTTGCTGTTCGGTGGGTTCATGTTCGCGTTCGCGGTCAAAGCGCCGCTGTGGCCATTCCACCGGTGGCTGCCCGACGCCGCCGTCGAGGCGACCCCGGCCAGCGCGGTGCTGATGATGGCTGTGATGGACAAGGTCGGGACGTTCGGCATGCTGCGCTACTGCCTTCAGCTCTTTCCCGACTCCTCAATGTATTTCCGGCCAGTGATCATCACGCTGGCGGTGATCGGGATCGTCTACGGCGCGATCGTCGCGATCGGCCAGACCGACGTGATGCGCCTGATCGCCTACACGTCGATATCTCACTTCGGGTTCATCATCCTGGGCATCTTCGTGATGACCAGCCAGGGTCAGTCGGGCTCGACGCTCTACATGGTCAACCACGGCATCTCGACGGCGGCGCTGTTCCTCATCGCCGGATTCCTGGTGTCGCGCAGGGGCACTCGCCTGATCAACGCCTATGGCGGCGTGCAGAAAGTGGCGCCGGTGCTGGCGGGCACCTTCCTCGTCGCCGGCCTGGCCACATTGTCGCTGCCTGGCCTCGCGCCGTTCATCAGCGAATTCCTGGTCCTGATCGGAACATTCACGCGCTACCCCGTCTTCGCGGTCTTCGCGGCCACGGCCCTGGTGCTGTCCGCGGTGTACATCTTGTGGATGTACCAGCGGATGATGACCGGCCCGGTCAAGGACGGCAACGATCGCCTACGCGACCTTCTGCCGCGCGAGATCGTCGTCGTCGCACCGCTTATCGCGCTACTCCTGGTCCTCGGGGTGTATCCCAAACCCGCCCTCGATGTGATCAACCCCGCGGTGAGCCACACACTGACCACCATCAATCAGCCTGACCCGGCACCGAAAATCGCGGAAGGGCCGTCACGATGACTGAAGCTCTTCAGATGCCCACCCCCAGCGTCGAATACGGTCTGCTCTCCCCCATGCTGATCGTCCTCGGTGTGGCCGTCGTCGGTGTACTCGTCGAGGCGTTCCTGCCCCGTCAGCAGCGCTACGCCGCCCAACTGGTGCTCAGCCTCGGCGGGCTGGTCGCCGCGTTCGTGGCGGTCGTCGCGCTCGCCCGGGACCTGCACGGCAGCACCGGACGCACGGCCGTCCTCGGCGCCGTCGCCGTCGACGCCCCTGCTCTGTTCCTGCAGGCCACCATCCTGCTGGTCGGCGTGCTCGGCATCCTGCTCATCGCCGAAAGGCGCATCCCCGCCCCGGCGGACGACGAGCCCGGCCCCGGCCTGGATGCGTTCACCCCGCAAGCGTCGGCGGTCGCGGGCAGCGTCGTCGAAAAGCTGGCCACCAAGGCCGGCGTCATGCAGACCGAGGTGTTCCCGCTGACGATGTTCGCCATCGGCGGCATGGTGTTGTTCCCGGCCGCAGATGACCTACTGACCATGTTCATCGCGCTCGAGGTGCTGTCACTGCCGCTGTACCTGCTGTGCGGGCTGGCCCGCCGGCGGCGGCTGCTCTCACAGGAAGCCTCGGTGAAATACTTTCTGCTGGGCGCGTTTTCATCGGCCTTCTTCCTTTATGGCGTTGCCATGCTGTACGGGTACGCCGGCACACTGAATCTCGCGGGCATCGCCGAGAAGGTGGCATCCGGGTCGGGCAAGACGTCGCTGGCACTCATCGGCACGGCACTGCTGCTCGTCGGCGTGCTGTTCAAGGTCGGGGCGGTGCCGTTCCACTCGTGGATTCCCGACGTGTACCAGGGGGCTCCCACTCCCATCACCGCGTTCATGGCCGCCGCCACCAAGATCGCGGCATTCGGTGCGATGCTTCGCATCTTCTACATCGCGCTGCCAGGGCTGCACGACGACTGGCGGCCGGTGATGTGGGCCATCGCGATCCTGACGATGGTGGTCGGCACCGTCACCGCCGTGACCCAGAACGACGTCAAACGGATGCTGGCGTATTCGGCCGTGGCGCACACCGGGTTCATCCTCACCGGCGTGATCGCCCAGAACGAGGCCGGCGTCTCGTCCACACTGTTCTATCTGTTCGCCTACGGCTTCAGCACCGTCGGCGCGTTCGCGGTGGTGGGCCTGGTACGAAACCCTGAAGGCGAAGAAGACACCGCGCTGGCCCGCTGGGCCGGCCTGGGCCGGCGATATCCCGTTGTCGGCATTGTGTTTTCGCTGTTCCTGCTCGCCTTCGCGGGTATCCCCCTGACGAGCGGATTCGTCAGCAAGTTCGCGGTGTTCAAGGCCGCAGGCGAGGGCGGCGCGATTCCGCTGGTCGTCATTGGCGTCATCGCCAGCGCCGTGGCCGCGTACTTCTACGTGCGGGTCATCGTGTTGATGTTCTTCACCGAGCCACCCGACGACGCACCGCGGGTGGTGGTGCCCAGCGTGCTGACCACAGCCGTCGTCACGATCACCGCCGCAGTCACGTTCGCCCTCGGGGCACTGCCGCAGCCGTTGCTGGACCTGGCGAACACCGCCAACCATTTCCTGCCATGACCGAACCGCTCGTCCTGATCGCCGACCACGGCGCGGTCCGGGTGCTGAGGTTGAACCGGCCGGCGGCCAGAAATGCGTTGAGCCGCGACCTGATCAGGGGCACCTATGCCGCGTTGACCGAGGCCGACGCCGACGAGTCGGTGCGCGCAGTGGTGCTCACCGGGGCCGATCCGGCGTTCTGCGCGGGTGTGGACCTCAAGGAGGCACAGCGCGACGGCCTGAAGTACTTCGAGGAGTTCCGGTCGCAGAGCTGCATCACTGCGGTCGCGAAGATGCGCACCCCGATCGTCGGTGCGATCAACGGCGCTTGCTTCACCGGCGGGATGGAGATGGCGCTGGGCTGCGATTTCCTCGTCGCGTCGGAGCGGGCGGTGTTCGCCGACACCCACGCCAGGGTCGGCATCCTGCCCGGCGGCGGCATGACCGCGCGGCTCCCCCACCTCGTCGGCGCGGCGATGGCCCGGCGGTTGTCGATGACCGGTGAGGTCGTCGACGCCGCGCGTGCTAAGCGGATCGGGCTGGTGACCGAGGTCGTCGCCCATGAAAGCCTTCTCGACCGAGCGATCGACCTCGCCACACAGATCGCGGAGGTTCCCGGGCCAATCATGTTGGGGCTCAAGGAGATCTATACGACGGGCGCCGCGGCCGTGGTCGAGCCGGGGCTGGCGGCCGAGGAGAAGATCGCCTTCGCCCAACATCGGGAGTTCGACGGACTCGGCGACCAATTCCGCGCGGTGTCTGAGCGCAACAAGCGACAGATTCCTTCCGCGAGCGGGGCCCACGCGCAAGCTGGGGAACGCGAAAGTCCCCGACACGCCGAGGATTAGGAGCCATTTACGTTTGTTCGACTGATCGCTTCAGGATGAATTCCACCGTGCGTTTCCCGCCGTACTCCGGCCGAGGTGTCGTGGTCATGTCGACCTGCTTGCGCGCCTGCTCGATCACAGGCGTGGCGGGATCCAAGACCGAGAGATAGACGTCGTGTGCGGCGAGCGATGCCACCGCACGCTCGAAGTGAACGTCGTCGATGACTTCGGCATGGGTGACCTCCGGTCCGTTTTCGAACAACCAGTGCGGCGGGTCGGCGAGCAAGTCATAAGCCGCCGCAACGGCATTCGAGAACTCGATGTGGTCACGCTGGTTCGGTGCACCTGGCGCCCACTCCGGACCGCTGTAGATGGTCAGCACAACGTCTGGTTTGAGCGCATTGATCGTCTCGGCGATCTTGGCGCGCAGGTCCCGCGTATTGCGGATGTCGCTGTCGGGGAAGTCCCAGAACTGCACGTCGGTCACGCCGACGATGGACGCCGACCGGAGTTGTTCCGCCTCTCGCAGCGGTCCCGCCTCCTCGGGAGGCATTCCGGCGATGCCCGCCTCCCCGCGACAGGCCAGTGCGTAGTAGACGGTCTTTCCCTGGGCGGTCCACTTGGCCACTGCTGCCGAGCAACCGTACTCGGGATCATCGGGATGCGGCACGAGAAGCAGCGCAGTGCGCCAATCGGTCGGAAACGCTTCGAGCATCGACTCCTATGCCATCACACCGTGGACCAAAATGGCGGTGGTCTGGTCCACCCAGTCCTCTCCTACGGGCTCGTCGGGCTGCAGCAATAGACGCAGCAGAGTTGCGCCGCCGATGACTTCGAGGAGCCTGTCGGGGTTGACGTCTGGGTGTACTTGCCCTCGCTCGGCGGCATCAGCCAACCGGGTCTGCACCGCGGCGAACAGCTCGGTGAAACGCGCCATGACTCGCGCGTTGAGTTCGGCGTCCGCCGCCATATCGGCGATCAGGCCGGGCAACGCCGCGCGCACCACGGGACTGGTGAACACATCGCGTGCCGCAGCCATCATCGCCCGGATATCCGCGGCGATGTCACCGGGCGGCGTCTCGATGGCGGTCGGCGCGGCCGGGAAGGCGGCCTCGTGCACCAGCTCGGCCTTGCTGGACCACCGCCGGTACAGGGCGGTCTTGGTGGTGCCGGCGCGCTCGGCGACAGCGGCCATCGTCAGGTTCGAATAACCAATTTCGACAAGCAGATCCGCTGCGGCGCGCAGTATGGCAGCGTCGATACGCGGATCTCGAGGCCGCCCCGCGCCCGGGGTCTTGTCAATCGATGACGCGTCTGCTTTCATAACGCTACCCACCGTATCGTAATTCTCGCTCGAAAGAAGAGTTCTCATGGCTACTGAACCGGCTGTCGAAGACGTCAGCCGACTGCAGCACTCCAGTCGAGACGTCACCAAGTTGCCTAATGTGATGTCGCGGTGGCTGTCGACACTGTTACCCGGCGGGGTTGCGCCCGAGATCAGCGTCGAGAGCGGCGTCGACGCGAACGGCATGTCCTCGGAGACGATCATCTTGACGGGCCGGTGGGACGAGGGTGGCCAGCGGCGCGAAGAGAAATGGGTGGCGCGAGTGGCGCCCACGCAGCAGGACGTGCCGGTGTTCTCGTCGTACCGCATGGATCACCAGTTCGACGTGATTCGGCTGGTGGCCGAGAAGACCGACATCCCCGTGCCGCGAGTGCGGTGGCTCGAAACGACGGGTTCGGTGCTCGGCACGCCGTTCTTCCTGATGGACTACGTGGACGGCCAGGTGCCGCCCGACGTAATGCCATACACGTTCGGCAACAACTGGTTCGCTGATGCGCCGGCCGACCGGCAGCGTGAGTTGCAGGATGCGACGGTCGAGGTGATCGCCAAACTGCATTCGATTCCCGAGCCTTCAACGACATTCGGCTTCCTCGCCGAGGGGTCAGAGCCAAATGCGTTGCGGCGCAACATCGACTGGTTGCAGTCGTGGTATCGGTTCGCAGTGCCCGATATCGGCTCCTCGGCGCTGCTGGACCGGGCGCTGGAGTGGCTCGAAACGAACTGGCCCGCCGACGTCGCGGCAACCGAGCCGGTGCTGGTGTGGGGCGACTCCCGCGTCGGCAATGTGCTGTACTCCGACTTCCGGCCGGTCGCGGTGCTGGACTGGGAGATGGCGACGCTGGGCCCGCGAGAGATGGATGTGGCGTGGATCATCTTCGCGCACATGGTCTTTCAGGAACTCGCCGGCCTGGCCGGATTGCCGGGTCTGCCCGATTTCATGCGGGAGTCGGATGTCCGCGCGACGTATGCCGAGCTGGCCGGAGTCGAGCTGGGCGATCTGCACTGGTTCTACGTGTATTCGGCGGTGATCTGGGCATGCGTGTTCATGCGGACCAGCGCGCGGCGGGTGCGCTTCGGTGAGATCGAGAAGCCCGACGATGTCGAGTCGCTGTTCTACCACGGCCCAGTGCTCAGGCGGCTTATCGGCGAGGGCGATGAGCGCTTGCGCGAAGAGCAGACAGGAGAGGCGTGATGCTCGGCCCCATGGATGAATATCCGGTACACCAGGTTCCGCATCCCATTGCGTGGCCCGGTTCGAGCGATCGCAACTTTTACGACCGCTCCTACTTCAACGCGCACGACCGGACCGGCGACATCTTCGTGATCTCGGGTATCGGGTACTACCCGAACCTCGGTGTGAAAGACGCGTTTCTGTTGGTGAGGCGCGGCGACGTGCAGACGGCTGTGCATCTCAGCGGGGCGATCGATCAGGACCGCCTCAACCAGCATGTCGGCAATTACCGCGTCGAGGTCATCGAGCCGCTGCACAAACTGCGAATCGTCCTGGACGAAACCGAGGGCATCGCAGCCGATCTCACGTGGGACGGGTTGTTCGACGTCGTCCAGGAACAGCCGCACATCATGCGGCGCGGGAACCGGGTCACTTTGAACGCCCAGCGTTTCGCACAGGTCGGCGCGTGGAGCGGGTCTCTGTCGATCGACGGCGAGCAGATTGCAGTCGACCCCGCCCGCTGGATCGGTAGCCGCGACAGGTCGTGGGGCATCCGGCCGATCGGCGAACCCGAACCCGCCGGCCGCCCCGACGATCCGCCGTTTGAAGGGATGTGGTGGCTATACGTGCCGATGGCCTTCGACGACTTCGGCGTCGTGATCATCATCCAGGAGGACCCACATGGGTTCCGGTCTTTGAACGACTGCACGCGAATCTGGAAGGACGGCCGCGTCGAGCAGCTCGGCTGGCCGCGGGTGAAGATTCACTACAAGTCCGGCACACGCATCCCGACCGGCGCGACGATCGACGCGACCGCGTTCGACGGCAGCCCTGTGCGTTTCGACGTGGAATCCAAGCTGCCGGTGCCGATTCACGTCGGCGGCGGGTACGGCGGTGACTCGGACTGGTTGCATGGAATGTGGAAGGGCGACAACTTCACCGAACGCCTCACGTATGACATGACCTCTCCTGAGATCATCGGCCGATCAGGCTTCGGCGTCATCGACCACGTCGGCCGTGCGGTCTGCCACGACGGCGGTAAGTCCGCGGAGGGGTGGGGGCTATTCGAGCACGGCGCGCTCGGCCGCCACGACCCCTCGGGGTTCACGGACTGGCTGACTGTCGCTCCCTGACGAGACCGGCGGGTTCGCGGTTGGTCCGGCTCAGTCGTCGATGTGCGTCAGTGGGTCGGCGAAGGCGGGATCCCAAAGGGGCTGGTCAGGACCCATCAAATCGCAGCGCTTGATGGGCACTAGGTAGGAACTGGCGCCGCGAGGAATCAATTGGGCAACTGCCACGCAACGTTGCCAGGTGCCGTCAGGCTGGACGGGTCCATCGCACTTGCTGATAAAGGGTCCTCCGTACTCACAGCCGGCGCTGGCCGGCGGTGCTGAGGCGATCAGCTCGGCGGCCATCAGCAGGGCAGCCAATCCTCCGACGATGCAGCGCTTCATGATTGCCTCCCATCACATCGCCGCTGGGGCGTTGCCAAGGGCTTGGGGTGGCAAATACCGTCGACGGCCCCAGCCAGCAACCAATGACGCTACCCCTTATGTAGCTTGGTTTTTGCTGCCTTTGAGGTCGTCATCCGAAGCATTAATACGACTACGAGCATCGAAGCGAACCCCACGATTTCTTCGACACCGTTTGGATCGCGTCGGCGTGACCACCCGCAAGCCGTTGCCCAAGCGTTAGAAGGGTGGTGGGTCGGCGGCGTGGCGGGCGCGGTTGAGGGCGCGTTCGTACTCCACTCGGTAGGCGCGGTCCTGGGCTCGGGTGCGTTTTCGTTTGGGCATCGCGCGTTCGCGATGCGGACTTGGCGGCGGGCTGTTCGCAAGCGTCAGCGTGCCGGTCGGTATCGCGAGTTGGG
>NZ_DATENY010000001.1:0-30522 GCF_035274705.1 Mycobacterium sp. | reverse complement strand
GGCTGGAGATGGCCGCACCGACGCCGGGGCCGTCGCCGAACACCATGTTGTACACACCAGCGGGCACGCCTGCCGCGTCGAGCACCTCGGTGAAGATCTGGCCCGAATAGGGAGCCACCTCCGAGGGCTTCAGCACCATCGTGCAGCCGGTCGCCATCGCCGGGAACACCTTGCACGCGATTTGGTTGATCGGCCAGTTCCACGGCGTGATGAGACCGCACACGCCGATCGGCTCCTTGACGATCAACGCCGACCCGCGCTGCTCCTCGAACGAGAAGTTCTTCAACGCGTCGATGGCGCCCATCAGGTGGCCCAACCCCATCATCACCTGGGGGCCTGCCGCCAACGAGGGCGGTGCGCCCATCTCTTCGTGCACCGCGTCCGCGAGATCGCCGGACCGCTTCTGGTACTCGGTGGCGATGGCTCCCAGCAGATCCAGACGCTCTTCGCGGGCGCTGACAGCCCACGTCGCGAACGTCTTTCGGGCTGCCTTGACCGCCTTGTCTACGTCGGCCGCTGAGCCGATCGCGATCTTCCCCGACACCTGCTCGGTGGTCGGGTTGTCGACGTCGAGCGTCTTCGATTCGGCGGGGTCGACCCACTGGCCGTCGATGTAGAACTTCAGGTATTCACGCATAACGGTCATCCTTTTCTACTGGGTTCCTTCTGCATACCACGTCCGGAATCTGTCGTACTTCGGCATCTCCTCGGAATTCGCCGTCGGGTCGATGCACACGTGCACGACGGCGGTCTTGCCGCTGGCGTACGCCCGCTCGATCGCCGGGCTGATCTCGTCCTCCTTCTCGACGTATTCGCCGTGGCAGCCGAAGCCCTCGGCGATCTTGTCGAACCGGACATCCTTGCTCCAGTGCACGCCGGGCTGTGGCGACGGCTGCTCGAACGTGCGCTTGTAGACGCCGACCTCGAGGCCCCACTGGTGATCGACACCGACCACGCAGACGAGCGGCAGGTTCCGACGCGAGGCGGTCTCCAGTTCTGCGATGTGGAACAGAAAAGCGGAGTCGCTCGTCAGCAGCATCACCGGGCGCCTACCACCCTCGGCGACCGAGGCGCCGACGGCGTAGGGCAGGCCGGTGCCGAGGTGGCCGAAGTTCTGGTTCCAGATCACGTCGCGCGGCTTGGCCTGCGAGTAGGTCCAACCGAAGATGACGGTCGCGCCGCCGTCACGTACCAGGATGCCGTCCTTCGGGAAGGCCTTGGTTGCCTCGACGACGTAGCGGGCCGGATGGATCGGTGTCCTGCCGGTGGGCGCGTTCTCCGCGAGTTGCGCCAGCTCTTCGGCGTCCTTCTTGATCAGCACGTCAAGGTCTGAGGAAGGCTGTCTGGGGCTTTCTCGGAGGGCTTCCACCAGTTGTGGGACGACGCCGCGCAGATCGCCGACCAGGGGTACGTCGATCGGCCGGTTGACGCCGATCGCCACGGGATCCTGTTCGACGTAGATCCACTTGCGAATGTCGTTGCGCTCGGCCCAATGCCGGGTCTTGCCGTAGTGCACTGGCTCGCCGAGCTCGGTGCCCAGCGCGACGCACAGGTCGGAGGCGACCACAGCGTCGACCGCCGACGGCGAGAAGCCGTACGCGAATGTGCGGTCCTCCAGACCGGGGATGAACGACGTACCGCCCGACGTCTGGATCACCGGGCAGGCCATCAGGTCGGCGAGCTCCTTGACCGCGGCCTGGGTGCGCGACGTGTGAACGCCGTGGCCCACCAACAGAATCGGGTTGGACGCCTCGCGGATCAGCTTGGCGGCCTCGGCGACCTCGGGTGCACCCGCGCCCTGATTGACGAGCCGGTACCGGCTCGGCGGCAACGGGTCCGGCACGTCGAGCTCTTCGAGGATGACGTGCGAGGGGAACTCGACGTACGACGGCCCCGGTGTGCCGGACATGGCGCGGCGGATGGCCTCGCGGATGATCTCGTCGGTCTGATCGGCATACTCGATCGACGAGCTGTACTTCACCGACGGTGTGAATAGGCCTTCCTGCTGGACGAATTGGATGCGGCCGCGCCGCACCCGTCGCTCGGTGATGCGGGCCCGCTGACCGCCGAGGAAGATCACCGGCGAGTTCTCCACCAGCGCGCACATCATCGCGCCTGCGATGTTGGCCACTCCAGGGCCGAGAGTGCCAATACACAGGCCCGGCTTGCCCGTCATACGGGATGCCGCCTCCGCCATGAACCCGGCGCTCAGCTCGTGGTGTGGCGCCACCACCGACCAACCGCGGGCGTCCGCTTCGGTGAACATGTGCACGAAGTTCGGGTCCGGAATACCGAACAACGTGTTCACACCCTCGGCCTCGAAGAGGTCGAGAATACGTTTGTAGACGGCGACACCCATTTGTCGAAACTCCTCTATCGATAGCGCTTAGCTAGTTCTTTACGGTGAGCTGCCGGCGATCCGAACAGCGAACGGTTGAGCGTCGCGCGCTTGAGGTAGACGTGAATGCCGCTCTCCCACGTGTATCCGATGCCGCCGTGCAACTGCATCGCTTTGCCCGCAATGTCGACGGCGGCCGAGCAGCAGTAGGACTTCGCCATCGATGCGGCGACGCCGGCGTCCGCAGCGCCGTGTGCAACCGCTTCGACTGCGGCTCTGACGAGTTGGCGTGACACCGCGATCTTGGTCGCCATGTCGGCGCATGCATGCTTGACCGCCTGGAAGGAGCCGATCGGCCTGCCGAACTGCTGCCGGACCTTGGCGTAGGACACCGTCGCGGAAAGCATTGCCTCACTGAGGCCGAGGCTGTCACAGGCGATGGCGACCGCTGCCCGTTCGTGTAGCCGACGGACCTGTGCTTCGGCGTCGCCGTCGAACCTCAACACCTGTGATGTCTCGCGGCAGTTGACGGTCACTGCGGCGAGTCGGCGCGTTTCGTCGAGGACTGGTTGCACCGTCACGGTCACGGGAGCCTCGGCGACGCCGCCGTCAGCGATCACCAGTATTCGGTCGGCGCCTTCTGCGTCGGGCACAAACTCCAGCGGACCGAGCGCGACGGCCACTCTGATGGCGCCCGACGCGACATCGGCAAGAAGGCGGTCGCGGGTGTCGCTGGGCTGCAACGATTTCAAGAGGCCAACTGCCAGCACCGCGCTGCCAAGATAGTTCGTCGAACTGGCCGCGCGCCCCATCTCCTCGCAGATGACGGCTACCTCGGCGAACGTCGCACCGGCACCGCCAAGCTCCTCGGGCACTTCCAGCCCGACCCACCCGGCATCGACAAGCGTCGACCAGTCGACGGCACGCTCCTTGGCGAGCAGGTCACCGGCGACGGACCTGAGTTCGTCGTGAAATTCGTCGAATTCGTGCGCCATCAGACCACGCTCGGTTCTCGGGGCATGCCTAGCCCGCGCTCGGCGATGATGGTCCGCTGGATCTCGCTCGAACCGCCGGGAATCGTCCACTCCCATGAGCCGATGAAGTCGAGCACCCAAGCGCCGGACTCCCAGCCGCTCGACATCGGCTTCGCCAATTGGGTGTGTGCCGCCAATCCTCCCATCTCCGAACCGAAATCGGTCAATCGCTGCAGCAGTTCGCTGTAGTAGAGCTTGACGATGGACCCATCGGCCGGCCCGGCGGCTCCCCGTTCGGTGCGTTCGACCAGATCACGTGCCAGCCCACGAAGGCCGGTGATCTCGGTGTCGAACTGCGCCAGCCGGTCCAGTACCACCGCATCGTCGAGGGGACAGCTGTGCACCAGCCAGCGAAAGCCCGCGTTTCCCAGCCGCTCAGCCAACTCGAGCATCGTCATGCCGCGCTCGGCGCCAAGGGTGGCTTGCGCCACTTGCCATCCCGCGTTCTCCGCACCGAGGAGATTCGCTGCAGGAATCTCCACGTCGTGGAGGAAGATCTCACAGAAATGTGAATCCCCGATGGCGTTGCGGATGGGTCGCACCTCGACCCCGGGAGTGGTCATATCGAGCAGGAAGTACGAAATGCCATTGCGTTTGGGGGCATCCGGATCGGTGCGGGCCAGCAGCAGGCACCAGTCGGCGTGCATGCCGCCGCTGGCCCACAGCTTCTGGCCGTTGACGACGTAGGAGTCACCTGCCCGGCGCGCCGATGTCCGCAGACTCGCGAGGTCCGATCCGGCCTCCGGTTCGGAAAAGCCCTGCACCCAGATCTCGCCGTCGAGGATGGCAGGAAGGTGCCGTCTGCGCTGCTCTTCGGTGCCGGCCGCAAGCAATGTCGATGCGGCGTGGTGGATGCCGACGAACGCGAGCACCAGCCGCGGCGCATCGTGTGCGGCCAGCTCCTGATACAGCACGATCTGCTCGGGCACCGATAGTCCGCCGCCCCATTCCCGCGGCCAGTGCGGAACCGCGAAGCCCGCGGCGCGCAATTCAGCGAACCACGCCTTCTGGAAGCCGACGAATTCGTCATCGCTCGCGCCAGTCTGCCGTTGACGCCAGTCGGCGGGAACATGTTCCTCACACCAAGCGCGCACGGTCGCGCGAAACTCGTCGACATCGGCCGTCATGCGTACAGGCCCGTCAACCCGTGTCCGCCCACGCGGCGCGTCAGCAGGTCACGCGTCGCGGACAGCCCCAGTGGCAGCCGCCGCAACGGCTGGCTGTATCGGGACAGCCACGACAAGGTGGTCTCGTCGCAGAATCCGACCGCGCCATGCAGCTGGTGGCACACCCTGAACACGACCTCCGCGGCCTCAATGGCCGACATCCGCAGGGCCAGAGCATCATCGGTCGCGTCGGGTCGGCCGGTGCCGATGCTCCACAGGGCGTATTTCGCCAGGATGTCCACTCCGCTGCGCTCGACCTCCGCATCGGTCAGCTGGAACTGGACACCCTGGAATGTCGACAGCGGCTGCCCGAATTGCTTGCGCAGGCTCACGTGAGCGATGGTCAGTTCAATCGCGCGGTCGAGCATGCCCAGCAGCGTCCAACACGGCAACACGAGTCCGAGCGCGATGTCGCCCGTGCCGTTCTCGTCTATGGCGGACAGGTCGAGCTCACTGACGAAGGCCGGGCCCGCCGTCCGCTGAGCGACCACCCTGCTCCGCATGCCGCCCAAAGACACCGTCGCCCAGTGCGATTCGACTCCGCCGATCGCGGCGGAGGGACGCGTGTCAGCGACCACGACCATCCCGTCGACATCCAGGTCGATCGGTTTGGCCAGTCGCTCGGCCACCGGGTACGGCAGAGCCCAGTAGCCGACGCTGCGACACAGAGCCGCGGCGGCCTCGAGCCCGTCGGGGTCCGTGCGCGGATCGAGCTCCCACGCCCCCAGTTCGGTCAGCACAGGACCGACCAGTGATTCCCGGAGGTCCGGTTTATCTTCGGCCTGCTGCACCAGCTGGTCGCCGCCAGCAGCCTCAAACGCCCGAAGCGCCTCTCGTCCATACTCTTTGGCGTCGTCGCCGAGATCGAGAATCATCGGGCCGCCGCCAACAGGGAACGCGACAGCAGGATGCGCTGCATCTCGATGCTGCCGGATGACACGGTCGAGGCCTGCGAATACTTCCAGTGGTCCTCGACCTCGCCGAGGAACCACTTCGCACGCGGATCGTCGTGGGATACCTCTGCCGCGATGTCCATCAGGACCTCCGCGCTGTCCTGATCCAGCTTGGTGACCGCGATCCGGTACGCCGCGGCGTCACCGGGCTGGATGCGCCCACTGTTCTGCAGATCGACCACTCGATACGCCATCAGCCGGGCGCGACGGCAATGCACCAGCATGCGCACCCACCGTCCCCGCAATTCGGCTGGCAGGTCATCCCATCGGTCACCGAGAACGGTGGGCGCGGCGGCCAGCAACCGTTCGCAGCGGGCGTAGCGGGCGATGCCGACGCGCTCGAACGACATCACGTCCTGCACGATCGACCAGCCCTGATCTACCGTGCCCAAGACGTCGGCCAGGGTGACCCGCAGGTCGTCGAAGAACACCTCGTTGAGGTGGTGCGGACCCAACATGGCCCGGATCGGCCTCACCTGGATGGCGGGATCGTCCATGGACACAAGGAAAATGGTCAATCCCTGCTGTTTTTTCTGGGTTGCGCCCTCTCCCACCTTGGAGGTGCGGGCAAGCAGGAAGCACCACTGCGCCATGGTGGCGTAGGAGGTCCAGATCTTTTGGCCGCTGACACGCCAGCCGTCGCCGTCGGGCCGGGCCGCGGTCCGCAGCGACGCCAGGTCAGACCCCGCTTCGGGTTCTGAAAAGCCCTGGCACCAGATCACTTCGCCACGGGCGATGGGCGGTAAGTGCTTGCGCTGTTGTTGATCGGTGCCGTGCCGCATGATGATGGGACCGACCCAGTTCACGCCCATGTACTGGGCGCCGCGCGGCTCGTGGTGCGCCCACATCTCTTCGCGCACCACCGTCTGCTCCCACACCGACGCTTCGCCGCCGCCGAACGCCTTCGGCCATGCCAGGCACAGCAGTTCACGCTCGGCCAGCAGGCGGCAGAACCTCTGGGCCGTCTCGAGATCGGCGGGATTGTCGGTGAACGCACCCAAGAAGTGCTCGGGCACATTGTCTTTCACCAACTCCCGCAGCTCGCGGCGAAGGTCTGCGGCTTTCTCGCCCATCTCGAAGTCCATGGTGTCGCCTATCCCGATTCCAATGCCCGCTCGACGTCCTGGGCGCCGAGCCCGAGGTCGGCGAGCACCCGGTCGGTGTCCTCGCCCAGGAGCGGGGCGGGACCGGCAACTCGCCCGGGGGTGCGTGAAAACCACGTCGGCACACCGGGAAAGCGGACGGGACCATGGGGCGTGTCTACGGTCTCGAACAGACCGACCGCCTTCAAGTGCGGATGGTCGAACAAGGCGTCAGGGGTGTTCAGCGGAGCGGCAGGGATCTCGAGTTCACGGAACAGTGCCAGCCACTCGGCGGTGGTGCGCTCCTTCATTGTCTCCGCGACGAGTCCGTACACGGTATCGATTTGGCGGGCCCGCCGTTCCAGCGTGGAGTAGAGATCGGTGGCCCACGCCGGACGCACGGCGCCGATGAACGCGTTCCAGTGCTTGTCGTTGTAGATCAGCGCGGCGATGTAGCCGTCGCTGGTGCGATAGGGGCGGCGATTGGGCGCCACCGTCCGAGGATAGACGGCCGGACCGAGCGGCGGGTCGAACATTGCGCCGTTGGCATGTTCGACCAGCATGAACGAGGCCATCGTCTCGAACATGGCGACTTCCACCTCCTGACCCTCCCCGGTCCGCTCTCGGTGGAAGAGCGCCATCATCGTGGCGTAGAGCGCAGTCAGCCCGGCGACCTTGTCGACCATGATCGTGCCGACGTAGTTGGCTTCACCCGTCAGCTGTTCCTGGACAGCCGGAATGCCGCACTCGGCCTGAATGGTGTCGTCGTAGGCAGGCAGATCCCGCTCGGGCCCACGCCGGCCGTAGCCGTAGCAGTTGGTGTAGACGATGTTCGGGTTGATTGCAGCGACCTGTTCATAGCCGAAGCCGAGCTTGACGATCGCCTTGGACCGCATGGAGTGGATGAAGACGTCGGCCTCCAACAGGAGTGCGCGAAGTGCGGTCTTGCCCGTCTCGGAGCGCAGGTCCAACACCACGCTTCGCTTGCCGCGGTTCACGTTGACGAAGACACCGCTCATTCCCGGCGCGGGCCCGACCGAGATGTAGCGGGTGTTATCGCCCTCGGGCGGCTCGATCTTGATCACCTCGGCGCCCATGTCGGCCATGATCTGGGTGCAGTACGGCCCCATCACCATCGCGGTGAGGTCGACCACAAGCACACCGGCGAGCGGCCCTGTGCCGCTAGCCATGGTTCACCCCCTCCAGGGTGCCCTGCTTGGCCATCGCGAAGCTGTAGCGGATGTGGTCGCCGTGGCCGTCCGGTGCCGCGGGGAAGGTGACCGGTTCGGACATATCGCGGATCGCGGCGATGTGTTCACCCACGTCCGCGATCGACCACGACGGTCGGTACACCCCTGGCGACTCGGTGACCACGGCCTTGGCCACCCGACCGGCAAGCGCGACGAGCATTTCGCCGGTGATGGAACAGGATTCGTGTGCGAGCCAAGCCACTACGGGCGCTACCAACTCCGGTCCCATCGGCGGGTAGGCGGAGGTGTCGATGCCATCGGCCATTCGGGTCACGGCCGCGGGCACGATGACATTGCTCTTCACACCGCGCGGTGCACCTTCGATCGCGGCGACGTTGGACAGACCGATCACGCCCGCCTTGCCGACGGCGTAGTTCGCCACCTCGTGATTGCCGTACAGACCGCCGATCGATGACGTGAGCACGATGCGGCCATAGCCGGCTTCGCACATCAGCGGAAAGGCCGGGCGCACAACGTGAAAGGCACCTCGCAGGTGAACGTCCAGAACCGCTTCGAAGTCGTCGTAGGTCATCTCCTTCAACGACGCCGGACGGACGTTGCCTGCGTTGTGAATCAGGATGTCGATGCGGCCGTAGCGTTCCAACGCCGTATCGATGATCGCCCTGCCGCCCGCCGGGGTCGCCACTGAATCGGTATTGGCAACGGCTTCAGCGCCATTCGCGATGATCTCACGCACCACCTCGTGGGCCGGCCCCATATCGGCGCCGGCTCCGGTTGGGCTGCCGACCGGATCGTTGACGACGACCTTCGCCCCCTGCACCGCCAGCAACAGGGCGTACGAGCGGCCCAGCCCCCTGCCGCCTCCGGTGATGACCGCGACCCGGTCGTCGAACCTCAGGTCAGACATCTATTTTTCCGAGAACCAAGCCGTCCAGATCACCCTTCTCGCGCCACTCCTTCAGGAGATCGTCGAAGACGTAGAAGCCGGGCATGTACGGTTCGCCGAGGTGTGACCGGATGCCTTCTCCTCCGCCGCCGCCTTCGTTGTTGTAATAGCCGGGCGTACACGACAGATCGAATGCCGATGTGTCAACCGTGGTTTCGCGGATTGTCTTGATCCACTCGTCCTGACCCTCTTGGCTCGGCTCTACCGTTGTGGCACCGCGCTTGTTGGCTTCGGAGACGATGTAGGCGATGTGCTCGGCCTGCTGCTCGAGCATCGCAGTGGTGTTCGCGGCCACTCCTCCCTGGATGAAGCCGGTATGGAATTGGTTGGGGAAACCGCGGCTGGTCATGCCGTGCAGCGTCTTATAGCTGTCTCGCCAATGATCAAACAAGGACACGCCGTCGCGGCCCTCGATCACGTCGATCGCGTATCGGCGGCTGATCTCGGTCGTGATCTCGAAGCCGCTGGCATAGATGATGCAGTCGACCTCATATTCGACACCGCCTGCGACGACACCCTTTTCGGCGATCCGTTCCACACCCTTGGAGTCCGAGACGTCGACCAGGGTGACGTTCGGGCGGTTGAATGTAGTCAGATACTCGTCGTTGGAACACGGCCGCTTGCATAGGAACCGGTAGTACGGCTTGAGCGCCTCCGCAGTCTCGGGGTCCTCGACGAGACCTTCAATCCGGCGACGCAGACGCTCCATCAGCCTGTAGTCTTCTTCTTCGCGCAGGGCCATGATCTGCTCGATGGTTACCGAGGCGGGATCGTCCATGGCCGCGATGCGTGCGGTCATGTTGCGGCCCAGTTCGGTCCAGAAGTCGCAAACCTGATCCGGCGCGTCGAACACGACGCCTTCGAAGGGACTCCAGCGATGGAAATTGCGCTGGCGCTCCTTCTGCCAACCCGGCTTCAGGGACTTCGCCCATTCGGGATCGGTTGGTGTGTTGCCCCGCGAGTCGACAGAGGACGGTGTCCGCTGAAAGACGTATAGGTGCTGGGCGTCACGGCCGAGGAAGGGAACCACCTGAATGCCGGTCGCGCCTGTGCCGACGAGCGCGACGCGTTTGTCGGCCAGCTTGTCCAGCCCACCGGCCGAGTCCCCGCCCGTGTACTCGTAATCCCAGCGGGACGAGTGGAACTGGTGCCCCTTGAACTCCTCGATCCCCGGTATGCCGGGTAGCTTCGGCCGGTTGAACGAACCGTTCGTCATCACGACGAAGCGGGCCCGGATGTCGTCGCCGCGATCCGTGCTGATCCGCCACCGCTCGATCTCGTCGTCCCAGCGCAGCGCGCGGACTTCCGTCGAGAAGATCGCGGAATCGTAGAGGCCGAAATGCTTTCCGATGCGTCGGCAGTGTTCCCAGATCTCGGAGCCATCCGCGTACTTCTTCGACGGCACGTAATCGAGCTCTTCGAGCAACGGTATGTAGCAATAGGCGTCGTTGTCGCACTGGATGCCGGGAAAGCGGTTCCAGTACCAGACACCGCCGAAATCGCCGCCCATCTCGATGACCCTGACGTCTTCGACACCGGCCTTCTTCAGGTAGGCGCCGGACAACAAACCTGCAATGCCGCCACCGAGAACAGCGACGTTGATGTCCTCCGAGATCGGATCGCGGACCACCGGCGGGGTGTACGGGTCGATTTCGTAGAACGTGGCAAGCTCGCCGGTCAATTCGATGTACTGCTTGGAACCGTCCGGGCGCAGCCGCTTTTCGCGCTCCAGCTGATACTTCTCGCGTAGCCCGGGGATGTCGATGTCGTCCGGCGTCTGAGTCGGCGCACATCCGCCCTTCCCCGTCGCTTCGCTCGCCCCAAGCACGGTCATCGAACGTCCTCCTTCGTGAGCTCTCGGGGTTCTCCGACGCCCATGTACTTGGACAGCTGGTGGTGAAGATTGACCGTGCTGCGTTCGCGGTACGGATTGGGCTTGGTGCCAGGGAAGCCCAGGGACTTCATGCCCTGCTGCACTGCGGCCATGTTGGAGAAGTCCTGCGGCAACACCGACAGCCAGCGCGGATCACCCACCGGCGTGTAAACCCACTCCGTCTGTGGCTCTTGATCTTTCGGATAGAGCTCGAATACTGCGACCTCGAAGATGCACTTGTTCGGGTCGTAGCTCGGATCCGGCCGGGCGCCGTAGCACAACGCGCTCGTCAGGCCCTGGCCGATCTGGAAGTTCGGGAAGATCTGCCACGCGGTGCCGCTCTGCCCGAGGATGTCGGCGGGAATCGTCGGCCAGATCACCCCGCGGGCTTCATCATCGCGGCGTGCCGAAGTCAGCCAATGCTCCAAAACCTTGTCCGCGGGTGTGCCCTCCGGCAGTTCATTCACCAGCCGCTTGGCCGCGTTCACCAGCGTCTGCGTCGTGGTGGCGTTCGTCTCCTCCATCGTGTAGACCTGCATTTCGGCGGTGGAGATCCGCGGATCACCTGTTCCCAGGCGGATTTTCGACTTCGTTTCCTCCAGGTCGTCGGGCGCGTCGTAGCCGATGTTGCTGTGCTTGCCCTGCGCCTTGGCCCAGCCTTTGAATTCACCGAACTTGTTGAACTCCGGATGGGTGGTGAAGACGTGATACGTCTCGTTGAAGGCCTCCATCGCGACCTTCCAGTTGCAGTCGAAGTTCAACCACTTACGCCACTTGTAGCGCATGTTCTCCAGCCCGAAGGGATCCAGAATCTTCGCGGCGGGAAACAGGTAGTCCATCAGCGGTTCGCAGTCGGGATCCATGTTGATCCACAGCCAGCCGCCCCAGGTGTCGACGTTGACCCGGGCCAGGTGGGTGTTCTCCGGTGTCAGCGCGCCCTTCCAGTCGTCCTGCTCGCGGATGTGCGTGCACGCACCGTCGAGGCCGTACGTCCAGCCGTGGAACCCGCAGGCGAATGACTTGCGGGTCCGGCCTCGGGCGTTTTTGGCCCCTTCGGGCGTGTCGATGAGCCGGCGGCCGCGGTGCATACAGACGTTGTGGTGGGCGCCAAAAGCCGGCGATGAGTTCCCGAGGCCCGTCCGCACCACGAGGATGGAGTCGTCGAGGATGTCGTAGGTCAGGTAGTTGCCGACCTCCGGTATCTCCTCGACCCGGCCGACCTGCTGCCAGACCTTCCGCCACAGCTTGTCGCGCTCCGCGCGGGCGTAATCCTCCGAAACGTAGGCCTCCACCGGGATCGTCGTCGATTCCGAGAATTCCTCCGGCGCTTGGATTTCCGTATCAGTCATGCTTCCTCTTTCTCAAACCGACTGATGGATCGTCTGAACGATTCGTCTTTCAGGAACAGCGAGGTGTTGTCGGCACCGAGGTGGGTCCATTTGAGGTTCAGTCCGCCGTCGACGAGCAGGGTCTGGCCGGTGATGTAGCTCGACAGGTCCGACAGCAGAAACAGGATGGCGCCCGCCTGTTCTTCGGGCCGTGCGCGCCGTCCCATCGCGATCGCCTGGCGGTCGCGCTCGGGATCCTCGTCTGTGTAGGTCCGCGACGCCGCGGTTTCGGTCACCCCCGGTGCAATCGCGTTGACGCGGATGTTGTCCAGCGCCAATTCGACGGCCATCGTGCGGGTCATCGCCGCGACGGCGGCCTTGGCCGTGCCGTAGGCAATATGGAACGGCGCAGTGCTCATGCCGCTGATCGAAGAAATCGAGACGATCGAGCCCGGATTCCCGTTCCTGCGCACCTCAGCGGCGACGGCCTGGCTCATGAAGAACGCGGTCTCGAGGTTCTGGGTGAACAGTGCGCGCCAGTCGTCGCGAGTCACCCGGGTCGAGGGCATCCACGTCGACGGGTCGGCACCACCGGCGACGTTGACAAGGCCGTAGAGGTTGCCCTCGGTCCGGCGCACCTCGTCGATCACAGCGGCGATGCCGTCGTCGGTGGCGGCGTCGGCGGCCACGGTCACGATCGAGAGCCCCTTGCCGATCAGTGGGCCGACATGTTCGTCGAGGTTCTCCTGGTTGCGGCTGACGGCCACGACGGTCGCGCCCGCCGATGCGGCCAGCTCGGTCACCGTGGTGCCGATGCCGCCGCCTCCGGCGCCCGATACCACGACGATTCGGCCGTCCAGCCTCAGGAGATCGCTCATCGGATCGCCTATTTGTCCGGACAACCAATGTAGCTCTGCATATTGCAGAACACTATTCCGCAGGCGTTATCGGCTCGTCAAGGCCAGTCGATATGCAATGCGAACTATTGTCTGGACTAAGTCTCCTTGCTAACGTCCGAGGTCATGACTGCATCCGTCCTTCAGTCCCGGTACCCGGCCGCGAATCCGTCCGTCGCCGAGGGCTGGCGCCTCGAGCGGCTTACCGCACCGAGCCGCTTGTTCGGTGCGAACGGGTTGCGCACCGGGCCCGACGGCCGCATCTATGTCGCGCAGGTGACCGGCAGCCAGATCAGCGCCCTGGATCTGGCGACCGGACAGCTGGACACCGTGAGCCCGAAGGGCGGCGACATCATCGCTCCCGACGACGTCGCGTTCGACCCGAGCGGAAACCTCTATGCGACCGAGGTCATGGACGGCCGAGTCAGCGTGCGCGATACGGCCGGCCGCACCTGTGTGCTGCGCGACGACCTTCCGTGCGCGAACGGCATCACCGTGCACGCCGGACGGTTGTTCATCGGCGAATGCCGCGAGGGCGGGCGGCTGGTGGAACTCGACCGCAATGGCGGTGCGCCGCGCATGCTGGCTGAGAACCTGCCGTCGCCCAATGCGATGGAGGTCGGCCCCGACGGGCTGCTGTACTTCCCGCTGATGACGGCCAATGAGATCTGGCGGATCGACCCGGACGGCGGTGAGCCGCAGCGTGTTTCGGGTGATCTGGGTGTGCCCGACTCGGTGAAGTTCGACTCCGAGGGCTACATCGTGTCCACGCAGGTGGCCAGCGGGCAGGTGCTGCGCATCGATCCGCGCACTGGCTCGCAGACCGTACTGGCGCAGCTCAATCCGGGGCTGGACAACCTGACGTTCGTCGGCGACCGGTTGTTCGTCTCGAACTTCACCGGCGAAATCAGCGAGATTTTCGGCGGCGGCGAGACGCGTACCCTGCTGGCGGGCGGGCTGAACTGGCCGCTGGATCTCGCGGTCGGCGACGACGACACCCTGTACGTTGCCGACGGCACCTACTTCTACGCGGTCGGTGACGACGGGTCGCTGCGCACGGTCGGAATGCTGTTCTCCGCAGGCTATCCGGGCTTTCTGCGAGGCCTGGCCGCCGCCGGTGCCGGCGAGTTCGTCGTGACGACCTCCGGCGGGCAGGTCACCCGGTACCGGCCTGCAGCCGCCGAAAGCGAGGTTCTCGCAGATGGATTCGACCAGTTGTACGGCGTCGCAATCGGCGGCGATGGGGTGGTGTTCGCTGAACTTGGCACCGGACGGGTGCTGTCGGTCCGGTCCGGCAATGTCGATGTGCTCGCGTCGGGCTTGCACGACCCGGTGGGTGTGGCGATCGCCTCCGACGGTGCCCCGCTGGTGGCGGAGTCGGGCGCCGGGCGCGTCGTGCGGCTGACCGGCTCGGGCGCTGACACGGTGGTTGACGGGCTGCAGCGCCCCCAGGGCATCCTCGTTGCCGGCGGCCGGCTCTACATCGTCGACGTCGGAGCCAAGGAAGTGATCGCGTTCGACCTGGACACCAAGTCCCGCATCACGATCGCGTCGGGACTACCGGTGGGTCCCCCGCCCGGCGTGGAACCCAAACCGCTCAAGGGCATGCCGCCGTTCTCCGGCCCGCAGGGACCGTTCGCCGGCATCACGATCGGGCGGGACGGCACCCTCTACGTTTCGGCCGACGGCGACGGAAGCGTGCTGGCGTTGCGCCGGGTCGAGAGATGACGGTCAGCCCGGCTGACCACCGGTACCTTCAGGTCGCGCGCACGCTGCGAAAGGAGATCGTCGACGGCGTCTACCCGGTCGGCTCGCAACTGCCCACCGAGCACGAGTTGTGCGAGCGGTTCGAGGTCAGCCGCTACACCGTTCGGGAGGCGCTGCGGCGACTGCGCGAGGACAACCTCGTCGCATCGCGGCCTCGTGCCGGCACGCTCGTGGTTCCCCGGCGCGCGACGAATTCGTATGCGCAGGACGTGATGTCGATCAACGACCTGCTCGCGTTCGCATCCGGTGCGCAATTCGAGATCGAATCCAACGCGATGGTGACGATCGACGACGACCTCGCCGCCCGAACGGGGCTGGCGGTCGGCTCCGAGTGGCTGGCCGTGCGCGGCTACCGGCAGGCGGACGGCACATCCGCACCCGTCTGCCGAACCGAGTACTACATCAACCGCGCATTCGCCGCGGTTGGCCGGCTACTGCACCGCCACTCCGGTGCGATCTTCCCGTTGATCGAGGACTTGTTCGGCGTGAGCATTGTGGAAGTGCATCAAGAAATCTCTGCGATCGTCACGTCCCAGGAGTTGGCCCGGGGCCTCAAGGTCGACGCCGGCAGCGCCGCGCTGGCCATGCAGCGCACGTACAGGACGTCCGACGGCGAGGTCGCCCAGGTCACCATCAACACGCATCCCGCGTCGCGATACCGGCATTCGATGACCATGCGCCGGGTCAAGGGTCAGGTCTGACGATGCGGATCGACGAGCAACGGACGGCCGACGCGTACCGGCGTGGGCTATGGGTCCGCACCACGCTCGCCGACTCCTTGCGTGACGCCGCGTCGAACACGCCTGAGCGAATCATGCTGGTGGACGGCGATATTCGGCTCGATTGCAAGAATCTTCATCAGCAGGCGACCACGCTCGCGCAGACTCTGATGGCGCGAATGCCTGCCGGCAGCGTGGTGTCATTCATGCTGCCGAATTGGCATGAGGCTGCGGTGATCTACCTTGCCGCGACGCTGGCGGGCATGGTGGTGAATCCCATCCTGCCGTCACTGCGCGACCGTGAGCTGCAGTTCATCCTGTCCGACGCGGACAGCCGGATGATCTTCATTCCCGAGCAGTTTCACGGACACGACTACGCGTCGATGCTTGGCCGAGTCACCGCCGAGATCGCCTCACCACCCGAGGTCGTCCTGCTGCGTGCCCGCGAACGTTCCGTACCGCTCGAAAAAACACCGAGAAGTCGAGAGGTACGGAACGTTCGCGGGCACACGTCGTACCGGTCACTGTTCACCGAGCCGCCGACGGTCGGCCTACCGGTGCTCGATCCCGATACCGTGGGAATGATCCTGTACACGTCGGGCACGACCGGACGGCCCAAAGGCGTTCTGCACACCCATAATTCGATTCACGCATTGATCCGTCAAATCGGCGAACATTGGCTGGTCTCTCCAGGCGACAAGTTCCTGGTGCCTTCGCCGATCGCGCACATCGGCGGTTCGATCTACGCGTTCGAGTGTCCGCTGCTGCTGGGCACGACGGCGGTGCTGATGGAGCGCTGGGACGCCGACGACGCCGTCGCGATGATGCAGACCGAGCGTTGCACGCACATGGCGGGCGCCACACCGTTTCTGACCGGACTGTTGGCCGCGGCAGAGCGCGCAAGCACACGGTTGCCGGACTTGAAGGTGTTCATCTGCGGCGGTGCGTCGGTGCCGCCGTCGCTGATCCGCCAATCCGCTGCATATTTCGAGCAAGCAGCGGTGACACGGGTGTACGGCTCGACGGAGGTCCCCGTCATGACCGTGGGCGCGCTGCACGATATCGAGCACGCGGCGGACACGGACGGGCGCCCCGGCATCGCCGACGTCAGACTGATCGAGGGCGAGATACGGGCGGAGGGGCCGCAGATGCTGGTCGGGTATCTGCACTCGGAGGATGAGCGCGAATCGTTCGATGCCGACGGGTATTTCCGCACAGGCGACCTCGGTCAATGGGTGGATGACGAGTATCTCGTCGTCACCGGCCGCGCCAAGGACATCATCATCCGCAACGGCGAGAACATCTCCCCGAAAGAGGTTGAGGACATCCTCGTCAGCCGCCTGGGCATCGCCGAGATCGCGATCGTGGGACTGCCCGACGAGCGCACAGGCGAGCGCGCCTGCGCCGTGCTCGTCATGTCCGACCAGCCCGGCCCCGACGTCGATGCGCTGCGCGAGGTGCTGGATGCGCACGGCGTGGCCAAGTTCAAGGTCCCTGAGCAGGTGGTGGTGTGGGACGCCCTGCCGAAGAACGACGCCGGAAAGGTGTTGAAGCATCAGATCCGGGCGGCGCTGACGAAGGTGGACGTGTGAGATGCAGGTAGCGATTGTGACGGGCGCGAGCAGCGGCATCGGTTTCGGATGCGCGACGAAGCTCGCGGAGATGGGAATGGCCGTCGTCGGAACCGGACGCGACGAAGCCAGGCTGGCCGAGCTGGAGAAGGCCATCGATGATCCCGAGCGGGTCGCAACACTTGCTGTCGACCTCACCGCGGACGATGCCCCGCAACGCATCGTCGACGTGGCGGTCGAGCGGTGGGGACACATCGACTTCCTCATCAATAACGCAGGCGTCGGCAGCCCCAAGCCATTGCACGAGACCGACGACGAAAGCCTGGACCATTTCCTGGGTTTGATGCTGCGAGCGCCGTTCCGGCTGGCGCGTGACGTGCTGCCGCACATGCGGCCCGGCTCGGCGATCGTCAACGTGACGTCGACATTCGCGGTCGTGGGTGGGCTGCGGGGCGGCGCCTATTCCGCGGCCAAGGGCGGCCTGACCGCGCTGACCACGCATATTGCCTGCCAGTATGGGCCGCAGGGAATTCGTTGCAACGCAGTGGCGCCCGGCGTGACCGTCACCCCGATGGTGGCCACTCGCCTCGAGGATGAGCGGTTTCGCAAGATGAATACCGAGATGACGCCGTATCCACGGTTGGGCACGATCGACGACATCGCGAGCACGGTGGCGTTCCTGTGCTCTGACGGCGGGAGCTTCATCAACGGGCAGACCATCGTCGTCGATGGTGGCTGGAGTTCGACGAAGTATCTGTCGGACTTCGCGCTCACATCGGAGTGGGTTGCCCGTTGAACCTGTTCGCCCTGCTCGACCAGGCCGCCAACCGTTTCGGTGATCGCGGCGCACTGTATCTCGGTGAACACCAACGTAATACATGGAGCGAACTGCGGGATCGGGCATTGCGACTGGCATCCTCGATCAGTCAGCTCGGCCCGTCCGGCGCACGCATCGCCGTCGCGAGCGAGAACTGCCCCGAGATCGTCGAGCTGATGTATGCGATCTGGGCGGCCGAGCGGGTGTTCGTCCCGATCAACTACAAGCTGCATCCACGCGAGATGGAGCAGATCCTCGATGACGCCGGCGTGACGCAAGTATTCGCGTCGGCGAAGATCGCCGCGGGACTAGGGCCGTTGACCGAGGTTCCAATCGAGGCCATCGGGTCGGATTCCTACGAGAGCCGTTTCGGTGCAACGGCGTCGACGCCGCCGAAGAACACCGACCCGGCGACGTTGGCGTGGCTGTTCTACACCAGCGGAACGACGGGCCGGTCGAAGGGCGCGATGCTGTCGCACCGCAACCTGATGGCGATGACCTTGTCTCATCTAGCGGACTTCGATGCGCCCGACGAGAACTGCAGCCTCATCCACGGCGCGCCCATGTCACATGGCTCGGGCCTGTACGTCCCGCCGTATGTGCTGCGCGGCGCGCGGCAGGTGGTGCCTGCGTCGGGCGGGTTCGAACCCGACGAGTTCCTCGACCTCTGCGAATATCACCCCGGCTGCAGCGCCTTTCTCGCACCGACGATGGTGCAGCGTCTGGTGCAAACCGGACGGCCGCGTCCACGCAATTTGAAGACGGCGGTGTACGGCGGCGGCCCGATGTACGTCGACAGCCTGAAGAAGGCGATGGCGGCGTTCGGGCCGATCTTCGTCCAGCTCTACGGCCAGGGTGAAGCGCCGATGACGATCACCGGTCTCCGTCGAGCCGATCACGTCGGCGGGGACGACGCGATTCTGGGGTCGGTGGGTTACGCGCGGTCCGGTGTCGATGTCGCGGTGCTGCGGGACGACGGCACGCCTGCCGCGATCGACGAGATCGGTGAGATCGTCTGCCGCGGCGATGTTGTGATGTCGGGCTATTGGAAGAACCCCGACGCTACTGCGGCGACGCTGACGGACGGCTGGCTGCACACCGGCGACATGGGTTCCTTCGACGCGAGAGGGTTCTTGACGCTGCGTGACCGCTCCAAGGACGTGGTGATCAGCGGCGGGAGCAACATCTACCCGCGCGAGGTAGAAGAGGTACTGGTCGGACACCCGGATGTTTCGGAGGCATGCGTCGTCGGCGCGCCCGACGAGGAGTGGGGCGAGGTCGTGGTCGCGTTCATCGTCGGCTCGGCCTCGGCGGCTGAGCTCGACGCTCACCTGCTTGAACGCATCGCGCGGTTCAAGCGACCCAAACGCTACGAGTTCATCGACGAGCTGCCGAAGAACAGCTACGGCAAGGTGCTCAAACGGGAGCTGCGCGCTCGCCTGCAATGACATCCGTAGCATTGCGACATGAGCGTTCTCGACTCTCCGATCCCGCGCTTTCACCTGGCCATGCCGGTCGACGGCCACGACGTTCCAGTCCCCCACTTCGGGCTGATCCTGACGATTCCCGAGTTCCACAAGCTCGCCGATCGGCTCCGGGCGTCGAACGTCGACTTCGTCATCGAGCCATACGTGCGGTTCGAGGGAGAGACCGGAGAACAGTGGACGATGTTCCTGCTCGACCCCGCCGGTAATGCCCTGGAGTTCAAGGCGTTCGCCGATGACTCACAGGTGTTCACGGCCTGATGCGCGTCGTCATCGCCGGTGGGCACGGCAAAATCGCCCTGATCCTGGAACGGCTTCTCGCTCAACGCGCCGACTCCGTCGCCGGCTTCATCCGCAATCCCGACCATGCCGCAGACCTGGAAGCCGCGGGCGCGCAGCCATTGGTGGTTGACCTGGAGAGCGCCTCGGTCGATGAGATCGCGTCACACCTCGACGGCGCCGACGCCGTCGTCTTCGCCGCCGGTGCGGGCCCGGGCAGCGGCGCCGCGCGCAAGGAGACAGTCGACCGCGATGCAGCGATCCTGTTGGCCGATGCCGCCGAGGCGGCGAAAGTCAGCCGCTACGTGATGATCTCAGCGATGGGTGCGGACGCCGAGGCGCGAGACGGCGCCGGCGACCCAGTGTTCGTGGCATACCTGCGGGCCAAGGGCGCTGCCGACAACAACGTCCGAGCACGGAAGGGACTCAAGTCGACGATCGTGCGGCCAGGTCACCTGACGAACGATCCGGGAACGGGGCGAGTACAGATTGCGGACAACACCGGGCGCGGCGACATCCCCCGCGCGGACGTAGCAGCTGTCTTGCTCGCGGTTCTGGACACGCCCGCCACCGCCGGTCACACGTTCGACTTGATCTCGGGTGATACCCCGATCACTGACGCTGTCACCACATCGACCCGCGGATGATTTCGGCTTGCGGAATGTCTTCCACGGCAATCAATCCCTTGGGAGCGCAGCAGATCCAGTCGATCGCATTGACCACGCGGGCGGCGGTCGAAATACATCCCGCATCGGTGGCATCGAGCACCGGATCGGAAACGTGAGTATGTCGTGCTGTTCAGTTCTCCCACTGGCGTGCGAGCAGACGCAAAAGTCCCCGACACGCCGCGAGAATGGGGCCTTTTGCGTCTTCTCGCGCTGATTAGGCCGGCGCGAAGACCGACTTGAAGCGGTTCAGCGAATCCCTGATGTCACCCTTGAGCGCGACGGCGACCACCATGCCGATCGGGCCGAACAACGCGGGCCCGCCGAGGTGCACGTCGAACGTGACCGTCGACCCCTCAGGGTCGTTCTTGGCGGGCTTGACCTTCCCGATCAGCTTGACTTTGACGCCCCCCTTGCCGTCGCCGTTGAGCGTCATCGCCGCCGGCGGGTTGTAGTGGACGATGGTCCACTTGATCCGGTTGGGCATGCCCTTGACCTCGACGATGGACTCGAGGACCGTGCCCTTCTCGAGGGTTTCGGGCAGCTTGCTACGCCAGACCCGGTGAATGCTCAGCCATTCCTTGTACCGGGACAGATCAGAGGCGCACTCCCACGCCTTCTCCGGCGGCAGCGGTACGTCGACGGAGACGGAAAGTTTGGCCATACGTCAGTCTTGCGGAGGCGTCTTGTCCACGGCCTTCTTGGCGGCGTCCTGCACCTTGTCGACTTGCTGGGTGTACTTACCCTGCGTCTTCTGGTCGACGATGTCGCCGGCCTTGTCGATCGCGCTGTCGACCGCGCCCTTGTTCTTCGAGGCCAGGTCTTTCAGTTTGTCCAGAAATCCCATGGCCTTACCCTACAACTGCTTCCAGAGGCGTCGGCGTTCTCCGAGAATCCGTCCCTGTACCCACCAAACGACCTCGATAATCGCTGCTCCGGCCACGCCGATTCCCAGCGCTATCGATGTCATCGCCACGTTCGAGGTATCCAGCATGAACGTTTTCTGCGCCAGCGGGATGGCAAAAATCACGACGTAGGCCAGGCCGGACACCGCGACCAACGCGACCCGCCACCATTGGTAGGGCCGCGCCACGACGGCCAGCACCCAGATCGCGGTCACAATCAGCGTGATGAGCGCCGCTGTCGACGCCTGCGTTTGCTCAGCCGCGCTTGCTTCGCGGCCCTGATAAGCGGCCAGGTATGAGATGAACGTCGCGGTGCCGACCACGAGCCCCGACGGCAGCGCCGACGTCATCACCCGCCGTACGAAACCGGTCTGCGCCCGCTCGTTGTTGGGGGCCAGCGAGAGGATGAACGCCGGGATGCCGATGGTGAACCACGCCGCGATCGTGACGTGGATCGGCTGGAACGGGAACAGCAGCGGATCAGAATGGAACAGCTTGGAGGCCAGGCCTGCAAATCCCACCAGAACCGCCAGCAGCACCGAGTAAACGGTCTTGGTGAGGAACAGATTCGAGACTCGCTCGATGTTCCCGATCACCCTACGGCCCTCGCCGACGACATACGGCAGCGTGGCGAACTTGTTGTCCAGCAACACAATCTGAGCTACCGCGCGTGATGCCGAGCTGCCCGAGCCCATCGCAACCCCGATGTCGGCGTCCTTGAGCGCCAGCACATCGTTGACGCCGTCGCCCGTCATCGCCACGGTGTGACCCCGGGACTGCAGCGCATGCACCATCGCGCGCTTCTGGTCCGGCCGCACCCGGCCGAACGTCGTGTACTCGTCGAGAGTGGCGGCCAACTGTTCTTGGTCTTCTGGCAGCTGCCGAGCGTCTAGTGTCTGACCTTCTAAGCCGAGCGTTCCCGCCACCGCCCCCACCGATACCGCGTTGTCGCCCGAGATCACCTTGATCGAGACCTTCTGGGCCGCAAAGTAATCCAGCGTATCGCGGGCATCGGGGCGGACACGCTGTTCGAGCACGACCAGCGCCACCGGTGTGACCGCACCCGGCGCGTCGGCGCCGTCGACCGGCAAATCGCTCGACGCGAGGAGCAGCACCCGAAGGCCCAACGCTCCGATCTGCTCGGCTTGTTCGGCAGCCGCCGACCCGGGTTCGAGCAGCACGTCGGGGGCACCGATCACCCAGTTACCGTGCTCGCCGTACGACGCGCCGCTCCACTTGGTGGCCGACTTGAACGGCGCGACCGCGGTGCGCGCCCAACCGGGCGGCATCTTGTACGCCTCGGCGATGGCCTGCATGCTCGCGTTGGGTCTCTGATCGTCGGCGGCGAGCTGCGCGAGGATGTCGCCGACGGCACCTTCGTCGAGCCGCTTGAGATCCGAGACGCGCATACCGTTTTCGGTCAGCGTGCCGGTCTTGTCGGCGCACACCACGTCGACACGGGCGAGCCCCTCGATGGCGGGCAGCTCGTTGACCAGACACTGTCGCCTGCCGAGGCGGATGACCCCGACGGCGAACGCGAGCGATGTCATCAGCACCAATCCCTCGGGCACCATCGGCACCAGCGCGCCGACCATCGCAAGCACGGCGCGGCGCCATCCGACGTCGGTGGTGAACAGCTGGGTGTAGATGGTGAGCAGGCCTGCGGGGATGAGCAGGTACGTGATGAATTGCAGGATCTTGTTGATGCCACTACGCAATTCGGACTTCACCAGCGCGTACTTGCTTGCTTCCTCAGCGAGCTTGGCGGCGTAGGCGTCGCGGCCGACCTTGGTGGCGCGGTAGGCCCCGCTGCCCGCGACCACGAAGCTGCCCGACATCACGGTATCGCCCGCATCCTTGTCGATCGGGTCGGCCTCGCCGGTCAGCAGTGACTCGTCGACCTCGAGATTGCTCTCCTCGACGACTTCGCCGTCGACGACGATCTGATCCCCTGGCCCGAGTTCGATGATGTCGTCGAGAACGACCTGGCTGGGCAATAACGCCTTCGTCCCGGATTGCCGGCGTACCAACGGCTTCGCCTGTCCGACGATGGCCAATTTGTCCAACGTCTGCTTTGCGCGCAGCTCCTGAACGATGCCGATCGCGCTGTTGGCGATGATCAGTATTCCAAACGCGCCGTTGATGATCGAACCGGTGGACAACACGATGACGAGCAGCACCCCGAGGATGGCGTTGATCCGGGTGAACACATTGGCGCGGACGATCTCGGATACGCTGCGCGCCGCGCGGGTCGGCACGTCGTTGGTCTTGCCTTCAGTTACACGCTGGGCGACTTCGGCGTCTGTGAGACCGGCGGCTAGGACGACGGTCATCGGGTGAACGTTCCGAAGCTGTCGTAGTACTCGAGCGTGAGCCTGTTGCCGTCGAAGGTGGCCTTGGAAATCGTTCCCGGCGGCGCGTTTTCGGTGACGAAGCTGAACGTGAAGGTGTTGCCGTCCCAGTGCTCGAGCGGGACCGTCAACTTGGGCCCGAGAGCGAGCTGCAACCTTCCGTCTTTCTCGGTGATGCGCGCCGGGCCCCAGTAGTCGTTGTTGTAGGTGCCGACATAGGAGGCCAACGGCGCGGCCGGCGCGGGATTGGTCGGCGGCTTCTGTCCCACAAGCGAACCCGTCGGCTGCTCCATCTTCTTGAAGATGTCGCTGTAGAGCTTGTACCAGTCCTCGCGGACCTCACCGAACTGGACGAGGTCGGCGAATTCGGCGGTAAGCGATTCCGGCACACCGGATGGTGTGGCGTTGGTGAGCGCGACGATCGCCACGTCGGCCGACGGCAGGATGACGAAATTGGTTCCCGACCCCAGTTCGAACGCCCCGGAGTGGCTGAGCTCCATCCGGGCCGCCGACGTCGAGCCGACGTTGAAGCCGTATCCGTAGAAGCCCGAGCGCATCGCGGGCTCGGTGGCAGCGCTCGAAACGATCTGCGGTGTCACAGCCGGCAAGAGTGCCTTGGAGTCGACGATCTGCTTGCCGTCGTGGCTGCCATTGGCCAGCACCATTGCCAGCCATCGGGTCATGTCGTTCACCGAGGAGCTGACCCCGCCCGCGGGGGCTTCGGGATCGGGTTCGCGGACATAGCGCGGTTCGTAGCGGCCGTCGATGTGGATGTGGCCGACCGCGCGGTCCTTACGGGCTTCGTAGTCGGCGAACCGGTAACTCGTCGACGCCATGCCCAGCGGCCGGAACACCACGTCGTCGGCGAGGTCTTCCCACGTCTTGCCTGCGCTCACCGCGACCGCTTCGGCACCCGCGGTCAATCCGAAGTTGGTGTAGGCGTAAGAGATTCGGAACGGATCCAGCGGCAGCTGCCGAAGATGTTCGAGCACATAGCGCCGGTCGTAGCCGAGGTCTTCGAGCGTGTCGCCGGCATGATCGGGCAGGCCGGAGCGATGCGCGAACATGTCGCCGACGCTGACCATGTTCGTGACGGCCGGGTCGGACAGCGCGAACCACGGCAGCTTGGAGACGATCGGCGTGTCCCATCCGATCGCGTTCACGCCGACCTGGTGCGCGACGACTGTCGAACTCAGCGACTTGGAAAGGGACGCGAGCTGAAAAACAGTGTCTGGGTCCACCGTTTCACCGCTGCGCACGTCTTTGACCCCGAAACCCTTGGCGTACACGGTTTTTCCGCCGTGAACGACCGCGACCGCCATCCCGGGGATGCCCGACTTCTTCATCAGCTCGTCCGCCATGCCGTCGAGCTTCTTCACCGCGTTGTCGACGGCGTTGTCGGGCAGCGGCATCGCCGGCACCAGCGGCGGCGGCACGTCGGATGGCACAGGCAGGGCCTGCTTGTCCGAGCTGCAGCCCGCGATCAGCAGCAACGCAACGACCGCGACCCGCGCGACTGCATTCATGCCTTGCACCGTAACGGCTAACCGTCACAGAGCGGCGTTATACGGCGCCTGTGCGACGAGATCGAAGACGACCTACTACTGCCACCACGCCGAGGAATCACGTGCCGTGTCGGGATCGACACGCTCGCCTGGCTTGGGGACCACCACCCGTACATGCGCCGGGTCCGCGGCGGCCAGAAGCCGTTCAACCGGTTCGGACCACGGATGCGGCGCCAGCCGAAACGTCGCCCAGTGGATCGGCACCAGAAGGCCCGAGCCGGCCTCCGCGATGTCGAGATGAGCGCGCACCGCTTCTTCTGGGTTCATGTGGATGTCCGGCCATGCCGGGTGATAGGCGCCGATCGGCAGCAGCGTCAGGTCGAAAGGCCCGTGATCCACCCCGATTTCGGTGAAGCTCTTGGTGTATCCGGTGTCGCCGCCGAAGAAGGCCCGATGGTGCGGGCCGGCGATCACCCACGACGCCCACAGCGTGGTGTCGCGAGTGAACAGGCGACCGGAAAAGTGCCGAGCCGGGGTGCACACCAGAGTCAGGTCGCCGATCTGATGGCCTTCGTTCCAGTCGAGTTCGACGATGCGGCTCTCCGGTATCCCCCACTTACGTAGGTGCGCGCCGACGCCGAGTGGCACCACGAACGGTGCGCGCTGCGTGCGGGCCAGGCCGATGATCGTGTCGATGTCGAGGTGGTCGTAGTGATCGTGACTGATCACCACCGCGTCGACGGCGGGCAGCGCCTCCAGCGGCAGCGGCACCTCGTGCATGCGCTGCGGCCCGACGGTCCGCGACGGCGAGCACCGTTGACTCCAGATCGGGTCGGCCAGCACCCGGTAGCCGTCGACCTCGATCAGCGCCGCGGAGTGCCCGTACCAGCTCACCGCCAGGCGCGCCGGTGCGGCATCGGCGGGCGACGGCACTGCCAGCGGGATCGGCCCAGGCGGGCGCCCGACGGTGTGGATGCCGATGAGTTCGCGCATCAACATGCGGCGTTCCTCGGTATCGAGCTTGACCCCCGACGGCGGGTCGACGTTGACGAACGTGCCGTCCTGAAAGTGCGGCGACCGTTTCGCCACGGCTTCGATCTCTGCAGGCGACGCGCCCAGCGAGGCAGGTGTGCCGCTCAGCGCGCGCACAAGCCAGCCGCCGGCCAACAACGAAGCCGTGCCGAACCCGAAGCGCAGGGCCGCACGCACCACCATCAGACTCCTTGAAAGTTCGGTGGCCGCTTCTGGACTCTCGCGACCTGTGCCTCGATGACGTCTTGACTACCCCACGCCTTGTCAAACAACTCTTTGTGGACCTGTCCTTGTTCCTCGTAGGCGCCGTCGTCGTTGAGCACCCGTTTGGCGTGCCGCAGGGTCAGCGGGGCAAGCTCGGAGATCTCCTGGGCCCACTCCTGGGCGTCGGCGAGTGTGCCGATGCGGTTGGCCATCCCAGTCTGCAGCGCGGCGTCGGCGGTGAGCTTCTCGGCGGCCAGCAGCATCGCGCGGGTGCGACCGTAGCCGGCCAGCGACGTCAGCCGCCGGATGCTCCAGTTATCCAGGGCGAGACCGTATTTCGCGATCGGGAACTGAAAGTAGGCCTCGGGCGCGACGACGCGGAGGTCGCAGACCATGGCCAGTTGCACCCCCGCACCGATGGCCGGTCCGTTGATCGCCGCGATGACGGGGACCGGCGTGGCATCGATCGCCTTGTTCAAGGCGATCGCCTTGTCGGGGAAGTCGGCGGCGAACACGTCGCCAGACAGGTCGGCGCCGGCGCAGAAGACGGTGCCCTGCCCGGTGAGCACGATGGCCCGGATGTCCTGTTCGGCCGCGTGCTCGACCGCCTCGCGGAGGCCGTCGACGAGTTCGCTGTTGAGCGCGTTGCGTCGTTCCGGACGCTGCAGTTCCAGGGTTATCACGTGGCCGTCGCGGGTCACACCAATCATGCCGCAACCCTATTAGCCTCGACATGTGAGCCGGATCGGTGCCCTCCAGCTACGTGACGCCGTACTGGACGACGGGTCGTACCTCAGCTGGGACAGCGCACCGCTGGTCACGGCAACGGATGATGCGTATAGCCGCGACCTCACCGCCGCCGCCGAGGCCACCGGCCTTGATGAGTCGGTGATAACGGGCGAGGGGATGGTGTTCGGCCGCCGCGTCGCGCTGGTGGCATGCGAATTCGACTTCCTGGCCGGGTCGATCGGAGTCGCTGCCGCCGAGCGGATCACCGCCGCCGTCGAGCGCGCCACCGCCGAGCGGCTGCCGCTATTGGCCTCGCCGAGTTCCGGCGGCACCCGCATGCAAGAAGGCACCGTCGCGTTCCTGCAGATGGTCAAGATCGCGGCGGCGGTCGAACTGCACAAGCGAGCGCATTTGCCCTATCTGGTCTACCTGCGGCATCCGACCACCGGCGGAGTCTTCGCGTCGTGGGGTTCGCTCGGCCACGTCACCGCGGCCGAACCGGGCGCGCTCATCGGATTCCTCGGCCCGCGAGTCTACGAACATCTCTACGGTGAACCGTTTCCCGCCGGCATCCAGACCGCGGAGAACCTGCACCGGCACGGTGTCATCGACGGAGTGGTGCCGCTCGAGGCAGTTCGCTCCACGCTGAATCGGGCACTCACGGTCGTCGCCGACCCGCCGGAGCCGCCACCACCGGCGCCCGAGCCGAGGCCGCTTCCGGACGTACCCGCGTGGGAGTCAGTGGAGGCGTCGCGTCGCGCGGACCGGCCCGGCGTCGAGTATCTGCTGCGGCACGGTACGACGGAGCGGGTGCTGTTGTCCGGGACAGAGCGCGGTGAGGCCGCCACCATGCTGCTGGCGCTGGCGCGGTTCGGCGGACAGCCCGCGGTCGTGCTCGGCCAGCAGCGGGTCGTCGGAGGCTTGGTGGGGCCGGCGGCGCTGCGGGAGGCGCGCCGCGGCATGGCGCTTGCGGCTGGGCTGAAGCTGCCGCTGGTGCTGGTCATCGACACGGCCGGGCCAGCGCTGTCGGCCGAGGCCGAGCAGGGCGGACTCGCCGGTGAGATCGCCCGTTGTTTGGCCGAGCTCGTCACGCTGGACACACCGACCGTGTCGGTGCTGCTCGGTCAGGGCAGCGGCGGGCCGGCGCTCGCGATGGTGCCTGCCGACCGCGTGCTGGCCGCGCTGCACGGCTGGCTAGCGCCACTGCCACCGGAAGGCGCGAGCGCGATCGTGTTCCGCGATGTCGACCATGCTCCGGAACTAGCTGCGGCCCAAGGCATTCGATCGGCCGACCTGCTGCGGCACGGCATCGTCGACGCGATCGTCCCGGAATATCCCGACGCCGCCGATGAGCCGATGGAGTTCACCCAGCGGCTGTCGGCCACGATCGCCAACGAGCTGCATCAATTGCGTTCGGCGCCCGCCGATCAGCGGTTCTCGGCCCGATTGACACGCTACCGACGAATCGGACTGTGAAACCAACGCTGCTGTTCGTGCACAGCCCGGTGGTCGGGCCGGCGACGTGGGCGCAAGCTGCGGACAGGCTGCGGCGCAACGGGTTTCGGTGTGTGGTACCCGATCTGACGAAGGTGGTGTCGGCGGGTCCTCCGTTCTACCAGCGGCTTGCCGCCGCGGCCGCACACGGTGTCAGCGACGGCAGGTCGGTGGTGGTGATCGGGCACAGTGCCGCAGGGGCGTTGGTGCCCGCGATCGCCGAAGCAGTCGTCGGACCCGTGCGGGCCGTGTTCGTCGACGCGCAGCTGCCTCGCCCGGGTCTCAGCTGGTTCGACACCGCGCCGCAACCGCTGCGCGAGCAGTTGCGCGGCATGGCCGACGGCGGCGTGCTACCGCCGTGGAACGAGTGGTTCCCGCCGGGCGCGATCGAGGAGTTGGTGCCCGACGAGGCGCTGCGGCGCAAGTTCCTTGCCGAGATCCCACGACTGCCGCTGGCCTACTTCGAGGAGCCGTCGCCGGTGACCCGCCGCCTAGGCCGGCGGTGGGGATACCTGCGGTTCAGTGCCTCCTATGATGACGCGGCCGACGAGGCGGAACAGCGTGGTTGGTGGGTGGCCCGCCGCGACTGGGACCACCTGCGGATGCTCACCGATCCCGCGGCGGTCGCCGACCTTATCGCGCAGGCGATTTCCGCGACAGCCTCGGCGTGATGGCATGCTGGATTTGTGGCGCCAATGTTTGAGTTCGCGGGCCACTTCTGGTGGCTGATCTTCCCGTTCATGGGCGCGATCGGCGGAGCCGTGCGAGCGGTCGTCGTGGCCAATGAGCACCGGGCGCAGCGGCGGCTCGAGCGATACCGCATCAAGCAGGAGACCAAGGTCGCGCTGGCCGAGGCGTCAGGCCGGGCGCGCACCAACAAGGACGCGTATCGCCGCGAGATGACAAAGGTGCTGCAGCGCCACGACCGCACCGACGCGCGCTGGCTGGACTACGAGATCGACATCGCCAAACTGCTCGACTTTCCGTTGATGACGGATATGCGCGATCCCCTGACCGTCGCCTTCCACAAGGCCAGGAGCCGAGCGGACATGCTGCGTCCGGAAACCGTCGACGACATCCTCGGGGACAGGGACGCCCAGCTCGGATACCGCGACGCGGTCGGCGATTACGTCGCTGCGTTCGACGTCGCCGAGTCGGAGGCGATCCGCCGGCGGCGCAGCGACTTCTCCGCCGAGGCGCAGGAACGCCTGGAGCGGGCCCAGCATCTGCTGCGGCTGGCGTCCGACAGCGGGGCGACGCCGCAGGAGCGGCAGAACGCCTACGCCCGTGCGCAGAAGGAACTCGACGGGCTCATCGTGTTGCCAGCGACGACGCGCGCCAGCATCGAGCGCAAGGTCGCCGGCGAGATCGAAGCCTAGGAACCGCCTTCCTCGTCGTCTTCTTCTGGCATGAGGTACCGCTCGGGACGGTGGTAGTTGTTGACTCGTGTTTGGCCGGTGTCCAGGTGGGGTGGTGGGTTCCATTCGGTGGTGCCGTCTTTGCGTTTTCGGGTGGTCCAGCCGCTTTGTTCGATCAGCCGGTTGTCGGGTCCGCAGGCCAGGGTGAGTGTGTTGATGTTGGTTTGGCCATGGGCGGCATCCCAGCCGTCGACGTGGTGGACCTGGGTCCAGTAGCCCGGTGCGGTGCAGCCGGGTCGGGTGCAGCCGCGATCCAGCGCGTGGAGCACGATGCGCTGCCCGGGGGTGGCGAAGCGTTTCGCCCGGCCGCAGTAGAGCTGTTGCGGATCGTGTTTGTCGTAGACCACCAGGTAGTGGTGGCTTTGGGAGGCTTGGCGGATGATGTCGCGCATGGGCAGCAGGCTGCCGCCGGCGGTGACACCGACTCCGGCGGCGGCCTCGAGATCCTGCAACGTCGTCGTCACGATGATCGTGCACGGCAACCCGTTGAGATCACCCAGCTTGCCCGATGCCAACACCGCCCGGCCGATCGCTTTGAGCGCATCGTGATGGCGCTGACCTTGTGAACGCAGATCACCGTGAACTAGGTCGTCGGACGGTTCGCCGTCCACGCGCGGGTTTTCGTCGTCGGGGTTGCACATGCCGGGCGCACCGAGTTTGGCCATGATCGGCTCAAGGGTGGCCGTGCATTCGGCATCGAGGCGCCCGTGCACCTCGGCCATCCCGTCCGGGCCCTGTTTACCGATCGTGAAGTA